>CAWGON010000001.1:0-699904 GCA_963824245.1 uncultured Thermoleophilia bacterium
GCAGGCGCATCGCCCTGCGCCACTTCCCGGTCTCCAGCAAGCACCCGCGGGCGCCGTCCCTGCACATGGCCGCCGAGGCCGCCGGCCTGCAGGGCCGCTTCTTCGAGATGGTCGACTCGCTCTACGCCGACCGCGGCCACGTCGACGACCCACACCTCTGGGAGCGGGCGGAACGGCTGGGGCTCGATCTCAAGCGCTTCGAGTCCGACCGCCGCTCCGACCCGGTCGGGCGGCGGGTGCGGAGGGACTTCGAGTCGGGGATACGGGCAGGGGTCACGACCACTCCGGCGCTGTTCGAGGTCTCCGTTAGTCTTACGCGTACACGAGAACGAGAGTTCTGAAAGCAAATGGGTCGCCAACCGGGCGGCCGGAGGTAAAAAACTCAATGAGCATGTTTGACGTAACCCGCGTCTCGGCGGACATCGGCGACAGCCAGATTTCCTTCGAGACGGGCAAACTCGCGAAGCAGGCGGGTGGCGCGGTCGTGGTCCAGGCCGGCGACACCATGGTCCTCTGCACCGCCACGATCGGCGGCCTGCGCGATGTGGACTTCCTTCCCCTCACCGTCGACGTCGAGGAGCGCGCGTACGCCGCGGGCAAGATCCCCGGTTCGTTCTTCCGTCGCGAGGGCAAATCCGGCGAGAAGGCGACGCTGACCGCGCGCATGATCGACCGGCCGGTCCGCCCGCTCTTCCCCAAGGGCTGGCACTACGAGACCCAGCTGGTCGCGATGCCGCTGTCGGTGGACCACGTTCACCCCTACGACATCCTCGCGATGAACGGCGCCTCCGCGGCCCTGGCGATCTCGCCGGTCCCGGTCGCCAAGCACGTCGGCTCCGTCCGCGTCGGCAAGCTCGAGGGCGACTTCGTCGTCAACCCGCCCGAGGAGCGCCACGAGGAGCTCGAGCTCGACCTGATCGTCGCCGGCACCGACGAGGCGATCCTGATGGTCGAGGCCGGCGCCGACGGTGTCACCGAGGCCGAGATCCTCGACGCGCTCGACATCGCCCACGGCGAGATCAAGAAGCTCGTCGCCGCGATGGAGGAGCTGCAGCAGAAGGCCGGCAAGGACAAGGTCCAGCACGAGGAGCCGGTTCTCGACAGCGCCCTGATCGACCAGGTCCGCTCCGAGTTCGGCCAGTCCCTGGTCGACGCGATCGCCACCGAGGGCAAGCTCGAGCGCTACGAGGCGATCGACAAGGTCAAGGACGACGTCGTCGCCAAGTTCGCGCCCGAGGCGGATGACGCCGACGGCGAGCGCAAGGCAGAGGTCAAGGCCGTCTTCGGCTCGATCGAGAAGGACACGATCCGCAAGGCGATCGCCGTCGACAAGAAGCGCCCCGACGGCCGCGCCCAGGACGAGATCCGGCCGATCGAGTGCGAGGTCGACATCTCCCCGCGCGTCCACGGCTCCGCCCTGTTCACCCGCGGTGAGACCCAGATCCTCTCCAACGTCGCGCTCGGCACGACGCGGATGGACATGCGTCTCGACACGCTCGGGCTGCAGACCACGAAGCGGTTCTTCCACCACTACAACTTCCCGCCCTTCTCGGTCGGGGAGGCGGGCTTCATGCGCGGCCCGAAGCGGCGTGACATCGGTCACGGCGCCCTCGCCGAGCGCGCCCTGCTGGCGACGGTCCCGGACGAAGAGTCCTTCCCCTACGTGATTCGCGCGGTCTCCGAGACGCTCGAGTCCAACGGGTCCTCATCGATGGGCTCGGTCTGCGCGTCCTCGATGGCGATGCAGGCCGCTGGAATCCCGGTCAGCGCTCCGGTCGCCGGCGTGGCGATGGGCCTGATCAAGGAGGGCGACGACTACATCGTCCTCACCGACATCGCCGGCGTCGAGGACCACCTCGGCGACATGGACTTCAAGGTCGCCGGCACCAAGGACGGGATCACCGCCCTGCAGATGGACATCAAGATCACCGGCGTCACCTTCGAGATCCTCGAGGACGCGCTGGAGCAGGCGCTGAAGGGCCGTCAGTTCATCCTCGGCAAGATGGCCGAGGCGATCGACGGACCGCGGGAGAAGCTCTCCAAGCACGCGCCGGCGATCGAGTCGATCAAGATCGACCCCGAGAAGATCGGCGCCGTGATCGGCAAAGGCGGGGAAACCATCCGCGCCCTCTGCGAGGAGTTCGAAGCGGAGATCGACGTCGAGGACGACGGCACGATTCGGATCTACGCGCCGACCGGCGAACTGGTCGACGCCTGTGTCGCCCGCATCAACTCGATGACCAAAGAGGCCGAGATCGGCGATCGCTACAACGCCGCCAAAGTCGTCAAGACGACCACCTTCGGCGCCTTCGTCGAGCTGGTCAAGGGGACCGACGGCCTCCTGCACATCTCCAACGTCAAGCCGGGTGAGCGGGTCGACTCCGTCGACGACGTCCTCACCGCAGGCGAGACGATCGACGTCACCGTGGTCGAGGTCGACAAGGAGCGCGGGCGGATCGGCCTGCGCCTCTCCGACGACCCCTCGGTCGCCGGCAAATCCCCCGAGGAGCTGGCTTCGGTCGGCTCCGGCGGTGGTGGCGGTGGCGGCGGCGGACGCAACGGCGGCGATCGCGGCCGCGGCGGCCGTGACCGTGGCCCGCGTCGCGAGCGCACTGGCCGCGGCTAAGCGTTGAAGTTGAGCGCACCGCAACTCACCGCGCTGGGCTCGGGCGTCCGGGTCGTGACCGAGGAGGTTCCCTCGGTCCGATCCGTGGCCCTCGGGCTCTGGGTGCGGACCGGATCGCGCAACGAGACCCCGGCTCAGGCCGGGGTCTCGCACTTCCTCGAGCATCTGCTGTTCAAGGGGACCGCGCGCTACTCGGCGATCGAGATCTCCGAGCGCTTCGACGGCCTCGGCGCCTCGGTCAACGCCGCCACCGGCAAGGAGACCACGCACCTGCACGCGCGCTTCCTCGACGAGCACACCGAGGAGGTCTTCGACCTGCTGGCGGAGATGATGCTGGCGCCGACCTACCCGGAAATCGACTCCGAGCGCCAGGTGGTGCTGGAGGAGATCGCGATGTACGAGGACGAGCCGCAGGACCGCGTCCACGACGTCCTCGCCGAGGCCGTCTTCGGCGCCCACCCGCTGGGCCGCCGGGTGCTGGGGGAGGCCGACGTGATCGCCTCGATCCCGATCCCGGACATCGAGTCCTACCACCACGCCCGCTACTCCGGATCGGAGATCGTCGTCGGCGCCGCCGGCCACCTCGACCACGCCCGGATCGTCGAGCTCGCCGAACGCCTGGTGACGCCGCCGGCGGACGGTGGGGGGGTGGCTCCCGAGGCCGCTCTCGACGGCGAGGCCCGGTTCTGCTTCCACGAGAAGGAGACCGAGCAGTACCACATCTGCTTCGGCGCGCCCGGCCTGCGGCGGGACGACGAGCGCCGCTACCCGCTCGCCGTGCTCGACTCGATCTTCGGCGGCTCGACCTCCTCGCGGCTGTTCCGCGAGGTGCGCGAGAAGCGCGGCCTCGCCTACTCGGTCGGCTCCTACAACGAGCAGTTCACCGACCAGGGCCTGGTCGCGACCTACGTCGGCACCCGCGAGGACAACGTCGAGGAGGCCTGCTCGATCATCGGCACCGAGCTCGCCCGCCTGCGCTCCGAGCCGGTCTCCGACGAGGAGCTCTCGCGCGCCAAGGAGAGCGTCAAGGGCCGCCTCGTGCTCTCTTCGGAGTCGACGGCGGCGCGGATGACGCGGATCTCCCGCGCCACCCTCTTCGGCCTGCCGATCGAAAGCCTCGACGAGATGCTGGCCCGGGTCGACGCGATCGCGGTCGATGACCTGACCGAGCTGGCCACCGAGCTCTACGCCGAGGACAAGCTCTCGGCCGCCTGCGTGGGCGCCGACGAGGACCGGTTCCGAGCGGCGCTGGCGCCGGTCAGCGAGTCCCTGGTAGCGGCGTGATCCGGGTCGGGGTCTCCGGCGCCGCCGGCAAAATGGGCCAGGCGGTCTGCGAGGCCGTCGAGGCCGTCGCGGACACCGAGCTCGCCGGCAGGGCCGATCCTTCGCTCGGGGTCGAGCTGGCCGAGATCCTCGGCTCCGTGGACGTCGTCGTCGACTTCACCGTTCCCGACACCGCACTCGCCAACGTCGAAGCCTGCCTGGAGGCGGGCGTCCACGTCGTCGTCGGCACCACCGGCTTCGACCTCGAGGCGGCGCGCGCCGCCGCCGAGCGCTCGCGGGCCAACTGCTTCGTCGCCCCCAACTTCGCGATCGGCGCGGTGCTGATGATGATGGTCGCCCAGACGATCGCCCCGCACATGCCCGAGTGCGAGCTGATCGAGCTCCATCACGACAAGAAGCTCGACGCCCCCTCGGGAACCGCCAAGCGGACCGCGGAGCTGATCGAGGCGGCCGGCGGCAACGTCCACCAGCCGATCCACTCGATCCGCCTCCAGGGCTTCGTCGCCCACCAGGAAGTGATCTTCGGCGGCGAGGGCCAGACGCTCGCGATCCGCCACGACTCGATCGACCGCCGCTCCTTCATGCCCGGCGTCCTGCTCGCCGTGCGCAAGGTGGGCGAGCTGCCCGAGCCCTTCACCGTCGGGCTCGAGCAGCTGCTGTAGGGCCCGGTAAGAAAAGGGCGCGGCCGAAGCCGCGCCCTTTGGTGAGTCGTTGAGGTGCTCTAACCGGCGTTGGTCGCGCTTGCCCAGAAGGAGCAGGGCGAGCCGAAGTAATGAACGGCGTTCACGGCGATACCGTCCAGCTGGGTTTTACCGTCGCCGGAGGTGGCCAGGAAGTCGTCGTAGTTGTACTGATCCAGGTACTGACTGCTTTCTGGCGTCGTGTTCTGAACTTCGTAGCTCAGTTCGGCCTCGTCGCCAGGGTCGAAGTCGGCTTCGTAGTAATTGTCTTCATAGGAAGCCAACGACGAACCGGACTGGGTCGTGGCGATGGTGGTGTACGCCTCGTATTCGTTGGCGCCGGTCTCGTTGCAATGCCCCGTGATCGTGAAGGGACCGATCGTCAAGAGGGTCGGATTCTGACCAGAAGACGCTTTGACGACTCCAGATGAGAAGTAACGACTGAAGTTGGTCGCATTGACCGCGTTCGTGGCGTTGACCGCGTTGGTCGCGTTCGTGGCGCTCGGAACCGGGCCCAGCGAGGACTCCTTGATTTTCGCCCCGGTCACGGCCTCCTTCTTGATCTTCGTGGTCGTGATCGCGTTCTTCTTGATCTTGCCAGTCGTGATCGCGTTGGCCTTGATGTCCTTGGTGCCGACCTTGGTGGCCGCGTAAGCGGAACCGCCGAGGGCGACGAACAGCGCCAGGATGGCGATCACCAGTGCGGGTGACGGCCTCCTGGACGAGTACTTCGACATGTATTTCTCCTTGTCGCAGTGACCCACAGCGGAGCTGCCGGTCAGGGTTTTCCAAGCAGACCCTATTGCCGCGATCGGCTGTGTGGCCGGATTTATGACCGCGACTTGCGTCCGGCTGCGCCTGGCTTCCCGCTAGGCTCCCTGCATGTCTGCCATTGAAGGCGTCATCACCGCGATGGCCACGCCCTTTGCCGAGGATGGCACCGTCGACCTCGGCGGCGCTCGCGGCCTCGCTTCGCACCTGCTCGAGCACGGCTCCCACGGCCTTGTCGTCGGCGGCACCACGGGGGAGTGCCCGACGCTGACCGACGGCGAGACGATCGAGCTGCTGGAAGCGGTGCGGGCGGAGGTGGGCGAGGCGCCGCTGCTGGTCTGCGGCACCGGCACCAACGACACCCGCCACTCCTGCGAGCTGACGAAGATGGCGGCCAATGCCGGCGCCGATGCCTCGCTGGTTGTCGTCCCCTACTACAACAAGCCCAACCGGGCGGGGATGGTGGCCCACTTCGAGACCGTCGCCGCGGCCGTCCCGGAGCTGCCGATGATCGTTTACAACATCCCCTCGCGGGTGATCGTGAACATGGGTCCGGGACTGCTGGCCGAGCTTGCGGCGATCGACAACATCGTCGCCGTGAAGCAGGCAAACGACGAGGAGCTGGGCCCGATCGAGGGCCTCTCGATCCTCGCCGGCAACGACAACACCTTCCTGCGCGTCCTCGAATTCGGCGGAGCGGGCGGCATCACCGTCGCCTCCCACGTCGTCGGCGATCAGATGCGCGAAATGTGGGACGCCGCCCAAGGCGGCGACCTGGAGCGGGCACGGCGGATCGACGCCGAGCTGACGCCGGTCTACGAGGGGCTCTCGGTGACTACCAACCCGATTCCGCTCAAGGCCGCGCTGGAGATGCTGGGGCTTGCCCCGGACCGGCTGCGACTGCCGCTGGTGTCCGCCGATACCGAACAACGGGCTGCTGTGAAGGCTGCGCTGGAGGGCTATGGCCTTCCCGTCGCCCGGTAGCCCTCCTTATAGAGAGTGAGTAACGACTAGTGCCAAGTAAGAAACTTCGCGTGCTGCCCCTGGGCGGCCTCGGCGAGATCGGCAAGAACATGACCGTGATCGAGTACGACGGTCGCATCGTCGTCATCGACACCGGGTTGATGTTCCCGACCGCCGAGATGCACGGGATCGACCTCGTCCTTCCCGACTTCTCATACCTGCGCGGGCGCGCCGACGACATCGAGGCGATCGTGCTCACGCACGGCCACGAGGATCACGTCGGCGCCCTGCCCTACGTGCTGCGGGAGATCGGCTTGCCGCCGGTCATCTACGGCGGTCTGCTGACGGTCGGCATGGTCCGCTCGAAGCTCGACGAGCACAAGCTCGCCGACTCGGTGAACCTGCAGGAGCTGCCGCCGGGGGAGAAGGTGAGGAAAGGGCCGTTCGAGATCGAGCTCGTCCACCTCGCCCACTCGATCCCCGACATGCGCGGCGTGCTGCTGAAGACCGATGCCGGCTCGGTGCTGATGACCGGCGACTACAAGTTCGACCAGACCCCGGTCGACGGCCGCCCGGCCGACGTCTCGCGCCTGGCCGAGATCGGCAAGGAAGGGCTGACCCTGCTCTGCGGCGACTCGACCAACGCCGATCGCCCCGGCGTGGCGCCCTCGGAGTCGAGCGTGGGCCCGGCGTTGCTGCAGGAGTTCTCGCGCTGCGAGGGCCGCATCATCGTCACCTCCTTCGCCTCCAACATCCACCGCGTCCAGCAGGTGATCGACGCCGCCGAGGAGCTCGGCCGCAAGGTCGCGCTGGTCGGTCGTTCGATGCGCAAGAACTTCAACATCGCCTCGAACCTGGGGATCGCCAACGCTCCGCAGGGGATCTTCATCCAGCCGCGTGAAATCGAGAACTTCCCCGACGACAAGGTCGTCGTGATCTCGACCGGCAGCCAGGGCGAGCCGCTCTCGGCGCTGCGGCGGATGGCCAACAACGACCACCGCGACGTGCAGCTCCACAAGGGCGACACGGTCGTCTTCTCGGCCACGCCGGTGCCCGGCAACGAGCGCGCGGTGAACGAGACGATCGACCGCATCTACGAGATCGGCGCCACCGTGATCACCGCCAAGGACGCTCCGATCCACGCCTCCGGCCACGGCTGGCAGGAGGAGCTGAAGCTGATGATCAACCTGACCAAACCGCGCTACGTGATGCCGGTCCACGGTGACTTCAAGCGCCTGCGCCTGCACGCCGAGCTCGCCTCCGCGGTCGGGATCGAGCAGGCCAACATCTTCCAGGGCCGCAACGGGCTGCCGCTGGAAGTCGACGGCAGCGGCGCCGGCTTCGGCGAGGACATCCACGCCGGCGTCATGTACGTCGACGGCGTCAACATCGGCGACCCCGACGACGCCGCGCTGCGCGACCGCCGCGACATCTCCGCCGATGGCATCTTCATCGTCGTCGCGACGATCTCCTCCGACGACGGCTCCGTCGTCGCCGACCCCGAGGTGATCTTCCGCGGCGTCGCCTTCCTGGAGGAGGCCAACGACCTCGTCGAAGACGTCAGCGACCTCGTCGAAGACACGCTCGAGGCCGCCGCCAAGGCCGGCAACCGCGAGGTCCACCTGATCCAGGAGGACCTCCACGACGCGGTCGGAAAGTTCGTCTTCCAGAAGCTGCGCAGGAAGCCGATGGTCCTGCCGGTCGTCGTCGAGGTCTAAGGACTCGGAGCACTTGCGGTAGGGGAGGTCGGTTGTCCTCCGGGGGAATTTGTCGCGCGCCCTAAAGGGCGCTGGCTCCCGATGTTTGTGCGCGCCTATGGCGCGCAGATATCGGATTGCATTTCCGCACGCTTCGCGACATTCCCCCGGAGGACAATCGACCTCCCGACCACACGGACTCCGGCTACGACCAAGCATCTGGAGTGCGACTTCGGCCCAAGGTGGGAGCGCTTATGGCAGGAGGCAGGCCGCCCCTTGGCCGAAGCGGGACTACGGCTTGAGGAGGCGGCGGTGATGCCCTCCCCGGGAATGTGGCCGAAGGCCCCTTCCTTGCTTCTGCCCGCCATAGGCGGGCTCCTCATCCGGGAGCCATCCCCTTCAGGGGATGCGACAAATTCCCGGGGAGGGCATCACCGCCGCCACGCCCACCCGTAATCCCGAAAAACGCCAAGAAAAAGCCCGCCGGGGCAGTGTCTGGGGAGAGCCCCGGCGGGCAGGTGTCTCGTCCACTTGGAACTGTAAGCAGCGGGTCTAAAGCGCCTTTAAAACCTCGGGATCGGGCTCCTCGGCGCGGGCGAGGGGGATGCGGGCGCGGAAGAGGGCGCCGCCGGCGGGGGAGTCGGCGACCTCGACGCTGCCGCCGTGGGAGTCGGCGACGGCGGCGACGATCGCCAGCCCGAGGCCGGTCCCGGTGCCTGACGCGGTGTCGGCCGGGCCGGCACCGCGGGCGAAGCGCTTGAAGATCTGCTCACGGGCCGCGGCCGGGATCCCGGGGCCGTCGTCGGCGACCTCGACCACCGCGTCGCCGCCGTCGACCCGGAGGCTGAGCTCGACCCGGGAGCGGGGAGGAGTGTGGTGGGCGGCGTTGTCGAGCAGGTTGAGGATCATCCGGTGCAGCTCGTCGGGGCTGCCCTCGACCCGCAGCGGCTTGTCGTTGTCGATCGCCAGCTCGCGGTCGCCCATCAATGCCGCCGCCTCGGCCGCGGCGTCGCCGGCGATCTCGGCGAGGTCGCAGCGCCGGTGGGCGTCGAGGCGGCCGGCGTCGGCCCGGGCCAGCAGCAGCAGGTCGCCGATCAGGCGGTTCATCCGTCGTGAGGAGCGCAGGGCCGAGTCGATCACCTCGTGGTCTTCGGACCGGCTGGCACCATCCAGCGAGGCCTGCAGCAGCTCCAGGTTGGCGAGCACGCTGGTCAACGGAGTGCGCAGCTCGTGCGACGCGTCGGCGACGAACTCGCGCTGGCGCTGCATCGCCTCCTCGCGCTCGCCTCGCGCCTCGTCCAGGGAGCGCAGCATCAGGTCCAGCGTCTCCGCCAGTTCGCCGACCTCGTCGTCGGCGGGCGGCTCCGGCATCCGCTGCGAAGGGTCGCGGGTCATCGCGATCTCCCGCGCCTTCGCGGTCAGCGCCGAGACCGGGCGCATCGCCCGGCCGGCGATCGCGACCCCGGCGAGGCTGGCCAGCACGGTGCCGGCGAGGATCCCGGCGAAGATCAGGAACCAGACCCGGTCGATGGTCGAGTCGACGTGCTCGATGCTGCGGCCGTACTGGACGTAGCCGCTGATCTGGCCCTGTTCGTCGAGGATCCGTTCGGTCGCGACCCGGTAGCCGTCGTAATCGGTGATCCCCTCGTGGCGCGGGCCGAGGTCGGCCGTGCCGGCGCGGCCGCGCAGGTGTTCGTTGACGTCGTAGAGCCGGGCCGAGGCGTCGTCGGGCAGCACGAACGATTCGAGCTGGGGGCTGCGCTGCAGCTGCGGTTCGGAGAACAGCGGGTAGATGATCCGCGCCTTGCTGGCGAGGATCTGGGCGGCCCCGCGGACCTCGTCGTCGAAGTCGTTGCGGATCCGCTGGGTGGTGATCTGGCCGATCGCGCCGCCGACCACGAGCAGGATCAGCAGGGTCAGGCCGGCCGAGACCGAGGCCAGGCGCCAGCGCACCGGCCAGGAGCGGGGGTGGATCGCCTGCCGGAGCAGCGCCCCGGCGCGCTTGCCCGCGGTTCGCATCGATTAGTCCTTGAGCACGTAGCCGGCGCCGCGTTTGGTGTGCAGCAGCCGCGGCTCCTCGCCGGCCTCGAGCTTGCGCCGCAGGTTGGAGACGAAGACGTCGATCGTGTTGGTCGCCGCCATCGGGTCATAGCCCCAGACTTCGTCGAGCAGGCGCTCGCGGGAGACGACCAGGCGCTCGTTGCGCATCAGGAACTCGAGCAGCTCGAACTCGCGGTTGGTCAGCTCGATCTCCCGCTCGCCGCGGCTGACCTCGCGGGTGTCGGGATTGAGCTGGAGGTCGCCGACCTCGAGCGAGGCGGCGCCGCGCGGTGGCCGGCGCCTCAGCAGCGCCCGGATCCGCGCCAGCAGCTCCTGGCGCTCGAAGGGCTTGACCAGGTAGTCGTCGGCGCCGCTGTCGAGGCCCTCGACCCGGTCCTCGGTCTCCGCCCGCGCGGTCAGCATCAGGATCGGCACGTCGCCGTCGCTGCGCAGGCGCCGGCAGACCTCGACCCCGTCGAGGCCCGGCAGGCCGAGGTCGAGCACGACCAGGTCGGGCATGAAGCCGGCGGCCAGGTCGAGCGCCTCGACCCCGTCGGCGGATGTGCGCACCTCATAGCCCTCGTTGCGCAGGGAGCGGCGCAGGACGTCGGCGATGTCGGCGTCGTCCTCGACGATCAGGACGCGGCCGCCGGTCTGTTCGGTCTCGGCGAGCATCCATCGATAGTAGCCCGCCGGGAACGCACGATCCCCGTTATTTAGAGCGAATTTATCGCCGTGCGGGGCGGTGGGCCGGCGCCCGCGCAGGGGAGCGGCCGCGGGCGTCGAACGGGGGACCATGTTCGTCCGACAGAAGCGACGCGCCCCTGCTCGCAAAACGAAGAAAGGCGGCGCCGCCAAGCGCAAAGCCGCGAAACCGGTCCGTGCTGGGCTGATCGACCGCTTCGAGCAGCGTCATCTCGACCTGATCGGGCTGGGGATGCTCGCCGCCGGCCTGTTCCTGCTCTTCGTGCTGTTCCTCGGCTGGGAGGGGGGCAAGGTCGGCTACGGCCTGAAGACCGGCCTCACCTACCTCGGCGGCGACGTCGGCGCCAAGATCTTCACCCTTCTCCTGTTGCTGGCCGGCGGGATGCTGCTGACCGGGACCTCGGTCTCCACCCTGGTCACCGGAATCGGCCGCGGCCTGCGCAGCGTCTTCCGGGCGATCTTCTTCGGCGGCACCGAGGCGGCGCAGACCGTGGCCCGCCAGCACGCCGACTGGCGCGAGCAGCGGGAGACCAAGGCCGAGGACCGCGCATCGGCTGCCGCCACCGACGTGATGAGCAGCTACCCCGAGGACGACGAGGACTTCGAGCCCACGGTCGCCCTCGCCGACGATGACGACGCCCCCTTCGACAGCTCGATATTCGACGCCAACGCCGGTGAGGGGGACGAGGACGAGACCGGGGTGATCGCCGACGGTCCGCGCGAGCCCGACCCCGACCTGATCACCCACGACCCGGTCGACGCCGTCGCCGTGGTCGACGAGGGCGAGCGCGCGCAGGCGGGCCTGACCCCGCTGGGCAACAAGCGCGGCGTCACGATGTCCGACGAGATCGCCTATCGGCCGCCGCCGGCGAAAGCGCTGGAGCGGGGCAAGGGAGACAAGGGCCCGGACCCGCGCGACCAGGAACTGATCGGCCGCAAACTGATCGAGACGCTCGGCCACTTCGGGGTCGAGGCGAAGATCGTCGGCGTGGTCAGCGGACCGCACGTCTCCCTCTTCGAACTGCGCCTGGCACCGGGGATCAAAGTCAAGAAAGTCACCGAGCTCGCCAACGACCTCGCCTACGCCCTGGCTTCGACCGACATCCGCATCCTGGCGCCGATTCCCGGCAAACAGGCGGTCGGGATCGAGGTCCCGAACTCGAAGCGCCGGATGGTCCGCCTCGGCGACATCTACGCCGGCCGGCCCGCCAAGACCTCGCCTCTGGTCGCCTGGCTCGGCAAGGGGATCGACGGCAATGCGGTTTGGACCGACCTGGCGAAGATGCCGCACGTCCTCGTCGCCGGCACCACCGGCTCCGGCAAGAGCGCCTGCGTCAACGGGATCCTCTCCTCGATCCTCATGCAGGCCTCGCCGAACGAGGTCCGCCTGGTCCTGGTCGACCCCAAGCAGGTCGAGCTCAACCACTACGAGAACGTGCCGCACCTGTTGACCCCCGTGGTCACCTCGCCGCGGCTGGCGGCCAATGTCCTCTCGAACCTGATCGTCGAGATGGAGAGCCGCTACGGGATCATGAGCGCGGCCCGCACCCGAAACCTCGACGAGCTCAACCGCTACCGCCTGAAGCACGGCGAAGCGCCGCTGCCGCACATCCTCTGCGTGATCGACGAGCTCGCGGACCTGATGATGGTCGCCCCGGCCGAAGTCGAGGACTCGATCATCCGCCTGGCGCAGAAGTCACGCGCCACCGGCATCCACCTCGTGCTGGCGACCCAGCGGCCCTCGACCGACATCATCACCGGCACGATCAAGGTCAACATCCCCTCGCGGATCGCTTTCGCGGTCTCCTCGCAGACCGACTCGCGGGTGATCCTCGACCAAGGCGGCGCGGAGTCGCTGCTGGGGCAGGGCGACATGCTCTTCCGCGGCGCCGGCAGCTCGAAGCTGCAGCGCGTCCAGGGCGCCTTCATCACCGAGGACGAGATCGCCAAGATCACCAACCACTGGGCCAAGCAGGGCGAACCGGAATTCGAGGACGAGCTGCTGGAGACCCCGGCTGAGGTCGAGGAGGAGGGGCGAGAGGGCGACTTCGACCCCGACAGCGACGACCTGCTCGACGAGGCGATCCGCCTGGTCGTGCAAACCGAGACCGCCTCCGTCTCGATGATCCAGCGCCGCCTGCGGGTCGGGTACACCCGGGCCGGTCGCCTGATCGACATGCTCGAGCGGCGGGGCGTCATCTCCGGCTACGAGGGCTCGAAACCGCGTCAGGTGCTGATCAGCCAGGGCGAACTCGGCCGCGTGCTCTCCCCGCAGGCCCAGGGCGCCGCCCCGGTCCCGGTCGCCGCCGACTCCGACCCCGACGACTGACCGCCACGCGACCCTCCATCGCGCGGTTCCTTTGTCGTCCATAGGACTACAAAGGAACCGCGGGTTGCTGTAGTAGCTTCAGCCCGTGATTCGCGCCGGGATAGTCGTCACTGGGACCGAGGTGATTACCGGGCGCATCTCCGACTCCAACGGCCCCTGGGTCTCCGAACAGCTGGCCGGGCTGGGGGTCGAGGTGGCCCACATCCTGGTCGTCGCCGACCGTCCCGACGACCTCGAGGCGGCCCTGCGCTTCCTCGCCGCCGAGCGGATGGACCTGATCGTCACCACCGGCGGCCTCGGGCCGACGGCCGACGACCTCACCGCGGAGGTGGTCGGGCGCTTCGCCGGTCGCGAGCTGCTCCTCGACGAGGAGATGCTGGAGAAGATCGCCGAGATCCTCCGCGCCTTTGCCCGCCGGCGCGCCTTCAACATCGACGAGGAGGCGATGCTGGAGGCCAACCGCAAGCAGGCGATGGTCCCGGAGGGCGCCGAGGCGCTGGACCCGGTCGGGACGGCGCCGGGGCTGGTGGTGCCGGCGGGAGAGCTGGTCGTGGTCGTGCTCCCGGGCCCGCCGCGCGAGCTGCAGCCGATGTGGCCGGTGGCGCTGGCGACGGCGCCGGTGCGCGAGGTGCTGGGCCGGGCGACGCCGCTGCACGGCTACACGATGCGGATGTTCGGGGTGCCGGAGTCGGAGATCGCCAAGAGCCTGCGGGAGATCGAGCACGACGACGGGGTCGATCTCAACGCCGTCGAGATCACCACCTGCCTGCGCCGCGGCGAGATCGAGATCGACGTCCGCTTCCGCGACGAGGCGGCGGCGGTCGCCGCCCGGGTCCGCGACGGGCTCGCGGCGCGACACCCGAAAGAGACCTTCAGCATCGACGGCGAGACGATCGACGAGCAGGTCGCGGCGCTGCTCAAGGGCCACACCCTGGGCTTGGCCGAGTCCTGCAGCGGCGGCCTGATGGCGGCCCGCCTGACCAACCTCCCCGGCGCCTCCGCCTATCTGGCGGGCAGCGTCGTCTCCTACTCGGACGAGTCGAAGGCAGAGCTGCTGGGCGTGGACCCGGCGTTGATCGCGGCAAAGGGGGCGGTCTCGCCCGAGGTCGCCGAGGCGATGGCGATCGGCGCGATCGAGCGTTTCGGCGCCGACGTCGCGGTCTCGATAACCGGCATCGCCGGCCCCGGCGGCGGCAGCGAGGAGAAGCCGGTCGGCTACGTCTGCTTCAACGCCCGCCTCGCCGACGGCACCGCGATCGCCCGCGATCCGGTCATCCCCGGTGGCCGCCAGGACATCCGCGAACGCTCGGCGCTGGTCGGCATGCACCTGCTGCGGACGCTTCTTGGCGGCGCTCAAGCCCCCCTCTAGGGCCGTTTTTCGAAGTCGCGCGTAAGTCGACCCGAAGATCTTGCGAAAGGCGCTTAACGCGTGCGCGTTGACGGCGTAGCGTGGCGGGAGTGAAAGAGGCAGCTGACAAGAGCGAGCGGGTGCGGATGTTCGTGGCGCTCGACCTACCGGACCGGATCCTCGACGACATCGACGCGTGGGGGAAGGGGGAGCTTGCCGATCCCACCCTGCGACGGGTCCCGCGCCAGTCGCTCCATGTGACCCTCGCCTTCCTCGGCGATACGCCCGTGGCGGAGGTCGAGCGGATCGAGCACGCGATGGAGATGGTCGCCGAGCACCGGATCCTGCTGGAGCTGGAAGGGCCGGTGGGGCGACCGCAGCGCGGTCGCCCACGACTGGTGGCATTGCCGGTGAACTCCAATCCGGTGATGGTCCGACAGGCGGAGCTGGCCGAATGGCTGGCCTTCCAGCGCCTCTTCGAGCCTCAGAAGCGGCCGTTCTGGCCGCATGTGACGGTCGCCAGGGTCCGCGCCGAGGGAAGCGGGTCGAGGCGGCCGCTGGCGGCGGCGATCCCGTCCGGGCCATCGCCCACGGCGGGCACCGGCTGGTTCGATGCCGTCCGGGTCTCCCTCTACCGTTCTGAACCCCAGTCGTCGGGAACGCACTACGTCCCGTTGGCCCAAGTCGAGCTGCCCGTGCCAGGGTGGCAGTGAGGTGATCTAGATGGCAGAGAAGGCGAACTTGAAGGACATGTCGGCGAAGGAAGCGAAGGCCAAGGATGCGGCGCTCGAGGCGGCGGTGAGTCACGTCCGCAAAGAGTTCGGCGAGGGCTCGTTGATGCGGCTGGGCGACAAAGGCACCGTCAAGGTGGAGTCGATCCCGACCGGTTCGCTGGCGCTCGACCTCGCCCTCGGCATCGGCGGCGTGCCCCGCGGCCGTATCGTCGAGATCTTCGGCCCGGAGTCCTCGGGCAAGACGACGCTGGTCAACCACATCATCGCCCAGGCCCAGGCGCTGGGCGGCGTCTGCGCCTTCATCGACACCGAGCACGCGATCGACCCCGTCTACTCGCGGGCGATCGGGGTCGACACCGACGAGCTGCTGGTCTCCCAGCCGGACTACGGCGAGCAGGCGCTGCAGATCGCCGATCGGCTGATCGCCTCCGGGGCGGTCGACGTGGTCGCGATCGACTCGGTCGCGGCGCTGACCCCGAAAGCCGAGCTCGACGGCCAGATCGGCGACACCACCGTCGGCCTGCAGGCACGGCTGATGTCGCAGGCGATGCGGAAACTCGCCGGCAACCTCAACCGGACCAAGACCGTCTGCATCTTCACCAACCAGATCCGCGAAAAGATCGGTGTCCAGTTCGGCTCGCCGGAGACCCAGCCGGGCGGCAGGGCGCTGAAGTTCTACTCCTCGCAGCGGCTCGACATCCGTCGCATCGAGACCCTGAAGGAAGGGACCGAGGCGGTCGGCAACCGGGTCCGCGTCAAAGTCGTCAAGAACAAGGTCGCGGCCCCGTTCCGCCAGGCCGAGTTCGACATCGAGTACGGGGTCGGCATCTCCCGCGAGGGCGGATTGCTCGACTTCGGGATGGAGCAGGACCTGGTTCAGAAGTCGGGCTCCTTCTTCTCCTACGGCGAGACCAGACTCGGCCAGGGGCGCAACAACGCCAAACAGTTCCTCGTCGACAACCCCGAGATCGCGCTCGAGATCGAAACCAAGGTGCGGACGGCGCTCGGGATCGACGGCGAGGTCAAGGCTGAGGCGGAGACCAAGGCACCCGAGCCGTCCGAGGCTTCGGTTCCGGAGGCCCAGGCGGCTTAGAAGCGCCTGGCGACGCCTGACGGCGGCGGGACCGCCCCTAAGGATAGGATTCCCGCCGCCTAGCTATGAACGAAACTCTCTTTTACGTATTCGGGATCGCGCTCGCCGTCTCGGCGGTGATTTTCAGCTTCATCGGGTTGAAAGCGCAGAACTTTCCCGGCAAGGCCTTCCCGCTGGTCGTGATCTGGTTCCTGGTCCTGGCCGGGGGCGCGACGACCTTCGCCGTCCTGCACGCCAAGGACGAGCAGGAGCACAAAGCTCACGAGTTCGAGCAGGCCGGCGAGGAAATCGAAAAAGAGCAGACCAGCGAGCCCTTCGAAGAAGAGGAAGAAGCCGAACCCGAGGCGGCCAAGGGCACCGAGGAAGAAGGCGAGGCCGGCGCCACCGGAGAAGCGGTCGGCAAGGGCGGCAAGATCGAAGTCGCCGCCGACGAAACCGCGCTGCTCTACGACACCACCAGCCTCGAAGTCGATTCCGGCGAAGTCGAGATCGACTTCGAGAACCCGTCCTCGATCGGCCACGACTTCGACGTCGAAAAAGACGGCAAAGAGGTTGCCAGCACCGAAGTCATCACCCAGAGCGAAGAGTCGACCACCGCCGAGCTCGAACCCGGCACCTACACCTTCTTCTGCTCCGTGCCCGGTCATCGCGAGGCCGGCATGGAAGGGACGCTGACGGTCAAGTAGTACCTGGTTGGGGTTGGCCAGAGGGAGCCTGGTGCCCCTCTCCCTGAGGCCGTTGCGGCAGCTCTTCCTTTTGCGAGGGCGCCTTTCTCTCCCCATAGCCTCATGGAGAGGGGCACCAGGCTCCCGCCGACACGCTCAACCAGGACGACCTTGAGCCAGCGGGAGCTGCTGCTCCTTGAAGCGGAAGTGGCTGACTGGCCGCCTGGCGGGTGAAGCCTCGCCGAGGCCGCGCAGACCCGTGTGCCCCTCCCCGGGAAGCTATGGGGAGAGGTCTGCGCCCTTTGGCTCCGGATCAGCTGCCGCAACGGCTTCCAGGGGAGGGGCACACGGGTCTGCGGGACCCTCACCCGAACCTTCACGCCCCCGATTCAACGGGGTACCCTTGCCCACCCATGCCCAAGAGCTTCCACGTCACCACCTTCGGCTGCCAGATGAACGTGCACGACTCCGAGCGGATGCGCGGGATGCTGGCCTCGCTGGGCTATGAGGAGGCGGCGAGCCGGGAGGGTGCCGACGTGATCCTCTTCAACACCTGCTCGATCCGCGAGTCGGCAGACAGTCGCTTCATCGCCCATCTCGGTGAGGCGAAGCGGCTGAAGGGCGAAGACCCCGAGCGGGTGGTCGGGGTCGGCGGCTGCTGGGCGCAGTCGGTCAAGGACGAGGTCTTCCAGCGCTTCCCGTTCGTCGACGTCGCCTTCGGGCCCGGGCAGATCCACAAGCTGGCCGAGTTCCTCAACTCCGACTCGCTGAGCGCCCAGGGGTACTTCGAGTTCGAGGACTTCTCCGGCCACCTGCCGACCCGGCGCGAGCGCGAGTTCCAGGGCTGGCTGCAGATCTCCCAGGGCTGCAACTGCAAGTGCTCCTACTGCATCGTCCCCTCGACCCGGGGGCGCGAGGTCAGCCGCGACCCGGCCGAGCTGCTCGCCGAGGCCCAGGGGCTAGCCGCCGACGGCGTCCGCGAGGTGACCCTGCTGGGCCAGAACGTCAACAGTTACGGGCGCGACCTGCCGGGCGCGAGCCGGATCGGGTTCGCCGAGCTGCTGCGGCGGGTCGACGCGGTCGAGGGGATCGAGCGGATCCGCTACACCAGCCCGCACCCGAAGGACATGAAGGAGGACGTGATCCTCGCCCACGCCGAGCTGGGCGCGCTCTGCGAGCAGATCCACCTGCCGCTGCAGTCGGGCTCGAGCCGGATCCTCAAGCGGATGCGCCGCACCTACGACCGCCGGCGCTACATGGACCGGGTGGCGCTGATCCGCGAGCACGTCCCCGACTGCGCGATCACCACCGACATCATCGTCGGCTTCCCGGGCGAGACCGACGCCGACTTCGAGGAGACGATGGAGGTGGTGGAGGAGGTCGGCTACGACGGCGCCTTCACCTTCGTCTTCTCTCCGCGCCGCGAAACCGAAGCGGCGACGATGGAGGGACAGCTCCCGCACCCGGTCAAGGTCGAGCGCATGGAACGCCTGGTCGAGGCGGTCCAGCGCCGCGCCGCCGAGCAGGCCCAGCGCTTCGTCGGGCGCACCCTCGACGTGCTCGTCGAAGGGACCAGCCGCACCGACGAGACCAGGCTGCGGGGACGGACCCGCCACAACAAGGCGGTCAACTTCGACGGGGTCGCCGAGCCGGGCGAGTTCGTCGCCGTGGAGATCGACGCGGCCACCTCGCAGACGCTCAGCGGCGTCGCGGCGAAGCCCCTCTCGCCGCTTCTTTGACGGTCCTGGCGGTCTTCGGCCCGACCGGCGTCGGCAAGACCGGGGTGGCGATCGCGCTGGCCGAGCGGCTGCGCGAGCGCGGCGAGGACCCGGTGGCGATCAACTGCGACGCGCTGCAGGTCTACGAGGGGCTGGCGGTGCTCACCGGGGCGGCGAGCGCCGCGGAGCGCGAGCGCCTGGAGCACCGGCTGCTGGGGTTCGTGCCGGTGACCAGCGACTTCTCGGTCGGCGACTACATGCCGCTGGCGCACCGCGAGGTCGATGCGGCCCTGGCGGCGGGGCGGACGCCGATCGTGGTCGGAGGGACCGGCCTCTACCTGCGCGCGGCGCTGGCCGAGCTCTCGCTGCGCAAGTCCCCGGCCGGATCGGAGGACTCCGAGCTGTGGTCGCCGCAAACCCGGCACCCGACCCGGGTCTTCGGCCTCGACATGGACCGCGCCGGGCTCTACGAGCGGATCGACGCGCGGGTCGAGGCGCTCGTCGCGGCCGGCGCCGCCGATGAGGCTCGCCGGGCCGACGCCCTCGGTCCCGGCCGCACCGCCCGCAAGGCGCTCGGCTTCGACGAGCTGCTCTCCGGCGAGGTCGAGGCGATGAAGAAGCGCTCGCGCAACTACGCCCGCCGCCAGCTCACCTGGATGCGCAAAATCCCAAACCTGACCGCGATCGACCGCGGTGAGCTCGACGACCGGGAGGTCGCGTCCAAGTTGGATCTACATGTCTTGCAGGTCCCTGAATAGTCTGTAACCCTTGTTCAATGTTCCCTCGACGGAACTTCGCGGGGCATCTGACGGTGGCGGCCCTGGGCCTGGCGGTGCTCTTCGCCCATCCCTCCGCCGCCTCGGCGAGCGGCTTCATCTCCGGCTTCTCGCCGACCAAAGTGACCGCGACCTCCGAGTCGTCGCAGACGCTCACCGTGAGCACCGGCTCGGTGAAATGCACCTCGGCAACGCTCGTAGCGACGCTGGAAGGCTACGAATCGACGGAACTGAAAACGTCCGGCGTCGCTTACTCGGGGTGCACCTTCCTCGGCAGTCTCCCGGCGACCGTGAACATGAACGGGTGCGGCTACGGCATTCGCTCCAGCGGCGGCTTCGACGTCCTCTGCCCGGCCGGTAAACAGATGACGATCTCGAGCTCCGGGTGCACGATCTCCGTTCCGGCCCAGACTTCCCTCGGCAGCCTGACCTACACCAACATCGAATCCGATACCGCGTTCACAGTCGCGATCGCGATCACCGGCATCAAATACTCGTATGTGGGGTTGCTCTGCGGAACGGGCGCGGCCACCAATGGAACCTACGCGGGCAGCCTGGTGGCGAAAGGGGAAAATGCCGCTGCCGAAGAAGTGGCGATCGGCTGGGAAGCTCTCGCCCCACCGGCGGTTGTGGTCAAACCCGTCGGCGGCGGGGCGAAGCTGAGCTTCGTCGGGCAGGCAAAAGAAAAACTGAAGGAAATCTCGATCGAAAACGACCCGAGCGGACCCAACGTCCCGGCGGCCTTGGGCAGTCACCGCATCCAGGATCCGGCGGGCAACCTGGACGAAACCCACTTCACAATCGTCGATGGCGGCACCTGTGTGATCGGCGGCGTGATCAACCGGGGCGATGACTGCACGGTGGTCGTCGAATTCAAATCGGGCCAAGCCGGGAAAAAAGCCAACTATCGCCTCAAATACGGCCATCGCCTGAAACCGGAAGCCCTGGAAGCGCTTTTGGAAATCGAAAGCTGACGGCGTTCGCGCGCGGAGACTGCATAGTCTCCGCGCCGATGAGGTTCGAGAAGTGGCAGGCGCTGGGGAACGACTATCTGATCCTCGAGGAGGGGAACCTCCCCTGGGACCTGAACGGGAAGCGGATCGAGTGGCTCTGCGACCCGCACTTCGGGGTCGGGGCCGACGGGATCCTGCTGCTCGGGCGCAGCGGGGACCCCCAGTTCGTCGCCGGATTGCGGATCTTCAACCCCGACGGCTCCGAGGCCGAGCTCTCCGGCAACGGCGCCCGCGAGGCGATCCTCTACCTGCGCCGGCACGGCTGGACCGAGGAGGACGAGTTCGCGATCAGCACCGTCGCCGGGCCGATCGTGCCGACGATCACCGGCGATCTGACCTGCAGCGTCGACATGGGGCGGGCCTCGACCACGTCCAAGGACTTCCCCAGCGGCGGCGAGGACGGGAAGGGGACGCTCGGCGCCGGCGGGCGCGAGTGGGAGTTCCAGCACGTCTCGGTCGGCAACCCGCAGTGCGCGATCGTCGTCGACGGTGGCCTCGACGACCTCGACCTCGGTGAGATCGGGCCGGAGGTCGAAGGCCACGAGCTGTTCCCCAACCG
The DNA here is from genome assembly GCA_963824245.1 of uncultured Thermoleophilia bacterium. Taxonomy (GTDB): domain Bacteria; phylum Actinomycetota; class Thermoleophilia; order Solirubrobacterales; family 70-9; genus VAYN01. The sequence continues at coordinate 21,002 of CAWGON010000001.1, forward strand.
CACCAACGTCTCCTTCCTCGAAATCGAGGGCAGCACGGTGCGGGCGCGGATCTTCGAGCGCGGGGTGGGGGAGACGCTCTCCTCCGGCACCGGCGCCAGCGGCGCCGCGGTCACCGCCTTCCTGCGCGGCGCCGCCAGCCCGCTGCTGGTCGAGCTCGAAGGAGGCGAGCTGGAGGTCGAGATCGGCGATGACCTGGGGCTGCGGCTGACCGGCTGGGCGGAGCCCGTCTACGCCGGCGAGCTCTCGCGCGAGATGCTGACCGCGCTGAGCGGCCTGGGCGACTAGATTTCCGCGCCGATGTCCATCTTCGAGCCGTCAGTGCGCCTGGAGGCGATGCCTCCGTACAAGTTCCAGGAACTGGAGCAGCAGATCGCCGACAAGCGGGCCTCGGGGATCGACGTGATCAGCCTCGGGATCGGGGATCCCGACGAGCCGACCTACCCGCACATCGTCGAGGCGATGCGGGCTGCGGTGGCCGACCCGGCCAACCACCAGTACCCCTCCAACCGCGGCCGCGAGGAGTTCCGCACCGCCTTCGCCGACTTCTACGACCGCCGCTTCGGCGTCGAGATCGACCCGGCCACCGAGGTGATCCCGGCGATCGGCGCCAAGGAGTGCATATACAACCTCTGCTTCGCCTTCCTCGACCCGGGTGGCGTCGCCCTCGCCTCTGATCCCGGCTACCCGGTCTACACCGGCGGCCCGATCCTCGCCAACGCGACCCCGGAGCTGCTGCCGCTGGTCCCCGAGCTCGGCTTCGCCCCCGACCTCGACGCGATCGACCCCGCGCTCGCCGCCAGGGCGCGGCTGCTGTTCATCAACTTCCCGAACAACCCGACCGGCGCCGTCGTCCCCGAGGGCTTCTTCGAGCGGGTCGTCGCCTTCGCCAGGGAGCACCAGATCCTCGTCGTCCACGACAACGCCTACTCGGAGACGACCTACGACGGCTACGTCGCCCCGAGCTTCCTCGCCACGCCCGGCGCCAAGGAGGTCGGGGTCGAGGTCTTCTCGCTCTCCAAGGGCTACAACATGACCGGCTGGCGCTGCGCCGCGATCCTCGGCAACGCGGAAGCGATCCAGACCTACTGGCGGCTGAAGACCAACGTCGACTCCGGCCTCTTCGGGGCCGTGCAGATGGCCGGCGTCGCCGCCCTGCAGGGGCCGAGCGAGCCGCTGGAGGAGATGAACCGGACCTACCTGCGCCGCCGTGACCTCGTCGTCTCCGCCCTGCGCGAGATCGGCGTCGACGTCGAGGCCCCGAAGGGGACGATCTACGTCTGGGCCCCGGTCCCCGCCGGCCACACCTCGACCTCCTTCTGCGAGACCGTGCTCGAGGAGGCCGCCGTGGTTATCTCACCCGGCTCGATGTACGGGCCCAGCGGCGAGGGCTTCTTCCGGATCTCCCTGACCACGCCCGACGAGCGCATCGAAGAGGCCGTCGAGCGGATGCGCGAGCACCTTTCCTGAGCGCTCGCGCAACCGCCTCCGGCGTTCCTATTCGACCTCGACTTCCTCCAGCATCCCCTTGGCCACGTGCGGGGGACCGCCCTGGCGGTCGCTGATGAAGCAGACCAGCGCGTAGCGACCCTGATCGAGGTCGATAGTCGACACCTGGCTCTCGCCGCCTTCGATCACCGCGGTCCCGGCGCCGGGGCTTTCTTCGACCGGCGATTTCCCGCCCCCGCCGAAGTTCTCGTAGTAGCTCTTGACGTCGTCGAGGGTGGCGTCCCCGACCATCTTCAGGGCGACCACGTGGTGCGGCTGCTTCCCCTGGTTGTCGAAGAGGATCTCGTTTTCCCCAGCTTCGAGACCGTCGGCTTCAAAGCTGTACTCGGTGGCGGCGATGGTCGTGTCGGCATCGAGGGAGGCGTCGGACTGGTCTCCTTCGACGACGATCGGCTTCATCTTCTTCGGGTCGATCAGACTTTCGGTGTTGAGCGCGTAGTAGGTCCCGGGCTCGAGCACCTGAGTCACGGTGTTTTCCTCTTTCGGTTCGGTCACCCCGGTGCCGCCGCCGGCGAAGAACCAATCCGGGATCGCGTTGCCGCTGCCGGCCTGCGCGTAGGCGTCCAGCACTTCTTCGGCGTCGTGGTCGCCGTCGACCCGGATCAACTCCAGGTCGCCGGCGCCGGAGCTGTCGTTGACCAGCGTGATCTCCGCCTTGCCGCTCTCGGCGCTCTCCGGCTGGGAGAGAACCACCTCTTTGTCCTGGTCACTCAACCTGAAAGTCAACTCCTGGGAGTCGCTGCTTCCGCACCCCGACACGACCGCCAACCCCGCGATCAGTGCCATGCAGGCGACGATCGCCGCCCGTCTGTCGATTCTGCACCTCATGTAGCCCCCTTGGTAGATCGAGACAAAGGGAACACGGTAGCGCTAATCGGGAACTGCTGAGTGTTTGACTCTCTTTCTCCAATAGCGATCGAGGCCGCTCCACTGGTAGGCGGTGGGGACGGCCTGCAGCAAATCGGCGACGATCTCCTCGCCGTGGCCTTCGGCGGCCAGCTGGGCGCGGACGCGGCGCTGGAGGTCGGCCTCGTAGTCGGCCTCGGGAAGCGCGCGGGCCAGCTCGGCCTCCTGGTGGAGGATCTCCCGCACCGACTCGAGGTGGCCGGGGATGTCGTCCTCGATCGCTCCGAAGTGGGTGAGGGCGAGCCGCTCGGGGCGCCAAGCGGCGATCGTGTCGAGCGACTGCCCCCAGGCCTCGACGTCGATGTCGGGGGGCGGGGTCGGCGGCATCACCAAGCGCGAGGGCGGGATCCGGCAGGCGGCGACGTCGCCGACGAGGGCGGTGCCGGTCTCCTCGTGCAGGTAGCAGACGTGATGGGAGGCGTGGCCGGGGGTGTATGCGACCCGCATGCCGAGAACCGTCTCGCCGCCGCTGAGGACGTGTACGTTGGCCTCGGGCACCGGCAGGATCCGGCCCCAGAGGTACTCGAGCCGGTCGCCGTAGAGGCGCTCGGCGCTGGCCAGCAGCTTCGAGGGGTCGACCAGGTGCGGGGCGCCGCGCTCGTGGACGTAGACCTCGAGATCGGGCCAGCGCTCGACCATCGCCCCGGTCGCGGCGGCGTGGTCGAGGTGGATGTGGGTCAGCAGCAGCGCTCGCGGCCGCTCCTCGCCGAGCGCCTCGAGCACGGTCGGCAGCGAGGACTCGGGGCCCGGGTCGACCAGCACGCCGTCGACCTCCCAGCAGCCGATCACGTGCGGCCGGCCGAGGTGATGGACGTCGATCACGCGCATGGCGCGGAGGTTATGGGAGCCGGCTAGGCGGCGGTGGTGGCCGGGATGCGGCCTTCGGCCGAGAGCATCGCGCGCATGCCCTCGTCGAGGCCGCGGGGCTCGTAGCCGAGCTGGTTCTTGGCCTTGTCGTAGCTGGCCCAGAAGGTGACGCCGTCGGCGGAGGCGATCAGCTCGCGCAGGTTCGGCGGCTGGCCCATCATCTTGCCGACCAGCGGGCCGATCGGGGTCAGGGCCTTCAGCAGCGGCGTCGGCAGCGCCCGCTTCGGCGCCTTCTTGCCGGTCGCCGCGGCGACCACCCCGATCGCCTCGCGCACGGTCGTCGCCGGACCGCTGATCACGTAGGCCTCGCCCGGCTGGCCGAGGTCGAGCCCGAGGACGATGCCGGTGGCGATGTCCTCGACGTGGGTGAGGCAGATCCCCAGATCCGGGAAGGGGATCAGCGGCATCTTGCCGGCCAGGAATTCGTTCAGCATCACCGCGATCGAAGAGGTGTCGCCGGGGCCGTAGACGCCGCCCGGCTGCATGATCACGCAGGGCAGGCCCTCGCCGATCAGGCGTTTGGCGACCTGGTGGGCTTCCCACTTGGTCTGCTCGTAACAGGACGTGAAGCTCTTGGCGGGGTGCTCATAGGACTCGTCGACGATCTTGCCGTCGGTGTTGCCGAAGACGCCGACCGTGGAGACGTAGACGACCTTGGCGATCTTCGCCTCCAGCGCCGCGCCCAGCACCCGTTCGGTGCCGCCGACGTTGGCCTCTCGCATCGGCTCGCGCTGCGAGGCGGGGATCCCGACCTCGTAGACGGCGGCGGCGTGGATGACGGCGTCGCAGCCGGTCATGCCCTCGCGGATCGCCCGTTCGTCGCCGAGGTCGCCGGCGACCAGCACACAGCCGAGCTCGGCGACCTTCTTGCCCTTTTCCGGGTTGCGGACCAGGCAGACGACCTCGTCGCCGCGCGCCCGCAGCTGGCGCACGACCTCGCCGCCGATGAACCCGGTCCCCCCGGTCACGAAAACCTTCACAGTTCCCGAAGCCTAGAGGACTTGGTGCCCCCGAAGCGGGGCCTACTATTAAGAGAGTGGAGCGAACGAGAAACGGCCGCAAGGCCGAAACCCGCTACAGCGCCGAGCGCGGCAACGGCGCCGGCGTCACCAACCCGCGGGCCCGCCAGCGGGCGCTGGCGATCGGGATCGTCGACGGCACCGAGGGCGAGGAGCCGCTGGCCGAGCTGAAGGAGCTGCTGCGCACCGCCGGGGTCGCGACCGCCGGCGAGGCGACCCAGCAGCGGCCCAAGCCCGATCCCGACCGCTACTTCGGCCGCGGCCGGCTCGACGAGCTGAAGGCCGAGATCAAGGCCTGCGACGCCAACCTGGTCGCCTGCGACGACGAGCTGGCGCCGCGCCAGGAGCGCAACCTGGAGAGCGCCCTGGGGGTGCCGGTGATCGACCGCACCGCGGTGATCCTGGACATCTTCGCCGACCACGCCCACTCGGCCGAGGGCAAGCTGCAGGTCGAGCTGGCGCAGCTCGAATACAACATGGCCCGCATGCGGGGCCTCTGGACCCACCTCGAGCGCCTCGGCGCCGGCCGCATGGACGGCGGCATCGGCACCAGGGGCCCGGGCGAGAGCCAGATCGAGACCGACCGACGGCTCGCCCGCAACCGGATCTCGGCCCTGCGCCGGCGGCTGAAGCGGCTGGAGCAGAACCGCGGCGTGATGCGCGCCCGTCGCGACGGCTCCTCGCTGCCGCGGGTCGCCCTCGCGGGCTACACCAACGCCGGCAAGTCGACCCTGCTGAACGCGATGACCGGGGCCGAGGTGGGAGTCGGGGACCGGCTCTTCCACACCCTCGATCCGACCACGCGGACGCTCGAGCTCTCCGGCCGCGACTACCTGCTGACCGACACCGTCGGCTTCATCGAGAAGCTGCCCCACCAGCTGGTCGAGGCGTTCAAGGCGACCCTCGAGGAGACCGTGCTGGCCGAGCTGATCGTGCACGTGGTCGACGCCTCCGAGCCGGAGGACCGCCGGCTGCTCGCCATGCGGGCTGTCGACGAGGTGCTGGAGGAGATCGGGGCGGGGGAGAAGCAGCGCCTGCTGGTCCTCAACAAGGCCGACCTGCTCACCGCCGACGAGCTGCACGAGGTCGTGATCAGCCACCCCGGCGCGGTCCTCGTCTCGGCGCTCTCCGGCAGCGGGCTGGACGAGCTGCGGGAGCGGATCGAGGTCGCCTTCGCCGACACCCTGACCGAGGTCGAGCTGCTGATCCCCTACTCGCAGGGCGCCCGCTTGCACGAGCTGCACGAGGTGGCCGGCGAGCTGGAGCGGACCGAGGGCCCCGACGGCGTCCGCGTCCACGCGCGGGTCCCGGCGGCCGAGATGCACCGCTTCACAGACCTGGCGGTCGCCTGAGCGGACCCGGCGGCGTCCTGAGTAGGCTGCCGGGCGTGCAACTGCCCGTGGTCAAGCTGAAGGACGAGGCGATCCTGCCGAGCCGCGCCCACGAGGGCGACGCCGGCCTCGACCTCTACGCCTCCGAGGCCGCCCACATCGGCCCCGGCGAGCGCTGGGGGGTGGGCACCGGGGTCGCGGTGGCGATCCCCGCCGGGCACGCCGGCCTGGTCCTGCCGCGCTCCGGGCTCGCCCGCGAGCACGGGATCACCCTCGTCAACAGCCCCGGCCTGATCGACGCCGGCTACCGCGGCGAACTGCGGGTGCTGCTGCTCAACGCCGACCCGGCCGAGATCTTCCGGGTGCAGCCCGGCGACCGGATCGCGCAGCTGGTGCTGACCCCGATCGCACTGGCCGAGCCGGTCGCGGTCGACGAGCTCAGCGAGTCCTCGCGCGGCGAGAGCGGCTTCGGCTCCAGCGGCCGCTAGCTAGGCCGCGGCGGCGGCGCGGGCGGAGGCGTGGGCCGCCGCCTCGAAGGCGTCGTCGAGCGGCTCCAGCTGCGGGCGGGCGCCGTAGCGGCGCTCCAGCGCCAGGGCGATCAGGTGGTCGGCCAGCCAGGCGTTCTTCGGCAGCAGCGGGCCGTGCAGGTAGGTGCCGAACAGGTTGGCGCGGTGGACGCCCTCGAAGCCGTCGCGGCCGTTGTTGCCCTTGCCCTCGAGGACGCGGCCCAGCGGCGTCGCTCCGGTCCCGAGGTAGGTGCGGCCGCCGTGGTTCTCGAAGCCGGCGAGGACGCGCGGGCCGCCGTCGAGCTCGACCTCGATCGCGACGTTGCCGATCAGCCGCGGGCCGGGCTCGCGGACGGTCCGAAGCTCCGCCAGCTCCAGCCCCGGCAGCGTCTCCGACTCCAGCTCGTAGCTCTCGCCGAGCAGCTGGTAGCCGCCGCAGACGGCGAGCAGGGTGGCCCCGTCCTCGACCGCCGCGGACAGCGCCTCGCGCTTGCCGGCGACCATGTCCTCGGCGACCATCCGCTGGTCGCGGTCCTGGCCGCCGCCGATGTAGAAGAGGTCGGCGGCGCCGGGGTCCACCGGGTCTCCGGGGCCGGCGCCGCTATGGCTGAAGCCGATCCCGCGCCACTCGCAGCGCCGCTGCAGGAAGAGGATGTTGCCGCGATCGGCGTAGATGTTCATCTGCTCCGGGTAGAGGCTCTGGACTCGGAGCTCCATCAGGCCGCCTTCTCGAGCACGACGACGAGCGAGCCGACGTGGATGTCGGTGGCGGGGATCTCGCGCCGCTCCAGCGGTCGCAGGCCGGCCGCCGCGGCCTCGTCCTCCAGCTGCGCGGCCGGGAAGGTGACGATCCGGACCTCGTTCGGCTCCTCGTCCAGCTCGCCCTCGGGCGAGACGGTCTGGCGCAGCCGGTGGATGACGATCTCGCCGGGGCCGACCGCGGCCTCGACGGCGAGGCTGGAGTAGACCCAGCCGTCGACCTCGCGGACGTCGGGGAGCGGGGGAGGGGCGCCGTCGGGCTCGGGCATGCCCTCCAGTATCGCCGCGGCGAAGCGGCCGCCCGGGCGCAGCGCGTCGCCGATCCGCCGCAGGCAGGCGAGCCGGGCCTCGGGGTCGGGCAGCAGCTGCAGCATCTGGGTCGGGGCCAGGACCAGCGCGATCTCGTCCTCCAGCGCGAACTCGCGGGCGTCGGCATGGAGGGCGCGCAGCGGCAGCCCGGCACCGCGCTCGCGCAGCGCCGCGATCAGCTCCGGGTCGCTGTCGAGGCCGACGGTCTCGTGGCCGCGGCGGGCGAGGTGCAGGGAGACGCGCCCGGTCCCGGCGCCGAGCTCCAGCACCGGCCCGCCGGCCCGGTCCGCCAGCTCCTCCCAGAGCCCGAGGTCAGCGCCGTAGGCCCCGCACTCGACGTCGTGCCAGATCGTCCCCGGGGTCTCGTTCACCGCCAGAACTCCTCCGCCAGCCCCCGATCCGCCAGCAGCTTCCGCAGCTCCAGCAGCGCCGTGTAGGTGGGAAGAGCGAAGACGCGCCGCGTTCCCGACTTATTGGGTGCTCCAGCGCCCAATAAGTCGGGAACGGCGGCGACGGCCGCGTCGAGGGAGGGCTCGATCCCGGGGACGACCTCGATGCGGTCGGTCGGCCAGCCGGCGTACTTGAGTCGCAGCGCCATCTCCGGCGCCCGGGTGCCGGCGCAGACGACGCGGCGCACGGCGCCGGCCAGCAGCTCGAAGTCGGCGTCCCAGACCCAGGAGACGTCGCGACCGTCGGCGATCCGGTCGTTGAGGGCGATCCAGAGGTCGATGCCGCCGTCCTCGGCCGCCGCCTCAAGGGCCAGGGTCCGCAGGACCTCGTTGGCGCCGGCCGGGTTCTTGATCAGCAGGATCGAGAGGTCGGCGCCGCCGACGGCGATCGTCTCGACCCGGCCGAAGGCCGCCCGCATCTCCCCGAGCGCGGCGGCGATCCGCTCCGGCGCGACTCCGAGCCGGATCCCGGCGGCGATCGCGGCGAGCGCGTTGTAGACGTTGTAGAGGCCGGGCAGCGGCAGCTCGAGGACGAGCTCGCCGGCGGGGGTGCGGATCGTCGACCGCGAGCCCTCCATCCCGTGCAGCTCGATCGCCGTCGCGGCGACGTCCGGCGCCGGCCGCCTGGCGCCGCAGCTGGGGCACGAGTAGTGGCCGAGGTGGCCGACGAAGGCGCGCTCGTACTCGTAGGGGTGGCCGCAGCGGCGGCAGTGCTTGGCGTCGAAGGCGTGCTGGAGCTCGGGCAGCGCCTGGCTCGGGTCCTCGATCCCGAAGTAGAGGACGCCCTGGCGCGGCCCGCCCTCCGGGTCGCGGCCGAGGTCGGCGATCAGCGGGTCGTCGGCGTTCAGCGCGAAGGCCGCCTCGCCCTCGCAGGCGGCGACGGTGCGCGCCCACTCGTCGGCCAGCGCCTCCATCTCGCCGTAGCGGTCGAGCTGGTCGCGGAAGAGGTTGCCGAGGACGACCAGGCGCGGGTGCAGCTGCTCGGCGACCCGCGGCAGCCAGGCCTCGTCGACCTCGAACAGGCCCTCCTCGCCGCGCTGCTCCAGCAGCGCCGTCGCCACGCCCCAGGTCATGTTCGAGCCGGCGCGGTTGTGGACCGGCCGGCGGCCCTCGGCGGCGAGGATCGCGGCGATCATCCCCGCCGTGGTCGTCTTCCCGTTGGTCGCGGAGACGACGGTGGTGCCGCCGCCGAGCCGCTCGCCGAGCCGGGCGATCGCCTCGGGCTCGAGCCGCAGCAGCACCCGCCCCGGCAGCGTCGTGCCTCCGCCGCGGCCGCTGGCCCGGCTGGCGGCGCCGATCCCCCGGGCGAGGACGACCTTGCTGGCGAAGCCGGCGCTCAAGCGCCCGGGACCAGCACGCTGAGCGCCCGCGGCAGCACCCGTAGCGAGGCCGGCAGGTCGGTCAGGTGCTCGCCGTCGGCGTAGACCGGGAAGGGGCGGCTGGCGCTCAGTTCGAGGTGCTTGGCGCGGAAGACGCGGACCTCGTCCTTCTCGACGTGGGTGCCCTTGAACACCTTCGGCAGGTTACTTACGTACTGGAGCTTGCTGACGTCGCCGATCGAGACGATGTCGAATTCGCCGTCGTCGAGCTCGGCGTCGGGGGCGACGTACATGCCGCCGCCGAAGCAGCTGCTGTTGGCGACCGAGATCGAGTAGCCGGTGAGGCGGAGGCGTTCGTCGTCGATCGCGATCGTGAAGCGGGCCGGCTTCCAGCGCAGCAGGGTGCGGACGGCGGCGTAGGCGTAGACGAGGCTGCCGCGCAGGAACTTGGTCTCGTTGGCGAGGCGGTTGGCTTCGGAGTCGAAGCCGACGCTGACGATCCCGAGGAAGCGCTCGCCGTTGGCCTCGCCGACGTCGATCCGCCGTGCGCTGCCGGCCAGCACCACCTCGATCGCCGCGACCGGGTCGCTGGGAATGCCGAGCACCCGCGCGAGGTCGTTGCCGCGGCCGCCGGGGACGATCCCCAGCGGGGTGTCCGAGCCGGCCATGGCGCCGCCGATCGCGCCGACCAGCCCGTCGCCGCTCATCACCACCGGCAGCTCGCCGGCTTCGATCGCCGCCAGCGCCTGGTCGACCCCGTGCTCGAGGCCCTTGGTGCGCTGGACGCGGAACTCGACCCGGCGCTCGTCGAGCACCTGCTCGACCCGGGGGAGCAGCTTCAGGGTCTTCCCACCGGCCGAGGAGGGGTTGACGAAGATCGCCAGCGGCATGCCGTCGGTGGCCATGCCCCAGCCTAATCAGAGCGGGAGGATCGACCGCCGGCGCCGAGCAGGGCGACAGAGAAGCTGCCGTCGCCGGCGTCCGCCGTCGCGACCAGCTCGAGGCCGTGGCGGCGCAGGCGCCAGCGCCCGAGCCGGGCGGCGAGCCCGCTCGCCGAGTCATAGCGCTCCGAGCGGGCGATGATCAGGTGACCGCCGGGGCGCAGCACCCGCGCCGCCTCCCCGATCGCGGGGACGGCATCGACGGCGGCGAGCAGGTCGAAGTGGTCGTCTGGGTAGGGCAGCGCGCGCGGCTCGCCGACCTTGAAGGCGACCCGGCCTTCGGGATCGAGGCCGACCCGCGCGGTCGCCCGCCGCACCGCCGTCGCGGAGGCGTCGACGCCGCGGACCCGGGCGCGCGGGAACTCGCGGGCGAGGAAGAGCACCCCATCGCCCTCGCCGCACTCGATCTGCAAAACGCTCTCCGGCGAGCCGACCGCCAGCACGGCGGCGGCGAGCGGCGTCAGCGGCGGCGTCGACATCGCCACGATCGTATTGCGGTTTGCTCTAATCTCCCCGTCCGTGGAGGGGCAACAGACGGACAGGCGCTTGATCATCCTCGGCGTTTTCGCGCTGGTGGCGGTCGTGATCGTGGGAGCGATCCTGATCTCCCGTGGCGGTGGAGACGACGACGGTGGCGGCGGTGGCGACACGACCGCGGCCAGCGGCGACTCCGGCGGCTGCAAGAAAGTCGAAGCGCCCGCACCGAAGGACGTCAGCTTCGCCAAGCCCGACCAGGTGGTCGAGCAGGGCGAAAAAGTCAACGTCGTGATCGCGACCAGCTGCGGAACCTTCACGATCGCGCTCGACACCGAGCGGGCGCCCAAAACCAGCAACTCCTTCGCCTTCCTCGCCGAAGAAGGCTTCTACGACGACCTCACCTTCCACCGCGTCGTCCCCGGCTTCGTGATCCAGGGCGGCGACCCCGAAGGCACCGGCAGCGGCGGCCCGGGCTACAGCGTCGACGAGAAACCGCCGGCCAACATCGAATACACCAAAGGCGTGGTCGCGATGGCCAAGAGCGAAGCCGAGCCCCCCGGTCGCTCGGGCAGCCAGTTCTACGTGGTCACCGCGCCAGACGCCGGGCTGCCGGCCGAATACGCCCTGGTCGGCGAAGTCACCGATGGCTACGACGCGGTCGAACGGATCGAAAAACAGGGCGAAGGCGACGGCCCGCCCAAACAGACGATCCTGATCGAAAGCGCCACCGTCGAACGCGAATAGCGGCCGGCTAAGCTGCCCCCTGTGGCAAAGCTGAAGGCAGGCGACGCAGCACCGGACTTCGAGCTCCCGGGGACGGGGGGCAAGACCTACCGCCTCTCCGATTACCGCGGGCGCAAGCTGATCCTCGCCTTCTACCCGGGCGACTTCACCGCCGTCTGCACCAAGCAGTTCTGCTCCTACCGCGACCAGGGGGAGCGGCTCGACGGGCTCGGCGCCGACGTGCTCGGGATCTCGCCGCAGTCGGTGGAGTCGCACGAGCGCTTCACCGAGGAGAAGCGGCTGAACGTGCCGTTGCTGGCCGACGAGGACAAGAGCGTCGCCCGCGCCTACGGCGTGCGCGCCGGGCCGATGGTGCGCCGGGCGATCTTCGTGATCGACGAGGAGGGCATCGTCCGCCACGCCAAGGTGACGATCGCCGGGCTCACCTACGAGTCGGTCGACGACCTGGAGCAGGCGCTGGCCTCGCTGGGTTGATGGCGGGGGCGGCGGCAGCCTTCGAGGTCGGGCCGGCGCCGACGCTGCGCGGCGAGAGCGCCGGCGAGGGGGCGCCGATCGTCCTCTGCCACGGGATCACCGCCACCCGCCGCTACGTCGTCCACGGCTCGCGCTCGCTGGAGCGGGCCGGCCACCGCGTGATCGCCTACGACGCCCGCGGCCACGGCGAGTCCGACCCCGCCCCGGCGGGGGAGGGTTATGGATACCCGTATCTGGTCGACGACCTCGAGCGGGTCGTCGCCGCGCGGGTCGGCGAGAGCCCGTTCGTGCTCGCCGGACACTCGATGGGCGCCCACACCGCGGTTGCCTACGCGCTGCGCCACCCGCGGAGATTGGCCGGGCTGGCGGTGATCGGGCCCGCGTACACGGGTGAGGTGACGGCGGGGTCCCTGGCCTACTGGGACGGCCTGGCGGCGGCCCTGGAGGAAGGTGGCGCCGACGGCTTCGTCGCCTACATCGACCGCGAGCAGGGGATCGACCCGGCCTGGCGCGACTCGGTCCTGCGCTTCACCCGCGAGCGGATCTCGCTGCACCGCCATCCACGGGCGCTGGTCGAGGCGCTGCGCGAGGTGCCGCGCTCGCGCCCGTTCGAGTCGCTGGAGGAGCTGCGCGACCTCGACCTGCCGGCGCTCGTGGTCGCCAGCAACGACGAGGCCGACCCCGGCCATCCCTACGCGACCGCGGCCGCCTACGCCGAGGCGCTGCCGCGGGCGCGTCTGGTCAGCGAGGGGGAGGGGCAGTCGCCGCTGGCCTGGCAGGGCGGCCGCCTCTCACGCGAGCTGGCGACCTTCTGCGCCGAGCTCGCCAGCAGCTCATTGTCTTCAAGCAAGCCTTAGCTCGGGCCTTTATCGTCAGCGCTATGAGGTTTCCGACCGAAGCCACCCTGCGCCGCGCGATCGCCTTCGTGGCGGCCCTGGGGGTGGGCGTCGCGACCTACATCACGATCGCCGACGCGGGCGGCGGCGCGCCCGCCTGCGTCGCCGGCGGCCACGGCTGCGCGACCGTCGCCGAAAGCTCCTACTCGCACATCGGCGGCGTCAACGTCTCGGTCTTCGGGATCGTCGGCTACCTGCTGCTGCTGGCGACGGCCTTCTTCGCCACCGACCCGGCCCGCCTGGCGGGCTTCGTCTTCGCGCTGGGGGGCTTCGGCTTCAGCGTCTACCTGACCTACCTCGAGATCTACGAGATCGAAGCGATCTGCCAGTGGTGCGTGGCCAGCGCGGTGCTGATGACGATCCTCTTCGTGCTCAGCGCGACCCGGTTGATCGCCTACGCGGGGACCGAAAGCGTCGAGCTGCAGAACTGAAACGCGACCGGGAGGGCAAGTGAGCGACAAGCGGGAGAGAGAGAAGCGCCAGGAGGAGCGGATCGCCGCGGAATCGCGGGCCGGCAGCGAGGACCGTCGGAAGAAGGTGCTGCAGGTCGGGGCCGGCGCGGCCTTCCTGGCGATCGTCGTGGTCGCGGTGCTGATCGTCGTCGCCTCCAGCGGCGGCGACGGAGGCGACGCGGCCAACATCAAGGACGTCGCCGAGGTCGAACAGGAGCTCGGCGGGATCCAGCAGAGCGCCCTGCTGCTCGGAGATCCCAAAGCCCCGGTCGAACTGGTCGAGTTCGGCGACCTCCAGTGCCCGGTCTGCAAAGCGAACTCCGAAGAAGCGATGCCCGGGGTGATCGAAGGCCCGGTCGCGGAAGGCAAGGCCAAGGTCTCGTTCCGCAACTTCATCATCATCAGCGAGGAATCCGAACCGGCCGGCGCCGCGGCGCTGGCGGCCGGCGAGCAGGGCTGCGGCTGGACCTACCTGAATCTCTTCTACCGCAACCAGGGCAAAGAGGCCTCCGGCTACGTCACCGACGAGTTCCTCACCGCGATCGCCGAAGCCGCCGGGGTCAAGGACATCGCCAAGTGGAACCAGGACCGCAACGGCAAGGCCCTGAAGGACGAGGTCCGCAAAACCAGCGAAGAAGCGCAGCGGCTCGGGCTCGAAGGCACGCCGACCTTCGCGGTCAAGGGCCCCAACACCGACGGCCTCGAAGTCCTCGGCAATCTCGCCTCGACCGACGAAATCAAGTCGGCGATCCAAGCCGCCGGCTGAGCTCACGCCTGGGTTTACATAACAAATATTATCGTGCGTTGGATCGACGCCCGAGAGGGTCTATCCCCGGGCGGCGATCCGCAGAAGCGCTCTGAAGGCGCTGATGAGTCCCTTCGGGACCTCGGCCGAGGGCGAGGCTCCGGGGTGTCCGTGGGCGATCCGCACGCGCAGGGCCTTCGGGCGGATGCGGAAGCGCAGCGGGGCCTCCAGGGTCACCGACTCGCCGTCGACGCCGAGCGGGACCGGCCCGTCGCTCTCGATCTCCAGCTCGGGGGCCTTCAGCTCGCGCCAGCGCGCCGCCTCCGACGCTTCCCCGGCTATGGGTGGGTGAAAGTCGACGATGCCGAGGACGCCCTCGTCGAGGCGCGGCCTGGTGCCGGAGCCGAGGGTCGGTCCGAGTCGGTAGACGTTGTTGGAGATCAGGATCAGCGCCGTGCTGGTCTGGGGCTCGCCGTTGCCGTCGACCCAGCGCAGCTCGCTCGACCCGCCGCCGGGCCCGAGCGTGTCGGTCAGGGTCTCCAGCAGGGTCCGCATCTTCGCCCCGCGGTACTCGTCCTGGCTGACCGCGGCGGCGTAGACGCCGAGCGAGACGTTGTTGACGAAGACTTTCCCATTGACCTCCCCCAGGTCGACATAACGCTCCCCTCCCTCGACGAAGGCCTCGAGGGCGCCGACCACGTCTTCGCGGTCGACCCCGAGGTCGAGGGCGAAGTGGTTGCGGGTGCCGGAGGGGATGCAGGCGTAGGGCAGGTCGTGCTCGGCGGCGATCGCCGCGACCAGCGCCTGCGATCCGTCTCCCCCGGCCATCGCCAGCCCGTCGGCCCCCCTCCCCACCGCGGCACGGACGAGGTCGCCGAGCTCCTGTCCGCGCTCGAGGACGACGGTCTCGAGCCCGCGCTCACGGGCCGCCCCGACCAGGCCGACGCGCTCGGCGCGGCCGTCGCCGGACCAGGGGTTGACGAAGAGGACGGGATGGCGCGGCGCCGGCGCCGCCGGCAGCGAGCGGTCCGGCCTGAAGGCGCTGCGGGCGGCGAGGATGCCGGCGACGAGGGCGACCCCGACGACGACCAGCGCGCCGTGGTTGTCGCCGGAGGCGATCGCGACGGCGCCGCCGCCGATCAGGAACGCCGCCGCCAGGACCGCGACCCACCGGGCCAGGCCGCGGCGCAGGATCGCGAGCCAGGCGGTCCCGAGCGCCCCGAGGACGCAGCCGAAGACGACCAGGCCGAGCGGGAATTCGTCGAGGAATACGAAGAGGCCGGAGCCGACCGCGACCGCACCGGCGAGGATCGCGACTATGGCGGCCGGGCGGCGGCTCATATCATCGCCAGATGGGAGCTTGGCTGACCGAGGCGAAGACCGTCGACACCGCGCTCTACGCCGCCGTCGCCGGGACCGAGACGCCGCGGCTCGACCTCGCCATGCGCCGCCTCTCCCGGGCCGCCGACAACAGCAAGCTCTGGTTCGGGACCGCGGCGGCGCTGGCCCTGCTCGGCGGCCCGGGCGGGCGCCGCGCGGCGGCCCGCGGGGTCGCCTCCCTCGCCATCGCCTCCGCCTTCGCCAACCTCGTCGCGAAGCCGCTGACGACGCGCCGCCGGCCCGAGCGCGAGGAGCTCGAGGTGCTGGCCCGGCGCCACGTGCCGATGCCCGAGTCCAGTTCGTTCCCCTCGGGGCACTCGGCCTCGGCCTTCGCCTTCGCGACCGGCGTCGGCCAGGCGCAGCCCGCTCTCTCGGCCCCGCTGCGGGCGCTGGCCTCGCTGGTCGGCTACTCGCGGGTGCATACCGGTGTCCACTATCCCGCAGACGTCCTCGTCGGAGCGTTCATCGGCGTCAGCGCCGCCGAGCTGGCCAACCGGCTGCTGGAGCGGAGCTAGCTCGCGAGGACGGCGCTGCCGCGGACCAGCGGTTCGACGATCGGCGGCGCCTTCGGGGTGCGGTCGTGCCGGATCTCGCCGAGCTCGAAACCGGAGGCCCCGATCGTCGCCAGGGTGTCGCGGTTGCAGCGGCAGCCGTCGGCGAGGAAGCGCCAGGGGCGCTCGAGGCGGTCCTGCCACCGGGCCAGGCCCGGGTCCTCGGCCCGCACGTGCTCGATGAAGAGCAGGCGGCCGCCGGGCTTCAGCACCCGGGTCAGCTCGGCGATCGCCGCCTCCGGATCGGGGACCGTGCAGAGGACCAGGGTCGCGACCGCCGTGTCGAAGGCACCGGACTCCAGCGGCAGCCGTTCGGCCGGCGCTTCGACGATCCTCGCCGGCGGTCCGGTGCCGTCCAGCTTCCCGCGCAGCTGCCTGGTCATGTACGGGTCGGGCTCGACCAGGACCAGCTCCTCGACCGCCTCCGGATAGAGGCCGAGGTTGGCGCCGGTGCCGGCCCCCAGCTCGACGACCCTCCCCCGCGCGCCGGCCAGCAGCTCGGCCCGCATCGCCCGCAGCCCGGCCTCCTCGGTCGCCTTCAGCCCGCGGTCGTAGAGGGCCGAGAAGCCCCTCCCCCACGTCGCGTCGTAGATCCGGCCCATCGAGGAGTGCATTTTCCACCTATGCGGTGGCTCGTGCACTCCTCGGCAGTGTTAGGCCGCGTCGCGCTCGGGGGCCGGCTCGGCCGGTGCGCCGCCCGTCTCGGCGCCGGGCTCGCTGGCCGCGGCCCGCTCCTCGTAGGCGCGGCGGGCGTCGTGGTCGACCTCGAACATCAGCCGGTCGACCTTCATCAGCCGGCCCAAAGCCTCGCGGGCGCCGCGCGGCATCAGGGTGAGGACCTTGTAGAGGGCGCCGTTGGCCCTGGGGACGAAGACGTCGAAGCGCGGGACTTCGAGCGCGTCGACGATCTCGTTCGCGACGTCCTCGGCCTCGACCGGTTTCACCCATTTCTGGCCGACCCCGCTGGTCAGCTCGGTGTTGACGACGGTCGGCATCACGCAAGCGATCTCGATGCCGCTGTCGCGGAGCTCGCCGCGGACCGACTCGCTGAGCCCGACCACGGCGTGCTTGGTCGCCGAGTAGGTGGCGATCCCGGGAATCCCGGCTTTGCCGGCCTGCGAGGCGATGTTGACGATGTGGCCGCTGCCGCGCGGGGTCATCCGCTCGATCGCCAGCTGGGTGCCGGTGATCACCCCATGCAGGTTGATGTCGATCTGGCGGCGGACCGAGTCCTGGCCCTCGTCGACGAACGGGGTGACCGGCATGATCCCGGCGTTGTTGATCACCACGTCGACGGGACCGAGCTGGCGCTCGGCCTCGTCGAGGAAGCCGGCGAAGGAAGCGCGATCGGTGACGTCGAGCGGCAGCGCGATCGTGCCGCCGCCGAGCCCGGCGGCGGTCTCCTCGGCCAGCTTCAGATCGAGGTCCCCGATCGCGACCCGGCAGCCTTTGCGCACCAGTGCCGTCGCCGTCGCCTTGCCGATCCCGCGGGCGCCGCCCGTGATCGCCACGACCCTGCCGTTCAGTGCGCGTCGCTGCTTGGCCATATCGCTTCCTCCTTGCCGGGCTGCTTAGCTCGCCGGCTTGTAGACGGTGACCACGGCGGCACCGCCGAGGCCGATGTTGTGCTGGAGGGCGACCTTGGCGCCCTCGACCTGCCGCTTGTCGGCGTCCCCGCGCAGCTGCCAGGTCAGTTCCGAGCACTGCGCCAGCCCGGTCGCGCCGAGCGGGTGGCCCTTCGAGATCAGGCCCCCGGAGGGGTTGACCACGACCTGGCCGCCGAAGGTGGTCGCTTCTTCCTCGACCAGCTTGTGCGCCTCGCCCTCGGCCGCGAAGCCGAGCGCTTCGTAGGTGATGAGCTCGTTGGCGCTGAAGCAGTCGTGGAGCTCGCAGACGTCGATCTCGGCGGCGCTGACGCCGGCCTCGGCGTAGGCGCGGTCGGCCGCGGTCCGCGACATCTCCGAGCCGACGATCGTCATGCAGTCGGCGGCCTCGTCGAAGGTCGAGCTGAGGTCGGTGACCATCGACTGGCCGACGATCTCGATCGCCCGGTCGCCGAGCCCGTGCTCTTCGACGTAGCGCTCGGAGGCGACGATCGCGCAGGCCGAGCCGTCGGAGGTCGGCGAGCACTGGAGCTTGGTCAGCGGGTCGTGGATCACCTTCGCCGCCTTGATGTCCTCCAGCGAGTACTCGTCCTGGAACTGGGCGTAGGGGTTGTTGACGGAGTGCTTGTGGTTCTTCCACCCGATCCAGGCGTAGTGGTCGGCGGTCGAGCCGTACTTGGCCATGTGGTCGCGGCCGGCGTTGCCGAACATCTGCGGGGCCGGCGGCGACTGCTCCGGGTCGCGGATCTCGAACATCCGCATCGCGTGCTTGTCGAGCGCGTTGGTGCGGTCGGTGTACTTGACCCCGAGGCTGCCGGGCTCCATCTTCTCGAAGCCGAGCGCCAGCGCGCAGTCGGCGAGGCCGCCCTTGACCGCCTGGCGGGCGAGGAACAGCGCCGAGGAGCCGGTCGAGCAGTTGTTGTTGACGTTGACCACCGGGATCCCGGTCAGGCCGAGCTGGTAGAGCGCCCGCTGGCCGTAGGTCGAGTCGCCGTAGCAGTAGCCGGCGAAGGCCTGCTCGACGTCCGTGTAAGGGATGCCGGCGTCGGCGAGCGCCTTCTCCCCCGCCTCCTTGGCCCAGTCGGGGTAGTCGCCCTCCTTGGTGCCCGGCTTCTCGAACTTGGTCATCCCGACCCCGATCACATACGTCCTGTTGCTCAAGTCTGCTCCCCTGTTGCGCCGCGCCCCCGCGCGGCCGTTTGGCTGGCTGGCCAGGAATCTAGCGCGCCGCGGCGTCGGGCGGGGCCGCAGGCGGCTTCAGGGCCTCGAACCCGAGCCCCCTCCCCACCCTCGGGTTCGGCCAGGCCACCCAGGCGAGGAAGGCGATCAGGATGCCGGCCGCGGTTCCGATCGCCCGCAGGTCGGCGGCCTGGATCGCCGATTCGCCGAGGCTGTCGGTGAGCAGGACGACGTAGGTGGTGACCGCGGCCGTGAACAGCGCGTACTGGACCGTCAGCAGACCGAAGCAGAACCCGGCGGCGGCGAAGAGGACGACCACGGTGGCGGCGTTCTCGCCCCCGATCGTCTCGGCGAAGGCGGTGGCGAGGACCAGGCCCAGCGCGGTGCCGGCCGCCCGCAGGACCAGCCGCAGGTACGTTTCGTCGCGGTCGGGGCGCATCACGAAGAGGATCGTCAGCGGGATCCAGAAGCCGTGGTTCTCCATGTCGAAGACGCGGTAGACGGCGACGCCGACGGCCAGGGAGACGCCGAAGCGGATCCCGTGGCGGCAGGCGTCGGATTCGAGGCTGAGGTTCGAGCGCAGCGCCGCGGCCACCGCCGGCCCGTCCCAGCCGCTCTGCGCACCCCGCGCCCGCTGCTCCGCGAAGACCCAGACGAGCAGCGACCAGAGCACCTGGGAGAGGCCGCCGACGGCGACCCAGAAGAGTGCCGGCAGGGCGTCGGAGGCGGGCAGGAAGAAGCCCTGGGCGACCATCAGCGCCAGCGAGACCGAGAGC
Organism: uncultured Thermoleophilia bacterium; assembly: GCA_963824245.1. Classification (GTDB taxonomy): domain Bacteria; phylum Actinomycetota; class Thermoleophilia; order Solirubrobacterales; family 70-9; genus VAYN01. The sequence goes on from CAWGON010000001.1 coordinate 40,193, forward strand.
CCGAAGATCGCCAGCCGCAGCGAGTAGGCGAAGAGGTAGCCGGAGACGCCGCCGACCAGTCCCATCGCCAGGACCGCGAGCGGCGCCGACTGGCTGCTGAGGATGCCGAGCATGGCGGCGATCCCGATCACCGGCGTCGCCGCCGCCTGCCAGGCGGCGCGCGGCAGGGCGGGCGCGTCCAGCGCCGGGAAGCCGGCGAGCAGGGCACCGGTCGCGATCGCCCCTCTGGTCGGGGAGTCGAAGCCGAACTCGATCGCCAGGCAGATCCCGATCGGGACCGCGATCAGGAAGCCGCGGCGCAGCGCCGGGCCCGGCTCCGCGGGCCCGATCGCGAAGAGCGGCGAGGCGCGCAGGTAACGCGCGGTGCCGGCCGGGTTGAAGAGGCCCGGGCCGGGGCTTGGGGATCGGCTGGTCGGCAAGTGCCTGAGGGTAACCTCAGCGTCCGTGGTAACCGCCGCAATCAGCTCCGATCCCGCCGCGGGCGTGGGTCTGCTCGCCGCCCTCGCGGCAGGAATCGTCTCCTTCCTCTCGCCCTGCGTGCTGCCGCTGGTCCCCGGCTACCTCTCGGCGGTGACCGGGGTCTCGGCCTCCGAGCTCGACGACGCCGGCTGGCGGCGGGTGCTCGGGCCCAGCCTGCTGTTCGTCGCCAGCTTCTCGGCGATCTTCATCCTGCTCGGCCTCAGCGCCACCGGCATCGGCTCCTTCCTCAAGGACAACGAGGACCTGCTGCGGCAGATCTCGGGGGTCCTGATCATCCTCATGGGCGTCCTCTTCGTCGGCTCGCTCTTCATCACCCGCCTGAACCGCGAGTGGCACGTCGACGCCCTGCTCGAGCGCGCGGGCAAGGGCGGCCCGATCGTCGCTGGCGCCGCCTTCGCGATCGCCTGGACCCCCTGCATCGGCCCCACCCTCGGCGCGATCCTCACCGCCGCCTCGCTCTCCGGCTCCGCCGCCCACGGCGCCCTCCTGCTCGCCGTCTACTCGGCGGGCCTGGCGATCCCCTTCATCGTCACCGCCCTCGCCTTCTCCCGCATGACCACCGCCTTCGCCGTGGTCAAGCGCCACTACGCCCTGATCGTCGCCATCGGCGGCGTGATCCTGATCGTCATGGGCGTGCTGATCCTGACCGACGAGATCACCCAGCTCAACGCCACCCTGACGCGCTGGGCCGAAGAATCGGGGCTCGACGTCTGGAACTGGGTCTGAGCGAAACGTTCTGTCCGACTCCACCTCTAATCTGCCACAATTAAGAAGGATGGTCGTGGGGATACCCGCCCGCTGTCTTCACGGACAGCATCCGCTGAAATAAGCGGCTGAAGGCGGCCCCGGTCCATCCTTCTCATCGTTTTGGCCAGGGGATCGGGTGCTGTATCGCGTTTACGTCGACGAGGCAGGAGACCGCGGCATCTCGGACAAATCGGGCTGCCATTTCGTCGTATCCGCGGTCATCGTCGCCGATGACCGCGACGCCGCCGCCAGGCGCGAGCTCGCGGTCCTGCGCGCCGATCTGAAACGGCATCCTGATCACGTCCTCCACTTCGTCAAGTTCAGTCACTCGCAGCGCTTGAAGGCCGTCCAGGACATCGCCGCATCCTCGGTCTCCGCCATCACCAACGTGATCGTGCACAAGGACCTGATCGGGCAGCCGATGCCGAGCGGCGACCTGGCCCACATCGCCCACCCCGACCCGATGTATCTATGGGCGATGCGGTTGCTGCTGGAGCGAATCTCCTGGTTCGTCGACGAAGCGGGTGGTGACGGGGCGATCGTCACCTTTGCCCACCTCAAAGGATTCAAGGCGAAGAAGCTGCACGACTACCGCGGTGCGCTGGAAGCATCCGAGGAGGTCGACATCCGCTGGGAGGTCTTCCGTGGACACCCGTTCCGGATCGCAAGTCCGAAGGAGGTCGAGCTACTGCAGATGGCCGACACCTCCGCCTCCGCCCTGTTCAAGGCCGTCGAGGTCGACCCCTACGGCAACACCGAGAGCCGCTACCTCGCGGAGCTGCGGCCGAAGCTCTATCGGCGAAGCGGCGGGAAAGTGACCTCCTACGGCCTCAAGGTCTTCCCGTCGAGGGTCGCCAGCAAGGAAGGCTCGCTGGCGTTCCTCCGGGATCTCTGAGCGTCAGTTCTGGACCGGGGTGACGGTCTCGAGCTCTTTGCCGACCGCCTCGGTGACCTCCAGGCCGGAGTCCTCGAGGTCGCGCGAGCAGACGATGCGGAAGCGGCCGGTGCCGATCTCGCCGTCGGGAATCACCGGCAGGCCGCGGATCGTGTCCCAGCCGAGCCGTTCGACCTCGAACGGGTTCATCCGCACCTCGGCCGCCGGGAACGGGCAGTTGGAGTTGTGCTGGTCGATCGCCTGGGAGATCGCCTCCAGGTTCTTCGCCTCGGGGGAAGCCACGCCTGAAGGGTAGAGGACCCCCTTTGCTCCGTCCCTCCCCCCTCATACCATCGGTCAGATGGCCTTCGAGCGCACGATCGCCCACCTCGACATGGACGCATCCGTAGGCCCCCAACGATGAAGACCAAAGGCGCTCAGCGGCAATCAAGATGGCGTGTCGCCACGCCGCTCATGCCAGGTATCGAGCAGAAACTCGGCGACAGCCGAACCGCTATTAAAGGCGAGCCGTGCGTGCCGGGTCAGCGCCGCACTCGTCTTCGTTCGTCCATGACCCAGGCCAAGCTCGTTGCGTAACTCGGCGAGTCGCTGAACGGCCGTTACGAGGGCTCGGAGGATGCCTTGAGCTGCCTGACTTCCCCGTTTGTTGTCGGGCACTGACTCCGCATTGAGTCGGAGAGCCCGAGCCGCCGCCTTGTAAAGCGTGAGCAGGTCGTCCTTGTTCTGATAATCGACCTCGTAGTCGTCAAGAATGATCTTGCAGGCTGACTCGACCATCTCTTTTGACGACGCGATAGCGGCGGCTGGGTCAGTGGCAAGGCCGGCCTCAATGCGCCGGAGGTGATCCTCGAAAACCTGAGGGTCTCGAAGGCGCTGATACTCGGGAATGCGTAGCGCCGAGCTTGGCTGCTTCGCACCCTTCCTCCGATGAGCGGAAAAGACAGGACGGCCTGACATTTGGTCAGTAGTGCTGAGGACCCAACCATCCGGTGCCAGTTTCTTGTTGAAGAAGCTGGCTAGCTGCTGCACCTCATCGGCATCTGAACGAACAACCGGATGCACCGTCTCGCAAAGGAACTCTAGAAACTTCTCATCCGGGCCATGCATGAGGCCGAAGCGACTATCGGTAAATACCCAATCGTCCTCCCAGTCATAGGGGTTGTTGACGCGGTGCTGCCAAATGTCGCCGGCAGCGTCTCGGAAGCGCCCGTCCGTAGACGGCAGGGTGCTCAGATCCCAAATTCGTTCGAGGAACGCAACCTCCTCAAGACGCCCATGCCACGCCACAGGCTCGATGGAGAAATAGTCGAAAATGTCGCGCCTCGTTAGGGGCGTCACGGTCTGTTTCGAGATTTTCCTGCGCATTTCCTTTGAGCCCATTCTGTCGCGGATTGCGGCGGCGCTAAGGCTTGACCTGACCAGCGCGGGTCAGTCGAGCTTCAAAAGCGCATGGTCGCCCCGCTCACGTGCCCCAGATGGGTACGGCTGCGGTATAAGCTCAGCGCATGATTGAGCCCGTGACCGCCGCCGCTGCCGTTGCCAAAGCCGGCAAGGCTGCCCTCTCCGACGCCTCACCCGAGGCCGAAGAGTTTGCCGGGCAGATCACTGGGACTGGTCGCAAAGAGATCGGAGCATGGTTCGCCGATCACATTCGGTTGCGCCGATTTAAATCGCAGCTCAAGATCCTCAGCAAGGCACAAGAACACGCTAAAGAGGCAGGGTTCGATCCGCAGGTCGTCAAAATGAACGTCCTGGTTCCACTCCTCGAAGCTGGTTCCCTGGAGGACGACGAGACGATGTCGGATCGGTGGGCCGCCCTGCTGGCTAATGCCGCCAACCCCGAGGCGGACTCGCCCGACGTTCAGCCCAGCTTTCCCGAGATTTTGCGCCAACTCACGCCCCGGGATGCCGCAATTCTCGATGCCGTTTTTGAGGTCGCCCAACGGTTCCCCCGAGAGGAATGGATCGGACGGGGCGCCATCGGCGAGGCCATCAGGGCCAACGTGGGCTGCGGGAAGTCTGAGTTCGCCGTATCGAGGCAGAACCTCATCCGACTCGGCCTCTGTAGCCCGCCTGCCGGGGGTTTGGAGTTTGCCGAGGGGGACCACCGTTATCCGGTTGTGAATTCCGACCTTGTCTGCCTCACCGAGTTCGGCTATGCCTTCGTGCAGGCTTGCCGAGTCGGAGAGGCATAGCTAGCTTTCCTCTGGCCGAACGTCTGTTCGGGACGCCGTATCGCAAGGTAGCTTGGGGGCATGTCGTCGATTGCTGACTGGCCCCGTGTGGTCGCAATTGTGGATATGGACGCTTTCTACGCGTCGGTGGAGCTGCGCAAACGGCCCCAGCTGAAGGGGAAGCCGGTGATCGTCTGCGGCTCCGGGCCGCGGGCGGTGGTGACGACGGCGAGCTACGAGGCGCGGCGGCTGGCCGGGATCCACTCGGCGATGCCGGCGGCGGTGGCGCGGCGGCGGCTGCCGGGCGCGGTCTACCTGCCACCGGACTTCCCCGCCTACCGGGAGGCCTCGGCGCGGGTGATGGAGGTGCTGCGGAGCAACGTCGAGACGGTCGAGGTGGTGGGGCTGGACGAGGCCTACCTGGACCTGAGCGGGATCTTTTCGCCGAAGGCGACGATGCGCCGGATCGCGGCGCAGATCCGCGAGCGGACCGGGCTCACCTGCTCGGTCGGGATCTCCGAGAGCCGGCTGCTGGCGAAGATCGTCAGCGAGCTCGGCAAGCCGGCCGGCCTGGTCGTGCTCTCGCGCGAGGCGGCGCTGGAGCGCTTCGCGGCCGACTCCCCCGCCCTCGTGCCCGGGATCGGGCCGAAGACGCTGGCCCGGCTCGAGTCGATGGGGATCGCGACGATGGCCGCGCTCGGCGCCCACCCGCGCGAGGATCTGGAAGCCGCCTTCGGCCCGCGCTCGGGCGCCTGGCTGCACTTCCGCGGCCGGCTCTGGGACGAGACCCCGATCAGCGTCGCCCGCGAGACCAAATCGGTCTCGGTCGAGACCACCTACGACACCGACCTCAACCGGCGAGAGGAGATCGAGACCAGGGTCCGGGGCCTCGCCGAGGAGCTCTGCCGGCGCCTGCGGGGCAAGCAGCTGGCCGGGCGCACGATCGGGCTCAAGGTGCGGCTCGACGACTGGACCAACGTCAGCCGCTCACACACGGTCGAGCAGCCGACCAACGACCCGGCGGTCGTCGTCCCGGCCGCCCTGGAGCTGCTGCGGGCGTATGACCCGCAGCGCCCGGTGCGCCTGCTCGGCGTCCGCGTCGCCGGCTTCGAGGGCGAAGCGGAGGCCGAGCCGGAGGCGCCGCGGAGCGGCCAGCTCCGGCTCGGCCTCGCCGGCTGAGGCGGCCGGCTAACGGCTCGCCAGCAGGGTGTCGACGCCGGGGAAGCGGAGGTAGTCCCGGGTCGCCTCGGTGAGGTCGTAGTCGCGGCCGGACACGTAGGGGCCGCGGTCGATCACCGGCACGGTGATGCTGCGGCCGTGGTAGCGCAGCTTCACCATGGTCCCGCAGGGCAGCGTCTTGTGGGCGACGCCGAGCGTGCCCGGCAGCAGGGTGCCGCCGCAGGCGACGCCATTGCCGTAGAGGCCGGGCCCGTAGTAGGAGGCGCCGGCGAAGCGGTAGCTGGTCAGGTGCCGTTGGGTGCTGGCGGCGCCGGTGGCGCGGCGGCTGTGGACGCTGAAGGCGCGCACCGAGTAGCTCCCGGTGCCGCGCGGTGACCAGCGCAGCGCGAAGCTGCCGTCGGCCCTGGTCAGGACCCCGCGGACGCCGCCGTCGCGGCCGCGGAAGAGGACCTTGACCCGGTGGCGCCCGCCCGGGCGGACCCGGCCGTGGACGGCGATGCCGTTGCCGCTGAGCACGGTGTGCCCCGAGAGGTGCAGGGAGACGTTGGCCCGGGCCCGGCGGTGCTCGTGGTGGGGCGGCTTGGAGCCGGCGGCGGCCGGTGCCAGGAGGACGGACAGGGCGACGGCAACCGCCGCCGCGGAGAGCAGATGACGCTTCATGCGTGACTCGCTTTCTGCTGCCTACGGGGTTAGCTGACGGGCTCGCGGGCGTCGCTGACTGCGGACGCGCGCTAGGGACGGCAAGCCGTCCGATTCGCCCCGGCCGCGGCAAACGACGCCGCGGCAATTGGGTCCCCCGCTCCCCGTCGCGGTGCGAGGGGGACTCGGCAGATGGGTTCGCTCGTTTGGGTCCGGAACACGCTAGGAGCGCCGGCGCAGCGCAAATGTGAGCAGGCGCACACAAACACCTGTTCGCAAGCAAACGCCCAAATGGCTCTGGGCCGGGAAAATAGGCCCCTATCCCGCCTGAGCGTCCTGTGCGAAGATGGAGGTGTGGCTGCTGACCGGCTGACCGGACTCGACGCTTCCTTCCTCCATATGGAGCGAGCGGGGGCGCACATGCACGTCGCCAGCACGATCGTCTTCGAAGGGCCGGCGCCCTCCCACGAGGAGTTCCGCAAGCACATCGGCTCGCGCCTGCACCTGGTCCCGCGCTTCCGCCAGAAGCTGCGCCCGGTGCCGTTCGACCAGGGCCGCCCGGTCTGGGTCGACGACCCGCACCTGAACCTCGAGTACCACGTGCGGCAGACCGCGCTGCCGGCCCCCGGCTCCGACGAGCAGCTGCGCAACCTGGCCGCCCGGATCTTCTCCCAGCAACTCGACCGCAGCAAGCCGCTGTGGGAGCTGTGGCTGGTCGAGGGCCTCTATGACGGCCGCTTCGCGATCGTCGGCAAGAGCCACCACGCGCTGGTCGACGGCGTCTCCGGCGTCGACATCACCACCGTCCTCTTCGACCTCGACCGCGAGCCCGACGGCGGCCGGACCAGCGCCCCGCCCTGGCTCGCCCGTCCCGAACCGAGCGACCTGCAGCTGCTCAGCGACGCGATGCGCGAGCGCCTGACCAGCCCGAAGGAGATCGTCCGCGGCGTGCGCCGGGCGATGCGCGGCCCGCGCCAGGTCCTGCGCGGCGTCGGCGCCACCAGCAAGATGCTGGGCGCCGGGATGGCGGCCCCGCCGACCCCGTTCAACGTCGAGATCGGCCCTCACCGGCGCTTCGCGATCACCCAGTCCGACCTGGCCGAGCTGAAGCAGGTCAAGGACGCCTACGGCGGCACCGTCAACGACGTCATCCTCTCGATCGTCACCGGCGCGATCGGCAACTACCTGCGGGCGCGCGGCCACGACACCGAGGAGCTGGAGATGCGGGCGATGGTCCCGGTCAGCGTCCGCGCCGAGGAAGAGCACGGCGCCCTCGGCAACCGGATCTCGGCGATGATGGCGCCGCTGCCGGTCTGGTGCGAGGACCCGGTCGAGCGACTGCGGATCCTGACCGAGGAGATGGGCGACCTGAAGTCCTCCGGGCAGGCGGTGGGGGCTGAGATCCTGACCAAAATCACCGACTTCGCGCCGACCACGATCGCCTCCCAGGCGGCCCGCCTGCAGCCCGCCCAGCGCTTCTTCAACCTCGTCGTCACCAATGTCCCCGGGCCGCAGTTCCCGCTCTACGTGCTCGGGCGCCAGATGGAGTCGATCTTCCCGATGGTGCCGCTGGCCCGCCGCCAGGCGCTCTGCGTCGGGATCATGTCCTACAACGGGCAGGTCAACTTCGGCCTGGTCGGCGACTACGACGCGATGGCCGACCTCGACAGCTTCGCCCTCGACCTCGAGGCGGCGACGCGGGAGATCGTCGAGACCTTGCCGGCGCCGCGAAAGCGGCCGAAGAAGAAGGGCACGGCGAAGGTCGGCGCCGCCTCGAACGGCTCCGGCCCGGTCGCGGTCGAGCCCAGCGCCTAGCGGATCAGGTTGCCGCGGACGGCGAACGGGACCTGGTCGGTCAGGTAGCGCCAGTCGAGCCGCCGGGCGCTGAAGCCGGAGGCGCGGGCGTCGGCGTTGACGACCACCGCGGTGATCCGGCTGAAGCGGCCCGGGTCGCCGATCTGGACCCGCATCCTGCCGCCCCCCCGCGCGTAGTCGATGTTGGCGATCGTGCGGCCCTTGCGTTCGGTCCCGATCCGGCCGACCAGGGCGACCGCCGCGGAGATCCCGCGCGGGGCGGTGACGTGGACGACGACGGCGCGCCCGCCCCGGGCGACCACCCGCAGCGGCTCGAAGGTGAGGTGGTTCAGCGGGTGGATCTCGGCCGGCGCGCCGAGCTCGACCGCGCCCTCGCGGGGCATATCGGGAAAGAGCTCGCTCTCGCGGAACTGCTCGCCGGTCCGCCACTCGGGCACGGCGGCGGCGAAGCGGGCGAAGTCGCGGCTGAAGTCCGAGCCGCCGGCGGCCTCGATCGCCGCTTCGTAGACGGCGACCGAGAAGCCGCCGGGCCGCGTCCGCAGGGCCCGGGCCCAGGCCTTGCGGATCAGCTGCGGGCCGTAGCGGCGGGCCAGCCACTGGTTCCAGACGGCGCTGCCGTACTCCTTGATCGAACTGGTGGTCAGCGGCGTGTCGAAGCGGTGCACCCAGCGGCCGACGTAGCGCAGGTAGTCGTCGATCCCGTTGTAGACCTGGTCCTCCATCCAGACCGCCGTCGACTCCGCGAACCAGGGGTCCTGGAAGGCGTCGTAGCCGAACTGGAGGATGTGGTTGTACTCGTGGGCGACGGTCACCTCGAGGTCCTGGACCGGCTTGGTCCCGGGGAACTCGAAGGCGCTGTAGTCGTTGTCGAGGACCAGGTAGCCGTGCAGTCGGCGGGGGATCCGGTGGTTCTCGTTCGCCTGGCCGCGGTCGGGGGCGGCGTAGCCGAAGAGGGCACCGCCGATCTGCGAGAGGTAGATGTCGGTCTTCCCGTTCCCCCCGCCCTTGCGGCCGTCGCTCTTCGGCTCGCGCCAGCCGAGCTTCTCGTTCTCGACCTGGTGCACGTGTTCGGCGACTTCGAGAACCTTTTCCACGTAGTCGGGGATCCCGTCCCCCTCGGCGTCGGCGAGGCTCGGCGCATCGAGCCCCTCGGCAACCCAGTGGACGCAGAAGAACCGCGAGCAGGCGGGCGAGCGCGGCGCCTCCGGGACCGAGTAGGCGTTGCGGTTGGGGTCGGGATCGTCGGTTGGCCGCTGCCGCGCTTCGGTCGGCCGCGGCTTCGGCAGCTTGAACGGCTTCTGCGACGGCGAGCCGAGGCTCGGAGCCGCCTCGGCGAGGCCGGTCGCGGCCGGGGCAGCAGCGGGCGCGGCGGCGAGCGCCAGGAGCGCCGCCACCGAGAGGCCGACCAGTTGGCGACGACGGTCCCGCATCCGCGGCAGCCTACCGGGAGGCTCGGCCCGCTCCGGTGCCTGCGAAAGCGATACTTGGGGAAGCGGTAGACCACTCCCATGCGCGTAGCCCTTGCCCAGATCAACCCCACCGTCGGCGACATCGACGCCAACGCGGCCAAGGTCGCGGAATGGATCGCGCGCGCCCGCGAGGCCGGCGCCGAGCTGGCGATCTTCCCCGAGCTCTGCATCCCCGGATACCCTGCCGAGGACCTCTACCTGAAGCGGCACTTCCTCGCGGCGAACCGGCGCGCGATCGAGGAGCTGGCGGTGGCGGTCGAGGGAATCGTCGCCCTGGTCGGCTACGCCGAGCCGATCCCCGGTGGCGGCGACTTCCGCCACGCCCACAACTCGCTGGCCGTGCTCGCCGACGGCGGCGTCCGCGCCGTCTACCGCAAGAACCGGCTGCCCAACTACTCGGTCTTCGACGAGCAGCGCTACTTCGTCCCCGGCACCGAGCCGCTGACGGTCGATGTCGCCGGGACCCCGGTCGGGCTGACGATCTGCGAGGACTGCTGGGTCGAGGGAGCGCCGGCGCAGGCCGAGGCGGAGGCCGGCGCGCAGCTGATCGCCAACCCCTCGGGCTCGCCCTACCACCGCGGCAAGGGCCGCGAGCGCGAGGAGCTGTTCGCCGGGCTCGCCCGCGCCTACGGCACCCACTTCGCCTTCTGCAACCTGGTCGGCGGCCAGGACGAGCTCGTCTTCGACGGCCAGAGCCTGCTGCTCTCCCCCGAGGGCGAGCTGATCGCCCGCGCCGCCCAGTTCGAAGAGGAGCTGCTGGTCTGCGACGTCCCCGCCGCCGAGCCCGGGCCGCTGGCGGCGCCGCTCGACGACGTGGACGAGGTCTACGAGGCGCTGGCCCTGGGGCTGCGCGACTACGTCGGCAAGAACGGCTTCCAGCACGTCGGCGTCGCCCTCTCGGGCGGGATCGACTCGGCCCTGGTGGCGGAGCTCGCCGCCGACGCGGTCGGGCCCGAGCGGCTGAGCTGCGTGGTGATGCCGTCTCCTCATTCCAGCTCGGAAACCCAGGCGGACGCCAGAAATATCGCCGCGAACCTCGGTTGCGAGCTGATCGAGATCGAGATCGAGCCGATGATGGACGCCTACGAGCGCGCCCTGGGCGGCGAGGGCGCCCCCGGGATCCCCGACCTCGCGGCCGAGAACATCCAGGCGCGGATCCGCGGCAACATGATGATGGCGCTCTCCAACCGCCACGGCTGGCTGGTCCTGACGACCGGCAACAAGAGCGAGATGTCGGTCGGCTACGCGACCCTCTACGGCGACATGGCGGGCGGCTTCGCGGTGATCAAGGACGTGCCGAAGGAGCTGGTCTACGAACTGGTGCGGCGGCGCAACGAGCGGGCCGGGAGCGAGCTGGTCCCGGGCAGCGTGATCGATCGCGCCCCCTCGGCCGAGCTGCGGCCCGACCAGCTCGACAGCGACTCGCTGCCGCCCTACGAGCTGCTCGACCGGATCCTCGAGGCCTACGTCGAGCGCGACCAGGGGCGGGAGGAGATGATCGCCGCCGGGATGCAGGGCGAGGTCGTCGACGAGGTGATCCGCCTGGTCGACCGCTCCGAGTACAAGCGCCGCCAGGCGGCGCCGGGGATCCGCATCACCCCGCGCGCCTTCGGCAAGGACCGCCGCCTCCCGATCACCAACCGCTTCGGCGGTTAACGCTCGGGCGCGGGCCTGACGGCGATGGTCATCGTCGCGAGGGCGCAGAGGCGGGCATCGTCGTCGCGGACGTCGACCTCCCAGACCCAGGTGGTGCGGCCGCGGTGGCGCGCCCGGGCCTCGACCTCGACCGCGCCCGCGGTGATCGGGCGGATGAAGTTGACGTCGATCGACTGGCCCATCGCGATCATCCCCCGGTCGGCGACCGCCAGCGCCGTGGCGCGCGAGCAGATGCTCTCGACCAGGGCCGACATGACGCCCCCGTGCAGGAGTCCGAACGGCTGGCGCAGCTCGTCGCGCAGGGGGAGGCGGACGCGGGCGCCATCGGGGTCGTCGGAGAGCCACTCGGTTCCGATCAGCTCGTCGAAGGGCGAGACCAGGCCGTTTCGTTCCGCCGCCATCGGCGCCACCCTACCTGGAGCGAAATTAAGCTTTCGCGACCCCGGCGGCGGTGGCGTTGGATCCGGCTGCCCGGGGTCGTAGGGTTTGCCCCCGATGGCGCTCAGCGACGACCAGAGAGCGATGCTGCGGCTGCTCGCCCAGCGCGAGCAGGGATACGAGGACATCGCCGCCCTGATGGGGCTGAGCGTCGACGAGGTGCGGACGAAGGTCAAAGAGGCGCTCTCCCAGCTCGAGGACGAAGGCCTGGCGCCGCCCCCGCTGCCCGAGGAGCCGGTCGCCCCCGCGCCGCCGGAGCCCGAGCCGCCCGCCGTCCCCGCGCCCACCCCCCCGGCCCCCGCACCCGTGCCGCCCGCTCCGACCCCGGAGCCGGCCAAGGCCGCTGCTCCGACCCCGCCCGCCAGGAGCGGCGAGCCGCGCAAGCTGACCCTGACCCTGCCGAGCGGCAACGGCGCCCGCGCCGCGGTCGCCGCCGTGGCCGCGATCGCCATCGTCGTCGTCCTGGTCCTGGTCCTCGGCGGCTCCGGCGACGGTGGCGACAGCACCAGCGCCGACACGACCGCGGCCGAAGCGGGATCCGACGACGCCGCGCTGGCCGCCGACCGCGGCGCGACGAAAGTGGAGCTGACCGCGGTCGACGGCAGCGACGCCTCCGGCAGCGCCGAATTCGGCCGCGTCAAGGAAGCGCTCGGGCTCGGCATCCGCGCCGAGAACCTGGAAGCCGACGTCAAAGGTCGCACCTACATGGTCTGGCTGGCCGAACCGGGAGGAGCGAAAATGCTTCCCCTGACGGCGCTGCAGGTCCCCGCCTCGGGCAAGGTCGACGCCTCGTACCAGGTGCCCACCGAAACGGTGATCTACATGGCCAGCGGCGACTTCGACCACCTCGTCCTGACCCGCGCCGACAGCGCCGCCCTGCGCAAATCGCTGGTCACGGCGAACCGGCAGAAAGCCTTCCCCGCCTACACCGGCGACGCGGTGCTGGAAGGCGAGATCGTCGGGCCGATCATCGGCGCCCAGGCCCGCCTGGAAGCGCGCCAGAAAGAAAAAGAAGGCAAGTAGCTCAGGGCAGGAGCTTGCCGGGATTCATGATCCCGGCCGGGTCCAGCTGCTGCTTGACGGCCCGCAGCACGTCGAGCCCGCCCTGTCCCACCTCGGCCTCCATGTAGGGGGCGTGGTCGCGGCCGACCGCGTGGTGGTGGGTGATCGTGCCGCCGGTCGCGACGATCGCCTCGCAGGCGGCGCGCTTGACCTCGCGCCACTGCTCGAGCTCGGCGCCGTCGCGGCGGCGGGAGATGAAGGTGAAGTAGAGCGAGGCCCCGTCGGGGTAGGCGTGCGAGAGGTGACACCAGACCAGCCCCGGCGTGCCCTGCGCCTCCAGGGCGCCGCGGATCGCCCCGCCGACGGCGGCGTGCAGCTCGCCGAGCCGGGTCCAGGTGTGCGAGGTCTCCAGCGTCTCGACCATCGCCCCCATCTCCATCAGCGTGTCGCGCAGGTAGGGGCCGTTGTAGCGGCCGTGCTCCCAGGAGCGCCCGGCGGTCTGGCCGAGGTAGGCGGCGCCGCCCTCCCGCAGGCCGCGGACGGTGAGCGAGCGGCGGCGCGAGACCGCCTCCTCCTCACCCTCGAAGCCGACGATCATCAGGGCGCCGCCGCGGCGCCTGCGGATTCCGAGGTAGCGGTCGAAGGCCTTGCCGGCGGCACCGCGGGGCCCGGACAGGGCCAGCGAGCCCTGGGTCTCCTCCTCGTCGGAGACGCGGATGATCTGCGGCAGGCCGGGGCACTGGGCAAGCCCGCGGACGATCCCCGCCCCGGCCTCGAAGCTCTCGGCCATCCAGGCCTCGTAGCGCTTGACCGGCGGCGCCGGGCGCACCCGCACCGTCACCTCGGGGATCACCCCCAACACCCCCTCGGAGCCGACGATCAGCTCGCGCAGCGCCGGGCCGGCGGCGGTGTGCGGGGTCCCCAGGGTCTGCAGGTCGGCGCTCGGCGCCAGCAGGCGGACGGAGCTGACGACGGCGTCGAAGCGGCCGTAGCCGCTGGAGGCCTGGCCGGCCGAGCGGGTCGCGGCGAAGCCGCCGATCGTCGCGTACTGGAAGGACTGCGGGAAGTGGCCGAGCGTGACGCCCCGGCGGCCGAGCGCCTCCTCGGCCTCGGGCCCGCGCAGGCCGGCGCCGAGGCGGGCGGTCAGCGAGCGCTCGTCGACCTCGACATCGCGCAGCCCGGCGAGGTCGAGGCTGATCAGCCGCGCGTGCTCGCCGCGCAGCGGCTCGACGCCGCCGACGACGCTGGTGCCGCCGCCGAAGGGGACGATCGCGATCCCCTCGCTCGCGCAGACGTCGAGGACGGCGCGCAGCTGCGCCGCGTCGGCCGGCAGCAGGACCGCGTCGGGCGCAGCCTCGAGTGCGCCCTTGCGCATCCGCGCCAGGTCCGCGTAGCCGCGGCCGGATGCGTGGCGCAGGCGGTCCTCGGCGGAGTCGAATACACGCTCGGCGCCGACCGCGGCAACCAGAGCCGGCGGCAGCGCCTGCGCCGGCGGCAGCGAGAAATCGTCCAGCTCGGCGGCCAGCGGCCACGGCTCGAGCTCGCCGATCCGCTCGCGCAGGATCGTCAGCGCCTGCCCGTCGAGCTCCGGCCGCGTCTGCGGATCCCCCCACCCCCACCACTTCGTATCGCGCCGCGGCTCCATCGTCGTGTCGAGTTTCTCAACCAGAGGTTGATTAAGTCGCCAAGGCCCGTTCGATCCCGTCCAGGGCTTCGTCGAGGATCGCGCCCTGGCCGCGGCGCAGCATCGGCGAGCCCAACCGCGACATCCCCTTCATCGTCTGCACCGAGCTCAGCTCGACCGCCGTCCCCGCGCCCTCGGGCCGCATCCCGACCGCCACCTCGGAGCGCCTCAGGTGGCGCTCGAACGGCGTTCCCTCCAGCTGCTGCTCCCAGACGAAGCGCTCGTTCTGGGCGGAGCTGAGGCAGCGGTAATCGGCACGGACGCCGCGTCCCTCGGCCGTCTCCAGGACCTTGGTCCACTGGCTGCGACGGCCGCCGCTCTTGCGCTCGACGTTCTCGACCCGACCCGTTCGCGGCCACCAGCGGGGAAGGTTGTAAGGATCGGAGACGAGTTTCCAGACCTCCTCGACGGGGGCCTCGATCGTGCGGCGCCGGCTCACGCGGGGCATCGGCGCTCAGTCGCCGGCGAGGCGCCGGAGGTCCCGCACGAGCAGCAGGTGCTTGAGGTGGCTGACCGTCGCCGCCAGGCTCTCCAGGCTCTGCAGGGCCTCCTTGCGGCGCTCGGGGTTGCGCGAGCGCAGCGACGGGCCGAGCAGGGCTTCCAGCAGCTGCGCCTCGCGGTCGGCGGAGGAGCGGAAGACGCGCAGGTTGCGGGCGCCGACCCCGACCCGCGCGAGTTCGCTGGCGGCGCGGACGATCTCGCGGTCGGTCTCGTCGTAGACCGTCTTCCCCTCGCGCTTCTCCGGCTGCACGATCCCGAAGTTCTCCAGCTCGCGGATCAGCTCCTCGCGGGCGCCGGTCTCCTCGACGATCTCCTCGAGGCTGAGGTAGGTGCGCGAGGTGTCGACCAGGATCGCCCGCCGCACCGCGCCGCTGGGCGCCTTGCGGTCGCCGTCGCCGAGCACCAGGTCGCCGCCGGAGGCGAGCTCCTGGCGGATCACCCGCAGCGGCAGGAACTCGTCGCGCTGCAGGCGCAGGATCGTCCGCAGCCGTTCGACGTCGGACTGGCTGTAGAGGCGGTAGCCGCCGGAGGTGCGGCGCGGGTTCAGCAGCTTCTGGTCCTCGAGGTAGCGGATCTTCGAGATCGAGACGTCGTCGAACTCGCCCTGGAGGATCTTGCAGACGGCGCCGATGGTCAGCGCCTTGCGCGGCCGGCTCGCCGATTCCGGCGTCCGCGGCGGCGATTCGGAGAGGGCCATCGCTAGCGCTCCAGGTAGCTGAGCTTGTACTTGCCGACCTGGATCTCGTCGCCGTCGGCAAGGCGGTGGGACTCGATCCGGCGGCGGTTGACGTAGGTGCCGTTGAGCGAGCCGAGGTCGTCGATGTAGAGGCCGTCGCGGCGACGGACCAGCAGCGCGTGGTTGCGGGAGACGGTGACGTCGTCGAGGAAGACGCCGGCGTCGGGGCTGCGACCGATGCTGACCCGGTCCTCGGCGATGCTGAAGCTCTCGCCGGCGCGACCGCCGCCGGCCCGGATCACCAGCGCCGCCCCCGACTCCTCGACCACCTCGTCGATGTCGACCGGCAGCATGTCGCCGGTCTCGTCGACCCGGTAGGTCATCGTCGTCGGGTCCTCGCCCTCCTCTTTCGGGCCGCCCAGGTAGGCGCCGCACTTCTGGCAGTAGTTCGCGCCCTCCGGGTTGGCGAACCCGCACTCGGGACAGTGGACGGCCATCGGGGGATCCCTGCTCTAGGCGGCGTCGTCCGCCGGCGGCTGGTTGTGCTTGCCGGCGAGGATCTCGGTCAGCTGCTCGACGTCGTCGCCGGAGATCAGCGTGTCGCCGTGCTCGCGCTTCTGGCGCAGGCGGTTGACCAGCTCGGCGCGGAGGATGTCGATGCGGCCGTGGAGGACGCGCCGCTTGTAGGAGATCTCGTTCTCCTCCTCGGTCAGGCTGGCGATCAGGTCTTTCAGTTCCTTGTCGCTGAGCGACCCAAGATCGGGGAAGCTGGTCTCCTCCATGAAGCTCCTAACTCGAGTGGGCCTTCAGGCCCTCCGTTTGCGCGAGCAGCGATTATAGGTCGAGAGCGCACCAAGGTTCAACTCTAGGTTGAAGGTTCGGCTTTTTGACGCTCAGCTTGCAGGGCGGGAAGCGCGGCTGGCGCGCAGGCCCTGGCGGGCGTAGAGGACGGTGGCGAGGATCGCCATCGCCAGCCCCCAGAGCAGCAGCGCGGTGGCGACCCAGCCGGGGGCGAAGAGGGCGAGCCAGATCCCGCCCATGATCGGGAAGACCGAGATCCGCCCCGGCCAGTTGACTTCGATGTCGACGCCGTGGCGCAACCCGTACTGGGCGAGGTAGAGCATCGAGAGCTCGCGCAGCGCCAGCAGCGCCAGCGCCCAGCGTGGCAGCAGCTCGAAGCTCCAGCAGACGACCGCGCCGGAGAGGATCGTGAGACGGTCGACCAGCGGGTCCAGCAACGCCCCGAGACGGCTGTACTGGCCGGTCACCCGGGCGAGCAAGCCGTCGACGTAGTCGCCGGCCGCGATCGCCCAGAAGATCATCGCCGCCAGGAACGAGGTGCCGTCGTCGCTGCCGTAGGCGATCGCCAGGAAGACCGGGATCGCGGCGAGGCGGACGTAGCCGACCAGGTTGGGGAGCGTCCACGGGTGCAGCGGCTCGCCGGAGCGGGTCGCCCGTGGCGGCGGGGCGCTGCGGTCGAGGCCGAACAGGCGCCGCAGGCGGCCGCGTCCGAATGGGTTCTTCTCAGACATCCCCGAGGAGCGAGACCGCGCGCCGGGCGGCCTCCTCCAGTGGCAGCTCGTGCTCGGCGCCGGAGGCGCGCTCGGAGGCCTCGACCACCCCGTTGGCGAGCCCGCGCCGGCCGGCGACCACCCGCACCGGGCAGCCGAGCAGCTCGGCGTCGGTCAGCTTCTGCCCCGGTCCGGCGTCGCGGTCGTCGTAGAGGACCTCGGCCCCGGCCGCGCGCAGCTCCTCGTAGAGCTTGTCGGCGGCCTCGCGCTCGGGCTCCCCCGCCTTCGCCAGCGAGACCAGGTGGACGCCCCAGGGAGCGAGCGCCGGCGGCCAGACGATCCCGCGCTCGTCGGCGCCCTGCTCGATCGCGGCGGCGGCGATCCGCGCCGGCCCGATCCCGTAGCTGCCCATCACGATCGGCTGCTCCTTGCCGCTCTCGTCCAGGTAGGTGGCGCCGAGCGGCACCGAGTAGCGGCTGCCGAGCTTGAAGATGTTGCCGATCTCGATCGCCGGCTCGATCTCGATCGTGCCGCCGCCCGGGGCGGTGTCGCCGGCCTCGACCGCGCGCACATCGAGCTCCTCGAAGCTGAAGTCGCGGCCCGGCTGGACCCCCCGCAGGTGGGTGTCGGGACGGTTGGCGCCGGTGACGAAAGACTCGCCGACGATCGCCGCGTCCTTGATCACCGGGATCTTCGCCCCGACCGGGCCGAGGAAGCCGACCGGGCCGAGCTCGGCCTCGATCTCCTCGGCGCCCGCCTGGCGGAAGTCGGCGCCGAGCGCGTTGCGCAGCTTGATCTCGTTCAGGCGGTGGTCGCCGCGCAGCAGGACGAGGACCATGCCGCGGCCCTCGACGATCACCGGCAGCGCCTTGATGAAGGCGCCCGCGGGCAGCCCCAGCTGCTTCGCGACCTCGGCGACCCTGGCGAGGCCGGGGGTGTCGACCGGCTCGGGCTCGGGCAGCGCCGGCGGCAGCTCGACCGCCTGCGCGGTCGCCGAGGCGACCTCGACGTTGGCCGCGTAGCCGGGTGCCAGCGCCACCTCGTTCTCGCCGGCCGGACAGGGAGCCATGAACTCGTGGGCGCCGGAGCCGCCCATCATCCCGACGTCGGACTCGACCTCGTACCAGCGCAGGCCGGCGCGGTCGAAGATCCGCGCGTAGGCGCCGGCCTGGGCTTCGTAGGAGCGGTCCAGGCCCTCCTCGTCGCGGTCGAAGGAGTAGGCGTCCTTCATCGTGAACTCGCGGGTGCGGAGGACGCCGGCGCGCGGGCGCGGCTCGTCGCGCTCCTTCGTCTGCAGGTGGTAGAGCATCAGCGGCAGGTCGCGGTAGGAGCGGACCTCGCGGGCGACGTGGGTGGTGACCGCCTCCTCGTGGGTCATCGCCAGCACCATCGGCGACCCCTTGCGGTCCTCCAGCTTGAACAGCTCGTCGATCGCGTAGCGGCCGGTCTCCTTCCAGGGCTCGGCCGGCTGCAGCACTGGCATCAGCATCTCCTGGCAGCCGATCGCCTCCATCTCCTCGCGGAGGATCGCTTCGACCTTGCGGTGGACCCGCCAGCCGGCCGGCAGGTACGTCCACAGCCCAGCCCCCAGCTGCCGGATCAGCCCGGCCCGGACCATCAGCTTGTGCGAGATCGCCTCGGCGTCGGCCGGGGCGTCCTTGAGGGTCGGGAGGAAGGTCTGCGACTGCCGGCTCACGCGGAGAAACCTACCCTTCGGGTCCGGCGCAGACGTCGAATCCCATCGCGGACGCGAGTTCCCAGCGTTCCGGGTCGGCGACGTCCCGGCGTTCGCGGGCCATCAGATAGGCCTCGTTGTCTTCCGCCTTCGAGGCCTGCAGAGCCTGCTTGTCGTAGTCCCCGATCCGTTCCTGCACCGCGAGGTAGTCGTTGTAGGTCTCCTCCTCGGCCGCCGGTGGGACCAGCCCCTGGAATTCACCGATCCCCCGCGTGGAGATCGCGACCAGCGCTTCGGAGTAGCCGACGTCGAAGGCTTCCTCGGACTTCGCTTCCGGGAAGGCGTCCCTCGCTTCCTTGAACGCGGCTTTGCTCTTCGAGCAGATCGCGTCGGCCTGCGTTGCCAGCTGCGCCCGCGTCAGCCGCTGCGGTTGCGGCGTCTTCTTCGGCTTGGGGGTTTCCTGCTGGGTCGTGTCGACGGGCGTGGTCGTGGTCCCGCCCGCGGTGGTCCCGTCGTCCCCTCCCCCACCCGAGGTCAGCACGAACCCCAGCACCACCGCGACCGCGATCGCAGCGAGGGCGCCGCCGATCAGCCGCGGGTTGCGCTTCGGGCCCTCGACGTCGGGCTCGGTCAGCGGCTCGGCCGGCTCCGGGCGCAGCCGTCCGGTCGCAGCGGTCGGCGCCGGCGGGATCGGGTCGCTCGGCTCCGCCGGCGCGGTGCGCGGTTCGACCGTCGCCGCGGCCCCGGTCGCGACCGTCTGCTCGGGGATCGTCACCGGGGCGCCGCCGAGCGCGGCGAGGGCGGCGCGGCCGAGGTCGCCGGCCGAGGGGTAGCGGTCGCCCGGCTGCTTCGACAGCGCCCGGGCGACGACGTCGTCGAGCGCCATCCCCGCCGCGGGGACGTAGAGCGAAGGGGCCGGCGGCGGGTCGTTGAGGTGGGCGTAGAGGCGGGCGGCCTCGCCCTCGCGCGGGAACGGCACCTCGCCGGTCAGCAGCTTGAACAGCAGGCAGCCGAGCGCGTAGACGTCGACCCGGGCGTCGACGGGGCTGCCGGAGATCTGCTCGGGGGCGACGTAGTCGAGGGTGCCGACGAAGCGCCCGGTCTGGGTGAGGCCGGAGTTGGTGGCGACGTTGCGGGCGACCCCGAAGTCGGTGATGTAGGCGTGCTCGGACCCCTCCTCGCCGCTGAGCAGGACGTTGGCGGGCTTGACGTCGCGGTGGACCAGGCCGGCGGCGTGGATCGCGTCGAGGCCGTTGGCGACCTGGGCGATCAGCGCCACCGCCTGCGCGGGCTCGATCCGGCCCTCGCGGGCGATCCGCCGACCGAGGTCGGAGCCGGCGACGTAGCGCATCGCGATGTAGGGGACGCCGCGCTCGGCGCCGGCGGCGTAGATCGGGACCACGTTCGGGTGCTCGATCGAGGCGGCGATCCGCGACTCCTCGGCGAAGCGCCTGGCGAAGACCTCCTCGGCCGCCGCCTCCGGGGCGATCAGCTTCAGCGCCACCCGGCGCTCCAGCCCCGGCTCGATCGCCAGGTAGAGGATCCCCATGCCGCCGCGGCCGAGCCGGCGCTCGATCCGGTAGCCGGCGAAGTCGTCGCCGGCCGAGAGATCGCTCCAGCCTTCAGGCTCAACCATCGCTCAACCCTAGCCGCAGATTCCCCGGCCTAGACTGCGGCAGGGATGCGTAGACGAGCCGGCATAGCGGTGGGACTGATCGCGATCGCACTGGTCGGCGCCGCCCTGGCGCAGGGCGAGATCCGCCAGCTCGGCAACCTCCGGGTGCGCTTCGACGGCGACTTCGCGCCCCGCTCGCTGCCGCGCGACCGGCCGGTGCCGGTCACCGTCACCCTGGAGGGGAAGATCTCCACCACCGACGGCAGCCACCCCCCCTCGCTGCGCCTGCTCGAACTCGGGCTGAACCGGACCGGCCAGGTCTCGACCGTGGGCTTGCCGACCTGCACCGCCGCACAACTGCAGTCGACGACCAGCGCCAGCGCGCTCGAACAGTGCCGGGGGGCGCTGGTCGGTCGCGGCAGCTTCGGCGCCGACGTCACCGCGACGGCGAACGCGGTCCCGGCCCGCGGTCGCATCCTCGTCTTCAACGCCACCCGCAAGGGGCACCAGGCGTTGCTGCTGCACCTCTACGGGACCACCCCGATCCGGGCCACCTTCGTGCTTCCGCTGCAGATCCAGCGGCCGCGGAAGGGCCAGTTCGGCACCGTGCTGACGACGAACGTGCCGTCGCTGGCCGGCGGGATCGGCGCGATCACCAAGATGTCGATGAAGATCGGCCGCGAATACACCTACCGCGGTGAGCGCCGCGGCTACATCAGCGCCAGCTGCGCGGCGCCATCCGGCTTCTCGGGCGGGATCTTCCCCTTCGCCCGCGCCAAATTCAGCTTCACCGACGGCCGCGTCCTCACCACCGGCCTGACCCGCAGCTGCAAGGTCCGCGACTAAGAGGGATTAACCTTCGACCTTCGCGAGGGTCAGAGGCCGAGGCCGCCGACCCCGTCCTCATCCCAGCCGAGGTGATGGGCGAGCTCGTGACGCAGCGTCTGCTCGACCTGTCGCGCCAGCAGCTCGCGGTCGTGTCCGAAGTCGCGCTCGAGCGTGTCGCGGTAGATCACGATCCGGTCCTCCGTCCCCTCGAAGGCGACGCCGTCGCCGAAGTAGTGGCCGTAGGCGTCGTGCTGCTCGCCGAGATCGGAGACGACCACGGCCACCCGCTCCAGCAATCGCTGGAACTGATCGGGCAGCGCGTCGATCGCGTCGGCGACCAGGGACTCGAACTCTTCCGCTCGGGGTTCCTCGGGCATCCGGGAAATGCAATACGTTCGCGGCAGCCGGCGCAAGTGCCGGACGTCTTGAAGGGAAACCTTGCAAAGGGGAAACATGACTGAGGATCAGCCGGCCAAGCCCACGAGACTGCGCGCCCTCGGCGCCGCGCTCGCCATCGCGGCGGTCGTCGCCGGCGGCGTCGTCTGGTCGGGCTGCGGCAGCGATGACAGCTCCAGCAGCGCCAGCGACGCCAGCTCGAGCGCACAGCAGGAAATCGAAGCCGGCGCCGAAAAGGCCGAAAAGGGCATCACCGAAGGCAAGGAACAGGCTGAAAAGGGCCTCGACGAAGCCAAGGAACAGATCGAAGAAGGCAAGGGCACCGCTTCCGACAGCGTCGAAAAGGCGAAGAAGGAAGCTCAGAAGGGCATCGAAGAAGGCAAGGAACAGGCCGAAAAGGGCATCGAAGAAGCGAAGAAGAAGGCCGAAGAATATTTGCCGTAGCCGTCGCTGATCGCGGGTGAGCACGGTGGACCCCGTGCGGCGTCGCCTGGCCCGGATCGCGATCTGGGTCGGCGGCGTCGCCCTCGCGATCTTCCTGCTCGACCTGCTCGGGGTCCCGGTCGACGATTGGATCGACGACCTCCTCGACAAGCTCGGCGAGATCCCGCCCTGGGCGATCCTCGCCGGCGTCCTCCTGCAGAGCATCCAGACCTCGCTGGCGGCGCTGGCCTGGTTCGGGATCCTCCGCGCCGCCCTGCCGCGGGGCGGCGTCACCTACCGGATCGTCCTCGCCTCCTACGCGACCGCAGTCGCGCTCAACAGCTTCCTGCCGGCCAACATCGGCACCTGGGTGATGCTGCTGATGTTCACCACCCTGTTCGTCGGCGCCACCTTCACGATGATGCTCTCCGGCATCTTCGTGCAGAAGATCCCCTTCACCGTCCTCAACGTCTCGCTCTACCTCTACCTCTTCCTCTCGGTCGCCGGCTCTTTCTCGATCAAGCTCGGCTTCCTCGCCGACCACACCGTCCTGCTCCTGGGGATCGCGGCCGGCGCGATCTTCCTTCTGGTCCTGCTGGGGCGGATCTTCTGGGAGCGGCTGGAGGGCCTGCGCACCCAGGTGATGGAAGGGGCGGCGGTGCTCGGCGCGCCGCGCCGCTTCCTCGTCGACGTCGCCCTGCCCTCGCTCGGCAGCTACGCCGCCCGGCTGGCGATCGTCGCCGTCTTCCTCGGCGCCTACGGGATCCCGGTCAGCTTCCACAACGTCGCCTCCGTCACCGCCTCCAACTCGATCTCCAACAGCGTCTCCGCCACCCCCGGCGGGGTCGGCGTCACCCAGGCGATGAACAGCGCCGCGCTGGCCGACTCGACCGACGCCGCGACCGCCACCGCCTACTCGATCAGCCAGCAGGTCGTGACCTCGGCATGGAACGTACTCCTCGCCGTCGTCCTCGTCTCATGGGTCTTCGGCTGGAGCGGTGGCCGCACGCTGGTCGAGTCCTCCTACGCCGACGCCAAGGTCAAAAGCCAGGAGATGAAAGCGAAACGCAAACGCCGCGGGGCGAAGCCGGCGCCCTGACCTGGGTCGGGCCGGGACGCGCTCAGTGGCAGTGGTGCTTGAGCGCCTCCTCGATCGTCAGCACCCGCACCTTGCCTTCATCGCGCAGCTGCTCGACATGGGCGACGATCGCCGCGTACTGGGCGGTGTTGACCTCGTTCGCCTGGCTCGGGGTGCCGTCGAGGATGTTGTGGAAGGTGAGGATCGTCCAGGCCTTCGCGGCGGCGCCCTCGTCGATCACCGAGTTCACTTCGGCCGACTTGCTGGCGAATTTCGCTTCGTTCCAGTCTTTCGGGATCGAGTAGCCGCGCAGCGTGTACGGGTCGCGCGGCGGGATCGTTTCCGGGCCCTCCGCGGTCGCCCTGGCGGCGCAGTAGTCGCGCCGCACGAACTGTTTGACTTCGGCCCCGGCCGCCCCCTTCGGGTAGGCGAAGCTTTCCCGCGGGAAGCCGTTTTCGTCGAGCCAGGCGCGCAGTTCGTCCATCTCGGTTTTCAGCGCCGCCGGTTCCAGCGAGTCGAGCCCGCTGGGCAGGTTGTGGCTCGCTTCGTGCATCGCGTGACCGGCGATCTCCCAGTGGTGCTGGCGCTGCAGGTTGCGCAGCTGTTCGAGCGTGATCATGCCCGGTTTTCCGACCGCGTCGGCGATCACGTAGGCGGTCGCCGGCAGGCGGAACGGAGCGAGTTCGCGCATCCCCCGGTTATAGGTCGAGGCACGGCCGTCGTCGAAGGCGAAGCTGACGGTCGGGATTTCCTGCGTCTTGACCCCGTAGAGGCCGGCGACGTAGAGCGTCACCGGGCCGATCTCGGCGTTGTCGGTGAGGATGATCTGGGCGCGGTCGATCGCTTTCCAATCGACCTCGCCGACGACTTTGAAGTCGCCCCGCGGGATCGACTGGAACTCGAAGCTGCTGCGCTGGATGATCGGGTCGAAGTCCTCCTGCCAGACGGTCGCTTCCGCGTAGTTCGTCGCGAAATCGTCATCGGAGGCGAGGCGCAGCCGGACCCGGTCGAGGCGGCCGGCGAATTCGAGCCGCGAGTGGAAGGAGACATGCGAGCGGTTGAGGTTCACCGGCTCGGCGAACTGGGGCGAGGTGGCGATCGCCGCGCCGCCGGCGCCGTCGGTCTGGATCCGCAGCGACCTGCCGTTGACTTCGAACGGTTCTCCGGCCTGGTCGCTGAAATTGCCGCCTTTTCCGGTCCAGCCCGCGGCGACCTTCACGTCGGTCAGCGAGACCTCTTCGAGGCTGCCGTCGTAGCCGGGTTCGTCGGGTTCGGGTTCGGGTTCCGGCTCGGGTTCTTCTTCTTTGGGCGTTTCTTTCGGCACCTCCGCGGCGGGGGCCGCGGGTGCGGCCGGCCCGGCGACGGGCGGAATGACCTCGGCGACCCCTCCCTCGACCTGCTCGCAGCTCTTCGAGACCTCGTCGACCGGGTCGACGATCGCGAAGTCGGACGCACCGGTCCCGCAGTTGACGGTGTCGGCGGCGCCGTCCTTGGCCTGCAGGCGGTCGTTGCCGGGGCCGCCGAGCAGAGTGTCCACACCGGGGCCGCCGGTGACCCGGTCGGCGCCGGGGCCGCCGGAGAGCTCGTCGGAGCCGCCTTTGCCGTTGATCGTGTCGTTGCCGCCGAGTCCCAGGAGGACGTCGGCGCGAGGGGTCCCGTTCATGCTCTCGCCCTTCGCGGTCCCGTTCTGGGTCAGCGCCTGTCCGGCCGGCGGCACCAGCATCTCGGTCGCCGCCAGGGCGGCGACGGCCATCACGACCATCCTGGCCGTGCGCGCGCGGACGCGACCTCTAACTCGGTTGAACAAGCTCGAACCCTTCCCTAGCCGACTGGTGAGACTTCTCCTGATAAAGCGAGCTTCCCCGAAGAGTGGCAAAAAGGCGCAAAGTTGCGCCCGATCGCCGCCCATCGACAAAAGTTCGTTCATCGCTCTTGTTGGCCAGCCAGCCAGGTTGGCGGCTACGATGGCGCTGCTTGCCGCCAACGACCGAGGAGGAATCGATGAGTGCCGCCGACCGCGACCTCGATGAAATACAGGTGATCGACCGCGGGGTCTGGCCCGACGGCCCACCCCACGATCTCTTCAAGCGGATGCGCGGCGAGTGCCCTGTCCACTGGACCACCCACGTTCCCGAGTTTCCCGAATCGGCCGGCTTCTGGTCGATCACCAGGGCCGACGACGTCCACACGGTCAGTCGCGACTGGCAGACCTACTCCTCGGAAAAGGGCGGCATCGTCGCCGTCACCGCCAACTTCCCGCTGGAGCTGATGCAGGCGATGTTCATCGGCATGGACCCGCCCAAGCACGACCGCATCAAGGCGCTCTTCCAGGCAGGCTTCACGCCGAAGCGGATCGCCGCCCACGAGGAGGCGATCCGGGCGATCGTCGTTTCCACCCTCGACGAGCTCGAGGGGCGCGAGACCTGCGACCTGGTGACCGACGTCGCCCAGCCTGCGGTCTCGCGGGTGATCGGCAGCTTCATGGGCATCCCGCCCGAGGACGACGCGGTCTGGGCCGAGATGATGAACGCGACGCTGGGCGCCAGCGATCCCGACCTCAACCCCGACGGCATCGAGGGCGCGATCGAGAAGACGGTGCCGGAAATCTTCGCCCGCTGCGAAAAGATGATCGCCGAGCGGCGCGAGAACCCGACCGACGATCTGACCAGCGTCCTCGTCCACGCCGAGGTCGAAGGCGAGCGGCTGGAGCCGCACGAGATCGTGATGGGCTTCTTCCTCCTCGTCGCCGCCGGCAACGACAGCACCAAGGCGACCTACTGCAGCGCGATGCGGGCGCTGATCGAGAGCCCCGACCAGCGCCAGCTGCTGCTAGATGACCCCTCGCTGGTCGCGCCGGCGGTCGAGGAGGCGCTGCGGATGTTCCCCGCCTTCGCCCACTTCCGCCGCACCGCCACCCGCGACACCGAGCTCAACGGCCAGAAGATCGCCGCGGGCGACAAGGTGGTCATGTGGTACACGGCCTCCAACCGCGACGAGGAGCGCTACGAGGACCCGGACCGCTTCGACGTCCGCCGCAATCCCGAGCACCAGGCCTTCGGTGCCGGTGGCCGTCACTTCTGCCTCGGCACCGCCCTGGCCCGGCTGGAGCTGCGGATCATGATCGAGGAGACGCTCGCCCGCTACCCGCGGATGAGCATCGACGGCCGTCCCAAGTTCGTCGAATCGGCGTTCCTCAACCAGCTGAAGACGCTGCCGGTGCGGCTGGCAGGCTGAGCCTCCGGGTCGCCGCACACCGTTTTTGCGTACTTGTTTGTTAGCTCGCTTCCTGAGTAAGTGGGGCATTTTTGACATGATCCCGGCGCAGTGGGGGCGACGGCCGAGGGTCATTGGTACGACATCTTCTGCAGGCCGGGCCTGCTCGCGGGTGCCTGCCAGCGCGCCGAGCCGACAGCCGGCTACTACCTGCGCCAGCGGCATCGCCTGATCCGGCGGCACGAGGAGTCCCTCCACCTCAACCCCGACCACACCGCGCGCTGGGGGCTGCGCGTCGACCTGGAACTTCCAGGCGACCCCGATGCGATCCACATCGACGGCGAGGAGGAAATGTTCCTCTTCCCGCTCGTCTACCTGCGCAAGAACGAAAGCAGGGCCCAGTTCGGCGTCTACGAGGAGGGCGGCGCGCCGGTCCCGATTCCGATCCGCAGGGAATGCGACGACATCTCCGCTGCGGCGCTGGCCCAGGCGTTCTCCCACCTGCTCTCCGAGGTGGTCGGGGATCTCGATTTCGACGCGGAGGAAACCGAGGAACTGCAGGAAGCCTTCCTCCGGGTCGCCTCCTCGAACGCCCTCGAGGCCTCGATGGCGCTGCAGTGGATCCGCGACCAGCTCGGCATCGACCGGCCGGCGAGCGCCGCGACGACGCCGCAGGTGTTCCGGGACCTCGGTCAGATGATGGTCTCCTCCGGCCTCGACGAGGTGCTGGAGATGCTGGTCGAACACGTGATGCTGTGGGTGCCCCTGCGGGGCCGGGCGCACGAACGCAGGTCGGTCTCGCTGACCCAGGAGATCACCCTGCGGCCGCGCTCGATCTTCAGGTGGTCCTTCGGCGCCGTGACCGAGAAGCCCAGGTGGGCGCTGCGGCACCGCCGCTGGGCGAAGCTGGCCAGGGGCGAAGGGCTCGACGATCCCTCGGTGCTGACAATCGCCGGGAAACCGTACAGCCGGCGGGACTGGCGGCCGAGCCTGACCGCGCTCGGCGAACGGGTCGGCAGGCCGCTCGCCTGGATGCCGTTCGAATTCGACCTGCCGACCACGTACGCGAAGCGCTGCAACTCCTACCACCTGGAGGTGCGCTGCCCGCAGGGGCAGACCCCCCGCGACCTCAAGGTCAAACGGCACCCCACCCCGCACAGCCCGCGACCGCGGCAGAAGAAGGTTTCGAGGCTGCGCCTGAGCTCCCGCAACGCCCGCTTCGACGTCCCGCGCGGGGGCATCGAGGAGGTCGCGCAGTTCCGCGTCTTCATCGGGATCGGCAACGGCTACTTCCCCCTCACCTGGTTCCTCGCGGGCACCCTGACGACGGTGATGCTGTGGATCCTGGCCGGCTCGAACCCGCCGACCTCCGGCGAATCCGCCCAGACGATCGCCGGCATCCTGCTGATCGTGCCCGCCCTGCTGGCGGGGCTCGCGGCGACCGGGGGCGACGTTCCGATCTCGCAGCTGATCGGCGGCGCCCGCGGCCTGCTCCTCGCCACCGGCCTCAGCGCGGTGGTCGCCGCATCGGTGATGGCCGGCATGCACCCGTTCGACCTGGGCAACCCGTCGATCCTCAGCCTCTGCGCGATGAGCGCGACCGCGACCACGGTCCCGCTCGCGACCAGCTGGCTGCTCTCGAGCACCTTCGCCTGGCACCAGATGCGGAGACTGAGGAACCACGCCCGCCAGAAAGCGGCGCTCGCCACGGGGGTGATCGCCGCGGCCCTGGCGGTCGTCGCCTTCGCGGTGCTGCCCGTCGACAGCTGGCTCCGCGTCTTCCCCGCCGGGTTCCTGCTCGCGGAGATGATCGTCCTCAGCGCCCTCGCCAGCAACCGGGCGGCGATGCCGATCGACGAAAACCGGCGCTACCTCGGCTTCTCGTTCCTGCTGGCCGGGCTGGCCTGCCTCGGGCTGGCCTGCGTCGAGCTCGGCTGCCTGGTGCACGAACACGCCCTCGACTCGCGCACCATGTGCACCGCGATGGCGACCGATCTGGGCTCGGCGAGGCTGTGGGCGGAGATCGGCTGCCTGGCGACCCTGACGATCGCCTTCGTGATTGGCGAATTCGCCGCACAGGTGGCGAAATACGGCGAACCGAGGGAGGACGAGGTTCACTTGGCGCCACGCGACCTCCAGGCCCTGATCAGCAAGGACTCGGTGCTCGAGCTGCCGCTGCTGTTCGAAAGGGAGCGACGGGCGGGCCTGCGACAATGATCGCTACGGACGCGTTCGCATCAATCGTTACAATGATTTCCTAGAACATGGATATCCAGCGAGACGTCGTCGTCGAAGAAGAGACCGGTGCGGACGAGGCACAGGAGCTGAACGGGCGCCGTGGCCTCTTCCACGAGCCCGCCTTCCACACCTTCCTCGTCGCGGCCTCGGTGATGCCGCGCTTCAGCGCCTCCGAGATCAGCGGCCAGCTCGGCGACAGGTGGCAGCGCGGCGCCGCCAGGGTCTTCAGCCGCGTCGCCGCCAAGGCCCGCGAGAACGCCTGAGCGCGACCCGTCGGCTTCGAGCCAGCCGACGCGGCTCTTTCGGTAGGTATGGGGCGGGCTGGACTCGAACCAGCGACCAAGGGATTATGAGTCCCGTGCTCTGACCAACTGAGCTACCGCCCCCGGGGGTCGGGACGATACGCGGTGGTTACGATCACCGGCGGATGTCCTACCGGCCCGGAACCAAGCTCGGGGCGCTGGCGCTGGTCGCGCTCGCTTCCCTGCTCACGCTCGCGCTCGCCGCGAGCGGCAACGCCGCGGTGCCCGGCTGCGCCGGCTACCGCTCCCAGGGCGAGGCGCAGGACGCGTTCGTCGGGGCGGGCGGCGGGCCTGGGCGCAACCTCGGCAACCTCGATCCCGATCGCGACGGGGTCGCCTGCGAGGCCCTCCCCGCCCCCTACAAGGGCTACGCGACGATCGGCTACAACCGCAAGCGGCAGTTCTTCTACGGGACGGCGACGATGCCGCAGGCGACGACCAGCGAGGGGCCCTACCCCTGCATGTTCGGGGACCGGATCGGGGACGACGCGCCGCGCAAGGTCAACGTCTTCCGGGTCACGGCCGGCGGCGACCGAGCGCTGCTGGGGCCGTCGGCGGGCAGGACCGCGCAGGGGCCGGACGGGCGCCTGCTGTGGAAAGCGGACAAGCCGCTGCCGGGGCCGGGCCGCTACTACGCGAGCTTCGAGGAGCGGATCCGCACCGACCCCTACGGGCCGACCGACTGTCCCGGCTTCAGCTCGCGGCCGACGCTGCTGCCGCGCCCGCAGCGCTGAGCGCGCTCAGGCGCTGAACAGCTGGGCGAGCGAGCGGCCGACGTCAGGCGGCTCTTCTTCGCCTTTGGCCGCCGCGGCGGCGCCCTCGGCGAGCGCCTTGGCGGCGTCGGCGATCTGGTGGTCGCGGCCGCCCCGGATCACGCCGGTCTTCTTCGCTTCGGCGAGGTCGGACTCCATCAGCCCGGCCAGCTCGGCGAGGCGGCGCAGGCCGACGACTCCGGCGGTCCCGCGCAGGGCATGGGCCTCGGCCCGCATCGTCTCGAAATCGGTGGTCGCGGTGGCGAGGCCGGCGGCGATCACGTCGCAGCGGCGGCGCGCCTCCTGGGCGAAGGACTCGAGGAGCTCGGTATCGGGGGCTGCTTTGTCACTCATCTGATTGCTTTTTCTATCGCTTCGTCGAGAAGTTCGCGTCCGAAGGCGCCCTCGACCGCGTCTTTGACGACGCCCTGACGGTCGATCGTGAACAGCCACGGCTCGCTGGGAAGGTGGAAGGCTCTCACCTGCGGGCGGACGCCGTCGGCCGGGTCGTTGTCGTTGTAGATCTCCATGTGGACGAAGGCGGCCCGATTCCCGTATTCCTGCTTGGCCTGCTCGGTCAGATCGACCACCGGTCCGCAGACCCGACTCTGGCAGAACTGGGGGGTCGCAAACAAGAGCACGATCGGTTCCTTTCCGAGCGCCGCCGCGTAATCCACCTTGTTTTGGGTGTCCGGGGGGACCCTGGTGGTGATCTTCGAGAGGTCGCCGCCGACGTCGGCCGCGGTCGGGGTGTGGATCTTCGGCGCCGGCTGGCCGGGCTCGGGGATCGATTCGAACTCGCCGACGTCGGCGCTCCCCAGCACCTTCCCCCCCAGTTCGTCGCCTTCCTTGACCAGGGCGGCGATCAGCCACTGGCCCTCCGCGGGGAAGTCGAGCTGGGAGGAGTAGACGACGCCGGCCGCGTCGGGGTCCTCGCGGGTCGTCCGGGAGCGGAAGGCGGGGTCGGCCGCGAGGCTTTCGATCCGGGCCGGGAAGGGGCCGATCGCCGGCTGGTCCAGCGCCTCCCCTTCGGCTTTGGCGACCGGGCCCTTGGTGCCCGGCTTCGACTTCGCCCCCGGCGCCACCGTCGGCACCCGGGCGAAGTAGAGCGCCAGCTCGGCGTCGGAGACGGGGCTGCGGTCGCGTTCGAGGACGCCGAACGGGTAGCGGTTGTCGCCCTCGTAGAAGGCCTTGGCCGCCGGGGTGACGATCATCTCGGAGGGCTTGTCGCCGAGCTTCAGGACCTCGCCGAGGCTGCGCCCGGCGGCGCTCGGGAAGGCGCTCTCCGGCGGCGCCGGCCGGCTCTCGGCGACCGCACCGGCGCCACTGCCTCCGCCGGTCTCGTCGGAGTCGCCCCCGCAGCCGCCGACCAGCGCAGCCGCCGCGAGCGCGCAGGCGATGGCGAAGGCGAGGCGGGCGGCGCGCATCGGCGCCATGTTATTCGGAGTGACGACGGCAGCCCCCGCCCACCGGCGAGGGCCCGCGGCGGCGCGGTAGGGTGGCTGCGTCGTCGAAACGGAGGAGCAGCGGATGGCGGAGAGAGCGGCTTTGATCACGGGTGGATCCGGCGGGATCGGCCTCGCGATCGCGCGGACCCTGGGCGAAGAAGGCTATGGCCTGACCCTTTCGGCGCGGCGGGCGGAGAAGCTCGAGCAGTCCGTCCAGGGCCTGCGCGACGACGGCTTCGACGTCCTCACCGTCCCCGCCAACATGGCCGACGAGAGCGACCTGCTGGCGCTCTTCGCGGCGCACCGCGAGCGCTTCGGCCGCCTCGACGCGCTGGTCAACAACGCCGGCGTCGGGGTCGGCGCGGCGATGGCCGAGATCGAGACCAAGTTCCTCGACATGCAGCTCGGCGTCAACCTGCGGGCGCTGATCATCGGCACCCGCGAGGGCCTGCCGATGCTGCGCGAGGCCGGCGCCGAGCACGGCAAGGCGCTGATCGTCAACACCGCCTCGCTGGCCGGCAAAGCCGGGCCCGCCTGGCTCTCGGTCTACGGCGCCACCAAGGCGGCGGTGATCAGCTTCAGCGAATCGACCCAGCGCGAGGTCGCCCGCGAGGGGATCCAGTGCACGGCGCTGGCGCCCGGCTTCGTCGACACCGCGATGGCCGCGTTCGTCAAAGACCAGATCGGCGAGGAGCTGATCCAGCCCGCCGACATCGGCGAGGCGGTCCGCTTCCTGCTGCGCACCTCGCGCAGCTGCCACGTCCCGGAGATCGTCTTCACCCGCCCCGGTGAGGACATCGTCGCGACCGGCTGACGCCGCCGTGCCGGCGGGCGGGGCGGGCGCGCCGCTGCGAACTCTGGTCGCCGCCTTCGGCGACGCCGGCCATGCCTTCCCGGCGATCGCCCTCGGGCGCGCCCTGGCGGCGCGCGGGCACGAGGTCGTGGTCGAGACCTGGGAGGAGCGCCGGGCCGCGGTCGAGGGCGCCGGGCTGGGCTTCGCCGCCGCCGAGGAATACCGGATGTTCCCGCCGCCAGAGCCCGACTCGGCCGACGGCCAGCACGCCGCCGAGGCGGCGCGGGCGCTGCTGCCGCTGCTGGAGGAGATGCGCCCGCACGTCGCCGTCAGCGACATCCTCACCCTGGCGCCGGCGCTGGCCGCCGAGCATGCCGGGGTGCCGCTGGCGACCCTCGTCCCCCACATCTATCCGGTGGTCGAGCCCGGCCTGCCGTTCTTCGCGATCGGGCTGAAGGCGCCGCGAACGCCGCTCGGCCGGGCCATCTGGAGGGCCGGGCAGCGAGCGCTGGACGTCGGCCTCGAGCACGGCCGCCGCGACCTCAACCTGCAGCGCCGGCGACTCGGCCTGCCCGAGCTCGACCGCTTCCACGGCGGCATCAGCCCCGACCTGGCGCTGGTCGCGACCTACCCGCAGCTGGAGTACCCGCGGAACTGGCCCCCCGGCGTCGAGGTGACCGGGCCGATGGTCTTCGAGCAGCCGCACCCGCGGATCGAGCTGCCGCCCGGCGAGGGCCCGCTGGTCCTGATCGCGCCGAGCACCGCCCACGACTCCGGCAACCACCTGGTCCGCACGGCGCTGCGGGCCCTCGCCGCGGAGCCGGTGCGGGTGGTGGCGACGACCAACCGGGTGGTGCCGCAGAGCCCGATCGAGGTCCCCGCCAACGCGACCCTGGTCGAGTGGCTCAGCTACAGCCAGCTGATGCCGGCGGCCTCGCTGGTGATCTCCCACGGCGGCCACGGAACGGTCGCCCGCGCGCTCGGCGCCGGCACCCCGGTCCTGATCTCGCCGATCACCGGGGACATGAGCGAGACCGCGATGCGGCTCGACTGGTCGGGCGCCGGGCTCTCGGTCCCCTGGCGGCTGTGCCGGCCGGGACCGCTGCGCTGGGCGGCGCGGCGGCTGCTGCACGAGCCCGCCTTCGCGGCCCGGGCGGAGCAGATCGCCACCTGGGGCCGGGCCAACGACGGCGCCGAGCGCGGCGCCGTGCTGGTGGAGGCGCTGGCCACTTCGAAGCTCCGGGGGTGGGACTCGAACCCACAACCCTTCGATTAACAGTCGAATGCTCTGCCGATTGAGCTACCCCGGAACGCTCGCCCGGCGAGATCCCGGACCGCTCGGAATTTACCGACTCGGCGCCCCGCCCGTTCGGGGGCTCAGGACTCGGCCTGCTGGGTGCGGGCGATCTTCTCCACCAGGATGGCCCGCTCGCGGCTGAGCGCGGCGCGATGCTCGTAGTCGCCACGCTCGCCCGCGGCGGCGATCTCGTCCTCCAGCCGGCGCTGCTCCAGCAGCAGCCAGTTCAGCTCCATCGCCTCGCGCGAGGCGGGCTGATCGCGGGACAGCATCACCAGCTCGGAGATCAGCCCGGCCATCTCGCCGTCGTGCGGAAGGTTCGAGGCGGGGTCGCCCGGGTTCTCGCGCAGCCAGGTCGCGGCGCGGAGGCCGGTCGCCGAGAGATGGGCGTCGGTGAGCCGGCCGAGGTACTCGCGCCCCTCCTCGGGGAGGGCGACGCACATCGCCAGGAGCGCCCGCTCGCGGCGCTCGCGCGAGGTCAGCTCGACCGCGCGGCGCGGCGGCGCCGCCTGGCTCGGGCGGGTCTCGCTCCGCTGCGTCTGCTCGCCGCCGCTCGCCGGCTCCGCCGCCACGACCCGGCCCATCACCATCGCCGGCTCCAGGTCGAGGCGCTCGGCGACCCGCCGCACGAGGTCGTCGCGGCTCGCCGACTCGCCCATCCCGGCGAGCACCGGCGCGACCTCGGCCAGCGCCCGGTCGCGCTCGACCGGCGAGCTGACGTCGGTGCGGTCGAGGACCAGCCCGACCTGGAAGGAGGTCAGCTCCTCCGCGCTCTGGACCAACCCCCCGAAGCGCTCGCCGCCGCCCTCGGCGGCGATCATCTCGGCCGGGTCTTCGCCGGCCGGCATCGCCGCCACCCGCAGCCGCATCCGCCGCCCGGCCGCCACCCTCTGCGCCCGCAGCATCGCCTCCTGGCCGGCCGAGTCGGCGTCCAGCGCCAGCACCACCTCGTCGACCATCCCCGAGATCGCCGCCACCTGCTCGCCGGTGATCGCCGTCCCCATCACCCCGACCGCCTCCTCGATCCCGGCCTGGTGCAGGGCGAGGACGTCGGTGTAGCCCTCGACGACGACGGCGCGGCCGTTCTTCGGGATCGCCGCTTTGGCGCGGTCGACGCCGTAGAGCATCTGGCTCTTGTGGAAGAAGTCGGTCTCGGCGGTGTTGACGTACTTGGCGCCCTGGTCGTCGCGCATCGCCCGGCCGCCGAAGCCGAGGGTGCGGCCGCGGCGGTCGCGGATCGGGAACATGATCCGCGAGCGGAAGCGGTCGTACTCGCCGCCGGAGCGGCCGCGCTGGGCGAGGCCGACGCCGCGCAGCTCGGCGACGCTGAACCCGGCCTGCTGGCCGCGGACGAGGATCTTGTCCCAGGCGCTGGGGGCGTAGCCGATGCCGAAGTCGCGCAGCACCTGCTCGCCGAGCCCGCGCCCGGCCAGGTACTCGCGTGCCTTGCCGGCCTCCTCCGACTCCCAGAGGAAGTTGGCGTAGTAGGCGGCGGTGCGCTCCAGCAGCTGCTCGAGGCGGCGGCGCTGCTGGCGCTTGGCCTCCGCCCGCGGGTCCTCCTGCTCGCGCTCCAGCTCGACCCCGTAGCGGTCGGCCAGCAGCTCGACCGCCTCGGCGAAGCCGACCCCCTCCTTCTCCTCGACGAACTTGATCACGTCGCCGCCGACCCCGCAGCCGAAGCAGTGGTAGAGCTTCTCCTGCGGCTCGACCGAGAACGACGGCGTGCGCTCCTCGTGGAACGGGCAGAGCCCGACCCAGCGGGCGCCCTGGCGGCGCAGGTCGGTGTGGGCCGAGATCACCTCGACGATGTCGGCCGCCTGCTTGACGCGATCGAGGCTCTCGGGCGAGATCAGCGCCATCAGAACTTCGACTCCTCGGGCACCGTCAGCTCGGTGAACTTGGCGATGCAGTAGCGGTCGGTCATCCCGGCGATGTAGTCGGCGACGCGCTGGCAGTCGCTCGCCCCGGGGTCCCAGCTCGGCACCTCGCCGGGCTGCTCGAGGTAGTGCTCGAAGAGGCCGCGCATCGCCCGTTCGACGCGGACGTGCTCGCTCTGGGCGTCGGGGCCGAGGTAGACGCGCTCGAACATGAACTTGCGCAGCCGCAGCATCGCCATCCCGATCTCCTCGCTCTGGAGGATGTCGCCGGCCGCGCGCGAGCGCTCGACGATGTCGCCGACCAGGGTGTCGATCCGGGTCGAGCCGGTCGGGCCGAGCAGCTCGATCTCGGCGCTCGGCAGGTCCTCGGTCCGGAGGATGCCGGCGCGCAAGGCATCGTCGATGTCGTGGTTGATGTAGGCGACGCGGTCGACCAGCTTGACGATCCGCCCCTCCAGGGTCGCCGGCTTGGCCGGGCCGGTGTGGTTGAGGATGCCGTCGCGGACCTGGTCGGTCAGGTTCAGCCCCTCGCCGTCGCGCTCGAGCACGTCGACGACCCGCAGCGAGTGCTCGTTGTGCTTGAAGCCGAGCCCGCAGCGCTCCCGCAGCGCCGCGTCCAGGGTCTGCTCGCCGGCGTGGCCGAAGGGCGGGTGGCCGAGGTCGTGGCCGAGCCCGATCGCCTCGGTCAGGTCCTCGTTCAGGCCCAGCGCCCGGGCCACCGTGCGGGCGATCCCGCAGGCCTCCAGCGTGTGGGTGAGGCGGGTCCGGTAGTGGTCGCCCTCGGGGGCGACGAAGACCTGGGTCTTGTGCTTGAGCCGGCGGAAGGACTTGGAGTGGACGATCCGGTCGCGGTCGCGCTGGAACGGCGTCCGCAGCGGGCTGTCGGGCTCCTCCCGGCGGCGACGGGCGGGATAGGAGCGGGTCGCGTGGTCGGAGAGGAACTCGTCCTCCCAGGCGCGCACGCGGTCCTCGAAGGTGGTGGTGAGGGGCACCCGTCGATCTTAAGCGGCGGCGCGAAGCTGCACGTGCGCATGGTGCTCGAGCGTCTCGCCGACGGCCCGCTCGACCTGGCGCAGATCGAGGGGCTCCGCCTCGGGCGCCTCGTTCAGCGGCTTCGCCAGCGCCTCGACCATGAAGGCGTGGGCGCCCCGGGAGAGCTCGAAGGAGCCGGCCTCGCAGCTGGCGCAGACGACCCCGCCGGCGGCGCCCGAGAAGCCGACCAGGTGCTCGGCCTCGCCGCAGCGGGTGCAGGAGGCGAGCTCTGGGGTGAAGCCGGCTGCCAGCGCCAGCTTGAGCCGGAAGGAGAGCGCGACTTCGAGGCTGGCGGCGCGCGGCTGGTCGGAGGAGTCGAGCAGCTCCAGGTAGCGGCTGAGCAGGTTGTAGGCGGGCGGGTTCGGTTCGGCCGAGTCGAGCAGGCGCAGGACCGCGTCGCAGGCGCGGGCGCCGGCGGTCAGCGCCGGCCCGGAGGAGCGCAGGCGGGGGTAGCCGTCGACGGTGGCGACGTTGGTCACCGTGAGCAGGTCGCCGCGGCCTTCGTGGAGCACCAGGTCGAGCCGGAAGAACGGCTCCAGACGGCCTCCGAAGCGGGATTTCGGCTTGCGGGCACCCTTCGCGATCGCCCCCAGCCGGCCCCGCGTCCTCGAGTAGAGGTGGAGGATGCGATCGGCCTCGCCGTAGCGGATGCTGCGGAGGACGATCGCCTCCGTCTTGACCGTGGTTCCGGGCACGCCTCCGACTTTCGCCCGGCGGAAGCCGGACGGCGGCGGCGGGGTTTGCGGCGCAGCCGCACCTGGCAGCTGGGGCAGAAGTAGGTCGAGCGGCCGGCGACGACGATGCGGACGATCTCGCCGCCGCAGGAGAGGCAGGGCTTGCCCTCGCGGGTGTGGACGAGGAACTTCTCCTGCATCGTCCCCTTCTCGCCGCGGCCGTCGCGGTAGTCGTCGATCGAGGAGCCGCCGGCGTCGATCCCGGCCTGCAGGGCGGCGACGACGGCGTCGCGCAGCGCCCGCAGGTGCTCGGGCTTCATCGAGCCGGCGGGCGAGAGCGGGTGCAGGCGGGCCCGGTAGAGCGCCTCGTCGGCGTAGATGTTGCCGACCCCGGCGACCCCCGCCTGGTCGAGCAGGAACGACTTCAGGGGCACCTTGCGTCCGGCCGCCATCTCCCCCAGCGCCTCCGGGGTGAACGCGGGCGAGAGCGGCTCGACCCCGACCCGGCCCTCGAAGCGCGCCTCCAGGGCGGCGTTCTCGATCAGGAAGGCCTCGCCGAAGCGGCGCGGGTCGGTGAACCAGACCTCACGGCCGTCGTCGAGCAGGAAGCGGGCGCGCAGGTGACGGGCCTCGGTGGTGCGCTCACCCTGGTAGAGCAGGCGGCCCTCGGAGGGATCGAGGACGTCATCGCCCTCGACCAGGACCAGGTTGCCGGTCATCCGCAAGTGCATGACCAGGGTGCGCTCGCCGTCGAGCGCCAGCAGCAGGTACTTGCCGCGGCGCCCCAGGCCGGCGATCGTCGCGCCGGAGACCGCCGCGCCCAACCGCTCCGGCGGGACCGGCCGCGACCAGCGCGCATCGAGGACTTCCAGGCACTCGATCCGGCGCCCTTCCAGCTCCGGCTCCAGTTGCCTGGCGACAGTCTCGACCTCCGGCAGCTCGGGCATCCCCCGATTTCTACCGCGCAGCACCTGCGTTTGTCGCCCTGTGGGCGACAAACGTCAGGGGGTGCGTGACGGGAGGGTCACGAATCGGCCTTGGCCCGGGGGTGCGCCTCGAAGTAGACCTCCTTGAGGCGCTCGCCGGAGAGGTGGGTGTACATCTGGGTGGTCGAGATGTCGGCGTGGCCGAGCATCTCCTGCACGGCGCGGAGGTCGCAGCCGCCGGCCAGCAGGTGGGTGGCGAAGCTGTGACGCAGCGTGTGCGGGCTCATCTGCCCGGAGAGGCCGGCGTCGCGGGCGTGGCGCTGGACGATCTTGTAGAGGCCCTGGCGGGTCAGCGGCCCACCGCGGAAGTTGACGAACAGCTTCACCTCGTGGCGCTCACCGACCAGCTTGCGGCGGCCACCGCGCAGGTAACCGTTGATCGCGGCGATCGCCTGGCGGCCCAGCGGCACCAGCCGTTCCTTCGAGCCCTTGCCGCGGGCGCGCAGGAAGCCCTCGTGGGTGTCGATGTCGCCGAGCTCGAGGCCGATCGTCTCCGAGGCGCGCAGCCCGCACCCGTACATCACCTCCAGCAGCGCCCGGTCGCGCAGCGTCGTCGGCTCCGAGCCCCGCGGCGCGGCCAGCAGCTTCTGGACCTCGGGGTAGTTGAGGACGTGCGGCAGCTTCTTCGAGCGCCGCGGGGCGCTCAGCGCCGCGGTCGGATCGTCGCCGATCAGCTCGTCCCGGCGCAGGTGCTTGTAGAAGGAGCGCAGGCAGGCGGCCTTGCGGTGGATCGTCGACGAGGAGCAGGGCGGTCGCCCCCCCTCCCCGGTCGCCAGCTCGGCGAGGAAGTCGGCGACCTCGGCCGGCCGCGCCGCCAGCGCGTCGAGATCGTGGGCGCCGAGGTACTCCCCGTACTGGGAGAGATCGGTGCGGTAGGCGTTGAGGGTGTTGCGCGAGAGCCCGCGCTCCAGCTCCAGGTAGGAGAGGAAGTCGAGGACGAGGCCCTCGAAGCGGGCGCCTGCTCCGGCGGGCGCGGGCGCGGCGGGGATCTCGGGTTTGACGGCGATGGCCATGGCGCATGGTTCTCCCCCCTCCCCCGCAGCCCTCCACCCGCAAGGGACTGTGCGCGGGCTCAGGCGGCGAGCAGGTGCCCGGCGGCCAGCGGCGCGGCGAAGAACAGCGGGTCCTCGGCGAGCATGCGCCCCATCGTCGTCGCCGGCAGGCCGGAGGCGGCGTAGCCCTGGAGGTCGGCCGAGGCGAGGTGCAGGTGGTGGCGCTCCTCGCGGGCCGACTCAAGTTCGACGGCGGCGTCGGGGAACTCGGTCGGAACGGCGACGTCGACCGGGGCCAGCAGCAGCTCGAGCACCGTGTAGGTGTGGTGGCTGAGGCCGCGGTGGCGCTCGCGCGGGTCGCCGGAGGAGAGCCGCGGCGAGATCGCCGTCGGCATCCCCAGCGAGAGCGCCGCGTGGGCGCTGTCCAGGGCGACCATGCCGCCGTGGCCGAACTCGGTGTCGGAGCCGATGATCCCCGGGCCGGGGCCGACCAGCACCGCCTCCCAGCCGAGCCGGGCGGCGGCGTCGAGGGCGCCGGCGGTGCTGAGCGCGTCGTGCTCGCCGCCGTAGGCGGGGGCGGCGGCGATGTGGCCGCAGAGCAGCTCGCGCTCGCGCAGCAGCGCCACGTCCCGGGAGAACGATCCCGGCAACGCCCCTCCCCCGGTCTGCACGTAGCCGACCCGCATCCCCGGCGCCACCTGCGCCGCCGCCCAGGCAGCCGGCGCCAGATGCCCGTGCAGCGGCAGCACCGCCCACCCGCACCTCCGATCGCGCGGTTCCTTTGTCGTCCGTGGCCTTACTAAGGAACCGCGCGGTGGGGGCGGCGGACTCGATCGGCTCGACGGGGTGCTGGAGCGAGGTGTAGTTGAGCTTGATCACGTGCTCGCCGCCGCGCTCGGCGCCGCCGAGGCCGCGGGTGAGGTTGACGTGGACGACGTCGAAGCCGCCGGATCCGAGCCCGAGCTCGACCGCCGCGACGTTGACGACCACCTCGTCGC
Organism: uncultured Thermoleophilia bacterium; assembly: GCA_963824245.1. Classification (GTDB taxonomy): domain Bacteria; phylum Actinomycetota; class Thermoleophilia; order Solirubrobacterales; family 70-9; genus VAYN01. Next base: position 79,676 of record CAWGON010000001.1, read on the forward strand.
CCGGGTGCATCTCCCCCAGCAGCGCTTCGTCGGCCCAGGCGGGCCGGTGCTCGTCCCCGACCTCGATCAGCAGCGGCGCGACCGCGAGGACGACGCCGCGGCGCAGGTCGAGGCGGCCGCTCACGCCTCGCTCGCGCCGGCGCCCGCCGGCCCGGTGGCGGCCGCGGCGACGATCCCTTCGCAGACCTCGAGCATCGTCGCCAGGCTGCGCGGCCGGGACCATCTCCTCGTAGGTGTGGACCTTGTCGGTGCCGTTCGAGAGGAGGACGCAGTCGTAGCCGTCGCGGCGGAAGGCGTTGGCGTCGCTGCCACCGCCGATCGCCACCCGGGCCGGCTCCAGGCCGGCGCCGCGCAGCCCGGCCTCGGCGCAGGCCAGCGCCGGCGAGTCCTTCGGCAGCTCATAGCCGCGGAACAGCTCTTCGAGCCGCACGTCGACGTCGCAGCCGTGCTCGCTGGCACCCCAGGCACAGGCGTCCGACATCTTCCCGGCGACCTCGGCGGCCCGCTCGGGGTCGAGGCTGCGGGTCTCGGCGTGGATCCCGCAGTGGCCAGGGACGACGTTGCCGGAGGTGCCGCCGGAGATCAGGCCGACGTTCGCCGTCGTCCCCTCGTCGAGCCGGCCCAGCTCCATCCGCGAGATCGCGGCCGCGGCGGCGGCGATCGCGCTGGCGCCGTCCTCGGGCCGGATCCCGGCGTGGGCCTCGGTGCCGGCGAAGTCGGCCAGCAGCTTCTGCTGGGTCGGCGTCCGCACGATCACCTCGCCGACCGGGCCGGCGTGGTCGAGGACGAACCCGACCGGCGCCCGCAGGGCCGAGACGTCGAAGGCCTTGGCGCCGCGCAGGCCCTGCTCCTCGGCCACCGTCAGCACCAGCTCGATCCCGATCGGCGGCGGCGCTTCGGCGGCCCGGGCGACCAGCTCCATGAAGACCGCGACCGCGGCCTTGTTGTCGGCACCCAGGATCGTCTCGCCGCGGCTGCGGAAGACGCCCTCCTCCTCGACCACCTCGACCTGCCCCCGGTGGGGAACCGTGTCCAGGTGGGCGCAGAACATCACCCACTCGTCGCGCTGGCCCGGCAGCCGCGCCAGCAGGTTTCCGGCGCCCGCTTCGGCCGGCCCGGCGGCGTCGTCCTCGGAGACCTCCATCCCCAGCGCTCGCAACTCGGCGGCGACGGTGTCGGCGACCTCGCGCTCCTCGCCGGTCGGGCTGCGGATCTCGCAGAGCCGCGCGAAGGTCTCGAAGAGTCTGGCGTTCCCCTCCACGGGACGCAAGGCTAGCCGCCCCGCCCCGGCCGCGCGCTCAGTTGCCGCGGTGGACGCCGACGTCGCTCTCGGCGGCGTCCTCGACGTCCTCGAGCTCCCCGCCGTCGGCGGGGCGTTCACCGGCATGCGACGCGGCCGCGCCGACGAACTCGCGGAACAGCGGCTCCGGGCGGTTCGGGCGCGAGTTGAACTCGGGGTGGTACTGGGAGGCGACGAAGAAGGGGTGGTCCGGCAGCTCGACCATCTCGACCAGGCGCTCGTCGGGCGAGGTGCCGCCGCAGACCAGGCCCTCGTCTTCGAGCCGGCGCCGCAGCTGGTTGTTGACCTCGTAGCGGTGGCGGTGTCGCTTGTAGATCACGGCCTCGCCGAAGATCTCCCGCGCTTTCGTGCCCTCGTGAAGTTTCACCGGGTCGGCGCCGAGCCGCATCGTCCCGCCCATGTCGGAGACCTCCTTCTGCTCCGGCAGCAGGTCGACCACCGGGAACGGGGTCTCCGGGTCGAACTCGGCCGAGTTGGCGCCGTCCATGCCGGCGACGTGGCGGGCGAAGTCGACGACGGCGATCTGCATCCCGAGGCAGATCCCCAGGTAGGGGATCGAGCGCTCGCGGGCGATCCGCGCCGCCGCCACCTTGCCCTCGATGCCGCGCTCGCCGAAGCCGCCGGGGATCAGGATCCCGTCCATCCCCTCCAGTTGCTCGGGGTCGAGGTTCTCGGAGTCGACCAGCACGATCTCGGTTTCGACGCCGTGGTGGATGCCACCGTGCTCGATCGCCTCGATCACCGACTTGTAGGCGTCGGCGAGCTGCACATACTTGCCGACGATCGCGATCCGCACCTTGCCGCTGGCGGCGTCGGCGCGGCGCACCATCGCCTCCCACTCGGCCAAGTCCGGCGAGGGTGCCTCCATCCCGAAGTGGTCGAGGACGAGGTCGTCGACCCCCTCGGCGCGGAACACCAGCGGCACCTTGTAGATGTTGTCGACGTCGTGGGCGGAGATCACGGCTTCGACCGGCAGGCTGGCGAACAGCGCGATCTTCTCGCGGATCTCACGGTCGAGGCGGCCTTCGGAGCGGCAGACCAGCGCGTGCGGCTGGATCCCGATCCGCCGCAGCTCGTTGACCGAGTGCTGGGTCGGCTTCGTCTTCAGCTCACCGGCGTGCCCCACGTACGGAACCAGCGTCAGGTGGATGAACATCGCCCGCTTCGGGGTCAGGTCCGTGTACAGCTGGCGGATCGACTCGAGGAACGGCAGCGACTCGATGTCGCCGACCGTGCCGCCGATCTCGGTGATCACGAAATCGACCGCCTGCGACTCGGCGACGATGAGGATTTTCTGCTTGATCTCGTTGGTGATGTGCGGGATCACCTGCACGGTGGCGCCGAGGTAGTCGCCGCGGCGCTCGCGCCGGATCACCGAGTTGTAGACGGCACCCGCGGTCACGTTCGAGGCCCGCGAGGTGTTCTCGTCGGTGAAGCGCTCGTAGTGGCCGAGGTCGAGATCGGTCTCGGCGCCGTCCTCGGTGACGAAGACCTCGCCGTGCTGGAACGGGCTCATCGTCCCCGGATCGACGTTGATGTAGGGGTCGAACTTCTGCAGCTGGACCCGGTAGCCGCGGGAGACGAGCAGGCGCCCGACCGAAGCGGCCGTGATCCCCTTTCCGAGTGCCGAAACCACCCCGCCGGTGACGAAAATGAACCTGGTGTCGCCTTTGTGGGTTGGACTCATGCTCTGCCGAGCGAGTCTAGCCAGCGCAGTGGCGGAACCGTGTCGATGGTCTCCGAAATCGACCGTAACTCCCCGTAAATCGTGATCGCGACGACGATCCCGAGGGCGATCAGGCGCGCGTCTCCTCCCAAAATGGTCAGTAACCAGACCCCGGCGACCGCCCCGATCAGATTCGAGCCGGTGTCGCCCAGCATCGCCTCCTCGCGCAGGGTCAGCCAGGCGCCGACCAGGATCGGGCCGGCGAAGATCCCCAGCAGCTCGATCGGGGCCAGGGTCCAGGCGCCCAGGCAGAGCCCGAGGCCGAGCAGCGCCAGCCCCTTCTCGGCCCGCCCCGGCCGCAGGTCGAGCAGGTTGAAGAGGTTGGTCGCGAGGACCAGCAGCGCGACGTCGGCGACGTAGCGCCAGTCCTCCAGCCCGCGGCCGGAGACCACGTAGGCGGCCAGCGCCAGCGCCCCGATCGCCTTGATCGCCCCGGTCGAGAGCCGCCCTTCGCGCAGCGCCCGCCAGTGCCCGCGCCAGCCGCGCGGGGTCGCCGCCGCCGCTCCCTGGCCGAGCGCGTCGTCGAGGAAGCCCAGGAAGGCGATCCCGACCAGGTAGGGCAGCCACTGCCGCAGCGCCGGGTCGAGCAGGTCGAGGTCGGCGCGGTCGTTGAGGAAGGCGAGCGGGGCCAGCGCGACCAGCGCCGCGGTCGCCAGCACCGCCCCCAGCGGGAAGGCGAGCAGGGCGCCGCGGTAGTTCTCACGGACCAGGCCGGCGTCGCGCAGGCCGCGCGCGCCGGCCGGCAGCAGCGGCACCGCCAGCGCGATCGCCAGCGGGAACCCGACCCAGTACACGCCGCCTACCCTTCCGGCGCCAGCAGCTCGGGCAGCAGCCGGTCGGCGCCGCTCTTGACCCCGAAGCTGCCCTCGGCGCCGAGCATCGCGAAGACCAGCGCCAGCTGCCCGGCCGGGACCTCGGCGTCGTCGACGCTGGAGAGGTCGCTGCTCTGGAAGAAGGAGATCGAGGAGGGGTCCGCCTTCGTCGTCTCGATCCCCACCGCCGGCGTCCGCGTGCCCGTCGCCCCGGCCATCAGCGCCGACTCGAACTGAGCCGCTTTGGCCCGCTGGACCGGGCCCATGTCCTGGGGCTGGTCGCGGACCACGATCACCCCGTCGAGGGCGCCGAAGCTGCCGCTGGTGCGGGAGAACAGCTGTCCGCGCACGACTTCGGGCAGGGTGCCACCGATCACCAGCTGGCGCCCCAGGCCCTTGCCCAGCGCGGTCAGCTGATCGGGATCGGTCTCGAGGTCGGCGAAGCGGGTCTTCGAGAGGTCGCCCGCCAGCCCGTTGACGTCGACCGGCTCGCGCACCACCCCGACCCCGACCAGCTGCGCCCCGGTCGGGCCCAGGGCCTCCTCGACCGCGGCGGTGACTTCGCTCGGCAGGCCGCCGAGCGCGAGGATCGCGATCCGCTTGCCCTCGAGGCGGTCGCGGGTCAGGACCGGGTAGACGCGTTCGGCGAACTCGTTGGCGTTGCCGAGTTCGCCGTTCAGCTGGTCGGCCTGCGAGCGCGCGTCCTCGAGGTTGCCGACGAGGCTGCGCTCGAGGTCCTTGCGGGTGCCGGTCAGCGCGTCGCCGCCGAACTCGGCGCCGATCAGGATCCCGATCGCCAGCGAGAGGAGGACGGCGATCAGCGAGGTGGCGTGGTAGCGGGCGCTGTATCCCATCAGTGCCTGGACACTAGATCCCGAGCCAGATCCGCACCTTGAGCCAGAACAGCTCGAAGACGTCGTTGAGCGCCGGCGAGGTGATGATCAGGATCGTCAGCAGGACCAGGAAGGCGACCCCGAAGAAGGCGATCGGGGCCAGCGTCGAGCTCGGGTTGTAGAGCCGGCTGACGCCCTTGGCGTCGACCAGCCGCTCGCCGATCCGCAGCCGCGTCAGGAAGGTCGAGGACATGCCGCCGCGCTTGCGGTCGAGGAACTCGATCAGGTTGAAGTGGGCGCCGACGCTGACGATCAGGTCGGCCCCCTTCTCGTAGGCCATCAGCATCGCCACGTCCTCGCTGGTCCCGGCGGCGGGGACGATCCGGTGCGCGAGCCCGGCGTCGATCAGCCGCTGACAGCCGGGCGCGCGGCCATCGGGGTAGGCGTGGACGATCAGCTCGGCGCCGCAGGCCAGTGCCTGGTCGGAGGCCGAGTCCATGTCGCCGAGGATCAGGTCGGGCTTCAGCCCCGCTTCGAGGACGCCGTCGGCGCCGCCGTCGACGGCGACGATCAACGGCCGCATGTCGCGGATGTAGGCGCGCAGCGCCTTCAGGTCGCGACGGTGGCGGTCGCCGCGGACGACGATCAGGACGTGGCGGTCGCGGAAGGACTCGCGGGTCGGCGGGAAGTCGATCGCCCCGGTCAGCAGGTCGGTCTCGCCGCGCACGTGGGCGACCGTGTTCTCGGCGAACTCGGCCAGCGCCTCGTCGATCTGCAGCCGCTGCTCCTGCAGCTGGCGCTCCAGCTCGGGGACTGTGAGCACGTGGCCGCGCAGCACCTCCTGGTCGCCGATCCGCACGGCGCCGCCGTCGATCGTCACCCGGTCGCCGTCTTTGAGCAGCTCGAAGAGGCCGCCGCCGGGGGCGTCGATCAGGCAGACCCCGGCCCCGGCCAGCATCAGCGGGCCGGCGTTCGGGTACTGACCGTCGGAGGAGGGCGAGGCGTTGAGGACCGCGGCGACGCCGGCTTCGATCAGCTCCTCGGCGGCGATCCGGTCGATGTTGACGTGGTCGATCACGGCGACGTCGCCCGGGTGCAGGCGCTTGACCAGGTGCTTGGTCCGCTCGCCGAGACGGGCGGTTCCTTCGATCGGGGCGTCGGGGCGGGCGCCGTTCCGCCGCCCTAGAAGCGCAGGCAGGCGTCGGCGACTAGTGGTGGCCACCCACGCAGGTTAAGCCACCCGCAGGCAAGGCGCCAAGCGTCATGCCGCCTTTAAAAGAGTGCGGGCATGCTCGGTGGCGGTCTTGTCGCTTTCCTCGCCTCCGAGCATGCGGCGGATCTCGGCGACCACGGACTCGCCGTCGAGCCGCTCGACCGTCGCCACCGCCCGCTTCCCACCGACCTCCTTCTCGAGCCGGAAGTGGACTTCGGCGAGCGAGGCGACCTGCGGCAGGTGGGTGATGCAGAGGACCTGGTGCTCGGCGCCCAGCGCCCGCAGGCGCTCGCCGACCACCCGGGCGGTGTTGCCGCCGATCCCGGCGTCGATCTCGTCGAAGACCAGGGTGCCGGCGCTGGCCGCCCGGCCGAGCCCGCTGAGGGCCAGCATCACCCGCGAGAGCTCGCCGCCAGAGGCGGCGTCGCGCAGGGGCGCCGCCTCGATCCCCGGGTTCGGGGCGACCCGCAGCTCGACCGTCTCGCGGCCGGCGGGGCCGAAGCCGTCGGGATGGGGCTCCAGCGCCACCTCCAGGGTGGCCCCGGCCATCGAGAGGCGGTCGAGCTCGGCCGCGACCCGCTCCTCCAGGGGCGCCGCCGCGGCGGCGCGGCCGGCACTCAGCCGCTCGCCGAGCTCGGCCCGCTGCCCCTCGGCCGCGACCAGGGCCGCCTCCGCCTCGGCGCCGCGCACCTCGGCGCCCTCGAGCCGGGCGATCTCGGCGCGGCAGCGGTCGGCGTGCGCGAGCACCGACTCGACGCTGCCGCCGTGCTTGCGCTCCAGCCGGTCGATCGCCTCCAGCCGCTCCTCGATCGCCAGCAGCGCCGCCGGGTCGGCCTCCAGCCCCTCGGCGTAGTCGCGCAGCTCCGCGCCCGCGTCGGCCAGCTCCAGGGCCAGCGCCGCCACCCGCTCGGCAACCGCGTCGAGCCGCGGGTCGAGCCCGCCGGCCCCGTTCAGGAGCGATTCCGCCTGGGCCAGCGCCGCCGCGCCGCCGCCGCCGTCCTCCTCGGCCCCGACCAGGGCGCCATGGGCGCCGCCGGCCGCCTCCCGCAGCGCCTCGGCGTGGCGCAGGCGCTCGCGGTCGGCCGCCACGCCCTCGCGCTCGCCGGGCTCCGGCGCCACCTCCTCGATCTCCGAGAGCTCGTAGCGGTAGAGGTCGAGGTCGCGCTCCCGCGAGCCCTCGCGCTCGCGCAGCTCGACCAGCTCGGCGGCCAGCCTCCGCACTCGCGGTGCGCCTCGCGGTAGCGGCCGCGCAGTGCCAGGTGCTCGGTCCCGGCGAAGCCGTCGAGGATCTCCAGCTGTGCGGAGGCGATGGTCAGCTTGCGGTGCTCGTGCTGGCCGAAGAAGGCGAGCAGGCGCCCGCCCAGCAGCTTCAGGTCGGCGGCGGTGGCGGCGCGGCCGGCGACGAAGGCGCTGGTCCGCCCGCCGGCCGAGACCCGGCGTCCCAGCACCACCTCGTCGGCGCCCTCGGGCAGCCGCTCGGCCAGCTCGCCGAGCTCGGGCTCCTCGAGCAGCCCCGCCGGCAGGTCGAAGACCCCCTCGACCCAGGCCTCGGCGGCGCCGGGCCTGACGATGTTGCCTTTCGCCTTGCCGCCCATCAACAGGTCGAGCGAGTGGGCGAGCACGGTCTTGCCGGCGCCGGTCTCGCCGGTGATCGCGTTCAGCCCCTCCCCCAGCCGCAGCTCGGCCCGCTCGATCAGCAGCAGGTTCTCGATTCGCAGCTCGCGGAGCATCGGTTCTGTGTAGCAACGGGGGCGGACAGGCGGAGGAACGGGATCGGGTTCCGCTTAACTTTTTCGAGGTCGCCTGCGGCCTGCTCAACCGCCCGTCTGCTGCACAAAATCCTCGGAGCGGGTCAGCGCGAAGCCGAGAAGCGCGCCCGCGAAGGAGATGATGGCGGCGATCAGGATCACCGTGTTGAAGCCGCTGACGAAGGCGATGTCGGCGGCGTGGACGGCTTTGTCGTGGAGGGCCGGCGGCAGCGGCAGTTCGCCGACCACCCGCGAGCCGCCGGAGGCGACCGCTTCGCCGAGCCCGTCGGGGGCGTTCGGCACCAGCTCGTGCAGCTTCGAGTCGATCCGCGCCTGGAAGACGGCGCCGAGGCCGGCGACCCCGGTGGCGATCCCGACCTGGCGGAAGGTGGTGTTGATCCCCGACCCCATCCCCGATTTCTCGACCGGGACGACGGCGATCGCCGCCTGGCCGATCCCGGGGTTCGTGGTGCCGATCCCGATCCCGGCGATCAGGAAGCCGACCAGCAGCGTCGTCCACTCCGAGTCGGGCGAGACGCCGTTCATCAGCAGCAGCCCGATCCCGACCAGGGTCAGGCCGGTGCCGAGCAGGATCCGGATCGGCACCCGGTTGGAGAGCGCGCCCGAGATCGGGGCGACGACGAAGCCGAGGATGGTCAGCGGCAGGAAGCGCAGCCCGGCCTCCAGCGGCGAGTAGTCGAGGACCCCCTGCATGTAGATGGTCAGGTAGAGGAACATCGCGAACATCCCGGCCGAGAGCGCGAAGGCGACCGCGGAGACGCCGTTGAAGGCGCGGCGGCGGAACAGGGTCAGGTCGAGCATCGGGTGGGCGCTGCGGCGCTCGATCGCGACGAAGCTCGCCAGCAGCACCGCGGCCCCGATCAGGCAGGCGAGGATCAGGGCGCTGTCCCAGCCCTCGGGGTTGCCGCGGATCAGCCCGAAGATCAGCAGGAAGAGGGCGCTGGAGAAGGTGACCAGGCCGGGCACGTCGATCGGCTCGGGGTCTTCGGCGTGGACGTTGACGATCTTGCGCTCGGTCAGCACCATCGCGGCGATCCCGATCGGCACGTTGATGAAGAAGATCCACTCCCAGCCGAGGCTCTCGGTGACGACGCCGCCGATCAGCGGGCCGATCGCGACCGCCCCGCCGACCACCGCGCCCCAGACGCCGAAGGCGGTCGCCCGGTCCTTGCCGTGGAACTCCTGGCCGATCAGCGCCAGCGAGGTGGCGAACATGCCGGCGGCGCCGATCCCCTGCAGGCCGCGGGCCAGGTTCAGCAGCGTCGGGTCCTCGGCGATCCCGCAGAGGAACGAGGCGAAGGTGAAGACGCCGAAGCCGATCGTGAAGACCCGGCGGCGACCGAGCCGGTCGCCCAGCGAGCCGGCGGTCAGCAGGAAGGCGGCGAGCATCAGCGAGTAGGCGTCGACGACCCACTGCAGGCTGGAGAGGCTGGCGTTCAGTTCACGCTGGATGTCCGGCAGGGCGACGTTGACGACGGTGACGTCGAGCAACAGCATGAACGTCGCGATCGAGACGAGGACGAGAGTCCACCACTTGCGCTCCATGACGGGAGACCCTAAAGAACCGACCTCGCCGGCTGACCGGGTTCAGACGGCCAGGTGCCCGAACTTCTCGCGGATCCGGCCGTAGAAGCTGGCGCCCGGGAGCTGGGCGAGACACGCGACCTTGTCGACGAAGCGGACCTCGAGCTCGCCGCCGGGGGCCAGCTCCCCAGCGGCTCGCCGTCGACCGCGACTTCGACCGGGGCCCGGTCGGGGGCGTTGCCGACGTGGAGGACGTCGCCGGGGGCGACGACCAGGGCCCGCGCGGTCAGCGAGTGCGGGGAGATGTAGGAGACGACGTAGCCCTTCACCCCCCAGGCGAGGATCGGCCCCTGGTTGGCGAGGTTGTAGCCGGTCGAGCCGGCCGGGGTCGCGGCGACCAGTCCGTCGCAGCGCACGTTGCCGACCTCCTGGCCGGAGATCCGGTAGCTGAGCTCGGCGACGCGGTCGTGCGGGCGCCGCGAGAGGGTGACGTCGTTGACCCCGATCGCGGTCAGCTCACCGGCCCGCAGCTCCAGCCCGGGGAGGTCGACCGTCTCCGCCTCGCCGCTCAGGGCGCGGCGGATCCCGGCCGCGGTGTCGTCGCGCTCGACCGCGGCGAGGAAGCCGACGGTGCCGTAGTTGACGCCGAAGACGGGGACGCCGGTGCCGGCGAAGCGGCGAAGCGCGTGCAGGATCGAGCCGTCGCCGCCGAAGACGAGGCAGAGGTCGGGACGGAGGTCGGGCGGCGCCACCTCGACCCCGCGCGCCTTCTCCTCGTGCTTGGCCAGCTCCTCCTCGGAGGCGTACAGCGTGGCGCCGACCTCGGCCGCGACGGAGACGGCCAGCGGCACCGCGTCGGTGGCGGCGGGCGGGTGCGAGTGGGTGATCAGCAGGGCGGTGCTCATCCCTCTCCCCCTCCTCGGCCGCGAGCAGCGCCGCCTCCAGGTCGGAGACGGCGGGCCCGGCGCCGCCGCACCAGACGAAGGTCTCGCGATTGCCCTTCGGGCCGGGCAGCCCGGAGCTGGCGAAGCCGCGCACCGGCAGGCCGAGCCCGGCGGCGCCGCCGGCGACCGCGAGGATCGCCTCGTGGCGGTCGCCGTCGTCGCGGACCACCCCGCGGCCGACCCGCTCGCGGCCGAGCTCGAACTGCGGCTTGACCATCGCCAGGACCTCGCCGCCGGGCGCCAGGCAGTAGGCGACCGCGGGCAGGACCTTGGTCAGGGAGATGAAGGAGACGTCGACGGTGGCGAAGTCCGGGGCGAAGGGCAGGTCGGCGGGCGCCATCGCGCGGGCGTTGAGCCGCTCGATCACGCTCACCCGCGGGTCCTCGCGCAGGCGCAGGTCGAGCTGGCCGTAGGCGACGTCGACCGCGGCGACGCGCGGGGCGCCGCGCTGCAGCAGGCAGTCGGTGAAGCCGCCGGTCGAGGCGCCGACGTCGAGGCACTGGCGGCCGGCGACGTCGATCGCCAGCGCCTCCAGCGCGTTCTCCAGCTTGGTGCCGCCGCGGGAGACGAAGCGCGGCCCGGAGTCGACGACCAGCGTCGCCTCCGGCTCGACCAGCTGGCTCGGCCGCAGGGCGATCGGGCCGTCCTGCCCGACCCGCACTTCGCCGGCCCTGACCGCCCCCGCCGCGGCCGTTCGCGACGGAAACAGGCCCTGCTGCGCCAATACCGCGTCTATCCGGGCCTTCTTCACGCTCGCAACGCTAGCGCGGGATCGGTGGCCCGCCCGTCTTCACGGGACTTTTACCGGTGCTTCACACCGGTCTGCCAAATTTCTTGCGCAGCCGCTCTCCAGAGCCCCTTGCGCGGCACTCGATGCCACAAGCGCCTGGATTGCCCTCCACCCACGAGGTTTATGTGACCCCACTCACACACAAGACGCACGTATGTTCGTACGCTGCTCAAGGATTCGCAAGGAGAAACCGATGAAGGAGAAGCACCCAAGACTTTTTGGCTGAACCCCTCGCCGAACATGGCCCCAGTTGCTTCCCACAACCGGCGCCCTCGGCTCAACAGGGTTCACCTACCTCCCACGGATCCACATATATAGAGATACATATCTCTCCTCCCTGTAGTAACCCCAGAAGCGCCCCGCCTCCCCGGCGGGGCGTTTTCTGTTGTGCGGGGCTTTGTAGGGCCAAAATGCGGGGCTCTCGGCGTTGCGGGCCTCACTTAGGTCGCTCCCGCGCCTGGCCCCATGCCACAGTCGGTGCCACAGTCCAGCGGGCTGGACCGCCGGATCTTGGGGTCACACCACTCCAGCTCGGCCTGTGCCGGCAGAAACCCATGTCTCTGCCGGTCGGCCCCGTCACTCCTGGAAAACGAGACCTCGAATGGAGGCGATCACACGAACGGGGTCGTTGCCGATGATGTCTAGTGGCCGATCGTTTTCAAGCGGGCCGCCTTGGCGGCTGCGTAACCACTGCGCTGCCTCGGCCCCCCCGATCCCGACCTCGGAAAGCAGAATGACTGCGTGCCGCAAGTCGTCGACCGTCCGCATCGCCGTACGCCGGGGAGCTGCGCTGCCCCTTAGCCAGTTTCGGATCGTCGCGGGCGTCACGTCGAGCGCCTCCGCCAGCTCCTCGACTTCGACACCCAGATCGATGAGCGCTTGGACTCGAAGGAGGTTCGGCGTGGTCGCGCCAAGCCTTTTGGAATCTCCGCTTTGGAGCCCTGACCCTCGTTGATTGACGCTCAGTTTTGCCATCTCCTTGTTCTCCTCGTCGGCCCCTGTCTCCCGCTCGTGGCCGTGATTGTCGAAACCTTTGTTGACGATAGGAACGTCTGTCCCTGCCAGACAGATCGGCACCCTGCCAGATTCCTTCAGTGTTTTGCAGGTTGATTCCTGCATTTTGCGTCCTTTTTTTCGCTAATCTTTCTTGTAATTTACCTCTAACTATCTCAAAACGCTATCCTCGGCGCCAGATGGAACTACGAGGAGGGTCCATGAAGATCGCGACGACTAGAGGGTTCCGCCGACTACCCCAGCTTGAGCGGCTCGACCGCAAGCTGACTCGGCAGTGGGACTACCGGGCCGATCCCGTTGGGGCAGTAGCCACGGCTAAGGCCATGCTCGGCATCCTCGTGATCAAGGCTGCCCGACTCGACCTTGTCCGCCACTACTGGTGTGTGAGCCATGCCGCGGAAGTGCTTTGGGATTCCAAGGAATTCGAGGACGCGGCGCGCCTGGTGGAGCTTTGGCGTCAGGCGGTGGAGAGCGTTTGCGGCGATCGTGAGCTAGACCCGACTGAAGCCAGAATCTGGTCGGCGATTCTGTCCGCTCGCGTGGAACACCGGCGGCGGCGCTACGACGACGCAGTCGTTTACGCCCACACCGCGCTCGCCGAAATACAGGATCTGGCGGGAGGCCGGAAAGCCATTGACGACCTGCTCGCCCTTGGAGGCTGCGATCCGGTTTCGGAGATGTATTGCGCAGCCCTGGCGATCGCTATCCCCGCAGGCCGCATGCGGTTCCAAGGCCATCCCGTATGGAGGGCGCAGTATCTCGACCGGTGGATCTCCGGAGCCCTGCTGCTCCTCGATCGCGATACCCCGCCGAAACTCATACGAATTCATGCTCTCGTGATTCAGACCTTCTTCGCCCTCTGCGAAGAGACCCCGAGCCCCGATGTCGAGTATTGGCTTAATCGCCTCGAGCTTTTCGACGATTTGGTACGCCCGCAAACCCCCCGTGGCCAGGAGACCCGTCCGTTGCGAAAGGTGGCCCGCGCCACCCACGAGGGCGATGCGGAGCGCTCAAAGCGTGAGGCTGAAGAGGCACACAAGGGCTTGGCCCACCTGCCCCGGCACATCGAAGTTCTGACTGCCAATCGCTGGTGGCCGGCGACCTCGCCTGCCGGGGCCTAGCGGCCAAGACTGGCAGTCACCGCTAAGCCCGGAGATAGGCGTCCATCCGTTGGCGAACTTCATCGTGGCTACCGGGCAGCAGGTGCCCGTAAACATCAAAGGTCGTCTGGATCTTCGAGTGGCCCATGAACTGCTGGATCGCCTTGGGGTTCGCGCCTGCGTCGATCAGCAGCGAGGCGAAGGTGTGGCGGCACTCGTGGAGGGTGATCGGCCTCAGCGACGTTGCGCCGGCTCCCTCCTCCCCGTGCCCTGCGGCGACCCGCTCGTTCGCGACCTTCCAGGCACGCTTCGCCCTTTGGTCGATGGTCGACGCATAGAACGCTTCCTCGGTCGTCCGGCCGAACAGGAGGTCTTCGCAAGAGCGGCCGGTCGTTTCCACGGAGCCCTCCAGGTAGCCGCGGAGGATTGCGAGTAGGGGCACGGTCCGACGCCCGGCCAAGGACTTCGGCTCGATCACGCCCTCCTCCTGGTCCCAGCCACGCTCGACGGCGACCACGTTCGCCTCGAAGTCGATGTCGCAAACCCGGAGCGCCTGAAGCTCACCCCGCCGCAGCCCGGCATAGAAGGCGGTCGCCCAGATCGGCCGGTCCTCGAGGCGGAGCGCGGCGAGCAGTTGAACCGCTTCCGCCGCCGACGCGATTCGCTTCGGACGTTTGGTGCCCCAGCTCGGGAGGTCGATCCGCTCCGCCGGGTTGTAGGTCAGCTCGTCCCGGTCGAGGGCCCGCCGGTAGAACGCCTGGATTGGATTGAGCACGTTGCTCACAGTCCCGGCCGCCAACCCCGACCCGAGCAGCTCGTCGGCGAAGTCCTGGTGGTCGCGGCGGCGAATCTCTGCGACCTTCATGCCACCAACCGCCGAGCCCTCGATGTAGACCCGGGAGACGCGCTCGTAGGACCGGATCGTGGTGCAGCGATTAGTCGAGAGCGCGACAAGACCTGAAGCCGAGACTCTGTCTGCGCATCAACCGGCGTGCCACATAGGTGCCACGGTCAGGCGCCAAGTCTGCCGGTTTCAGTCGGAGACAGTCGAACGAAGGCCGCTCTAACAAGCCAGATCCGGCTCTGCATCTGACCGTCTGCCGCTCTCTCCTCCCTGTAGTAACCCCAGAAGCGCCCCGCCTCCCCGGCGGGGCGCTTTCGTTGTGGGGTCGCTCGCGCTCCGCGGCGGCGGCGCGTGGAGTCGCTGGGCCCCCAGAGGGCGGGGCGGCTAGGGCTCGTTGTCGCTCAGATCGAGATCGGCGACGAGGGCCATGACTCGGGAGAGGATGTCGTCGCGGGTGTGCCTGACGGTGGCGACGGGCTGGCCCTTGGGGTCGGCGAGGTCCCAGTCGATATAGCGCTTGCCGGGGATGTAGGGACATTCGTCCCCGCAACCCATCGTCACCACCACGTCGGCCCACTCGGCGTCCTCGCGGGTGAGCAGTCGCGGACGTCGCGCGCTGAGGTCGATCCCCAGCTCGGCCATCACCTCGATTACCTCGGGATGCACCTGCCTGCCGGGGGTGGTGCCCGCCGAGCGGGCCTCGTGGCGGCCCTCCGCCTCCCGTTCGAACAGGGCCGCGCTGATCTGGGAGCGGCCGGCGTTGTGGAGGCACACGAACAGGGCACGGGCCATCAGGCGCCCTCCCCCATCGCTCCCGCGGGCTGCTCGCCGCGGACGAGCTGGTAGGCGCCGGCACCCAGCACGGCGCCCGCCAGGGGACCGGCGAGGTAGATCCAGAGGTCGTGGAGCTCGCCGGCAACCAGCGCCGGCCCCAGCGAGCGGGCCGGGTTCATCGAGGCGCCGGTGATCGGCCCGCCGAACAGGGCGTCGAGCCCGACCGTGCCGCCGATCGCGATCGCGGCGGCGGCTCCGACCGCGCGGGTGTCGGTGGCGACGGCGAGGATCACGAACATCAGGAAGGCGGTCAGGACCGCCTCGTAGGCAAGTGCGCTGCCGGCGCCGACCGTGGGAATCGTCGTCCCCAGGGCCGCCGGCTCGCTCGGCCAGATCGCGGCCAGCAGCCCAGCGGCACCAAGGGCGCCGACGACCTGGGCGGCGAGGTAGGCCAGCGCCTCGGTCCTCGGGAAATGTCGGGTGAGGACGAAGGCGACCGTGACGGCGGGATTCAAGTGGGCGCCGGAGAGGTGCCCGGTGGCGTAGATCATCGCCATCACGACCAGTCCGAAGACCAGGGCGATCCCGACCGTGCCAAGGCTTCCCGGATGCTCGGCCTCGGTGACGATCGCGCCGCAGCCGGCGAAGACCAAAGCGAAGACGCCGATCCCCTCGGCGGCGGTCCGGCGCAGCAGGTCGGGACGGGTGCTCACACAGCCCCTCAGCAGCAGGCGGTCGCGGGGGCGAAGACTTCGCGGACCGAATCGAGGGCGCCGGGAACGAGGCTGAAGTAGCTGCGGGTCCCGCGGCCCTCGCGCTCGACCAGGCCGGCGTCGACCAGCTTCTTGAGGTGGTGGCTGACCGTTCCCTGCGAGAGATCGAGGAACGGCTCGAACTCGCAGACGCAGACGGCCTCCTCCTCGGCCCGCAGAAGCATGTTGACGATCCGCAGGCGGTGGCGGTCGGCCAGCGCCTTCATCACAGCCTCCAGCTCGGCAGCCCGATCGGGGTCGAGCGAGGAGCCGGCCAGCGGCGTGCAGCAGTTGATTACGGAGAGATCGGACACGCGGGCGAAGCTACCACCTTCATTGATGAACGTCAATGAATGGCTGGCGGGAAGCAGCGCGGCCGAATCTGCGGTTGACTTTCGCTCCCAGTGAGGGACCTTTAACAGCGCAAGATCTCAGCTCGCACCTCGACAAAGGGAGTTCAACATGGAGAGCAGTTCCTCGAAGGCCGATTACGACCGCCGCGTAGGCGAAAGGCAACCGACCGGCTGGACCTTCTTCGCCGGCGCGGTGATGGTGATCGTCGGTTCCCTAGACGCGCTGTGGGGACTCGCCGCGATCCTCAACGACGACGTGGTCCTGGTCGGCGGCTCGGGAGTGATCCTCGCCGACATCACGACCTGGGGCTGGGTCCACCTGATCCTCGGCTCGATCGTCGCCTGCACCGGTCTGGGTCTGTTCACCGGCGCCAACTGGGCCCGCTTCGCCGCGATCTTCTTTGTTGCGCTCAACGCCGTGTCGCAGATCGTCTGGTTCCCGGCGGCGCCGCTGTGGGCGTTCCTGATGATCATCCTCGACGTCACGATCATCTACCAGCTGACCGCGCGCTGGGAGGAATAGGCGCGACTGCCGCCTGACGCGTCACCTGCGATCAGGACGGTGACCGGCTCCGATCGAATCGCGTATCTCGGGCACGGCACCGTCCTGATCGAGGTCGACGGCACCCGCCTGCTCACCGATCCCGTCCTCGGCCGGTGGGTCGGGCCGCTGGTCCGCCACGGACCCCTGCCCGGCAGCGAGGCGACCGAGGCGCTCGACGCCGTCCTGATCTCCCACCTGCACCGCGACCACGCCGACCTCGCCTCGCTGCGGAAGCTGAAGCGCGAGACGCCGCTGCTCGTGCCGCCGGGCTCGCGGCGCTTCTTCGCGCGCCAGGGCTTCACCGCGGTGACCGAGCTGGAGCCGGGCGAGTCGGCCGCCGCCGGGCGCCTCGCGGTCAGCGCCGTCGAGGCCAACCACGGTGGCGGCAGACGGCGCCACGCGGCGGACCCGCGGGCGATCGGCTTCCACATCCAGGGGCGTCGGCGCATCTACTTCGCCGGCGACACCGACCTCTTCCCGGGCATCGGCGAGATCGACGCCGATCTCGACCTCGCGCTGCTGCCGGTCTGGGGCTGGGGACCGAGCATCGGGCCCGGGCACCTCGACCCCGGCCGGGCGGCGCAGGTCGCCGCCCGGCTCTCGCCGCGGCTGGCGGTGCCGATCCACTGGGGCACCCTCTATCCGCTCGGCCTCGCTCGCCTGCGCGGCGGCCCCCTGCGCCTGCCGGGCCCGGCCTTCGCCGAGCTGACCCGGCGGCTGGCGCCTCAGGTGGAGACGCGGGTGCTGGCGCCGGGAGCGGCGCTCTCCCTGGCGTAGGCGCTCTGTCCCAGGCTGGCCAGCCAGGCCCGAAAGATGCGATGGACGCGCTCGGCGCCGACCGCGCCCTCCCGCGGCCACTCCAGGTCCGCCGGGTGCAGGACGAAGGGATAGCTCTGGGTCCCCCCCATGCCGCCGTGCGATCCGACCAGCTGCTCGAAGGCGGCGACCTCCCCGAGCTCCGACCAGTAGGTGCTGTTGACCATCAGGTCGGCGCAGTGGGAGAACCCATCGGTGCGGATCAGGTGCGCGGCGGCATTCGGGCCGAACGGCGCCAGCGGATCCTCGCCGAGGACGCGATCCCCCTCCAGGTAGCGGGTCCCGTCCGCGCCGATCGCCAGCGCCCCGTCGCGCGCGGAGCGGACCAGGACGAAGCCGACCCCGGGATGCTCGCGCAGGGCCGGAAGCAGTCGCGGGTAGAGCGCTTCGATCCGCTCCAGGCTGAGGCGGCCGGGCTCGCGCGGGAAGCTGATCAGCCCGAGACAACCGGAGGCGAGAACCGACAGCTCGGGCAGCTCCCCCCGATGCTCCTCCTCGACCTCGCGCCGGCGCTCGGAGCCGACCACGATCGCGCCGTCGACCCGGCGCCCCCGCGTGGCGGCACGGATCGTCCGGGCGGCGACGGTGTCGTCGCGGGCCATCTCGGTCAGGCCGGTGCTCAGATAGGAGGACGCGTCGTCGTCTCCCCCTTCCACCGCGGCCACGCTGTCGGCGTCGCAGGCCGAGCGGACCAGATCCTCGAGCGTCTCGCCGTAGCGATCGCGAAAGGTCTCTCCCTGCGACTGGCCGTGGTCGGAGAGGACGACCAGGCGGTAGGGCCGCGGCGCCTCCTCGCAGGCCGCTGCGACGCGGGCGATCTGGCGGTCGAGATCGTGGAGGACGGCCAGGGTGTCTTGCCGCTCGACCCCCGAGTGATGGGCCACCTCGTCGTAGGCGAGGAAGGTGGTGTAGAGCACGGGCCGCCCCGAGAGCACGTCGCCGATCACCGTCGCGACCTGGAGGTCGCGCTGGACCACGGTCGCCCAGGCACGCATCAGGGCGTAGCGGCGGTTGCGAGCGATCCGCGGGCGCACGTCGTCGCGGACCTGGCGGCGGGCGGCCCGGCGCTCCCGGGCGACCTCGGCGAGGGCGAGGACGAAGGTCCGCGCGACCGCGTAAGGGCGGGCGAAGTAGGCGGCGTAGTCGCGGCCGATCGGCCGGCGCCGGTGCAGGGCCGTACTCATCGTCAGCATCGAGTGCGGCGCATCCCCGGAGAGGATGTTGGCGCGACTGGCTCCGTCGGCGTGCAGGAGGCCGTGGCCGTCCGAGTGGCGCCGCTCGATCTCTTCGGCATCGCGGGGATGGTTGGTCACGATCGCCGCCCCGCGCTCCTTCTCCCACCAGCGGAAGGCGGGCATGTCGTCGTTGTCGCCGTGCAGGAGCCCGGCCTGGCAGGCGCCGGTCTGCGAGGACCAGTCCGTCTCCCAGACCCGCAGCCGGTGCGACCCCGACCGCACCCAGGCGGCCAGGGTCGGCGCACCGCCGTTCTCGATCGCCCGCAGGAGCACGTCGTGGGCGAGCCCGTCGATCTCCAGGAAGAGCACCCCGGGGACCTCGCTCTCAGTCACCTGCCGGCGCCGGCGCGCCTGGCGACGGACCACGTTGCGGTGCCAGGATTCGTCCTCGTCGATCGAGAGCAACGAGTAGGCGAGCGCGGTCAGCGCCGCCATCGCGACGGTGATCGCGATTCCGTCGAGGACGCCGTCGATCTCGGCGCCGGGGATGAGGTCCACCGCGAAGGCGACCAGGAGCCCGTTGAGGACGAGCGCCGCCGCCCCCAGGCTCAGCACCGTCAGCGGCAGCGCGATCCGCGCCAGGGCCGGCCAGATCAGAGCATTCAGCAGGCCGATCCCGATCGCCACGCCGAGCGCGGCGCCGAACCCGTCGAGCTGGAAGCCGCCGAGCAGCTGCGCCAGGACGAGGAGGATCGCGGCGTCCAGCAGCAGCACGAGCGCGGCGCGGCGCACCGTCCTCATCGCCGCCCGTCTCCCGCCGCCCCGCACGACGTTCATTGTTCCGTAACCGCCGCCGTGGAGACTGCGGCATCCGTGAACCCCGGAGGAGGAGAGAAGTGACCGAGCTGACCCCGATGCAGGCCGAGCTGTGCGAGAACAGCTCGACCGACTATTCGGACCTGAAGGCGATGTTCATCAACTGCACGCTGAAGCGCAGCCCCGAGGTCTCGAACACCCAAGGGCTGATGGACATCTCGATGGAGATCATGCGGCGCAACGGGGTCGCGGTCGAGGGCATCCGCGCCGTCGACCACCAGGTCGCCACCGGCGTCTGGCCCGACATGACCGAGCACGGCTGGGAGACCGACGAGTGGCCGGCGATCTTCGAGCGGGTGATGGCCGCCGACATCCTCGTGCTGGGAATGTCGATCTGGCTCGGCGAGAAGTCCTCGGTGGCGACGCAGATCGTCGAGCGCCTCTACGGCAACTCGCACCTGCTCAACGAGGACGGTCAGTACGCCTACTACGGCCGCGTCGGCGGCTGCCTGGTCACCGGCAACGAGGACGGCGTCAAGCACTGCGCGATGAACGTCCTCTACTCGTTGCAGCACCTCGGCTACACGATCCCGCCCCAGGCCGACTCCGGCTGGATCGGCGAGGCGGGCCCGGGGCCCTCCTACCTCGACGAGGGGTCGGGCGGGCCGCAAAACGACTTCACCAACCGCAACACCACCTTCGCGGCCTGGAACATGATGCACCTGGCACGGATGCTGAAGGACGCCGGCGGCATCCCCGCCCACGGCAATCAGCGCTCCGCCTGGGACGCCGGCTGCAGCTTCGACTTCCCGAACCCGGAGTACCGCTGAGAGGCCGCTCCCCGCTAGGCTCGGCCGATGACGACCTACATCCGCTTCGGCGACGACCACTCGGTCGCCGTGCAGGAGGACTACGAGCGGTTGAAAGCGCTGATCGCGGAGGCGGAAGCGCGCCCGGTGCCGATGTTCGAGGCGACCCGGATCGACGGCGCCAAGCTATTCGTCAACGCCAACGAGGTCTGGACCCTCTCCGAGGGCCGCAAGAAGGCCGAGAGCTGAGCCAGGCCGTGCTGGGCGATTTTCAGAGCCTGTTTGGCTGGCCGGAACCGTGGGTATGAGATGTGCTCTCCCCCGCAGTGAACCCCTGAAGCGCCCCTCCCCTGCGAGGGGCGCTTCTATTTCCGGAGGGCCTCGGAGGATCTAGCTCTCGCGGGAAGGGTCCTCGCCGGGCCAGCGGCCGGTGAGGGCGGCGAAGCCACGGCGGGCGCCGTAGTCGGTGAGTCCTTTGGCGACGCGGAAGATCGCGCCCTCGACCGCCAGCGCGGCGACCAGCTTCAGCGTCGGCGCATCGCGCTGGTCGGGCTCCGGCGGATCCTCGTCGTCGACCACCGCCCAGAGCCGTTCGAAGGCCTTCTTGCCGAGCATCCCGGCGGCCAGGCCGGCGCCGATCCCGATCGGTGCGAAGAGGAACTTCATGCGCGCAGGCTACCCGCCCAGGCCAATTCCCAAAGGTGCGGCAGACCTTTGTTTCGGATTCCGAAACAAAGGTCTGCCGCACTTGGGGGTGGATGGGCGGGGTGGCGGGACCGGTCTGCCGGCCGGGAGGAGCGAGTTGTTACGATATATCGCGTTAGTTATCGATAGAAAGGTTTTCGATGCACCACCACAGACACCAATCGCACCAGGAAGAGCACCTGCGGGAGTTCGCCCGGGCTCGCGGGCCCCGTTACGGGCGCGGTCGCGGACGCGGCGGCATGCGGGCGCGGCGCGGCGACGTCCGCGCGGCGATCCTCGCCCTGCTGGCCGAGCGGCCGATGCACGGCTACGAGATGATCAAGGAGCTCGAGGAGCGCACCGAGGGGGCCTGGGCCCCGAGCGCCGGCTCGATCTACCCGACCCTGCAGATGCTGGAGGACGAGGGGCTGATCCGCGGCGAGGAGAGCGACGGCAAGCGCCGCTTCACCCTGACCGACGCCGGCACCGCCGAGCAGGCCGAGAAGGCCGGTGAGCAGACCCCCTGGGAGGCCGTCAAGGCCGACGCCGCCCCCGAGCAGATGCAGCTGGCGGACTCGATGAAGAAACTGCACCACGCGATCCGCCAGGCCTTCGTCGCCGGCGACGCCGGGCAGCAGAAACGGATTCGCGAGCAGCTCGACGAGAGCCGCCGCAGGATCTACGCGATCCTCTCCGAGGAGAGCTGAGCGCGGCCCGAGGCGCGTCCGTTCGCGGGCGCGCCTCGCGCCCCGTCGCCTTGGCGTACGGGCCGCGAGAAGTCCGCTCCCCAAGCGGACCCACACATATAGAGATGCGCGTCTCCCCTCCCTTTGGCGATTTCCCCAGAAGCGTTGGCCCAAGGGGCCGCTTCATCCACCTTCACCGAGGAGACGGACGCAGGCTATTCGATAGCGACGATTGAATCAATCGTCAAAATTCATTAGCCAAGGATCGGCTGCGCGGACGGCGTCGCCGCCAGCACCCGGTCCGCAACCGACTGGCCAGTGAGCCCGACCTCGCCGCGCAGCAGCGCCGGCTTGCCGTGGGTGACGTAGCGGTCCGGCAGGCCGACCCGCAGCACCCGCGCCCGCTCCCCCGGGCCCTCGGCGAAGGCGTCCTCGAGGTGCTCCAGCACGGCCGAGCCGAAGCCGCCGGCCAGCACGTTCTCCTCGATCGTCACCAGCAGCTCGTGCTCGCGCGCCAGCCGCGTCGTCAGCTCTCCGTCGATCGGCTTCGCGAAGCGACCGTCGGCGACGGTCACCTGGAGCCCGTGGCCGGCGAGGATCTCGGCCGCCTCGCGAGCGACCGCGACGCCGTAGCCGTAGCCCAGCAGGGCCACCCGCTCGCCGCTCGCCAGCACCTCGCCGGTGCCGATCGGGATCGCCTTCGGGGCCGCCGGCATCTCCACGCCCTCGCCGGCCCCGCGCGGGTAGCGCAGCGCCGCCGGGCCGTCGTGGGCGACGGCGGTGTGCAGCATGTGGACCAGCATCGCCTCGTCGCGCGGCGCCATCACGACGACGTTGGGGATCGGGCGGAAGTAGGAGACGTCGAAGACGCCGTGATGGGTCGGGCCGTCGTCGCCGACCAGGCCGGCGCGGTCCATCGCGAAGGTGACGTCGAGGTCCTGCAGGCAGACGTCGTGGACGATCTGGTCGAAGGCGCGCTGGAGGAAGGTCGAGTAGATCGCGCAGACCGGCTTGCCGCCCTGCAGCGCCAGGCCGCAGGCGAGGAGCACGGCGTTCTGCTCGGCGATCCCGACGTCGTAGTACTGGTCGGGCACCTCGTCGGCCAGCTTCTGCAGGCCGGTCCCCCCCGCCATCGCCGCGGTGATCCCGATCACCCGCGGATCGCGCTCGGCCTCGGCCACCATCGCATCCGCGAAGACCTTCGTGTACTGCGGCGGCGCGCTCGGAGCCGGCGGCTTCTCCAGCAGCTCGATCCCCTCCGGCGAGTCGGTTTCCTGCACCGGCACCGGCTTCGCCGCGGCGGGGCGGCCGTTGACGATCGAGTTCGGCTTCGCCGCGTGCCACTCCTCCATCGTCTCCAGGCCGCCGGCTTCGGCCGGCGCGAAGCCCTTGCCCTTGACCGTGTGGATGTGGAGGACGACCGGGCGCTCGGAGTCGAAGGCCTCGGTCAACGCCTCGCGCAGGGCATGGACGTCGTGACCGTCGATCACGCCCATGTAGGCGAGGTCGAGCTCCTCGAAGAACAGGCCCGGCGCCCAGTAGGCCTTGATCGCCGACTTGATCTCCGGCCCCAGCCGCTCGATCCGCCGCCCGAGCCCGAGCGGCAGCCTGGTCAGCCGGTCCTCGACCCCCTCGCGGGCGTGGTAGAGGCGCGGGTTGAGGCGGATCCGGGTGAAGTAGCGGGAGAGCGCCCCGACGTTCGGCGAGATCGACATTTCGTTGTCGTTGAGGACGATCACGATCGGGGTCTGCAAGCCGCCGGCCGCGTGCAGCGCCTCGTAAGCGACGCCGCCGGTGAGGGCGCCGTCGCCGATCACCGCCGCGACCTTGCCGTCCGGGCCGATCCCCTTCCGCATCGCCTCCTTGAGGCCGACCGCGTAGCCGATCGAGGTCGAGGCGTGGCCGGCGCCCATGATGTCGTGCTCGGACTCGGGGATCGAGCAGAACGGGGCGAGACCCTCGTACTGGCGGATCGTCGGCAGCTCCTCGCGGCGGCCGGTGAGGATCTTGTGCGGGTAGGACTGGTGGCCGACGTCCCAGAGGACCTTGTCGCGGGGCGAGTCGAGCAGGCTGTGCAGGGCGACCGCGAGCTCGCAGGTGCCGAGGTTGGCGCCGAAGTGGCCGCCGATCTCGCCGATCGTGTCGATGATGTAGGTCCGCATCTCCTGCGCGACCTGCTGCAGCTGGTCGTCGTCGAGCTCGTGCAGGTCGGCGGGTCCGTCGATCCCCGGCAGCAGCGGCTCGGCGATCTCCTCCTCGTTGCCCTGGGTGGGGGGCGTCTCGCTCATTCGTTCCTCGTGAAGATGTAGTCGGCCACGCGGCTCAGGTCCTCGGTCTCGCCATCGGCCTCCGACAGCGCCGCCCGTGCCTTGGCGTGCGATTCGGCCGCCAGCTCGCGGGCCCGGTCGAGCCCGAAGAGGCTGACGTAGGTGAGTTTTCCATGTCGCTCGTCGCTTCCATGTGGCTTGCCGAGCTGCTCGTCGCTCTCGGTCACGTCGAGGATGTCGTCGACGATCTGGAAAAGGACGCCCAGCTCGTCCGCAAAGCGCCGGTAGGGCATTGTCTCATGTTCGCCGACCCCCTCGAGGATCAGCACCACGCCGACGCTGGCGGCGATCAGCCGCCCGGTCTTCAGCGCGTGCAGCGCCCGCAGGCCCTCGGCGTCGGCCTCGTCGCCGATCACGTCGACGTACTGGCCGCCGACCATGCCGTCGACCCCGGTCGCGCCGGCCAGCTCGCGCAGCGCCGCCAGCACCCGCGAGGGCTCGCCGGGCTGCTCGCAGAACAGCCGCACCGCCTCCGCGAAGAGCCCGTCGCCGGCGAGGATCGCCACGTCCTCCCCGAAGCGGACGTGCGAGGTCGGCTGGCCGCGGCGCAGGTCGTCGTCGTCCATCGCCGGCAGGTCGTCGTGGATCAGCGAGTAGGTGTGGATCAGCTCGATCGCGCAGGCGACCGGGAGCAGGCCGTCGGGGTCGGCGCCGAGCGCGCGGGCGGTCGCCAGCGCCAGCACCGGCCGCACCCGCTTGCCGCCGGCCAGCAGCGAGTAGCGCATCGCCTCCTCGAGGCCGGCGGTCGGCGCCGCGGCCGAGAAGCGCAGGTCGGCGAGGGCGGCGTCGACGCTGGCGCGCAGGTCGTCGGGGTAGCTCAAGACTGCTGCTCGCGGGCGCGGCGGTTGGCCTCCTCGACCGCCTCCGCGGAGAGGTCGGCCGCCTCGGAGGCGAGCTCGGCGGCGCGCTCGTCGCCCAGCTCCCCCTCTCCCTCCAGCTCGGCCGCGATCTCGCGCAGCCGGGCCGCGATCTCGCGCAGCCGGGCCGCGATCTCGCGCAGCCGGTTGCCGCCCGCGGCGCTCATTTGGCCGGTTCCCGCTCGCGCACGATCGCGCCGAGGATGCCGTTGATGAATTTGGGAGCGTCGGCGCCGCAGTACTCCTTGGCGATTTCCACGGCCTCGTCGATCGCCACCTCCGGCGGCGCCAGCTCCTCCTCGATCTCGTACAGCGCCACCCGCATCACGTTGAGGTCGAGCGGCGCGATCCGGTCGACCGTCCAGCCCTTGGCGTGGGCGGCGATCGTCTCGTCGAGGTCTTCGCGGTGCTCGTCGACGCCCTCGGCGAGTTCGCGGGTCAGCGGCCGCGCCTCGCCGATCAGCTCGGCCAGCGGCCGCCCGGTGACGTCGCGCTGATAGCTGGCGAAGACGGCGTCGCGGCGTTGGTCGGACCTGCGCATGGATCTATTCTCGCGATTTCGGTGGACTGGACGGGGAGGCGCGGCTAGCGGAGGATCTCGACCAGCAGGACCCAGGCGTTGGCGACCGCTCCGACGATCGCGAAGACGACCCCGGCGACCACCCAGTAGAGCCCGCCGCCATCGCTGGTCATCAGGCTGGCCCCGCCGAGGATCAGCGGCGCGACGGCGAGGATCCGGATCGCCCAGCGGGTGGCCAGCCAGGCCCGCGGCGGCGGTCCGTCCCCCTCCCGGATCAACGGCAGGCGGACGACCGCGAAGGCGAGGGCGATGCCGCCGACCAGCAGCTCCAGCCCCAGCACGCCGGCGCTCTGGCCGGGGATCAGGGCGGCGATCGAGACGACGAGCACGGCGATCAGCATCAGCACCGTTTCCAGGGCCCGGTCGGGCAGCCCGGCTTCGCCGATGATCCGCTCGAGGTTGATCGAGACGGCGACGAAGAGCAGGCCGGCGAGGGCGGCGGAAGCGCCCGCCACCGCTACGAAGAGGTCCGTCCACTCGCTCGGCTGGTAGGCGTACACGGAGGGCGTGCCGGCTCAGGCGCGGGAGACGTACTCGCCCTTGCGCGTGTCGACCCGGATCGATTCGCCCTCCTCGATGAAGAGCGGGACCTGGATCGTCACCCCCGACTCCAGGGTCGCCGGCTTGGTGCCGCCGCCGGAGGCGGTGTCGCCCTTGAGGCCGGGGTCGGTCTGCGTGACCTTCATCTCGATCGCGCTCGGCACCTGCACATCGGACGGCTGCTCGTCGACGAACAGCACCTCGACGTCGGTGTTCGGCAGCACCCACTGCATCGAGTCGCCCAGCGAGCCGGTCGGGATCTCGATCTGTTCGTAGTCGCGGCTGTCCATGAAGACGGCCGAATCGCCGGAGTCGTAGAGGAACTGCATCTTGCGCGATTCGGTCCTCACGGGGCGGAACTTCTCGCCGGCGCGGAAGGTTTTGTCGATCACCGAGCCGTCCTCGATCCGGCGCAGCTTGGTCCGCACGAAGGCGCCGCCCTTGCCCGGCTTGACGTGCTGGAACTCGATGATCTTCCAGATCTTGCCGTCGATCTCGATGTGGGTGCCGTTCTTGAATTGGTTGGTGCTGATCACGGCGGCCATCCTAGAGGCCAGGCCGGTGTGGCGGCGATCTCACGTTTGCCGCGGCGGCACCGTTGGACCCACATGCAAAGAGACGAGATCGACTTCGAGGTGGAGGGCGACCGCTGCGCGGCCTGGCTCTATCCGGCGGCGAGGCCGGAGGCGAGCGCGCCGGCGATCGTGATGGCGCACGGGCTCAGCGGCACCCGCCGCGACCGGCTCGGCCCGTTCGCCGAGCGCTTCGCCGCGGCCGGGGTGACGGCGCTGGTCTTCGACCACCGTGGTTTCGGCGACAGCGGCGGCGAGCCGGATCTGTTCGAGCCGCGGCGACAGCTGCGCGACTGGCGGGCGGCGATCGAGCGCGCCCGCTCGCTCCCGGGGGTAGACCCCAACCGCGTCGCCACCTTCGGCTCCTCGATGGGCGGCGGCAACGCGCTCGCCGCGGCCGCCGCCGACCAGCGGATCGCCGCCGCGATCAGCCAGGTCCCCTTTCTCGACATCGTCACCCAGTCCCACCGCAACCCGCCGCGGGTCAGCGCCCGGCTGCTGCTCGCCGCCGCTCGGGGCGGACACGTGCCGGCGATCGGCGAGCCGCACGAGGCGGCCTTCATCAACGCCCCGGGGGCGGCCGCCGGCTGGCGAAGGGTCGTGGCCGGCGGCGAGGACTCGCGCTGGCGCGACCGCGTCTCCGCCCGCTGGCTACTGGGGCCGCCCTTCCGCCCCGGCCGCCGCGCCGCCGGCCTGCACTGCCCCTGGCTGGTCTGCGTCGGCGAGGCCGACCGGGTAGCGCGGCCCGGCCCGGCGATCGCCGCCGCCCGGCGAGCGCCCCTGGGCGAGCTCCGCACCTACCCGGGCGTCGACCACTTCGACATCTACGACGGCGCCGCCCACGAGGCGCTGGTCGCCGACCAGCTGGCGTTCCTGCGACGCCACCTCCTCGATCAGGTCTGATCGAGGAGTGCAATAGCCACCTCGTGGGTGGTCAATGCACTCCTCGATCGCTGGCGAGTGGCGCCGCGGCCCGTTCGCGAGCCAGCAGCGCCAGCACCACGGCCGCGAGGACAGCGACGGCGGCCGCGAAGACGAGGCCGGCGTCGCGGAGGCCGATCGCCTGCGCGAGCAGTCCCTCTCCCACCACCGGGATCGAGATCGCCACGTAGGCGACGACGAAGAAGCTGGAGGCGACCTCGCCACGGCGCTCCTCCGGGGCGGCTGCGTTGACGGCGCCGAGGCCGGCGCGGAAGCTGAGGCCTTGGCCGAAGCCGGCGACGAGGCCGCCGCCGAGCAGCAGCGGCAGCGAGGCCTCGGCAATGCCGGCGGCGAGCCCGGCCATCCCCAGGATCAGCGCGGCGCAGCCGAGCGGCAGCGCCCGCGCCGCCGGGACGACGGTGCCCAGCGCAACCTGGCCGGCGGCGGAGGCGACGAAGACCGAGAAGACGATCAGGCCGATCGCGGCGTGGTTGCCGACCCCGAGCACCTGGCCGGCGAAGGCGGGCCCGACCGCGGTGAAGAGGCCGAGGACGGCGAACCCGGCGAAGGCGGCCATGCTGGCGCGGACGAAAACAGGACGGATCTCCGCCGGCACCCGCAGGCCCTGGGGCCGCAGACGCAGCCGCTCCTTGACCCCCGGCCGGCGCGGCAGACCTTTGTTCCGGTTTCCGGAACGAAGGTCTGCCGCACCACTGGGCTCGGGGATCGCCCAGATCCCGATCGCGGCCGGCGTCAGCAGTGCCAGGTCGACCCAGAAGGGCAGGTGCAGCGGCGACCCCGACCACTCGGCGATCGCCCCGGCCAGCAGCGGGCCGCAGCCGAGCCCGCCCATGTTGGCGACGGTGGCGATCAGGGTCGCGCGGGCGCGGTTCTCGGGGTCGGCGAGGTCAAGCAGGGTGGCGGTCGCGGTGCCGGTGAAGATCCCGGCCGAGAGGCCGGAGAGCAGGCGCCCCAGGAGGAGCGGCGCCAGGCCCTGGGCGAGCAGGAAGGCGACCGCGCTGAGCGCCGAGAGGGCCAGGCCCGGCAGCAGCACCCGCCGCCGCCCGACCTCGTCGGAGAGGCGCCCGAACAACAGCAGCGCGGCGATCACACCGACCGCATAGGTGGCGAAGATCACCGTCACCATCAGCGTCGAGAAGCCGAACTCGGCCTGGTAGAAGGAGTAGAGCGGGGTCGGCAGGGTCGTCCCCAGCATCGTCACCGCGAAGGCGTAGGCGGCGATCGCGAAGGCGAGGCGGCGGCCGATCCTCGGGGTGGAGCTCACCCCGGGCAGCCTACGCGGGCGGCTCGGCGGGCTCGGCGGCATCGCCGCCGGTGCGGGTCGTCAGCGGCGCCGCGGCGCCGCCGCTGAGCACGCGGCGGACCAGGCGCGGGGCGAGGATCCGGGCATAGGCGGCGAGCGCGTAGGGGCGCGGGACGTAGCGCTCGGCCTTGCCCCCGGGGCCGACCTCGTAGATCGCCTCGGCGACCGTCTCCGGCTGCGAGACGATCCAGCGGGTCAGCGCTTTCGCGCGCAGCTCGGTGGCCGGGAAGCCGGGGGTCTCGACGAAGCCGGGCAGGACCATGCCGACGTGGACGCCGTGCTCGAGCTCCTCGGCGTAGAGGGAGTCGGTCCAGCCGATCAGCGCGAACTTGCTCGCCGAGTAGGCGCCGGAGCCGGCCCGGGAGATGCGGCCGGCGGTGCTGGCGACGTTGACGATCGCGCTCGGGGCGCTGGCCCGCAGCAGCGGCAGCAGCTCCTCGGTGAGGCGGACGACGGCGTCGAAGTTGAGCTCCATGTGGCGGCGCACGTGCTCGTGGCCGGTCTCGCCGAAGCGCCCGCGCCAGGCGGCGCCGGCGTTGTTGACGAGCAGTCGCAGGCTGCCGCCGTGCTCGGCCTCGAGGTGGGCCCGGACCCGGGCCGGCGCGTCCGCGGCGGTCAGGTCGAGGGCCAGGTGGGTGGTCCGGCAGGGCAGCGAGTCGCCGAGCTCGCGCAGCAGCTCCTCGCGGCGGGCGACCAGGACCAGCTCGGCACCGGGCTCGCGGGAGAGCCGGATCGCCGTCGCCCTGCCGATCCCGGTCGACGCCCCCGTCACCACCGCCACGCTGCCTCGAGAAGACATGGGCGAAAGATATTGGTGCAAGGATTGCGGCGTGGAGAGCGGCGGCGCGAAAACCGGAGGGCGGCTGAGCGCGGCGCGGCGCGAGGGCGAGCGGGTGACCCCGCTGGAGCTCTTCTTCGACCTCGTCTTCGTCCTCGCGATCACCCAGTGCACGGCGCTGATGGCCGATCACCCGACCTGGTCGGGGCTGCTGCAGGGACTGCTCGTGCTCGGCGTCCTCTGGTGGGCCTGGACCG
Organism: uncultured Thermoleophilia bacterium; assembly: GCA_963824245.1. Classification (GTDB taxonomy): domain Bacteria; phylum Actinomycetota; class Thermoleophilia; order Solirubrobacterales; family 70-9; genus VAYN01. Next base: position 109,110 of record CAWGON010000001.1, read on the forward strand.
GCTACGCCTGGCTGACCAGCGTCATCGACCCCGAGGAGGGGGCGGTCCGGCTGGTCATCTTCGCGGCGATGGCGGCGCTGCTGATCGCGGCGCTCTGCGTCCCGGAAGCGTTCGGCGGCCTCGGCCTCGCCTTCGCCCTCGCGATCGGCTTCTTCCGGGTCGCCCACATCGCCCTCTTCATGCTCGCCAGCCCCGACGACGACGCCCTGCGCCACTCGGTCCTCGGCTTCGCCGCCAGCACCGCGGTCGCGGTCGCGCTGCTGGCCCTCGCCTCGCTCTTCGACGGCCTCGCCCAGGGATCGCTGTGGGCGCTGGCGCTGCTGCTCGACATGGGCGGTCCCTACTTCTTCGGGACCGAGGGCTGGAAACTGGTCCCCGGCCACTTCGCCGAGCGCCACGGGCTGATCCTGATCATCGCCCTCGGCGAGTCGATAGTCGCGATCGGGATCGGCGCCGCCGGCGTCCTCGACTTCGGGATGGGCGTGGTCGCCGTGCTCGGGGTCAGCCTGGCGGCGGCGCTCTGGTGGACCTACTTCGACGTGGTGGCGCTGATCTCGGCCCGAAGGCTCGGGGAAGCACCGGTGGGACTGGTGCAGAACGCGCTTGCCCGCGACTCCTACTCCTACATCCACCTGCTGCTGGTCGCCGGGATCGTCCTCGTCGCGCTCGGCCTGAAGACGACGATCGCCCACACCGGCGAGCACCTGCAGGCCGAGACCGCCTTCGCTCTGCTCGGCGGCGTCGCCGTCTACCTGGTCGGCCTCGTCGCCTTCCGCCTGCGCCACGTGCGGACCCTGAACCGGCACCGGCTCGGGCTGGCGATCGTGCTGCTGATCCTGGTCCCGGTGGCGACCTCGATCCCCGCCTGGCTCAGCCTCGCGGTCGTCGTCGCGCTGATCTGGGCGATGGTCGCCTACGAGCACAATGGGTACGGCCCGAGTCGCGAGGAGCTGCGCCGCGAAGCCTCCCCGGCCCATGGGGAACCCGCCTGACAAGGCGGCCGAAGGTGCGAAAAGGCATACTTTCCCCCTCCTTGGCGACCCCGGACCTTCTCGACAAGCTGCTGCGCATCGGCGCGCCCTCGGGCTACGAGGCGCCCGCGGCCGAGATCTGGCGCGAGGCCGCGAGCTTCGCAACGCTCTCCAGCGACGGGCTCGGCTCCTCGATCGCCCGGGTCGGCGAGGCGGCGCCGCTGTTCGCCGTCGTCGGCCACATCGACGAGATCGGCCTGATCGTCACCCACATCGACGAGAAGGGCTTCCTCTGGTTCGCTCCGATCGGCGGCTGGGACCCGCAGATCCTGGTCGGCCAGCGGGTCGAGGTCCGCGGCAAGAACGGCCTCGTCCCCGGCGTGGTCGGCCGCAAGCCGATCCACCTGCTCGAGGCCGACCAGCGCAAGAAGGTCGTCGAGCTCAAAGGCATGCACATCGACATCGGCGCCGAGGACCGCGACGAGGCGGCGGAGCTGATCCGCGTCGGCGACCCGGTCGTGATCGCCGCCGAGCCCGTTGCGGTCGCCGGCGAGCGCCTGGTCTCGAAGTCGATGGACAACCGCCTCGGCGCTTACGTCGCCCTGGAGAGCCTGCGCCGCTGCGTCGACGGCGACGGCCCCAGCGGCTCCTTCGCCGCCGTCGCCGCCGTGCAGGAGGAGATCGGCCTGTTCGGCGCCCGCACCGCCGCCTTCGAGCTGCGCCCCGACGTCGCCGTCGCCGTCGACGTCACCCACGCCACCGACGCCCCCGGGGTCGACGAGAAGGAGATCGGCAGCCATCCGCTCGGCTCCGGCCCGGTGATCGGCCGCGGCTCCACCCTCTCCCCCAAGGTCTTCGAGCTGCTGGTCGAGACCGCCGAGGCCGAGGGCATCGAGTACTCGATCAGCGCCAGCGGCCGCGGCACCAGCACCGACGCCGACGTCCTCCAGATCTCCCGCTCCGGCATCCCCACCGGCGTCGTCTCGATCCCCCTCCGCTACATGCACTCGCCGGTCGAGATGGTCGACCTGCGCGACGTCGAGGCGACCGTGAACCTGCTCGCCGCCTTCGGCTCCCGGCTCAGCGCCGACATCGACCTCAGCCGCTGACCCTGCACTTGTCGCCCTCTGGGCGACATCCAGCGGCTACTCGACGATCGTCAGCTCCTTGGGGAGCGTGCTGAGGTTGCGGCAGCCGTCCTCGGTGACGACGACGAAGTCCTCGATGCGGACGCCGAGCACGCCCGGCAGGTAGATGCCGGGCTCGACGGTGACGACTTCGCCGGGGGCGAGGACGTCGTCGGCTTTCGGTGAGAGGCGGGGCATCTCGTGGACCTCGAGGCCGACGCCATGGCCGAGCCCGTGGCCGAAGTTCTCGCCGTAGCCGGCCTCGTCGATGATCTTGCGGGCGACGGCATCGACGTCCTCGCCCCTGGCTCCGGCCTCGACAGCCCCAAGCGAGGCGAGCTGGGCGCGCAGGGTGACCTCGTAGACCTCGCGGCCCTGCTCGCCGGGGTCGCCGGTCGCGTAGGTGCGGGTGCCGTCGGAGCAGTAGCCGTCGAGCATCGCGCCCATGTCGAAGACGATCAGCTCGCCGGGGCCGATCTCACGCGGGCCGGGCTCGGCGTGCGGCAGTGCCCCGTTGGGGCCGGCGGCGACGATCGCCGGGAACGAGGGGTCGCCGCCGAGCTCGCGGATCCGCGCTTCGGCGGCGCGGGCGACGGCGCGCTCGGTGCGGCCGGAGAAGCCGCGCTCGATGCTCCAGAGCCAGACCTCGTCGGCGAGCTTCGAGGCCTCGGCGATCGCCGCCAGCTCGCCCTCGTCCTTGACCCGGCGCAGGCCCTCGACGCTGCCGCCGGCCGGGACCGCCTCGACCCCGTCGGCCAGCTTCTCCTTCAATTTCTCGAAGATGCGGACCGCCATGTGGTCGTCCTCGAAGCCGACCCGCCCCTCCAGCTTCGCGGCGATCGCCCCCAGCCAGTCGCCGGCGACGGTGATCGGCTCCCAGCCCTCGACCTCGGCGGCGGCGCGCTCGGTATAGCGAAAGTCGGTGAAGAAGAGGCGCAGGCCGGGGCCGCAGACGCAGGCGCCGTTGGTCCCGGTGAAGCCGGTCAGGTAACGGACGTTGGTCAGATCGGTGACCAGCATGCGATCGAGCTCGCGCTCGGCCAGCACAGCCTCCAGGCGGTCGCCGCGACCGCGCATCAGGAACCCGCGCCGAGCTCGCTCGCCAGCCGCCGCAGCGCCTCGCGGTAGCCCTCGGCGCCCTTGCCGGAGATCTTCTCCAGGACCAGGCCGTCGAAGACCGAGAGCTTGCGCCAGTCGTCGCGCCCCTCGACGTCGGAGAGGTGGACCTCGACCGCCGGCAGGCCGGCGACGTCGAGCGCGTCGGCGATCGCCCGGCTGTAGTGGGTCCAGGCGCCGGCGTTGACGATCGAGGCGTCGGCGAGGTCGGGCAGCCGGTGCAGGTATTCGACGAACTCGCCCTCGTGGTTGGTCTGGAAGAAGATCGGTTCGAGTCCCAGCGCCCGCGCCCAGTCGGAGATCTGGTGTTCGAGCTCGCTCAGCGATTTGCCGCCGTAGAAGGCGGGATCGCGGCGCTCGAGGATGTCGAAGTTGACGCCGTGGAGGACGGCGACGCGGTTGGCGGCGGGACTCACGCGAACAACTCTTCCACGGCGGCGCGGACGGCGTCGGGCTCGACCAGCTGGCCGACCCGGGGAGCGCCGGGCTCGGCGAGCAGGACGAAGCCGACCCCGGCCGCGGTGCGCTTCTTGTCGCGCTGCAGGGCGGCGATCGTCGCGTCGACGTCGGCCCCGGGCCAGCGCGAGGGCTCGACCCGGGTCGGGAGGTCGAAGCGGCCCAGGCTCGCCTCGACCTCGTCGCGCAGCTCACCCGCCCCGGAGAGGCGCAGCGCGGCGAGCAGGCCGATCCCGACCGCTTCGCCGTGGCGGTAGGCGGCGTAGTCGCTGGCGACCTCGATCGCGTGGCCGACCGTGTGGCCGAGGTTGAGCGCGTTGCGCAGGCCGGCGTCGCGCTCGTCGGCGGCGACCACCTCGCACTTGTAACGGGCGCAGGCGAAGATCATCTCGCTCAGTTCGAAGGGATTCAGCTCTTCGACCAGCCGCACCCGCTCCCAAAGCCCGCCGCCCGCCAGCAGGCCGGTCTTCAGCACCTCGACGAAGCCGGCCGCGAGCTCCTCGCGCGGCAACGACTCCAGGGTGGCGATGTCGGCGATCACGGCGGCCGGCTGGTGGTAGGCGCCCGCGTAGTTCTTGCCCTGCGGCAGGTCGACGCCGGTCTTGCCGCCGATCGAAGAGTCGACCTGGGCGACCAGCGTGGTCGGCACCTGGACCACCGGCACCCCGCGCTGGTAGGACGCCGCGCAGAACCCCGCGAGGTCGCCGACGACGCCGCCGCCGATCGCGACCACGTGGTCTTCCCGGGTCATCCCCGCCGTGGCCAGCGTTTCCAGGACTTCCTGGACCCGGCCCAGGGTCTTCGACTCCTCCCCGGCCGGGATCAGCACCGGCTCGGCGGCCAGCGGCTGCACGCGGTCGGCGTAGAGGTCGCCGACGACGGTGTCGGAGACGCAGAAGCGCCGCCCCTCCAAGGGCCACCAGCCGGTCTCCAGCAGCCCGCGGCCGACCACGACCGGGTACTCGCCCGACGCGCTCGCCGCCCACAGCAGCCTCGTCCCCTCCGGCAGCTCCGGCAGCGCCTGGATCGCCGGCAGCGCCCGCTCGATCATCGACCGGTCGCCCATCGGGATCACCGCGTCGGCCAGCTCCTCGTAGAGCGGCAGCCGCTCCGCCAGCAGCCGCTCGACGTCCTCGGCGCTGGTCGCCAGCGGCCGGTCGGAGTGGGCGATCCGGCGCCAGGCCTCGCGCGGGTCGACCTGCAGCCAGACGACGACGTGGCGCCCGAGCGCGTTGCGGATCCGCTCGGAGAGGACGCTGCCGCCGCCGAGCGCGATCGCGCCGCCGTCGGCGTCCTCCAGCAGGGCACCGACGACCTCGGCCTCACGGGTCCGGAAGCCCTCCTCGCCGTGGGCCTCGAAGGCCTCGCGCAGCGGCGTCCCGAACTCGGCTTCCATCAGCGAGTCGATCTCGGTCGTCTCCAGCCCAGCCCGGCGCGCGGCCGTCAGGGCGGTGCTCTTGCCCGCCCCCATGAAGCCGATGAAGACGATCGCCGGCCGGCTCATCGCTAGCCGCGGAAGTCGATGCGCTGCTTGTAGGCGTCGACGGCGGCGAGCACGTCGTCGATGTGGTCGCCGCCGAACTTCTCGCGGTAGCAGCGGGCCAGGGTCAGGCAGACCATCGCCTCGGCGACCACGGCGGCGGCCGGGACGACGGTGGAGTCGGTGCGCTCGCGCAGCGCCTGCGCCGGCTCCTTGGTCTCGGTGTCGACCGAGCGCAGCGGCTTGGTCAGGGTGGAGATCGGCTTGATCGCGGCGCGGACCGAGAGCGGCAGGCCGTTGGTCATCCCGCCCTCGAGGCCGCCGGCGTGGTTGGTCTCGCGGAAGTAACCGCGCTCGGGCGACCAGAAGATCTCGTCGTGGGCCTCGGAGCCGGGGCGGCCGGCGACGTCCCAGGCTTCGCCGATCGCCACCCCCTTGACCGACTGGATCGAGGCGACGGCGCCGGCGAGGCGGCCGTCGAGGCGGTCTTCCCAGGAGACGTGGGAGCCGAGGCCGGGGACGAGGCCGAAGCTGAGGACCTCGAAGCTGCCGCCGAGGCTCTCGTTGGCCTTCCGCAGGCGGTTGATCTCGGCGACCATCTCCTTGCTGGCCTCGGGGTCGAGGCAGCGGACCGGGTCGTCGTCGACGGCGGCGAAGTCGGCGGGCGCGAGGCTCGGCCGCTCCGGCGCCTTGATCGAGGCGATCTGGAGGACGTGGCTGTGGACCTGAACGCCGAGGGCGCTGAGGAAGCCGCGGGCGAGGGTGCCGGCGGCGACCCTGGCGGCGGTCTCGCGGGCGCTGGCCCGCTCGAGCACGTTGCGGATGTCGGAGTGGCCGTATTTCTGGGCGCCGACGAGATCGGCGTGGCCCGGGCGCGGCAAATGGACCTCGTCGGGGGCAAAGCCCTCGACCGGCCACGGGTTCATCCGCTCCTCCCAGTTCTTGTAGTCGCGGTTGGCGACCAGCACCGCGACCGGGCTGCCGAGGGTGCGCCCGTGGCGGACGCCGGAGCGAACCTCGACCGTGTCGGTCTCGATCCGCATGCGGCCGCCGCGGCCGTGGCCGAGCTGGCGGCGGGCCATGTCGCGGTCGAGCGCCTCGCGGTCGAGCTCGAGGCCGGCCGGCAGCCCCTCGACGATCGCGACCAGGCCAGGCCCGTGCGACTCCCCCGCGGTGGTGAATCGGAAGGTGGTCATGAGCCGCCTAGGCTATCGGCGCGAAGCCTGAAGGATTCTCCGGCCATGGGGTGCACGATCCTTCAATCTTCGACAGCGGCGCGCATGACGTCGAGCGGCGCCTCGCGGCCGGTCCAGATTTCGAGCGAGAGGGCGCCCTGGCGGACGAGGATCTCGAGGCCGTCGATCGTCGTCGCCCCGGCGGCGGCGGCGGCGCCGAGCAGCGGTGCCGAGCCATCGCCGTAGACCATGTCGACGACCAGCTGGCCGGGGACGAAGCCCGCGGCCTGCAGCGGCAGCTCCTCGAAAGGGTCCTCACCGCCGAGCCCGACCGCGGTGGTGTTGACGATCAGGTCGTAGGCGCCCTGCTCGGGGCCGACGACCGCCCGGCCGCCGAGGTCGGCGCAGAGCCCCTCGGCGCGAGCCGCGGTGCGGTTCCAGACCTCCACCCGGGCCCCCTCCCCGACCAGCGCCCAGACCGCGGCGCGGGCGGCCCCCCCGGCCCCGAGCACTAGCGCCCGGGCGTCGAGGGGCGTCGTCGGCAGCGCCGCCAAGAGCCCCCCCGCATCCGTGTTCTCCGCCGCCGTCCCAAGTCCGGCGTCGGACCCGAAGTCGTCCGTCCGCCGTTTGTCGCCCTCTGGGCGACAAGTGCAGGGTCCCGAGGCGAAGGTCAGGGTGTTGGCGGCGCCGATCTCGCGCGCCGCCGCGCTCGGCAGCTCGGCCAGGGCCAGGGCCGCCTCCTTGTGCGGGATCGTCACGTTGGCCCCGGCGAACCCTTCGCCGGCCATCTCCCCCACCCGCGCCGCGAACCCCTCCGGCGCGACCTCGACCGCCTCGTAGCTCCACTCGTCCAGCCCCAGCGCCGCCAGCGCCGCGTTCTGCATCGCCGGGGAGCGCGAGTGCGCGACCGGGAAGCCGATCACCGCCAGCCGCGGCACTATTCCCCGCAGCTGGTCGGCTCGTTGCCGCCGTTCGCTTCGCGCGCCTGGTTGTAGGCGGCGACGTCTGCTTCGAATTCCTCGTTGGTCTTCGAGAAGGAGAGCTCCCCACAGGTGTTGGGCTTGTTCACGTAGTAGATGAAGCCGCTCTTGGCCGGGTGCGCGGCGGCCTGGATCGCTTCCATCCCGGGACTGTTGATCGGCCCCGGCGGCAGGCCCTGGTTGGTGCGGGTGTTATAGGGAGAGTCGACCGCCAGCTCGGATTCGGTCAGCGGCTCGGTGTAGTTGCCGGTGGCGAAGCGGATCGTCGCGTCGATCCCCAGCGGGATCCCTTCGCGCAGGCGGTTGTAGATGACCGAGGCGACCAGCTTGCGCTGCTTCGGAATGCCGGCCTCGTCCTCGACCATCGAGGCGATCGTGAGCACGTCGAAGACGGTCAGGTTCTTCGACTTCGCGTAGCCCAAGTCGACCTGCTTGATCTGCTTCTCGAAGTCCTTCAGCTGCAGCTCGACGAGATCGCCGACCGGGGCCTTCGGCTTCAGTTCGAAGGTGTTCGGGAACAGGAAGCCCTCGAGGTCCTTGGCGCCCTTGCCGCCGTAGTCGGCCGGGTCGAGGTACTTCGACTCGATCGTCTTCTTCGTGTAGCTGCCGGGGACGCCGTCTTCCTCGACCAGCTGCGCCGCCTGCGCGCGCGAGTAGCCCTCGGGGATCGTCACCGTCAGGGTGCGCTTGACCGGTGGCGTCGAGAGCGCGTCGATCGCCGAGCCGTAGCTCATGCTTTCGGTCAGGGCGAAGTTGCCGGCGTAGAGCGAGGAGCGCTTGCCGGCCAGGGTGACCCGCATCTGGAACAGGGTCGAGCCGCCGATCGGCAGGATCGGGTCGTCGATCACGCCCTTGTCGATCAGCAGGTCGCCGACTTCGCTGACGCTGGCGCCTTTCGGAATCCTCACCTGGACCGGGTCCGAGCCGTCGCTGTGGAAGGGCTGGAAGAGGGCGTAGAGGAACCAGAAGATCAGGAAGACGACGACGATCCCAGCGATCCGGAACGGGTGGAGCCGGCGCTTGGGAGCGGCACTGCCTCGGCCTCCGCCGTTCCCTCCGTCGCCGCGGCGGCGGCTGGCCGCCCGGGCCTTGCCCGGGTCGCCCTCCTCGCCCCAGACATCCGGGTCGGGCGGGAGCGGCGGCTCCGCCTCCCAGCTCTGCTCGATCGGCTGCTCGGGCGCCGGGGTCGGCATCGGGTCCTCGGATCCGGCCGCGGTCGCCGCCGCGGCGGCGGCGGGCGGGACGGGTTTCGGTCGCTCGGAGATCGGTGGCTCGTCTTTCGGTTGCGGGGGCGTCGGCGGCACGGCCGCGGGCGGCGTCTCGGCCGGCTCGGGATCCTCGTCCCAGAACTCCTCCTCGGGGGTGCGCGGCGCCGGCGGTGGCTCGGCGGGCGCCGGTGGCTCGGCGGGCGGCGGGGGCTTCTGCTTCGCTTCCTTCTCGCCGCGCTTGGCCTCGCGCCGGCGGCGCTTCTCTTCGCGCTCGAGACGACGCCGCTCGCGCTCGGCCGCCGCCGGGTCGTCGGGGTCGGAGAAGGGGTCGCCGGTTTTCCAGTCGTCGGCCATGCCTAGCCCTCTTCCCTTCCCGCCAGGCCCGCGAGATATGCCTCCAGCAGGTGCGCGGCGGCCAGTGAGTCGCGGGCGGCGCTGGCCCCGGCGCGGCGGCTGGCGTCGGCCATCCGCGTGGTCAGGCGCTCGTCGTAGGTGTCTACGGGGACGCTCAGCATCGCCTCCAGTTCGGCGACGAAGCTGCGGGCGAGACCGGCCTGGCTGCCCTCCTCGCCGCTCAGGTGCAGCGGCAGCCCGACGACCACCCGCTCGACCCCGTGCCGGTCGACCAGCTCGGAGACGGCGCGCGGCTCCGGCGGTTCGATCACCGGTAGCGGCGTCGCCAGCGTGCCGCTGGGATCGGAGAGGGCGGCGCCGACCCGCACGGTGCCATGGTCGAGCGCGAGCACCCGCATCGCGCTCAGCCGAGCTCCCGCTCGATCGCCGAGCGCGCCGTCGCCAGCGCCTCGTCGAGCTTGGAGGGGTCCTTGCCGCCGGCCTGGGCCATGTCGTCGCGACCGCCGCCGCCGCCGCCGACGAGCGGCGCGATCTCCCGGATCGTCGTCCCCGCCGCGAGCCCCGTGGCGACGACGCCCTTGGTGTAGAGCGCGACCAGCCCGGCCTTGCCGGTGCCCTTGGTTCCGAGGACGATCGCCGACTCGCCGCCGAGCTTCGACTGCACGCGGTTCGCCAAATCGATCAACAGCTTGGGACTTCCCTCGCCGAGCGGCGTCTCCGCGACGACGACCTGGCCGGCGGCCGTGGCGAGGACCTCGTCCGGCCCGGTCAGGCGATCGGCCTCTTCGCCGAGCTGCTGCTGCAGCACCTTCTCGGCGCCCGCCCCGGCCTGCTTCAGCTGCTCCGCCGCGCGGCGGGCCGCGGAGAGCGGGTCCTGGGCGTTGCCCAGCAGCTCGCCGGCCTCGCGCAGCCGGTCCTCCTCCCCGCGGAAGAAGTCGATCGCGGCGGGGCCGGTGATCGCCTCGATCCGGCGCACGTTGGCGGCGCTGGAGCCCTCGGAGGCGATCTTGAAGATCCCGACCTCGGCGGTGTTGGCGACGTGGGTGCCGCCGCAGAGCTCGCGGGAGACCCCGTCGACCTCGACCACCCGCACCCACTCGCCGTATTTCTCGCCGAACAGCGCCATCGCGCCGAGCTTCTCGGCCTCCGGCCGCTCCATCTCCAGCCAGCGCACCGGCCGGCTCGCCTTGATCCACCCGTTGACCCGGTCCTCGACCGCGCGCAGCTCGACCGGCCCGAGCGCCTGGCCGTGGGTGAAGTCGAAGCGCAGCTTGTCGGGGCGGACGGCGGAGCCGGCCTGGCGCACATGGGTGCCGAGGCGCTCGCGCAGAGCCGCGTGCAGGAGGTGGGTGGCGGTGTGGTTGCGCATCGTCGCGTGGCGGGTCTCGCGGTCGACCTCGGCCTCGACGCTCACCCCCGGCTCGATCGCGGCGCCGCCCGCCTCGACCTCGATCGCCTGGTCCTCGCCGACCCGGTACACGTCGACGATTTTCGCCTCCTCGCCGGCCCAGCGCAGCACGCCGGAGTCGGCGACCTGGCCCCCGCCCTCAGCGTAGAACGGACTCTCCTCGAGCTTGACCAGGGCGCGGCCGTCGTCGCCCTGGACGGCGGCGAGGCCGGTCGAGACGCGCAGGGTCTCGTAGCCGACGAAGCGGGTCGGCGGCGCCCCGCCGGCAAAGGCGATCACCTTCTCGTGGCTGTCCTCGGCGCCGTGGGCCGTGGCGGCGCCGGTGCGGGCGCGCTGGCGCTGCTCTTCCATCAGCTCGTCGAAGCCGGAGTCGTCGACCGCGAGACCCTCCTCGGCGAGCAGCTCCTTGGTCAGGTCGTAGGGGAAGCCGTAGGTGTCGTGCAGCTTGAAGGCGTCGGCGGCCTCGATCCAGGAGGTCTCCGACTCCTTCGCCTCGGCGACCAGGCGCTCCAGCAGCTCGGTCCCGCGCTCGAGCGTGCGGCCGAAGCTCTCCTCCTCGTCGCGGACCCAGCGGGCGATCGTCTCCCGCTCGGCAATCAGCTCCGGGTAGGCATCCCCCATCAGCTCGATCGTGCGCTCGGCGAAGCGGCCCAGCCAGGGCGACTCCAGGCCCAGCGAGTTGCCCTGCTGGATCGCCCGCCGCATGATCCGCCGCAGGATGTAGCCGCGGTCCTCGTTGGAGGGGACGACGCCGTCGGCGAGCAGGAAGGTGGCGCCGCGGGCGTGGTCGGCGACGATCCGCATCGCCCGGGTCACCCGCTCGCCCTCCTCGTAGCCATGCCCGGAGAGCTCCTCGGCGAGGTCGATCAGCGGCCGCACGTGGTCGGTCTCATAGACCGAGGGGACGTCCTGGAGGACCGCCGCCATCCGGTCGAGCCCCATGCCGGTGTCGATGTTCTTGGTCGGCAGCTCGGTCAGGCTGCCGTCCTCGTGCAGGTCGTAGCTCATGAAGACGTGGTTCCAGAACTCGAGGAAGCGGTCGGAGTCGTCGCCGGGGCGATCGCCCTCGGCGCCGAAGTCGAGGCCACGGTCGAGGTAGAGCTCCGAGCAGGGGCCGCAGGGCCCGGTCGGCCCGCCCTGCCAGAAGTTGTCCTCGCGGCCGAGCCGGACGATCCGCTCCTCCGGCACCCCGACCTCGCGCCAGATCGCGATCGCCTCTTCGTCGGGCCCGAGCCCGAGCTCCTCGTCGCCGCCGAAGACGGTGACCCAGATCCGCTCCGGGTCCATCCCGAAGCCCTGGGTCGAGAGCTCCCAGCCCCAGGGGATCGACTCCGCCTTGAAGTAGTCCCCGAAGCTCCAGTTGCCGAGCATCTCGAAGAAGGTGAGGTGGCGGGCGGTGTTGCCGACCTCTTCGATGTCGGTCGTGCGGAAGCACTTCTGGACGTCGGCGAGGCGCGGCGCCGGCGGCTCTTCGCGGCCCAGGAAGTAGGGCTTGAAGGGCTGCATCCCGGCGGTCGTCAGCAGCACCGAGGGATCGTGGACGGAGGGCACCAGGGAGGCCGACGGGACGATCCTGTGGCCGCGCTCCTCGAAGAACGAGAGGTAGGTGTCGCGGATCTCCTGGGCCTTCATGTGAGGGAGCCTAAGTATTTTGCTCAGACGGCGCTGGCAATGGTGCCGTGGCCGACGATCGTCTCGCCCTCCAGCAGCACCGCGGTCTGCCCCGGCGAGGCCCCGGCGAACTCCTCGCCGAGCTCGACCTCGAGCGTCTCGTGGCGTCCGCGGCCGGGGCTGCCGATGCTGGCGGGCAGCGGCTTCGAGCGGTAGCGCAGGCGGACCGCGTCGACCCGGGCGCCCTCGCGGTGCAGGACCGCGTCGCGGACGTGGACGTGTTGGGTGACCAGCTCCTCGCGGGTCCCGACCGTGACCGTGTTGGCGACGGCGTCGGTGGCGATCACGTAGGCCGGCTCGTTCAGCGAGACGCCGGTGCCGCGGCGCTGGCCGACGGTGAAGTTGTGGTGGCCGCGGTGGCGGCCGAGCGCGCGGCCGGCGCTGTCGAGGACGCTGCCCTCACGGTCCTCGAGGCCACCGTGGCGGCGCAGGAAGCCGCGCTTGCCCTGGCCGGCGAGGAAGCAGAGGTCCTGGCTCTCGGCCTTCTTGGCGACGGAGAGCTGGTGGCGCTCGGCGATCGCCCGGACCTCCGGCTTGGTCAGCTCGGTCAGCGGGAACCCGAGCCGGCCCAGCAGCTCCGGCGGCAGCGCCGCCAGCATGTAGCTCTGGTCCTTCGCCGGATCGGCGCCGGCGGCCAGCAGCGGCCCGTCCTCGTCCTCGACGATGCGCGCGTAGTGACCGGTCAGCAGTCGCGCGGCGCCGAGCCGCTCGCCGAGGTCGATCATCGCCGCCAGCCGGACTTCGCCGTTGCAGAGGATGCAGGGGTTCGGCGTCTTGCCCTCGGCGTAGCCGGTGACGAAGCGGTCGACGACGCGGCGGCGGAAGTCCTGCTCGAGGTCGAGCGTGAAGTGCGGCATCCCGAGCTGGTGGGCGAGGGCGCGGGCGCCGAGCACCGCCTCGGGCGAGCAGCAGGCCTTGGTCCCGTCGGTCTCCGGGTCGGCCCAGAGCTTGACCGTGATCGCCACGACCTCGTTCCCGCGCTCGCGCTCCAGCAGCGCGGCGACGGCGCTGTCGACGCCGCCGGACATCGCGACGGCGACGCGGGCGGGGGTGGCGGCGGACGACGTCGGGGACGCGGGCGTCAAGGGGAGGGTCGAGGCGGCCACGGTGGTGAGGGCACGGTGGAGAGCGTCGGCGGCGAGCTGGGCGGCGTGGCGCTTGGCGGGGGTGAGACCGCCGAGGAGGGATTCGACGTCGTCGATGCTGAGGCGGGCGGCGTCGAAGACCGGGAGGCCGTCGATGGTCTCGGCGAGGGCGGCGGTGGCCGCTTCGGTAGCCCCGCAGCCCTCGGCGTCGAAGCTGACGCGGGCGAGGCGCCCGTCGTCGACCTCGAAGGAGAGCCGCGAGAGGTCGCCGCAGGCGGCGCCACCGGCGGCGCCGGTGAAGGCGCCATCCGCTACCGGCCCGCGGCGCGAGGCATCGCTCAGGTAGTGCTCGAAGAGCTCCCGGTCCATTCGAGAAGGGTAGACGGGCGCCGCGGGCAGGCCCGTCGGAGAGGGCCCGGGTCAGCCGCTGCCCAGCATCTGGCGGAGATCGGCGACCACGGCGTCCGGTTCGTTGCGGAGCTGGTGCCAGGTGATGCGGGTGGTGCGATAGCCCTCGGCGAGGAGGGTGCGGTCGCGCTTGCGGTCGGAATGGAAGGCGCGGTCGGTGCGGTGGACGGCGGCGCCGTCGAGCTCGGCGAGGAGGCGGTGACGGTCCCAGAGGGCGTCGGCCTCGAAGAAGCGCCCGCGGACGGAGAGCGTCGCGTTGAAGCGCGGCCGCGGCAGGCCGTGGGCGTCGAGGAGGGCGACGAACGCCTCCTCGAACTCGTTGCGCGTGACGCCGGCGGGTCCCTTCGAGGCGAGCAGTTGGCGCAGGGTCGCCACTCCCCTCCGTCCCGGGTATCGCTCGACCAGGTCCGCAACCGAGAGCGGTCCCCAGAGCCGCCGCACTTCGAGCTCGTGAAAGGCCCGCTCCACCTCCCGCGGCGTCGAGTTCGCCGCCAGGTCGAACACCGTCCGCGCCGCCGTCGTCGCCGGGATCCCATCCTCCACCGTCATCTCGTCGGCCAGCAGGACGATGTGATGGCCGATCACGCCGGGCAGGGATCCGAACTTCCGGGGCCGCGAGACCTCCGGGGCGGCTCCGTGGCGAGGCAGGATGCGCCAGAGCGCCGCGGCGGAGCGATGACTCAGCACGGCTCCCCGCCCAGCCGCAAGGACCGCGGCCATCCAGCGACCGCGCTGGGTGAGCGGCTCGTATCCGACTGCGTACACGCCGCGATGCAGACGTAGGAGCCCGCCGCCCTCCACCCGGCGCTCGACCTCCCTCCGGCTCCACCCCATCTCAAGCAACTGCCCAATCCCCACCACCCCATGCTGCCCCCGGGCCAATCCACCGAGTCCGACGCGGCCCTGAGGTCGAGACCCAACTTTTCCACCTATGCGGTGGGTTTGGTGGGTCTCGGCGGGCACCCGCCGAAGGTTGGCCGGACGTGGCGCGCGGGTGGGGCGCGGTTCGTGTCGACTCCGTGGACGGAGGCGCAAAAAAAGGCCCCAGCCCGCCGTTACCGCCTCTGGCTTTGATCCCTTCAAATGAAGGTGGGTGCCTGGTCCCGACCCCAAGAGGCCAAGGACACGGTGGCTCCCGCGCCGTTTGTGTTGGGTCAAACGGTGAGACGGCTCTCGTACGGGCTCGAGCCTGAGCCCAACTTAGCACCGCGCCGTCGACCGGTGGGCTCCTGGCGTGCCTGGGACTCGGTCAATCGTCGAGATTGGAGAGGTGCCACTCGGCCTCGCTCCAGCGGTCGGCCGGGACCCGCAGGGCGATGTCGCCGTGGCCGAAGCGGTCGAGGGGCCAGTCGGAGGTGAGGACCGCTTCGATGTTCGCCTCGACCAGGGACTGGTGCCAGGCGCGGGCGGTCCGCAGGTCGCCGAAGTCGCGGACCACCTCCCAGCTGTCGAAGCTGGGGTCGTCGACGAAGACCGGGGTCTGGCCGGGGCCGGGTCCCGAGCGCCACTTGCGTGGAAGCCAGTCCCGGAGGCCCATCTCAGTGCCCGGCGAGCTTGCGTTTGTGGATCGCCACGCCGAGGTCGCGCAGCTGCGCCTCATCGACCGGCGCCGGAGCCCCGGTCAGCAGGTCGAAGCCGGAGGCCGTCTTCGGGAAGGCGATCACGTCGCGGATCGTCTCCGCCCCGCTCAGCCGCTGCACGATGCGGTCGACCCCGTAGGCGATGCCGCCGTGCGGCGGCGCCCCGTAGCCCAGCGCCTCGAGCAGGAAGCCGAAGCGGGCCTGGGCGGTCTCGGCGTCGATCCCGAGCGCCGCGAAGACCTGCTCCTGGACGTCGGCGCGGTTGATCCTGATCGAGCCGCCGCCGAGCTCCTGGCCGTTCCAGACGCAGTCGTAGGCGACCGCCCGCGCGGCGCCGGGGTTCTCCGGGTCGAACTCGCCGGCCGGAGCCGTGAACGGGTGGTGCAGGGAGTCCCAACGCTGCTCGCCCTCGTTCCACTCCATCAGCGGCCAGTCGACGATCCAGACCAGCTCGTTCGCCTCCGGGTCGATCAGCCCGAAGCGCTCGGCGAGGTCGATCCGCATCTGCCCCAGCACCGCGTCGGTGACCGGGCGCTGGTCGGCGACCAGCAGCAGCAGGTCGCCCTCCTCGGCCCCGAGGCGCGCGTTGAGGTCGGCCAGCTCGGCCTCGCTGAGGAACTTGGCGGTCGGCGAGCGCCAGCCCTCGCCCTCGCGGAAGGCCCAGACCAGGCCCTTGGCGCCGAGCTCCTGCGCCCGCGAGATCAGCCCGTCGAGCTCGGAGCGCGGCATCTCCCGCTTGCCGGCGTTGATGCCGCGGATCGAGCCGCCGCCCTCGAGCACCGAGCGAAAGACCTTGAACTCGGTCCCGCTCAGGGCCTCGCCGAGGTCGACCAGCTCCAGCCCGAAGCGCAGGTCCGGCCGGTCGGTGCCGAACCGCCCCATCGCCTCGTCGTAACACATGCGCCGCATCGGCAACTCGATCCGCGGCCCGCCGGCGCGCTCGAAGACGTGGGCCAAGAGCCGCTCGTTGACCTCGATGATGTCCTCGCCGTCGACGAAGGACATCTCGACGTCGAGCTGCGTGAACTCGGCCTGGCGGTCGGCCCGGGTCGCCTCGTCGCGGAAGCAGCGGGCCACCTGGTAGTAGCGCTCGAACCCGGAGACCATCAGCAGCTGCTTGAACAGCTGCGGCGACTGCGGCAGCGCGTAGAAGGAGCCGTGCTGCTGGCTGGAGGGGACGAGGAAGTCGCGGGCGCCCTCCGGCGTCGAGCGGGTCAGGACCGGCGTCTCGACGTCGATGAAGCCCTCGGCGTCGAGGAACTCGCGCATCGCGGCGACCACCCGGTGGCGCAGCTGCAGCGCCTCGCGCATCCCCTCGCGGCGCAGGTCGAGGTAGCGGTAGCGCATCCGCACGTCCTCGCTGGCCTCGCCGGAGTAGCCCTCGATCTGGAACGGCGGCGTCTCGGAGTCGGCCAGCAGCTCGGCGGCGCCCACCCGCAGCTCGACCTCGCCAGTCGGCAGCTCCGGGTTGACGGTCTCGGGATCGCGCCGGACCACCGGGCCGCTGGCGCTGAGCACATCCTCGGCCCGCAGCTTGTGGGCGAGCTCGAAGGCCGCGCCGGAGCTGTCGGGATGGAAGACGAGCTGGACGATCCCGGTGCGGTCGCGGAGGTCGATGAAGATCAGGCCGCCGTGGTCGCGGCGGCGGTTGACCCAGCCGGCCACCCGCACCTCGGAGTCGACCCGGTCCGGCAGCACCTCGCCGCACCAGGCGTCGCGGTAGCCGTTGCCGCGCAGCGGCAGCGACCCGTCCACGGTCCCCTCGCTCATGCTTCTCCCCCGGTCATCTCGTCGACAAGCTTGCCCAGATCCACCGGCCGCTGCTCTCCCGAGGCCATGTCGCGCAGCTCGGCGGGGCCGTCGGCGGCGAGGAAGACGACGAAGTCGGCGCCGATCCGGTTCGCGTGTTTCAGCTGGCCCTTGGCCCCGCGCCCGGCCAGGTCGAACTCCGCCGCGAGGCCCGCCCGGCGCAGCTCGCCGGCCAGGACCATCGCCCGCCTGCCGGCGTCGCCCTCGTGCTGGAAGGAGATGAAGACCCGGCGCGGCGCCGGCGCCACCGCCGCATCCTCGCCCAGGGCCAGCAGGATCCGCTCGATCCCGGCCGCCCAGCCGACCGCCGGCGTCGCCGGCCCGCCGAGCTGCTCGATCAGCCCGTCGTAGCGGCCGCCGCCGCCGATCTCCGACTGCGCCCCGAGCGCGTCGCAGACGAAGGAGAAGATCGTCCGCGTGTAGTAGTCGAGGCCGCGTACCAGGGTCTTGTCGACCACGTGGTCGATCCCGGCCGCGCCCAGCAGCGCTCGCACCTCGGCGAAGTGCTCGGCGTCCTCGCCGCTGAGGCTGTCGACGATCGTCGGCGCGCTCGCCATCGCCGCCCGCGTGCCCTCGTGGTCGGAGTCGAAGGCGCGCAACGGGTTGACGTCGATCCGCTCGCGCACGTCGGCGCTCAGCTCGTCCGCGTGCGCGCGCAGGTGCGCCCGCAGCTCCTCCAGATAGTCCTGGCGCGCCGCGAAGGAGCCGAGGCTGCCGATCCGCAGCTCGACCCCAGGCACCCCGAGCTCCCCCAGCAGGTCGGCGAGCAGGGCGATCGCCTCGGCATCGGCCAGCGGCGAGTCGCTGCCGATGCACTCCAGCCCGAGCTGATGGAACTGGCGGTAGCGGCCGGCCTGCGGGCGCTCGTGGCGGAAGAAGGGGCCGGCGTAGGAGAGCTTCACCGGCTGCGCCAGTTTGTGCATCCCGTGCTCCAGATAGGCGCGGCAGATCGGCGCCGTCCCCTCCGGGCGCAGGGTGAGGCTGCGCTCGCCCTTGTCCTCGAAGGTGAACATCTCCTTGCGGACGATGTCGGTGGAGCGGCCGACCCCGCGTTCGAAGAGCTCGGTGCCCTCGAAGCTCGGCGTCGCGATCGGCTCGTAGCCGGCGCGGGCGAAGATCGCCGCCGCGGTCGCCTCCACGGTCGCCCGCCGCCGCGCCTGCTGGGGCAGCACGTCGAAGGTCCCGCGCGGCGCCTGGAACTTGCTGGCCATGGTGCGAGCGAGCCTAGATGACGCGGGCGGCTGCCCGCCTACCGCGCCAGCGAGGCGAGGAACGGGTTGGAGGCCCGCTCGGCGCCGAGCGTGGTCGTCGTCATGTGACCGGGGTGGACGACCGCCTCGTCGGGGAACCGGTCCAGGAGGTTGCCGATCGAGGCGATCAGGGTCGGCCCGTCGCCGCCCGGGAGGTCGACCCGCCCGACCGATTCCTTGAAGAGGACGTCGCCGGAGAAGAGCGCGTCCTCGCCGCGCACCGCGTAGGTGACGTGGCCCGGGCTGTGCCCGGGGGTGAAGACGACGTCGAGCTCGAGCCCGGCCAGCTCCAGGGTCTCGCCGCCGGCGACCGTCTCGTCGGCCTCGTAGCTCTCGAACGGCCCGAAGTCCGGCCAGGGGACGTAGCTCATGATGTCGGCGAGGACCCCCACCTCGATCTCCGGGCAGTAGACCGGGGCGCCGGTCGCCGCCGCCACCGGCGCCACGGCGCCGATGTGGTCGAAGTGGCAGTGGGTGATCAGGATCGCCTCGACCCCGGCACCGGTCGCGGCGACTGCGGCAAGGATGCGGTCGGCCTCCTCGCCCGGGTCGACGATCAGCAGCTTGTCGGAACCTTCGGGACGCAGCAGAAAGCAGTTCTCGGCCACCGGGCCGACAGTGAGCATCTCGACATCGAGGCTCAACGCTGGCTCCGCGACTGTTCCCGGGCGCGGATCCGGGCCCGCTCGCGCCGCCGCCACATCGCCATGTCGATGTAGTAGCCGGCGGGCACGTAGAAGGCGAGCATGAAGCCGGCGAAGGCGGCGGCGACGCCGAGTGGCCGTTTGAACAGCAGCAGCAGGAGGACGAAGAAGATGACGGCGGCGAAGATGCCGCGCGTGGCGGCGCTGCGCCAGGTCGGCGGCGCGTCGGAGCGCTGGGCCGGCGCCTTGCCTTTCTTGGAGCGCGCCCGGGCTTTCGCCTCCTCGCGGCTGCGGGGGCGCCCGCCGCGCGGTTTGTTGTCGACGCGGCCGCCCTGGGTGCCGCGTTTCTTGCCCTTGCGTCGCTTCTTCGTCTCAGCCATCTCTGAATTGAATCTAATCGGTCGCGGCGGCGAGCCGCCGCTCGATCACGTGAACCTCGGGGTCGAAGCCGCGCATCGGCACGTCGGCGGGATACCCGGCCAGGGCGGCGGCGGGAATCAGCCCGACCAGCTCGGCCTCCAGCGGCCGCACCCCCAGCGGCGCCCCCAGCTCCCGCACCCGCTCGACCACCAGCGCCAGCGGCACCGCCAGCGGGTCGTGGACGTTGGTCGAGACCTGGGCCCGGCCGCCGGCCAGTGCCAGCCCGATCGCCCGCACCCCCGGCAGGCCGCCGCCGGCCTCGCGCAGCGCCGCGGCGACCGCGCGGGCGACCTCGACGTCGCCGCTGTCGAGCTGGACGTTGAAGGCGGCCAGCGGCGCCCGCGCGGTGACCAGGGTGGCGCCGGCGGTCCGGTGCGGCTCCGCCGGGCCGAAGTCCGGCCGCAGCTCGCCCGACTCCATCCGCAGCCAGAGCTCGGCCATGCCGCCGTTGCGGAAGTACGCCCGCTCCTCCCGGCCGGGGCCGCTCGCCAGCTCCCCATATAGGAAGACCGGGATCCCGAGGGCGCCGATCTGCGCCGCGGTCGCGACCGCGGCGGTGCGCGCCGCCTCCCGCCCCTCCGGCGCCAGCCAGACCAGCGGGCAGACGTCGAGAGCGCCGATCGCCGGGTGGACGCCGCCGTAGCCGTTCATGTCGATCGTCTCCAGGGCCTCCTCGGCGCCCTCGGCCAGCGCTTCCTCCAGCGCCCCCGCGGCCCCCGCCAGGGTGAAGACGCTGCGCCCGTGGTCGGAGTCGGCGTGGCGGTCGAGGACGGTAACCCCGGCCGGGGCGCCGAAGGCCGCGCCGAGCCGGTCCAGGCGCTCGCCGTCGCTGCCCTCGGAGACGTTGGGTACGGCGAGGAGTGTCGCCATCTCGCCGACCCTCAGACCAGCAGGTCGCCGCCGCTGACGATCGTCTCGCCGTCGATCTCGACCGTCGGTTCGAGCAGCACGCAGTCGAGGTGGACGGGGACCTGGACGGTGCCGCCGATCGCCGCCGAGGCGCCGAAGGCGACGTGGGCGGTGCCGAGGATCTTCTCGTCCTCGAGGATGTTGCCGGTGAGGATCGCCTCTTCGTTGGTGCCGATCCCGAGCTCGGCGACGCTGGTCCCTTGCGGGCCGTGCGCGGTCAACAGCTCCAGCAGCGCGGCGCCGTCGGAGCCGGTCGCGTCGGTCAGGTGGCCGCCGCGGACGGTCAGCGAGGTCGGCGTGTCGAGCAGGCCGACGCCGGCGATCGAGCCGTCGACGACCAGCGTCCCCTCGGCGCTGCTCTCGAGCGGCGCGATGAAGCCCTCGCCGCAGGGCAGGTTGCCGAAGGCGCCGCGGTTGCTGAGTTCGCCGGCGTCGACGATCCCCAGCCGACCCTCCAGGCCGAGCCGCAGGTCGGTGCCGTGGCGGCAGGTGATCCGCGCCTCCGAGCCGCCGTTCATCGCCGAGACGATCGCCCAGCCGCGGCGCCGGATCTCCTCCAGGTCGCCGGTCATCAGCCGCATCAGCATCTCCTCGGTGACCCCGGGCAGGCTGCCGACCCGGACTCCGGCCTCGCTGGCCGCCTTGCGAGCGGCGGTGTGGGAGATCGACTGGATCGTCGGCGCCAGCACCACGTCGGCAGCGGACATCGCCGCCGCCACCGCCTGCGAGGGCTCGGCCGCGTGCGAGTCCCGCTCCGACATCACCGCCAGGGTCGCGTCGGCGCCGTCGCCCTGCGCCTCGATCCGCATCAGCGCACCGATCTCTTCGGTGACGGGATTGCAGATGACGAGCACCTCCTCACCGGGATTGACGCCCATGCACTGCCGCACCACAGTTCTAATCGCACTGTCCAGCTCGGCGCTCACCGGTCCCACCCTATCCCCCGAAATCAACTGCTGCACCGCTCTTCTTCCTGCATCCGCCGCACGGGCCGTTGATTTACAGGATTTTCCTCCACCAAACTTGCGGTTGCGCTCAACCGTCGTCGTGGCGGTGGCGGATCGCCCAGAGCTGGAACCAGACCAGGCCGATCAGGATCGCCCCGAAGGAGATGAACGGCGGCAGCCAGCCCCGCGGATGGGCGATCGCCAGCGCCGCGACGACGAAGGCGTCGGCGGCCAGCAGAAAGGCGACCAACACCGGCCGCATCCCCGCCCATCCCGGTCCTCGCCCCATCGCTACGATCCCCCTCCCCGCCGGAGTAGCTCAGCTGGTTAGAGCAGCGGAATCATAATCCGCGTGTCGGGGGTTCGAGTCCCTCCTCCGGCATAGCAGTGCAGCGCGGAAGAAAGGCCCTCAAGGCCGAACTCCGATTCAAAATTTGGCTGGGGTGGCAAGGTAAGTGGCAAGGAGCTAGCGGGAACCCGGCGGCCGCACCTTGGACGGCGGTGCACTCAGGGGCGACGAAAGATGGCGTGGGTACCAATCCGACGCCAGATGACGTGGGTCTTTTCGGCTTGAACCTCATCGCCGTACTGGAAGGTGGCGCGACCATCAGGCGCCCAGCTCATCTCCCAGACGCCCGGATAACCCTGAACGCGCTTCACTCGCAGTCGGGGATGGAAGCTCTGTCCGTCGCTAGCGAGGTCGGCGATGAATCGGGCGACCGCCTCCCTGAACGCTCGCTGCTGCTGAGGAGTTAGACGATCCCAGTCGCGCCAGAACGACGCGAGAACTTCACGAGTTGGCATCGAGCGGCTTCGTGCGCTCGTCAAATGCCGCTAGGAAGTCCTCATCACTCTCGTACCGAGTACCCCGGCCAGCGGCAATATCCGCGTCAGCCTCGGCCTCCTTCTCGCGCCACTCACGAGTCCAAAAGCCAGCTTGTCCTGGCTCGACGCTGATCTCCTCGAGCAGGAGCGCGGCACCGTCAACAGCCTGGTCGGGCAGCCGATCAACAAGTTTGTGAAGCTCTGCCTTGGTCACATGCCGAATTGTAGAGCGAAGACGCTTTACGCTATCCGCGACGACGAATTCGCTTGAATACCGTCAATCGAGGGGAACGCCGCAAGAAAGGGAGTCTTTGTCAGCTTCGCGATGCCCGATGCTGAGTTAGCGAAGGCCCTTGTCAACTTCATACGCCTCGGCTGCAATCTCGCCGACGAGCAGGTCTTCATCACTGCTCGCCCCGGCAAGCTTCCTCAAGGGTCCCAATTTAGCGAGGTAATCCGTGAAGCCTTGGACCGCGCTCAGATCGCGATCCTGCTCTTGACGCCCTCCTACTACGAGAGTCGCTTCTGTCTAGCGGAGGCAGGTGCCGTTTGGGTTCAGAAGAAGCGCCACATTCCGATGCTTGTACCGCCGGTGGACTACCACGATCTTGAAGGCGTCCAGCTGGGAGAGCAGGCCGCAAAGATTGACAGCTCGTCCGACCTAGACGAGATGCGCGATGAAATTCATGAGGAGACCGGCGCGGCAATTCGGACGGGTGCATGGAATGAGCACAAGGAAGATTTTCTTAACCTCTGGACCCAAGAGTTCGATGGGAAGATCGCTTCCGCCAAGTCTGTTTCATTTCCTGACTATGAGGTGCTCCGGAAGCAGCTGGAGCGAGTAGAGCGCGACAAAGCCGACCTCACTGACGCAAACGATCGCCTTCGAGACTTTTCCCGAAAGCTGGAGACCCAGAACCAGTCGCTTCGGCTTCAGCCATTCGAGGAGGCGCCGCCGGCACCAGTCCTTGAGCAGGAGGAGCACGTCCAGTACCAGGCGGAAGTCGAAGGCGCAATCGAGCTGGCAGCAAGAAAGACGAGCGTATTACCGCCGATTGCGGTGGAGGCTCTCTTCCAGTTCTTCCATTCCGGCCATCCGCTCACGGTTGGTGGCGAAAGCGACCGTTTTCCAGTCGAGACCGCAAGGCGGTACGAGGAAGAGGGGTATTTAAGTTTGGTCGAGGATCAAGAGCAAGCGGTGACCCCGCGTCGGGAGCATCCGGACGTGGGGGCGGCGGAGTCAGCCCTTGAGCAGGTTCGTGAGCTTGTCTTCGATGGAGTGTCGTTCAACTCACAAGCTGTTGCTGGGGATTGGGCGAAACCCTTGCTCAAAGAGAAGTACGGCATTAGCGACCCAACCTTTGAGCTACGGCCTGCTTGGGAGGCGCTTGGCTTTCTTTAGGTGGGCGGACGACCCCTCGAACTCCACCGCCGTCTTTGAGATCAACGACCGACACGCCGACGACAGCTGCGATTCGTTCTCGGTTACCTCGCGCAAACCTACCGATTGCCGCCTTTGTTAGTCGGCGATTTCCTAGGGGGCTTTTGGCTTTTGCTCTTACCAAGCGAGGACCGCTTACCGGTGCCCCCGGCAGGTTTCGGAGATTTTGATGGTCGCTTTCCTTTGCTCATTCTTCCTCCAGTGCGTCTCGCGCGGTCCCGGGTCAGGACCTAGTCGGTTCCGCGTGAGAAGCATTTGCGGTTAGGTCATAAAGCGCGGTCAACTCCCAACCGATTTCTTTCTTCCTCTCGGTGCTATTGCCGATGTGGGCGTAAATCGAGATCGTGCTGATGTCAGAAGGGACGACAAAATCGAAGGGAAAGATGTCTGCCTCTCCCGGCTCGATCCGGACCTCCCCTTTCTCCCGGTCTTCCTCGTAGCAACGAATACAGCCCAGATCGGCCAAGTGTTCGTCGGTGATGAGTTCGCGCTTGTTAAGACGATCAAGGGCCTCAGGGGCGGGTGGATGCACTTGCGAGATTTCGCACCGGAGACGCTCGACTGGGAGGAGAACGGACCCAGTGTTTTCGAGTCGTATGACCACCCGGACAAGAAGGTCGCGGTCGGTCAAGCGGCGGTCTTCGACAGAGTGGATCATTGACGCCTTGGGCTTGCCGGTCCTGTTCTTAAAGAAGCGCGAATAAGTCCACCAGCCGCCAACGCCGAGGGCGATCACCGTTGCCACGTTCGCACCGAAGGCGCTGGCTTGTTCCAGAGTTTCAACCGATGGCAGCTCCACGACCTGAGTTTTTCCGATTGCTCGGACGTTTATGGATGGAGCCGAGAGCTTGCCTGCCGGAATCCTGGTCGGGACGGCCGATAGCGTCGGCCGTCCCGCAGGATTGATTCGGATCGCTCAGCCCCGTGAACTACGCGGATCGTTTCCATTGGGGACCGTGTCCTGAGCGCGAACTCGCCCATTGGTGCTCTTGATTTTCAACTCGCCTCCACCTTCGTTGCCTAGATAGCCGCGAGCCGCATCAATTGCCTCTGCTTGGGTGTCGTGGCGCGAACTGGCACGCGTTGCCCCAGGCTTATCCACGGTCCAATCGCCCCCGCGTGGGGTGACGGTCCTACTGTTTGGCTTTGCCATATCGGAAGCATGGCGAGGCCGTCGGATCGAATCTCCGCTCGGGTCAGCTACCCGACGGCCATTCGCACATGGGGCGGAAGCCATCCCGGCCAGATGCCTTCGACGAGAGCCACCGCGTCCTCCACGCAATTGTCTGCCTCGCCGACCAGGAGCCGGTCGTACGCAGTGCGTTTCTTAGGGTCCGAGTCCAGGCCGCGCTCCTTCACGTGGAGGAGCTCGTCGCGGATGAACTTGAGCTTACGGTAGCGCTCCCAGACGGCAGTGCCGGCGATCTTCTCGGCGCCTTCCATCTTCGGAACCACAAGCTTGAGCTTTTCGTCGATACCCAGGCCAACCAGGTCCCTCTTCCCGTAGGTCTTCTTCTTGATGATCAGCGTGAAGTCATCATCGAGCATGTCGATCGCATGGTTGGCGAGGCTCTCGATCGCGGTGAAGGCGTAGAGGACCGCCGACTGCAGATCCCGGATGCAGTTGAGCACCGTGGTGGAATTGACTGGCTGCACGCCATCCCCGCTCGGTCTCTTTTTCAGTTTCATGATGATGTTGTGGCGCGACCTCGCCCCACGGTCCCGGGCCCGCTTTGCCTCAACCAAGTTGAAGGCGACCGGCTGCGGCGGGTACCACAGCAGTTCGCGGCCATCGTCCATGAGGACCGGCGAGAGGACCTGCACCCAGATGTCCGGTGGCAACTCCTCACCATCCAACTCGCTCGCAGGCAGAGCGACCAGGCGCGGGTCCTTGGCTCGTTCGGGTCGTTCGGCCGCCACCCTTTCGGCTCTCCTCGTTCGCCTCTGCTTCCGTTTCGCCACGCTGGAGCCTCCCGTCGTTTCGGAGTCGGAGAGGAACGCCCTAGTGCTGTTTCTTCTCCGCTGCCTTTGCCAGATCGACCATCGAAACACCGAGGGCTATCGCAACTCCCTCGACCGTTTCCCACGTCGGATTAGAGACGCCCCGTTCGATTTTGGAAAGATGGCCGACCGTGATCCCGGCGCTGTGCGCAAGAGCTTCTTGCGTCAGGCCCCCTTCCAGACGGAACCCTCGGATCGCCTGTCCAAGGGCAACTCTCGATTTCTCCTGTCGCGCCACCCAGTCGACATTCTCAAAGACTGGTGCCAAGGACCACATCTTTTAGCACTTGTTCTTTAGAACATCCTGCGATAGCTTCCTCGAAACGAAAAGCAGCCCCCGGCCGGCGGTGGAACGCCAACCGGGGGCCTAACCACAAGGAGACCACGCTCCTCATGGCTGAAAAGAACCCTACGGGCGGCAGACGGGCTGTGCTGCTCGACCTACCAGGCCCCCAAGTCCTCTGGCTTCGGCAGACGCTCACGTCTTGTCTCGTCGGCGTAAAGGGGGATTTGGCAAATCCCGAGGCGATGCCCGACCCTGAAAAAGCCGAGGCCGAAGCAGCCGCCTACCGCCGCCTATTGAAGGGCTTAAAGCGCGGTGAGATCGTCCTCCCCGACGAGCCCGCCCGCCTAGCCGTCGAGGCAATTGCCACCGACACCGACCGCGAGAACGACTACCAGCAAGTCGTCGCCGAGCATGAGGCACTGCGTGGCCTGCTCAGCTGCCTCTCTGACAGCGAGGGGTCGGGATCGTGCTGAGCGTGGACCCCGCAATCGCTCGCGTTTTCGGCGCGAACCTCCGCTATTGCCGCAAGCAGGCCGGTGTCTCGCAGGAAGAGCTTGGTTTCCTCTCCAACCTCCATCGCACCGAGATCGGGATGCTGGAGCGCGGGATCAGGCTTCCGCGCATCGACACGTTGGTCAAGCTCGCCGGCAGCCTCGAAGTCGAGCCGGGTGATCTGCTCGACGGTTTGGAGTGGACTCCGGCCGCCCTGCCTCGCGGCAGCTTTCGTATCCATGCGCCAGCGCCCGATGACGCCAGGTAGGCGGGGTGGCCCGCTCGGTTAAATCAAATGTTGACTACAGCGACTTCCCCAGGACCTCCGGGCGGCACTCACCCATCCCCGCCGACCTACCTGCACCGAAGCGCAGCGCCGAGCGGCAGTCAACCCCCTGCGGGGGTCGGGCGCGAAGCGCCCTTGACTGCCGCTCGGCGCGGCGCTATTTCGCTGGGTAGGTCGGCGGGGCGGCGCTCGGAGGACCCCTGCCGTGGGTGGACTGCGCTGTGGACGGGGGCGTGGACGAGCGATCCACCCCCTTGCCGCTTGGGGATGGGATTGAAGGAGCCCGCCGGCAGCCGACCACGCACACACATGATGAGAGAGATATCGGGGGGAGTGTGTGCGTGGTCGGCTGCCGGCGGGCTCTGGTGGGAGAGGGAGCGGCAAGGGGGTGGATCGGGACGGACGGAGGCGGTGCGGGGGATCGAATCCGGGGGTTCGGTCGTCTTGTGGTGGCATGGGGACGTTGATCGACAGCGAGGCGGCAAGGCCAGCGTCGGCACTGGACCGGGACCGGGAGCTTGTGAGGCTGGTCGGGCGTCACGGGGTGCTGACGGTCGAACAGGCGATGCGGGCTACCGGGACCGGGAGGACGGCGACCTATCGCCGGGTCGCTGCGCTGATCGGGGCCGGCCTGTTGGAGCGCCTGGACCTGCTGCGCTCGCTGCCGAGCCTGCTGCACGCCACCCGCGACGGGCTGCGCTACGCGGGCCTGCCGATGCCGGTGGCGAAGGTCTCGCCGGGTGCCGTCGACCACTGGTTGCGCTGTGCGACCGTCGCTCTGGATCTCGGCGAGCGCTACGGCCAGGACCGCGTCCTGACCGAGCGGGAGATCGTCGCCAGAGAAGCGCTCGAGGAACGCTCGCTGGCCAAGGCGAGGCTCGACGTCGGCCATCGCGAGCGCTTCCACCGAGCCGACCTGGCCGTCTTGACCGAGGAGGGCGTGATCGCAATCGAGGTCGAGTTGACCCCAAAGGCGCCGCGTCGGCTCGAAGAGTTGATCAGGTCATGGAGGTTGGCCATTGGCGGGAGCGAGGTCTCGGAGGTTCGCTACCTCTGCGAGCCGGGGCAGACGCTGCGCCTGGTCGAGCGGGTCGTCAAGAAGGTCAAGGCCGAGAACTTCATCCAGATCGAGGGGGCGCCGGCGCCATGAACGCGATCAGCGTCAACGTCGGCGACGAGCTGGTCGAGCGGATCGCCCGCCGTGCGGCGGAACTTCTCGGCGAGCGGGCGAGCACGACGGCCGAGGACGGCTGGCTGCGAGGCGCTGAGAAGATCGCGGCCTACCTCGACTGCCCGCGCTCGCGGGTTTACGCGCTCGCGTCGGCGCGCCGGATTCCGATCCACCGCGACGGCTCGGCCCTGATCGCGCGCCGCTCGGAGTTGGACAAGTGGCTGCTCGGCGGCGGCGGACTGCGGCCGTAGGGCCCTGATGGCGGCGAAGCTAGAGAAGACGCGCTACCCCGGCATCTACAAGCGCGGCTCGCGCTATGTGATCGTCTGGGAGCGCCGGGGAAAGCAGCACAAAGAATCCTTCCGCACCCTTCCCGAGGCCCGCGAGGCCAAGGGCAAACGCGATGCGGGCGAGAAGCGGCCCAAGTCACGGGTTCGTTTCGGCGACTACTTCGCCGAGTGGATCGAGAACTATGCGGGCCGGACCTCGCGCGGGTTCTCGGAGACGACGCGACCCGAGTACCGCAGGCCGATCGAGACCCACGCGATCACGCGGTGGAAGACGTGGAGGATGACCGAGGTCGAACCAGCCGACCTCCGCGATCTGTTCGGGCAGATGCGTAGGGACGGGCGCTCCACCTCTGAAATTAAGAAGACGCGGGCGGCCCTGTCGGTGATGTTCGCCACCGCCCTTGAGGACGGCGTGGTCCCGTCGAACCCGGTCCTCGGCGTTCGCATCCCGCTGCCGAGCGAGGGCGAGGCACCGGCCGACGACAAGCCCAAGGCGCTAACGCGAGCCGAGCTCGGCGTTCTCTTGGCAGCGCTACCGAGCGAGTCACGCCTATTCGTGACGTTCCTCGCCCACACCGGCTTGCGGATCAGCGAGGCGGTCGGGCTGAGGTGGGAACACCTAGACCTCGACGAGCATCCAGAGGTGCGGGTCCGCGAACAGCTTTACAAGGGAAAGCGCAAGCGGCTCAAGAGCCAGGACGGCAAGCGCGACGTTCCGCTCTCTCCCGGCATGGCGCGGCAGCTTCTCGCTTTGCGTATCGACAAATATCGAGGCCCCGAGTCCCCTGTCTTCGCGTCGAGGGCGGGCACTCCTTTGCGGCCCGAAAACGTCTATCGCCGTGCCCTGGCTCCCGCCGCCATCGGAGCCGGGTTCAAGGTCGAGGTGGAGGTCAACGGCAAGAGGAAAACGCGGTCGGCCGTGTCCTTCCACACCTTCCGCCACACCTGCGCGAGCTTGCTCTTTGAGGCGGGTCGGAACGTGAAGCAGGTGCAGGCTTGGCTAGGCCACGCCGATCCCGGCTTCACGCTCAAGACCTACATCCATTTGATGGATTCGGGCGTGGGAAGCGCTGACTTTCTCGATCAGGCCGTGGAAGGCGCGGCAGTCGAGGCGCCTCACTCGAACCAGCCGGTTTCGGCTGAATCCGGACCACAGCCGGGACTCGCCCGGAGCCTCTAGCTGTCGCCATCGTCGTCGGCGTAGGCAGCGCGTTCGAGGGCCTCCTGTAGTCGATCGAACTTCCCGCGAACATCGTGCCCGTAGTAGTCGAAGACCTGGCATATCCCCTCGCGGGCGAGATCCAGTGCAAGTAATGCCGGTGCCGCCGCGATCGTGTGCGGCGGGGCCGCGAAGGCGCCGAGGCGGTGGCTGCCGTGCAGCGGCTCCCTGCAGACGACGGTGTCATCCTCCCTCACCGTGGGCCACTCGCCGTGATTCGCGCTTGAGAGCGGCGCGTAGGTCAGGTCATACGCCCTCTTCAGGTCGGCCTCTTCGGCCATCTGGCGTGGATTTACGTCTGCGAAGGAGCCGAGATTTACGGTCTGGAACCACTCATCGCGCTCAAGGTTGACGCGCCGGTCGATGTGGTCGAGCATCTCCTTCGCCTCATCATCCAGGTCGTCGCCGAGATCCACCTTGATGTGTTCCCGAAGCAGCTTGAGCCGCCCAAGACCATGCTCTCGGTAGGCGGAATAGATCTCGGGGTCGTCGCGGGTGATGAGCCACCCGACGAGGATGCGGGTGTCCACTATCGGCCGCACGAAATATCCGGCGGTGGTTGGCACCCACGCCGACGGTCTCTCCAAAAACGCGTAGAGCACGCTGAACAGGCGGGAGGCCAACCCGAGCAACACCGCATTAGGCTCGTCGGCCTTTGGGTCGCCGACCACCTCCTGCTGGGCAGTCCGCAGTTCCTCCCCCAGCGGATCGAGTGCATCCAGAACAGCGCGCAGCTCCGAAAGCTGCATCAATGGCTCAGGATCGACTGGCCCATCTTCGTCGGGCATCACGACCTCCTCTCTTTCGGTGACCGACACCCGGCATCCAACCAACTCGCGGTTTCGCCTCCAGAACTCCTTGGGCCATTCGAGAAGCTCAGGATATTTATCGGTTTCCATTCCGAACGACGATCCCCACATGGCGCGCATGACCGACTCCACTTGTCTTTGCTCCGACTCGGTTAGCCGGTTCGGGTACTTCGGAACCAGCTTCATAGTGCCCTCGCCGGTGTGGGACAACTTGCCGTGGGTGACTCGACGCGAGATCGCAGCCATGCGGAGGCGGGTCTCCCGAACCCCGCCTTTGTCGGTGTGGTCGGCGACGATCGAGCGGACCAGAGGCAGACCAACCTCGGGCTCGGGATCGTGGCGCTCGAACCAGTCCTCGTAAAGCCAGCGGGCGGGACAGGTCGGGTAGAGCGCCATGACGTGACCGAACTGGTCGGGGATTCCATGTGGCGCCTCGTCGCGGAGAGCAATGCGGGCCGCGGCTCGGTTCTCCTCGGGGACCAAGGCGAAGGTCGTCAACCGCCCATCGGCGAATCGAGGCCCCTCCGGTACAAAACGGTCGACCACCTCAAGGGCGCTGTATGCAGCCCCCCAGTCCGAGCGCCTCCCGAGCATCATGGCCAGCCAAAGGAAGTCCGGCAGCATCTCCTTGTACCAGGAGACCTCGCGCAATGCCGGCAGTTGCATCAGCGGTGGCACGAGTTTTCGTTTTTCCCGCTTGTGGTCAGCAAGCACGCGCTGCGGCTTCTTAGCCCCCCGCTTCTTCCGCGCCATCAGGCCAGCCTACGTCGTGCGGTCTCGGCCGAAAAACGGTGCGCGCACTGGCTAGTCGATGCTTCTCGCATAGGTGGCAAGGGGGTGGCAAGGACGCACCCGGAAACAGCCGAAAACGCGGGAGAAGTCGAAACCCCGGCATTGGCTCTGGAATGCGGGAAGGCTCTAACGGCCGCAAACCCCGGCAACCCCTGCGGCAAAATCATAATCCGCGTGTCGGGGGTTCGAGTCCCTCCTCCGGCATCGCAGCGGCAAGCAGCTAAGGACTTCGCAGGGGGTTCTGATTCTTCAGACCCAGTGCGGGGCAGATCAGATCGAAGCTTGCGTCCGTGCTGACCAGGACCTCCTGCTCATCGCACTCCAAGGCAATGCAAATGTCCCCTCCAATGCCGCCGCCCCCGTGGCAAGCCGCCCCTTTGGTTGATCGCCGATCTTCGTCGGCGAGAGCATTCAAGGCCTTTTTCCCCATTTTCTGATCGCCTTCCCGCTCGGACTTCAGCAGCGCCTCCGCCGCCGCCTCGGCTCGATCGCGATTCGCCTCGAGGAATGAGGGCTGCTCGCAGATTTCCTCGATCTTTCGACACGTGTCCCGGTAGGCCCAGCGCCCGCCGTCATGTTCCAGCCTCCGTCGCGCCACCTCGCACTTCGTGCCATCACGAACCTCTCGCAGACCCGTTCGCCACATTGCCCGGGCCCGGATCCTCCGATAGTCCTCAAGTCGAGCAGCAACCTCGTCGAGGTCGGCCGTCTTGTTTTCCGTGACGACATTCAGCACCTGCCACCGCTGGCTGGCTTTGCGTCCGTAGGCCTTCGAGAGAGCTCGAACGACGTCGGTGTAGTCCTCCGCGGTCCACAGGGCCTTACTCAACGCCGCGAGCGCACCCAGCACGATTCGGTTCCACTCGCGTTCGACCTGGCTCGACGTTGACACGCCGCCGGCGTCTGTCGCCAGCTTCTTCAATGTGCGGCGGATCCTCGCCTCCCCGCAATGCCGATCGAGTTGGGCGCTCGTGTCGAAGTAGTAGTGCGCCTCGGAGGCGACGTTCACAGAGGCAGCGGGTTCAAATCAGCCGACGGAGCCAAGTTCCAACCCGCCTCCATCATGCTTACGAGGAAGTTCTCCTCGTCCGGTTCCGCAACGAACGGCTCGACCAGCAGCGAAACACCGCGATTGAGGGCATCGCCAAATCCAGGCCCAAGAGTCGGGTCGTCGGGTTCGGTGTAGGTCAAGGCATCGGCCAGAGCGAGCAGCACAGATGAATGGCGGTCGAAGGCGGTGCCTCGAAGGCGCACCGCATCCCGCTTCAGCGTTGCGGCAGCAACGAGCCAATCGGCCGGCTCCTCGCTTTTGCGAACTTGACCGAGCGCGCCGAGGGACGCCCTGAGCTCATCGGACGCCTCCCGTGGCTTCTCGGCGACCGGGACCCGAAACTTCGCCTGCGGCTCATCGTCCACAGGGGGGTCTTCCAGGCGGATACGGAAGAAGGCTTTACGGGAGTGAATGTCTTCCCGAAGGGCAACCTGGCGATCGTCGCCATCCGAGGCGGTGAACCCATGGCCGGGAGTTGATTTCTCCGCCTCGGTGGAACCCAGGAGCGCAGCGCCTCCCGCCATCAGGAGATCACCTCCTTCAGCCAGCTTCCGGTGCGCTCGGTGGAGCGACGATTGCTGGCGAGGGCCTTGTCCCAGAATCCGATCACGTCTGCTTCTCCATCTCCGGGCTCCGCAACAACGATGTGGCGAGTGTGAACGTCGAGCATGAGGCCCAGGGCAGGGTAGCCGGTCGGCGCCGGATCTTGCAGGAACTGAGCCAGCGTCGATTCGTCCATCGGACCGAACTGAATCTGGGTGCTCGACTTGTCCGGGTCTTCGAATCGAAACGAAAGACCCAGGTCGGTGAATGGAATCCCGAGCGCCTCTTTGAGCGTTCCAGTCGGAGGAGTCACGTGTTCCGCAAGAGCATCCCGGAGACCCTCGAGAGAGTTGGTCGCCGCAACGTCGGTCGTGTGAGCCGTCGCGTTGATCACCACCGGGTTGCCGAGCTGATCAAGAGCGACCTGGAAGAACCGCCGAACACGCTCCAAGGCATCGTCGAACTCAGTGAAGGATCGCAGGGAAGCGCGAAGCTGGGCGATGCCGATCCTGTACTGATCCCGGCCATCCGCGCCCTCGATTTGCGCCGCCGTCTCTCTGACGCTGACGTTTTCGAGGTCGAATTGCTCAGCGATCATCGACCCGAGCCTTCCTCGGTTGTCCACCACCACCCCCTGAGAGCGAGCGAAGGTGACCTGCGCGATGAGATGTACCGGCGCGAAGCCTTGAACTTCCATGAGCCGGGGCAATATTAGGTGAGAGACACTTACAAACGCTAAATCTGTTCAACCCGGTCGTTTCGGGCCCGTCGCCGCTTCACCCGGGGGTCTTGCCTAGGTCCCGCGCTGGGAGTTCGGGGGTCCAAGCCCCTCCCCCGGCCTCGCGCAGAGCCGCTCGCTGGCGATCCAGTCGCCGCCGCGCGGTGCCCTGCGGGCCTCTCGGGGTGCCCCGTCGCACCAGCCGGGCGATGCCCCACCCGCGGGCAGCGCCGGGCGGGCGGAGACGGTCGAGAGGAGCAGCGGAGTCGGGTCGATCGGGGTGTCGTAGAGGCGGACCTCGAAGTGCAGGTGAGGTCCGGTCGAGTAACCGGTCGAGCCGACCAGGCCGATCCGGGTGCCGCCGGCGACCCGGGCGCCGACCGCGGTCGCGATCGAGGAGAGATGGGCGTACCAGGTGGCGTAGCCGAGGCGGTGCTGGACCACCACCAGGTTGCCGTAGCCGCCGTTGTTGTAGCCGGCGAAGATCGTCGTGCCGACGCCGGCCGCGCCGACCGGGGTCCCGAAGGGGACAGGGAAGTCGAGGCCGTCGTGGCGGCGGCCGCCGCCGCGGTCGGCGCCGAAGCCGTCGCCGATCGGGCCCGCGACCGGGCGCAGGAAACTGACCGGGCCACTGACGTTGACGTTGGTCGGCTTGCCGCTTTCGGCGCTGCCGCCGCCCCCGCGCAGGGCGGCGATCGTCGCCGGGCCGGCGAGGCCGTCGGCGCCGAGACCGGCGGCGCTCTGCGCACGCACCACGGACGCGCGGGTCAGGGGGCCGAACAGGCCGTCGGCCCGGCCGGGCCCGTGGCCCGCTCGCTGGAGCAGGAACTGCAGCGCGGCGACGTCCCAGCCCCGGTTGCCGACCCGCATCGTCCGGCTGTTCAAGCCGGGACGGCCGCGCCAGCCGAGCGCCCGGCGGGTGCGCGGGCCGGCGATCCCGTCGGCGGGCAGGCCGCGGCGGCGCTGGAAGGCGGTCACCCCGTGCCTGGTCAGCGGGCCACGGATCCCGTCGACGTAGCCGTCGTAGAGATCGAAGCTCACCAGCGCGGTCTGCAGGGCAGCCACGCTCGCCGGCGAAGCGTCGGCACGGGCCGGAGCGGCGGTTGCGACCACGACCAGCGCCAGGGCGCCGATCGCGCGGATGGAGCGCATACCCCTGGTATCGGAACCGCAGCGACGACCTAAAGCCCCCGGCAACGTCCCGTGCAGGCGCGGAGGTTTTCGAGCCGCCCAGACAGGGAATACGATCTGGTGCTTCCAGGATGCCCGACGCCATGCTGAAACTTCGCGGTAACAAGGACGCCGGGTGACCGGGTGAGCGAGGCCTGGCAGCGCCGCGCGGTCTCGACGGAGATCAACGGGCGCCGGGTCAACGAGGCGATCGAGCGCGGCGGCCGTGGCTCCGGCAGCGTCTTCGTCTGCGAGTGCGGCTACCTCGGCTGCAACAGCACGGTCGAGCTCTCGATCGCCGAGTACGAGGCGGTGCGGACCGGCTTCGACCGCTTCCTTGTCGTGCCGGGTCACGAGATCGACGAGGTCGACCGGGTGGTCGAGCGTCGCGGTGGCTACCTGGTCGTCGTGAAGCGGGAGGGTGAGCCGAAGCGGATGGTCCGCGAGGCGGACCCGCGAGAGGCGTGATGGGCGCCACCGGCAAGCCCCGGAGCGACGCCCCCGCGGAGTGCGGGGTCGCGGAGCGCTCGGTCTCCGCCCGCGAACGGGCGGTCGCGAACGCGATCCCGGCGCTGCGGCGGCGGGCCGGGGACTTCGCCGCCACCCACGGGGCCGAACCGGAGCTGGTGGAAAAGATCGAGCTGGCGGTCTCCGAGGCGGTCACCAACGCGGTCAAGTACGCCTACGGCGACGGCGACGGCGACGGCATGGTCGAGCTCACCGCCGGCGCCAGTGAGCGCTGGATCGAGATCCAGGTCGTCGACCACGGCTGCGGCTTCCTGCCCGGCGAGTCCGACGGGCTCGGGATCGGCCTCTCGCTGGTCGCCCAGATGAGCGGCGACCTCGAGATCGCCCAGTCCCCCCGGGGGACGACGGTGACGATGCGCTTCCCGCTCGGCGCCGAGGATCCCCCGCTCAGCTGAGCCGGCGCCCGGGCCGGAGAGACCCCGGCGGCGACTCGAGAACCTCCCGAGCGCGCGCGCTCACCGCGCGAACTTATACGCGGCCCAGGTCTTCTCGGCCTGGCGCATCAGCGCCGGATAGACGATCCAGAGCCGGAACGGCTTGATCAGCTTCATGTAGCCCTTGCCGAAGAGGCCGCGCGGCTTCACGTAGACGGCCATCTCCCCCTGATAGCGGCCACCGCCCCGGTCCGCCCAGGCCAGGTGCATCACCCCGTGAACGGTCCGGTTGGAGACCTCGGCGGCGAACTCGTCGGCGGCGAGGTAGAGCGGCACGAAGGGCAGCGCGGCGAAGCTGACCCCGGTGGCGCTGCCGCGCAGGTCGTCGGGCAGGCGGTCGGCGAGCGAGACCTCGCCGGCGCCGGCACCGGGGATCGGCAGACCGTCGCCGGCGCCGGCCGGCGCGGAGATCTCGCCGAGGCTGAGCCAGCTGCCGAGCCGGTCGCGCAGCTGCCAGAGAAAGCGGGCGGGCGGCGATTCCGCCGCGGCAGGCTCGGAAGCGGCCATCAGCTCGACCAGGCCGGAGAAGTCATCGACGGAACCCTCGACCGGCAGCGCCCAGGCGTCCTCGAGCTCGAAGTCCGGGACGATCTCACGGATGCGCCAGGGCCCGGCTTCATGCTCGGCGTTCGGAATGCGCGATCCATACGTCACCGTACGGACACTAGGCGCTGCGTTTGCATCTGTCAATACGGTGGCGTATAGATATAGCCGTGGCCAAGCTGCAGACCCCCCGCGCCGCCTGGATCGACGCCGCCCTGCGGGCCCTGGCCGCGGGCGGCCCGGAGGCCGTGCGGGTGGAGGCACTCGCGGCCTCGCTCGGCGTCTCCAAGGGCGGCTTCTACTGGCACTTCAAGGATCGCTCGGCGCTGCTCGCGGAGATGCTCGACAGCTGGGAGCGGACCGGCACCGACGCGGTCATCGCCGCGATCGAGGGCGAGCCGGACGAGCCGCGGGCGCAGATCCGCCAGCTCTTCGCGCTCGCCCCCACCGCCGACTTCGCGGTCGAGCTGGCGATCCGCGAGTGGTCGCGCCGCGACGACGCCGTCGCCGCCCGCCTGCGCCGGATCGACGACCGCCGCATCGACTTCCTGCGCTCGCTCTTCGCGCCGATCTGCGCGGACGAGCGCGACGCCGACGCCCGCAGCATGCTCGCCTACTCGCTGCTGATCGGCAGCTACTTCGTGGTCGGTGGCCACGGTGACAGGAGTCGCTCCGAGTCGCTGGCGCTCGCCTGCGACCGGCTGCTCGACGGGCCGTGAAGCCGATGGCCGCACCCGCCTCCCGCCCGACCCTCGTCTTCGACGGCGACTGCGCCTTCTGCACCAGCTCGGCACGACTGCTGCGCCGGATCGCCGGCCCGGCGGCGGCGATCGTCCCCTGGCAGCGGACCGATCTGGCGGCACTCGGGATCGACGCGGAGCAGGCGGCCGCCGCGGTGCAGTGGGTGGGCCGCGGCGGAGAAGTCCGCAGCGGCCACGAGGCGATCGCCGCGGCGCTGATCGCTTCCGGCCGCCCCTGGAGCCCGGCCGGCCGCCTGCTCCTGCTGCCCGGGGTCTCCCCGCTCGCCGCCCGCGCCTACCGCCTGGTCGCCGACAACCGCCAGCGCCTGCCCGGGGGGACGCCGGCCTGCGCGCTCACGCCTCGACCATCAGGGTCACCGGGCCGTCGTTGACCAGGGCCACCCCCATGCAAGCGCCGAAGACCCCCTTCTCGGCGCCGAGGCGCTCGCAGAAGCGGTCGTAGAGCGGCTCGGCCACCTCGGGGCGGGCGGCGCCGGTGTAGCTGGGCCGGTTGCCCCTGCGGGCGTCGCCGTAGAGCGTGAACTGGCTGACGCAGAGCACCTCGCGCTCGCCCAACGGCTCGTTCATCCGCCCCTCGGCGTCGTCGAAGATCCGCAGCTTCGCGACCTTGTCGGCGAGCCGGTCGGCCTGCTCGGCGCCGTCGCCGACGCCGACCCCGAGCAGGATCAGCATCCCGGGGCCGATCTGGGCGATGCGCTCGCCCTCGACGTCCACCGCGGCCTGACTGACCCGCTGGACGAGAGCCCTCATCGGCCTACTTCTCCAGCGCCTCGACCAACGAAGAGGCGTCGTAGGCGCCGAACAAGCGGACTCCGTTGACGAAGAAGGTCGGCGTCCCGGTGGCGCCGCTGGCCTCGGCCGAGGCGACGTCGCGGGCGATCCGCTCGGCGTGGGACTCGGCCTCGATCTCCGCCTCGATCCGCCCGCCGTCGAGGCCGAGGTCCTTGGCGACCGCCAGCATCGTCTTCAGCGAGAGCTTCGGCTGCGCCTGGAAGAGAGCGTCGTGGTACTCCCAGAAGCGGCCCTGCGCCGCCGCCGCCTCGCTCGCCTGCGCGGCCATCGGGGCCAGCGGGTGGCGCTCGGGGATCGGCAGGTGGCGGAAGGAGAAGACGAGGCGCTCGCCGAGGCGCTCGCGGACCCGCCGGATCACCGACTGCGCACCGAGGCAGAACGGGCACTGGAAGTCGCCGAACATCATCAGCGCCAGCGCCGCGTCGCGCTCGCCGCGGACGTGATCGACGTCCTCCAGCGGGGGTGAGAGTCGTTCGTCCACGGAACCCGATGTTATGTGGTGGTGCACGACATCGAGTCGATCCTCCTGTTGCTGCTCGCCGCGGCGCTGCTGGTCCGCATCGCCGAGTTCGGAAAGATCCCGGCGCCGATCGTGCTCGTGCTCGGCGGGCTGGCGATCGCCCTGATCCCGGGCCTGCCCGAAGTCGAGCTCGACCCCGACACGATCTTCCTGATCTTCCTGCCACCGCTGGTCTACGCGGCCGGTTGGCAGACCTCGCCGGGGGAGCTGCGGGCACTGATGCGGCCGCTGGGCCTGCTCTCGGTCGGCCTCGTCTTCCTCACCGCCGCCGTCGTCGCCGTCGTCGCCCATGCCCTGGTCCCGGCCCTGAGCTGGGCCGAGGCGGCGATCCTCGGCGCCGTCCTCGCCCCCACCGACGCCGTCTCCGCCACCTCGATCTTCCGCCGCCTGCGCACCCCCGAGCGGGTCCGGCTGCTGGTCGAGGGCGAGTCGATGATCAACGACGGCACCGCCCTCGTCCTCTACCGGATCGCCGTCGGGGTGGCGACCGGGACCGCCTTCAGCCTCGGCCACGCGACGCTGGAGTTCGTCGTCGTCGCCCTCGGCGGCATCGTCGCCGGGCTCGCGGTCGGCGTCGTCTCCAACCTCGTCGTGCGCCGCCAGACCGACCCCGGCCTGGTCATCTTCCTCACCGTGCTGACCGCCTACGGCGCCTACATCGGCGCCGAGGAGCTCGAGGTCTCCGGCATCCTCGCCGCCGTCGTCGCCGGGGTCTACGCCGGCTACCAGTCGCCGCGCTCGCTCGACGCCGACACCCGGCTCGGCGCCGTCTCCTTCTGGAGCGTGCTCGTGTTCGGGCTGGAGATCACCCTCTTCGTGCTGCTCGGGCTGCAGCTTCCGGGGGTCGTCGACACCCTCAACGAAAGCTCCTCGGGGGTCACTGAGCTGCTCTGGCCGGCGGTCGCGATCGCCCTCGCCTCGCTGGCCGCCCGGCTCGCCTTCGTCTTCGCGATGCGCGGCGACGCCGGCGAGACCTACGGCCAGCGCTTCGCGGTCGGCTGGAGCGGGATGCGCGGCGCCGTCTCGCTCGCCGCCGCTCTGGCGGTGCCGCTCAGCGTCGAGGCGCGGCCGCAGATCATCTTCCTCACCTTCGCCCTGATCCTGATCACCCTGGTCGGCCAGGGCCTCTCCCTGCCGTTCATCGTCAGACGGCTGCGCCTGGAGGAGCCGCGGCGCTGGAGCGACGAGGAGGCGGTGGCGCGGATGGAGGCGGCGCAGTCGGCGCTCGACCGGCTCGACCAGATGGAGGACCAGGGACGGGCCGACGAGGCGCAGCTGAAGCGCCTCGGCGACCTCTACCGCTCGCGCTTCCGGATGTGCGCGGCGGTGCTCGACGGCGAGGACCCCGAGCGCGCCGCCCGCGACGAGCGCATCTCCGACTACGGCGAGCTGCGCCGCGAGCTGATCGGGATCGAGCGCGAAGAGCTGCTCACCCTGCGCGGCGCCGGCCGCCTGCGCAACACGACGATGCGCCAGATCGAGCGCGACCTCGACCTCGAGGAGGCGCGGATCCGCAGCTGACCAGGCGGGTCTAGGCGAAGAACTCGCGGGAGCGGGCGGCGACCAGGTCGGGGCGCTCGTCGGCGATGAAGTGGCCGCAGCCGGGGACCAGCTCGACCCGCATCTCGTCGGCGTGGCGCTGGTAGCCGGCGAGCATCGAGGGGCGCAGGACGAAGTCGTCTTCGCCGAAGAGGAGCAGCGTCGGCACCTCCAGGCGCTGGTCGACGTAGCGGCCGCGGGCGATCGGCAGCGCCTCGCGCAGGTTGAAGACGCGGTAGACCTGGACCGCGGCCCGGGCCCGCGCCGGCTCGGCGAGGTTGTCGGAGAAGGCGTCGAGCTCGGCCTCGCTCCAGGCCTCCCTGACGACCGAGGCCCGCAGCAGGACCTTGCGCGCGAAACCGCGGCGGTGCAGGGCATAGCCGAGGCCCGGGGCCAGGATCGCCTGCTGGTAGCCGAAGCGCCAGGCATGGCCGACCATGTTGCGGACGTTGACCCAGGGCGGGACGATGTTCAGTGCCAGGAAGCGCTCGAAGCGACGCGGCTCGCGCAGGCAGAGCAGGAACCCGATCCAGCCGCCCCAGTCGTGGCCGACCAGCTTCACCCGCTCGATCCCGAGCGCGTCGAGGACCGCGAGCACGTCGCTCGCCAGCTCCTCCTTCTCGTAGCCGCGGCGCGGCGCCTCGGACTCGCCGAAGCCCCGCAGGTCGAGCGCCAGCACCCGGTGGCGGTCGGCCAGCGCCGGCATCAGGTGGCGCCACTCGTACCAGTGCTGTGGCCAGCCGTGCAGGCAGAGGACGACGTCCTCGCCGGCGCCGGCTTCGGCGACGTGGAACTCGAGCCCGCGGGCGCGGACCGTGCGGTGGGTGACCCCCGCGACCGCGGGACGAGCGCTCAAGCGCGGCTGGTGACGCCGCCCTCGCGGAACTCGACGACCACTTCCTCCATCGTCGCCGCGTTGCAGGGCACACCTTCGGGCCACGGTTTGACCGGCTGCTCGTTCAGCGTCTTCAAGCCGTTGCCGCTGATCACGATCACGGTCACGTCGTCGGGTCCGATCGCGCCGCGCTGGGCCAGCTTCATCGTCGCCGCGACGGTGGTGCCGCCGGCGGGCTCGGTCAGCAGGCCCTCGGTCGCGGCCAGCAGCTCCATCGCTTCGAGGATCTCGCCGTCGGGCACGTCGGCCGCGGAGCCGCCGCGGCTGCGCACCGCGTCGAGGACCAGCGGGCCGTCGCCCGGGTTGCCGATCGCCAGCGACTGGGCCAGCGTCTCCGGAGTCTGCGGAACGATCTCCTCGCCACCCTCGACGATCGTCTTGACGATCGGCGAGCAGCCGGTCGGCTGGCCGATGTGGAGCTTGGTCGCCGCGGTCTCAGCGAGGCCGAGCGTCTCGAACTCCAGCAGGCCCTTGTGCACGCGCGAGGAGAGGGTGCCACCGGCCGCCGGCATCACGATGTGGGCGGGCGATTGCCAGTCCAGCGCCTCGACCACCTCGTAGGCGAGCGTCTTCGCGCCCTCGGCGTAGAACGGCCGCAGGCTGATGTTGGCGAAGGGGATGCCGGTGTTTTCGGTCAGCTCGCGGCAGGCGCGGTTGGCCTCGTCGTAGTTGCCGTCGACCTGGCAGACCTGGGCGCCGAGCGCGCGCACTCCGCGCGCCTTTGCCCGCTCCAGGTTGGCGGGGTAGAAGACGTAGGGCTTGAGGCCGGCGGCCGCCGCCAGCGAGGCGGTGGCGGTGCCGACGTTGCCGGTCGAGACGCAGCCGATCTCGCTCGAGCCGAGCTCCAGCGCCCGGGCCACGGCCATGCTGACCACCCGGTCCTTATAAGAGAGCGAGGGCCGGTTGGTCGAGTCGTCCTTGACGTAGAGGTTGCTGAGCCCGAGCTCGGCGCCGAGCCGCTCGGCGTGGATCAGCGGCGTCTGCCCCGCGAAGCGGCCGACCCGGTCGGCGGCGCGGCGGTCGACGATCGGCAGCAGCTCCTCGAAGCGCCAGATGTTCCAGGGGCGCTCGCCCAGCGGCCGCTCGGCGATCCGGCTCCTGGCCAGCTCGTAGTCGTACTCGATGTCGAAGCCGGTGTCGCACTTGGGACAGCGGAAGGCGGTGTCGGCGAGCGGCGCCCGGAAGTCGCAGACCGGACAGACGAGTTCGGTCGCGCAGGAACTGGTTTGCGTCGAATCGACTGTGTCGCTCATGACTCCTCCTCTTTCATCGCATCGGTATAACACATGGCTAACCAGCACTCAACGCTTTCTGCGCATATCTGCGGGGGTCTGAATCGAATGCCAAACAAGACGGTAGCGGAACCAACGGGCCTTGCGATAGAGATGAAACATTCTGTCTGTAGAGTCCTTGTCTTCAGTCTCGAAGAATTGGGATCTTGAGTCCCCAGGAGCGGTTCGCCGCCAATCTCCGTCGCGCCCGCACCGCCGCCGGCATCTCCCAGGAAGAGCTCGGGGACCGCTGCGAGCTGCACCGCACGGAGATCTCTTTGCTCGAGCGGGCCGGCCGCGAGCCACGGCTGGGGACGATCGTGAAGCTGGCCGGAGCGCTGGAGACGACTCCCGGCGACCTCTGCACCGGGGTCACCTGGTCGCCGAGCGGCCATCGCTTCGAGGTCAAGCAGCCGCCCCGCAACGCCTAACTTCCTGCTGCGGAGAACGCGATGAAGTGAGACGGGGGCGCCGGTCGAGCCGGCGCGTCCGGGGCCCGTCATGACGTTTCATCCATGCCCCGGGCTCGAAGACCGGTCCTCCTTAGCCACCCCAAGGCGGTTTCCCAGTCCGTTCGGCCCCGCTCACTCCACCGGTTCTATTGCCCGGCAGGGGCATTCATAACATAAGCCTGTGTAGCAATCAAGGGTCTTTGCTTAATGAAGCGTACTTTTGCTTGAATCGCGTCAGGAAGTCGGCGTGGGGCTCTCGGCGCCGACCGGGATCGCCGCCGCGTCCGGCCAGGCCCGAGCCAGCTCGGCGCCCTCGGCCCGGCCCGATGCCGCGAGGATCTCCTCCGCCGCGTGCGGCGCGAACGGCGCCAGCGCCTGCGCCAGCAGGACCAGGGCCGCGACCTGGGCCTCGGCGTCGGCGCGGTCGAGCTGACCGCGCCGCTGCACCACCCGCTTCTCGA
Organism: uncultured Thermoleophilia bacterium; assembly: GCA_963824245.1. Classification (GTDB taxonomy): domain Bacteria; phylum Actinomycetota; class Thermoleophilia; order Solirubrobacterales; family 70-9; genus VAYN01. The sequence continues at coordinate 151,398 of CAWGON010000001.1, forward strand.
AGTCCTGGATCCGCTCGAAGAGGCGGGTGATGTTGCGGATCGACTTGTGCATCTGCAGCTCGGCGGTATCGGCGGTGATCCGATCGAGCCCGTTGTCGCACCATTTGCGCAGGCGGTCGCGCATGTGCTCGGTGTCGGCGGCGGCCTCGGGGTCGTGCGAGGTCTCGGGCAGGGCCGCGAAGCGGTCGTGCGAGTAGGTCCAGAGGCCGCGCAGGAAGCGGTTGGCGAAGCGCAGGGCGCCGTCGGACCAGTTCAGCGTCTTCGCCGGCCCGGCCGCGTAGAGGACCGCCAGCCGGACCGTGTCCGCCCCGTAGCGCTCGACCAGCTCGTCGGGGTTGACGACGTTGCCGAGGTGCTTGCTCATCTTGCGACCGTCGGCGATCACCATCTCGTGGAAGAGGCAGCCGGCGAACGGCTCCCCGTCCTCGATGAAGGCGAGCTCGCCGTGGTCGCGCAGCGCCTTGGTCACGACCCGCTGGTCGAAGACGAAGCCGCCGGAGTCGCCGCCGGCGACCAGCCGCTCGGCCGGCAGCCAGTCCTGCAGCTCGGGGTGGGTGAACATCTGCTCGGCCCGGTCGGCGGGCGGCACCGCCGCCGGGACCCAGAGGAAGAGCGCGTCGAAGTGGCAGTCGAGGGTGTCGGTCTCGCGCTTGGCGGCGGCCCCGCATCTGGGGCAGTCGACGTCGACGAAGTCAGGCCGCTCGGCCAGCGGGTTGCCCTCGGCGCGCGGCATCAGGTCGCGCGGCAGGACCACCGGCAGCTCGGCCTCGGGGACCGGGACGGCGCCGCAGGCCTCGCAGTGGACGATCGGGATCGGCGTGCCCCAGGCGCGCTGACGGGAGATCGAGAAGTCGTTGGCGCGGTAGCGCTTGGTCTCGCGGGCGCCCTCCGCCGGCGCCGCCTCGGCGAGGCCGGCGCCGTCCTCCTCCCCGCCCTCCTCCGGCTGCTCCCAGGCGACCCGCTCGATCCGGACGGCGATCTCGCGGTCGGCCTGGTCGACGGCCGGGATGCCGAGCGCCGCGGTTGGGCCGAAGCGGGCATCGACCAGCGGCGAGACCAGGACCGGCAGCTCGCTGCCGTCGAGCCCGGTCAGCGAGGAGCCGGTGTCGACGACGGGGACCGAGCGGGCGTCGCGGGCGCTGCGCTCCCAGCCGCCCGAGCGCATCTGCTCCAGCTCGGCGCGGGCGCCCTCGGCGCTGACCCAGGCGTCGACCTCGGGATGGCGCGGGGAGAGCAGGACGAAGCTGGCGGCGCCGACAGCGCGGCGATGCGGGCTGAAGACGGTGAGGGTCCCGCCGCTGCCCTTCAGGTCGACCTCGACCCCCTCGCTGCGGCCGAGGATGTAGCGCTGGGTCGCGAGCGCGAGCTCGTCCCAGTTCCGCAGCCGCTCGGTGTTGGCGTCGTTCTCCTCGAGGTAGCCGGTGATCTTCAGGAACCAGGTCGGGCGCCGGATCAGCCGCACCTCGTTGTGGCAGCGCCAGCAGGTCCCGTCCTCGACCTGGATCGAGGCCAGCGTCGTCTGGCAGGTATCGCACCAGTCGACGGTCGCGTCCTCGCGGTAGATCATCCCGATCTCCAGCAGGGTCAGGAACAGCCACTGGGTCCAGCGGTACTGGCCCTCGTCGGAGCTGTAGAAGACGCGGTCGTAGTCGAAGCTGTAGCCGAGCCGCTGCATCTGCTCGAGCATCCGCTCGCCGCACTGGCGGACCCAGTCGGCGGGCAGCACCTGGCGCTCGATCGCCGCCAGCTCGGCCGGCAGGCCGAAGGCGTCGAAGCCGAAGCCGAGCAGAACCGCGTCGCCACGGGCGCGGTGGAAGCGGGCGTAGGCGTCGCCGATCGTGTAGTCGCGGACGTGGCCCATGTGCAGGTTGCCCGAGGTGAACGGGCTCGACGCCTTCACGTAGACGGGCGTCTGCCCCGGCCGCGGGCGCGGCGGCGCCTCGAAATCGCCCCGCTCGGCCCAGACGGCCTGGCGCGCCGCCTCGATCCGGGCGGCGTCGTAGCTCGGCTTCTTCTCGCTCATCTCACTTCAAAGGCTACTCAGCGGCCGAAGCGCCGCCGGGAGACGAGCGTGCCCCTACGCAAACGTCCAGATCCTGTTGCCGATGAAGTTGAACGGCATCGCCACGGCGACGGCGATCGCCTGGGCGGCCAGTTCGCCGATCGAGCCGGATGCCACCAGCGCCTCGAGGACGGCGATGTTGAGGGCCAGCGAGGCGAGGCTGACGACGAAGAAGCGCGGCACCTGGAAGCCGGCGTCGCCGTCTCCGGCGGCGAAGGTCCAGTGGCGGTTCCAGAAGAAGTTGTTGCTGACCGCGACCGTGAAGGCGACCACCGCGGCCGCGATGTGGTGGATGTCGAGAACCGCGGTCGCGAGCGCGAAGACCACCAGGTTGATCAGGTAGCCGGAACCGCCGACCAGGCCGAACTTGAGCAGCTGCAGCCAGTTCGAGGGGTGGCGCGCCGCCGCGCCGATGCGGTAGACGAGTTCGATTGCTCCGGTCACTTTCGGCAGGTTAACGAGCCGCGCGGCCACGAGGTGACCCGTAATGTTGCGGGCCGATGCGTTTCCGAACCGCAACGATCGCCGCTCTGGCGGCCGCCGTCGTCGCCCTCGTGCTCGCCCTCGTCTTCGGAGCCGGCGAGTCCAAGCAGGCCGAGGCGAAGGCCGAAGCCGTGCCCGGGGCTCCCAGCGTGGAGATCGTCTCGCCCCGCAACGGCGCCCGCCAGACCAGCCACGCGGTCGTCGTCAAGCTGGCGATCGAGAACTTCAGGCTCGCCCCACGCCGGTTCGGCATGGAACCGCAACTGGGCCAGGGGCACGTCCGCTACAGCCTCAACCGGGTCCCCGACTGCGTCGACCCGGTCAAGCTGCTGCACGCGATCAACAGCCCGATCGGCAACGGCCGCCTGGTCGGCGCCTCCTTCGACTACCCGCAGTACTCCGGCCCCAACGGGGTCCTCGCCGAGCAGATCGGGACCGCCGGCAGCTACTCGCCGGGCACCCGGGCGGAGATCTACTACAGCGAGCTCCCCCCGGCTTCTACCGGCTGATCGTCGCCCTGGCGGAGAACAACGGCGCCGCCACCCCGTTCCACGCGGTCACCAACTTCCAGATCCTGCCCAAGCCCGGGCACCCGACCAGGCCCTGCAAAGGGAACAAGGTCCCCAGCGCCGCGGCGGCGGCCAGGCTGCGCTAGCTCCTCCCTGAGACCAATACTTCACTTTGTATAGTGGGTGCGTATGCGCACTTACCGTCGCCTGATGGGATTCCTCCGTCCCTACCGCCTGCAGCTGTGGGGGTCGCTGGCCTTCGCCTGGGCGGCGATGGGGATGACGGTGGCGATCCCCTGGCTGGTCGGCCGCGCGGTCAACGCGATCGTCGACCACGACAAGCCCGACCTGCTGCCGCTGGCGCTGGCGATCTTCGGCGCCGCGATCCTCCGCCTCGGGCTGACCGTGGTGCGGCGGCTGGTCGCCGGCCGGGTCTCTCTGGCGGTCGAATTCGACCTGCGGCAGAAGTTCTACGGGCACCTGCAGCGGCTCGAGCTCGGCTTCTTCGACGGCCAGCAGACCGGGCAGCTGATGTCGCGCGCCACCGTCGACCTCAGCGCGATCCGCTTCTTCCTCGGCTACGGGCTGATCTTCATCACCCAGAACCTGTTGACGATCGCCCTCGCCAGCGCGGTGATGTTCGTGATCGACCCCTGGCTGTCGCTGCTGGCGCTGGCGCCGGCGCCGCTGATCGTCTACACCGCCTCGCGCTACAACCGGGTCTCCCGCCCCGCCCAGCAGGAGGTCCAGCAGCGGATCGCCGAGCTGACCGCGGAGGCCGAGGAGAACGTCTCCGGGATCCGCATCGTCAAGGCCTTCGCCCGCGAGGAATACCAGCTGCACCGCTTTCAGAAAGCGGTCGGCCGGGTCTTCGACCAGAGCATCTACTCGACCAGGCTGCAGGCCTTCTTCTCGCCGCTGATCGGGCTGCTGCCCCAGCTCGGGATCGCCCTGGTGCTGCTGGTCGGCGGTCGCCAGGTGATCGACGACAGCCTCAGCCTCGGCGACTTCACCGCCTTCTACACCTACCTGGTGATGCTGGCCGGGCCGCTGCGGATGCTCGGGGTGGCGATGGGGATGGCGCAGCGGGCGATCGCCTCCGGCAACCGCCTGTTCGAGATCCTCGACCGCGAGCCGCGGATCGAGAGCCCGCCGGGGGCGCCCGAGCTGCCGCCCGGCGGGGGCCGCGTGCAGCTGCGCGGGGTCACCCTCCGCTACGCCGGCGCCGACGCGGCGCTGACCGACGTCTCGCTCGAGGTCGAGGCGGGCAGGACGGTGGCGCTGGTCGGCCCCTCGGGCTCGGGCAAGACCAGCCTGGTGGCGCTGATCGCGCGGCTCTACGATCCCGACGAGGGCACGGTCCTGGTCGACGGCGTCGACGTGCGCGAGGTCGACGTGCCCTCGCTGCGCTCGGAGATCGCCTTCGTCGCCGACGACAGCTTCCTCTTCACCGCCAGCGTCGCCGAGAACATCGCCTACGCGCGCGGCGACGCGACCATCGAGGAGATCGAAGCGGCGGCCCGCCGGGCCCAGGCCGACGCCTTCATCCGCGAGCTCCCCGAGGGCTACCGGACCCGGGTCGGCGAGCGCGGCCTCACCCTCTCCGGCGGCCAGCGCCAGCGGGTCGCGATCGCCCGCGCCCTGCTGGCCGACCCGCGGATCCTGATCCTCGACGACGCCACCTCCTCGGTCGACGCGACCACCGAGGTGGCGATCAAACAGGGGCTGGAGGAGGCGATGGCGGGCCGGACCACCTTCATCATCGCCCACCGCCTTTCGACCGTCTCCCTGGCCGACGAGATCGTCGTCGTCGACGGCGGCCGGATCGTCGACCGCGGCACCCACGAGGAGCTGATGCGGGGCTGTGGCTTCTACCGCGAGATCGCCGAGCACGGCCTCGCCGACTCGGTCTTCCTGCAGCGCGACCTCGAAGAGCGCGAGGAGATGGCGCGCCTGTGAGCGACTCCCCCGATCGCGCGGTTCCTTTGTCGTCCGATGGCGGACAAAGGAACCGCGCGATGGATATCTGGCGACTCTTCGTCGCGCTCTGGCGCCTGATCCGGGGCGAGGACCAGCGCGGGCGCAAGGTGAAGTGGCTGCTCTCGCAGCTGCGCCCCTATCGCGGCCGAGTGGCGCTGATGTTCGTCGGGCTGCTGGCGGCGACCGCGGCCGGGCTCGCTCCTCCCTACCTGGCCGGCCGCGCGATCGACTCCGGGATCCAGACCGGCGACGTTTCCGCGCTCGACCTGATCGTCGCCGCCTTCGTCGCCGTCGCGATCATCTACGCCCTCGCCACCTACCTGCAGACCTACATGGTCGGCTGGGTCGGGACGCGGGTGCTGCAGAACCTGCGCCAGCGCGTCTTCACCCACCTGCAGTCGATGTCGATCGGCTTCTTCACCCGCCGCAGCCCCGGGGTCCTGATCTCGCGGATGACCAACGACATCGAGGCGCTGAACCAGCTGGTCACCGACGGCGTCGTGACGATCTTCTCCAGCACCCTGACCCTGCTCGGGGTGGTCGTCATCCTGCTCGTCCTCGACGTCCAGCTGGCGCTGGTGGTCTTCCTCACCTTCCCGCTGCTGCTGATCGCCAGCGTGATCTTCCGGATCGTCTCCCACGGCGCCTACCGGGCGACGCGGGAGCGGATCGCGGCGATCACCGCCTACCTGCAGGAGAGCCTCAGCGGCGTCCGCGTCGTCCGCAGCTTCGGCCAGGAGCCGCGCCACCTCGACGAGATGACCGAGCTGAACGAGGCCAACCGGGCGGTGAACATGAAGACCGTCTACCTCAATGCCTCCTACTTCCCGGCGGTCGAACTGCTGGCCGCGGTGGCAACCGGGGTGATCCTCGTCTACGGCGGCACCCTGGCGATCGACGACGAGATCCAGATCGGCGTGATCGTCGCCTTCGTCGGCTACCTGACCACCTTCTTCGAACCGATCCAGCAGCTCTCCCAGCTCTACACGACCTACCAGCAGGGGATGGCGGCGCTGGACAAGATCTTCGACCTGCTCGACACCGCCCCCGACATGGTCGACGCGCCCGGGGCGATCGATCCCGGCACCCTGCGCGGCGAGATCGAGCTCGAGGGCGTCTGGTTCTCCTACAAGGAAGCCGCCGAGCCGGGCGAGGACGTCTGGGCCCTGCGCGACGTCGACCTGCAGGTGCCGCCGGGTCAGACCCTGGCCCTGGTCGGCGCCACCGGCGCCGGCAAGTCGACCTTCGCGAAGCTGGTCGCGCGCTTCTACGACCCCCAGCAGGGTCGGGTCCTGGTCGACGGCCACGATCTCCGCGGGGTCCAGCAGCGGGCCCTGCGCCGCCAGCTCGGGATCGTCCCCCAGGAGGGCTTCCTGTTCTCCGGCAGCGTCCGCGACAACGTCGCCTTCGGGCGTCCGGAGGCGAGCCTGGAGGAGATCGAGGCGGCCCTGGCCACGGTCGGGGCCACCGAGTTCGTCGCCGCCCTGCCGGAGGGGATCGAGACCGAGGTCGGCGAGCGCGGCATCCAGCTCTCCGCCGGCCAGCGCCAGCTCGTCGCCTTCGCCCGCGCCCTGCTGGCCGAACCGCGGATCCTGATCCTCGACGAGGCGACCTCCAACGTCGACGTCCGCACCGAGAAGACGATCGAGAAGGGCCTCGAACGGCTGCTCCAGGGCCGCACCGCGATCGTCATCGCCCATCGCCTCTCGACGATCCGCCGCGCCGGCAAGATCGTGGTGCTGGCCGATGGGGGGATCGCCGAGCAGGGCACCCACGAGGAGCTGATCGCCGCGGGCGGGGCTTACTCCAAGTTGTACGGGGCCTGGTCGGAGTCTTCGGTGGGGTAAGCCAGGGCGGGGCAGTTGGGCTTGCGGGGGAATTGAGTCGCGCCCCCTGAAGGGGGCCGCTCCGGATGCTGGTGCCCGCCTATGGCGGGCAGATGACAGATTGCATATCGCCGCCTTCGGCGACATTCCCCCGCAAGCCCAACTGCCCCGCCCCGACCCGCGCCACCGGGACGGCCGAGGGACGGACAGCTGGGGCTAAGGCCGGGCGGCGCCAGCTCGCTCGCTTACCTAGTAGAGAAGCGGCCCGTCAGCGCTCTCGAAGCTTCGGGCGGGCCCAGCGAGGCGGGACTCCGGCCTGGAGCCGGGGAGTCGATCCCCCTCTCCGGGAATGTGGCCGAAGGCCCCTTTCCTAATTCCAGCCCGCCATAGGCGGGCTCAACATCAGGGAGCTGCCCCCTTTAGGGGGCGCGACTAATTCACGGGGAAGGGGATCGACCCCCGGCTCCCGTGCGTCAGTCCTAACCCGGCCCCACTCCGCCCGAGGATCCACCCGTTTCAGGCGCCGCTTCTTCCGGCGCCCCTTCTTCGACCCCGCCCCCTTCCGGGACGATTTCTTCTTCGGGGGCAACTTCTTCCGGGACGATTTCTTCTTCGAGTTCGGGTGCCACTTCGACCCCGCCTTCTTCGATTTCGCCGGCTTCCCCGGAGGGCGCGGCGGTCGGGGCGCTGGGTCCTTCGCTGCAGTCTTCGAAGCCGTAGATCGCGGCCTGGGCCTGGAATTCTTCGAGCGCCGGTGCAGCCGCGGTGGCCGCTTCGCCGAGCGCTTCCGTTTCTTCGCGTTCGGCGGCGAGTTTGACTTCGCCCTCGACCTTGGCCAGCTCTTCGGCGGCTTCGGAGAACTCGGCGAAGCCCTCGACTTCCTCCGGTTTGCCGAGCGCCTGGATGCTCTCGACCATCCCCACGTAGAGGTCGGCTACTTCGGTCGTCTGTTCAGCGACTTCACCTTCGCTCGCACCGATCGCGCCGACGGCGGCGTTGACCTCGCCGCAGATCGCGTCGCCGCGCGAGATCAGATCGTCCCTGGTCAGGCTCGGCTGCGCTTCGACGGTCGTTTCGACCGGCGCCGTGGTGTCGTCGCCGCCACCGCCGCAGCCAGCAACCAGCGCGGCCAGCAGGACCAGCAAGAGGGCGGCGGCGGGGAGCTTGGGCGGTCTCATCAGATGGCGAAGCTAGCAGAGCGATTCGACGGCTTTGCAGGTAATTCGAACTGCGCCCCAGGGGCTCGAACCCCGACTTCCTCGTCCAGAGCGAGGCGTGCTGCCATTACACCAGGGCGCAACGAGCTTCCGCAGGATACCTACAGAGCCGCCTCGGAGAACTCCGTGCCCTCGGCGATCATCTGCCGTGCCCTGTCCAGTTCCTCGGAGCGCTCGACGCTGAGGCAGCCGGCGACCTTGCCGCCCTTCAGGTACCAGACCGAGAACTCGCCGCTCTCGCGGTTGCCGCGCCAGACCTCCTCGTCCCAGTCCTCGGCCGGGCCGACGTACTCGAGGCTGGCCCAGTCGGCGAGGTCGCTGAAGAAGTAGGGCACCACCTCGTAGTCGGCGTCGGCGCCGAGCATGTTGCGGGCCGCGTGCATCCCCTGGTTCATCGCCACGTCCCAGTGCTCAACGTGGATGCGGCGGCCGTGGACGGGGCTGTCGTAGGAGCAGCAGTCGCCGGCGGCGTAGATCCCGACGACCGAGGTCTGCAGCTTCGAGTCGCAGACGATCGCCCCGTCGACCTCGATCCCGGCCCGCTGGGCCAGCATCGCGTCGGGGCGGACGCCGGCTCCGACGATCACCGTGTCGCACTCGATGCTCAATCCGCTCTTCGCCACCACCGCGCTGATCCGGCCATCGCCCTCGAAGGCCTCGAGCTCCTCGCCGCCGTGGAAGGCGACCCCCTTCGACTCGATCACGTCCTGGAACCAGCGGCCGGCGTCGGCGCCGAAGGTGCGCGAGAGCGCGACCTCCTCGAGCGCCAGGATCGAGCACCTGGTGCCCTTCGCGGCCAGCGAGGCGGCGACCTCGGTGCCGATGTAGCTGCCGCCGATCACGACCACGTGCTCGGCGGCCTCGGCGTCGGCGCCGATCGCGTCGGAGTTGCCGAAGGCGCGCAGGTAGTGGATGCCCTCGTTCTCGGCGCCCTCGAGGCGGAGGATGTTGACCATCGCCCCGGTGGCGATCAGCGCCTGGTCGAAGGCGACCTCCTCGCCGCCCTGGATCTTCGCCGTGCGCGCCTCGGTGTCGAGGGCCATCACGTTCCGGCCGGTCAGCAGCTCGACCCCGTTCTCCTCGTACCAGGAGACCGAGTTGACGTAGGCGTCGGCGCGCTCCGCCTCGCCGCGCAGGTACTCCTTGGAGAGCGGCGGGCGTTCGTACGGCGGCTCCGGCTCACGGCCGACCAGCAGGACCGAGCCCTCGGCGCCGCGCTTGCGCAGCTCGGCGGCGCAGCTGGCGGCGGCCAACCCGCCGCCGATCAGGAGAAAGTCGACCGTCCGGTCAGGCACCGTTGCTGCCGTTGCTTTCGGGTCCGAAGAGCACCTTCAGGTCCTCCTCTTTACCCGGATCCAGCACGGCCAAAATCTCGTCGCCTTCCTCCAGCACGGTGTCGGCGCTGGGGACGAAGCCCTTGCCGGCGCGCAGCACCGAGATCAGCAGGCTGCCCTCCGGCATCTGCAGGTCGCCGACCCGCCGGCCGGTGACCCCGGAGTCCTTGCCGAGCAGCATCTCGATGATCTCCAGCTGCTCCTCCTGCAGGTCGAGCAGGTGGACCAGCCCGTACTCGGGCACCTCGTGCTCGAGCAGGCGCAGGATCAGGTCGGTTGCGGAGACGCTCGGTTTGACCCCGAGCAGGTCGAAGTGCTGGCGGTTGCGGGGGTTGTTGACGCGGGCGATGATCTGCTGGACCAGGTACTTCTCGCGCGCGACCTGACAGATCAGCATGTTGTCCTCGTCGTCGCCGGTCACCGCAATCACCATGTCGGCGCGCTGGATCCCGGCCCGCTCCAGCACCCAGAGCTCGGAGGCGTCGCCGTAGGAGATGTTGTGCTCGAGCTCCTGCTCGACGGTCAGGTAGCGGCGGCGGTTGGCCTCGATCAGGGTCACCTCGTGGTCCTTCTCGAGCAGCTCGCGCGCCAGGTTCCAACCGACCTTGCCCGCTCCGACGACGATGATGTACATGCGGCCCCGTCCCTCTTCCTAGGCGGCTTCCGTGGCGCCGCCGGGGGCGTCGCCGCGGCCCCCGGCCGCACGCACGGCGTCCTCGAGCATGTCGATCGCGACCCGGGTCGGGCAGACGGTGTGCAGCCCCTGGCGCTGGTACCACTCGGCCCGCAGCGGGTCGAGCACGCGGGCGATCACCGTCGGCACCTCGTAACGGCGCTGGGCGATCTGGGCGATGATGATGTTGGTGTTGTCGCCGTCGGTGGAGGCGATGAAGACGTCGGCGCGCTCGATCCCGGCGGCCTCCAGGGCCTCGGTCTCGAGACCGGCGCCGACCGTGAACTGGCCGCCGAGGTCCTCCCAGCTCTTCTCCAGCCCGACCTCGAGGCGCGCGTGCGACTCCGGGTCCTCGTCGAGGCAGGAGACGTCGTGCCCCTCGTGGAGCATCCCCCGCGCGACCGAGGAACCGACGCGACCGCAACCGACGATAAGAATGAACACGGCGTGGATACTAGGCGCTATCTGCGGTGTCCGAGGTTTCCGGCGGGGCCGTAAGCAGGACCCGGCACGGCGCCTTCTTCAGCACGTACTCGGTGGCGGCGCCGATCTCCGCCGGCTTGGCGGCGGAGATGCCCCCGATCATCGCCCCGCCGCGGATCTTCGTCGGCGCCTCGCCGCCGATCACGATCGCCTCGGCGCCGCTGGCGCGGGCCGCTTCGACGATGCCGGCGCCGACCTTGCGGGCGCGGATCACCTCGGTGCTCACCTGCACGTCCTCGTACTCCTCGCCGACCTCGCGGGCGCGCTCCAGGGCCCGCTGGGCCTCTTCCTCCTTCTCCGGCGGCAGCTTCGCGTCGAGCGGCAGGGTCAGCGGCACTTCGATCACGAAGATGACCTCGATGCGGGGGTCGGCGTCGTCGTCCTTTTCCGCCCCCTCGGCGGCCGCCAGCCGGCCGGCGGTGGCGACGATGTCGTCGTCGAACTTGGTCCCGAAGACCGGCACGAGGATGTTGGCGAACTGGACCTCGGGCGTCTGCTTGGTCAGCGCCCGCTCCGGCACGCTGACCCGCCGGGTCAGCGTCGTCCCCTCGAAGACCTTGCGGTAGACGACGTAGAAGGTCAGCCCGAAGGCCATCCAGCCGAGCCCGACCCAGCGCGCGGTCGAGTGGTAGGCAAGCACGCTGAGGAAGGCGAGGCCGCTGACCAGCGCCGCGAAGATCGCCGGCAGCGGCAGCTCGGCACCGCGCCAGCGGATGTTGCCGGGGATCTTGAAGGGCCGCTCCTTGTCGGGCTTGCCGACCCGCAGGCGGATGATCGAGAGATGGGCGATCGTGATCGCCAGGGTGGCGCCGAAGGCGTAGATCCCGGCCAGCAGCTTGACGTCGGTCGGGATCACCAGCCCGAGCGCGATCACGCCGCAGATCACGATCGCCACGTAGGGCGTCGCCTTGCGCTTCTCCAGCTTGCCCAGCCAGCTGGGGATCTGGCGGTTGATCGCCAGCGTGTAGATGTGGCGCGAGACCCCGAGCATCGACGTGTTGGCGGCCCAGAAGAGGACCGGGACGGCGATCAGCATCACCATCCAGCGCATCGAGTCGGCCACCCAGGCCGGGTGGAAGGCCGAGACCACCCCCAGCACCGGCTCCTCGACGTAGGTGGTCCCCAGCGCCGTCTCCGGGCCGCCCGGGCCGCCGCTGACCACCGGCACCGCCATCAGCGCGATCGCCGCCATCCCGGCGTAGACCAGCGGCACCGCGATCGCCCCCAGCGAGGCGACCCGCTTGAGGTCGGCGCGGCTGACGTTGATGTCGGGCGCGAGGTCGGAGGCGGCCTCGATCCCCGCGTAGGCGAGCATCGCGACGACGCCGGCGTAGACGATGTCCTTGAAGCTGGGGTCGGTGAAGAGGTCGAGCTCGGCGGTCAGCCGGTCCGGGTGCATGACGACCAGCAGGCCGACCACGATTACCGCCAGCTGCAGGAAGAGGTCGGCGAGGGCGAGCAGTCCCAGCGAGCGCTGTTTGGCGCGGCCGGTGACGTTGAGGATGTTGAGCACGCAGACCGCCGCGATCACCGCCGCGGCGATCGGGATCTCCAGCCCCGGCTTGGCGAAGTCGCCGGAGATCGGCGCCAGGTAGTGCGGGACCGAGACCGCGGCCAGGGCGAGGACGATCAGGTAGTCGATCAGGATCGCCCAGCCGGCGATGAAGGCGATCAGCTCGTTGAAGGCGTGACGGGCGAAGGTCGAGGAGCCGCCGCGCTCGCGGAACATCGCCCCGCCCTCGACGTAGGTCAGCGTGGTCAGGCCGAACAGCAGGCCGGAGGCGAGGAAGATCAGCGGCGTCAGGCCGAGGCCGCGGTCGGCGACGACGCCGAGCGCGAAGTAGATCGAGAAGCCAACCGCCGAGTAGGCGGCGGCGAACAGCCAGGGGACGCCGGTGCCGCGCTCGATCCGGCGCTGGCCGCGGCGGGCGAGCTCCTGACGGCGCCCCTCGCGCGGTGGCCTGGGCACGCTCAACGTTCCATCTTCCAGCCGAGCCAGAGGCGCCCGATCCCGACCGCGAGAAAGGCCAGGCCCATGAAGAAGCCGGTCGAGAGCGGGCCGCCGCCGTTGGCGAGAGTGACCACGAGGACGACGATGCCGACCACGACGAAGAGCATCGAGAAGGCGCGCACGGCGCCGCGGTAGAGCCGCTCCCCCCGCTCCCGCGCTCGCTCACGAGAGCGCCCCCGCGGCGACCGGGGTGATGCGTTCGGTCGGATCGGAGACGACGATCACCCGGCAGGGACGCTCGCCCAGCACCGTCTGCAGGGTCTTGTCGTAGAGCGGCACGCCGCCGCGGTAGCGCAGGCCGACGACAATCGCCGCCGCGTGGATCAGCTTCGCCTCGTCGGAGACCGAGTAGCCCGCCTGGCCCGGCCGCACCCGGGCGACGTGGCCGGTCACCCGCTGACCGCCGATCAGCTTCGCCTCCTCGATCTTGGCCTGGGCCTCGGCTTCGCGCTCGGGCATCTCGGCATTCAGCGGCAGGTTGGTGGGGACGGTGAGCATCGAGTGGACGTGAATGCCGCGGCGGCGGTTGGAGGCGAGCTTGACCGCGGTGGCGACCATCTCGGCCGAGAACGGGTCGTCGTCCTCGAAGCCGACCAGGACGCTCTTGTACTCGACCTCCTCGACCCCGAGCGGCTCCGGCGTCACCACCTTCACGGTTTCGCTCAGCGGCAGGCCCTGGTTGCGGCGGTAGAGGACGTAGATGGCGATCCCCAGCAGCATCCAGCCGATCCCGACGAACAGCGTGCGGGGGTTGAGCGCCATCACCACGATCCAGGCGCCGAAGGTGCCGAGGCCGCCGAGCACCGCGGTCAGCGGCAGCTCGAAGCCGAAGGCACGGAGGTTCAGCGGCGGCTTCCAGGTCCGCTCGTGATCCTTCTCCTTGCGCCGCAGCTGGATCACCGCGACGTGGGCGATCGTGAACGAGAGCATCGCCCCGAACGAGTACATCGTCGCCAGGAAGTCGGTCTGCCCCGGCAGCAGGGTGACGATCGCGATCGCGGCGAAGATCAGGATCGCGATGTAGGGCGTGCGGTACTTCGGGTGGACCTGGCGCAGCGCCTCCGGCAGCTGGCGGTGCTGGCCCATCGAGTAGGTGAGGCGGGAGACGCCGATCAGGCCGGCATTGGTGGCGATCAGGAGGATCACAGCGGCCAGCACGCCCACGTAGTAGCGGAGGATTTCGGTCGGCATGTGAGCGAGGCCGAGGTTCTCGACGATGCCGAGGATCGGGTCGTCGGCGAAGGTCGTGCCGAGCGCGGTTGAGTAGTGGCCCGCGGCGTCCTGGGTGACCGGCATCGCCGAGAGCGCGACGATCGGGATCAGCAGGTAGAGGCCGAGCACGGCGATCACCGTCAGGCCGACGCTGCGCGGGATCGTCCGCGCCGCTTCCTTGGCCTCCTCGGCCATGTTGGAGATCGTCTCGATCCCGGTGTAGGCGATCATCCCGACCGCGATCCCGAGCGCGAAATCGCTCCAGGTCGGGGCGACGCCGAGGTGGACGTTGTCGACCAGGATCTCCGGGCTGAAGACGAGGACGAGCCCGATCAGGACCAGGACCACCTGGGTGGCCAGATCGGCGACGGCGAGGATCAGGTTCAGTTTCGCCGACTCCTCGGTGCCGCGGATGTTGATCAGCGCCAGGCCGACGATCAGCGCCGCGCCACCGACGATGTCGCCCGGGGAGCTGCCGAGCCAGGGCCAGAAGACGGCCAGGTAGTGGGGCACGAAGAAGGCCGAGATCGCGACCGTGATCGTGTAGTTGAGCATCTGGCCCCAGGCGGCGACGAAGCTGACGAACTCGTTGAAGGCGTGGCGGGCGAAGCTGGAGGAGCCACCGGCCTCCGGGTACATCACCGTCGCCTCCGCGTAGGTGGCGGCGGTGGCGGCGAAGATCAGGCCGGAGATGACGAAGGCGATCGGGGTCAGGCCGAGCGCAAAGGCAGCCGTCACCCCGAGCGCGTAGTAGATCGAGGAACCGACGTTGCCGTAGGCGGCCGAGAACAGCGCTCCGACGCCGTGGACGCGGCTCAGCGACTCGTCTCTGGGGATGCGCTGGGCCATCTAGAACCTGCCGCGACCGATCACTGGCGCGAATATACGCTCGTGGCTGTGTTCGCGATTGCCGCCATCTTGCTCGCCGGGACCCTTTTCGGCCCCGCGGACCGCCACGGGGCCGAGCTGACCCACCTGACGATCTCGAGCCGGGCGGTCGGCGAGCGTCTCGGCGTCAACGTGGTCGTGCCCGCCGACCCGGCCCCGCGCGGCAGGCGACCGCTGCTGGTCTTCCTCCACGGGCGCGGCGGCTCCGACGGCACCTTCGCCGCCAACGAGGCCGTCTACGAGGGTCTCGAGCGGCTGGGTCGGCGGGCGCCGGTGGTCGCCTTCCCCGACGGCGGCGACCACTCCTACTGGCACGACCGCGACGGCGGCGCCTGGGGCCGCTACGTGATGCGCGAGGTGATCCCCGCCGTCGAACGGCGCTTCGGCACCGATCCGAAGCGGATCGCGGTCGGCGGCATCTCGATGGGCGGCTTCGGCGCCTATGACCTGGCGCTCGACCACCCGCGGCGCTTCTGCGCGGTCGGCGGCCACTCGCCGGCGCTCTGGTTCGACGGCGGCGAAACCGCGCCCGGCGCCTTCGACGACGGCGCCGACTTCGACCGCAACGACGTCGTCGGCCGCGTCCGCGCCGATCCCGGCGCCTTCGGCTCGATGCGGATCTGGAACGACTACGGCTCCTCCGACCCCTTCCGCGCCTACGACGAAGGCTTCGTCTCCTACCTCGAGCGCGGCGACGCCGACCTCAGCACCCACACCTGGCCCGGCGGCCACGACAACGCCTACTGGAACCCCCACTGGCCCGCCTACCTCCGCTTCTACGCCAACTCCCTAGCCCACTGCTAGCGGCCCCGACCCTGCACTTGTCGCCCTGTGGGCGACAAGAGGCGTAGGGACGATCAGGTTCTGGGAGAACCGGCGGGAGGGGTGCCGGGTGGCGGAGGCGGGCCCCAGCTTTCGCGGCCGTCGCTGGTCGAGATCGGGATCTTGGGACCGGCCATCGCCGGCGTGTCGAGGGTGACGTCGACGATCGACTTGACCCGCGAGAGCAGCTCACGGACGTCGCTCTTGGTGCCCTGAACGCCGTAGGGATGGAGGTCGGAGGTGAGCCCCGTCGCCTCGATCCCGGCCGCGTCGGCGAGGTAGAGCGCCCGGGCCATGTGGAACCCTTGGGTGACCACCACGGCATCGTGGACCTCGAAAATCGAACGGGCGCGCACCATCGTCGCCCAGGTGTCGAAGCCGGCGTGGTCCTCGAAGACGTCCTCGGGCGCCACCCCGTCGCGGACAAGCGCCTTGCGCATCGTGTCGGGCTCGTCGTAGACCCAGGATCCGTGGTCGCCGGAGACGAGCACCTTCTCGACCTTGCCAGCGTGCCAGAGCGCCGAGGCCATCCGCACCCGGTCGGCCAGCATCGTGCTCATCTTCCCGGCGGAGTTGACCCCCGCCCCGGGCACGATCGCCACCTCCGCAGTAGGAATCTCGGCCACCTCGCCGGTCGATCTCCCGTCGGCCTCGAGCAGGACGTAGGCGTTCCCGAGAGCGATGACCAGCGCCAGCAGGGCGACGCTGCCAACCGCCAGCATCGAGAGCCGCGGCCAGCGCCGGAACGGGCTGACGATGCCGCTCCGCAGCTTTCTCAGCACCCCCATCGCCGCCCACGGTAGCAATGCGGGAGCCACGAGCGCCACACTTAACGGGTCGCAATCCGGATCGCCATCGTCTGCTTCGTCCTCGCCCTATCTGGCTGCGGCTCGACGGTGCAGCAAGAGACTCTGCCGAGCACCGCGGCGGGCTCGAGCCTGAGCGAGCTAACTATCGAGAGCCGCGCGGTCGGGACGGACCTCGACGTCAGCGTGATCGAGCCGGGGGGCGCGCCGCCAGCACGGGGGTGGCCGTTGCTGGTCTTTCTCCACGGCGCCGGCGGCTCAGACCAGAGCTTCCTCCAGAACCCCGCGGTCCGCCGCGGGCTGGCGCGACTGGGAACCAGAGCACCGCTCGTGGCCTTCCCCGATGGCGAGTTGAGCTGGTGGCACCGGCGCGAGAGCGGCGATTGGGCGCGTTACGTCGTGCACGAGGTGATCCCGGCGGTCAGCCGCCGCTTCGACGCCGACCCACGCCGGGTCGCGATCGGCGGCATCTCGATGGGCGGCTTCGGCGCCTACCACCTGGGCCTGCTGTACCCGCGGCGCTTCTGCGCCGTCGGCGGCCACTCCGCCGGGCTCTGGCTCGACCGCAGCGAAGAATTCCCGGGCGCCTTCGACAGCGAGGCCGACTACAGACGCAACGACGTCCTCCGCGCAGTGCAGAGCGATCCGCACGCGTTCGGCAAAACGCCGATCTGGAACGACTACGGCGACGAAGATTGGTTCGTCCCCGGCAACGAAGCGTTCGTCACCGCGCTGCGCACCGGCGACGCCGACCTCACCGCCCACGTCTGGCCCGGCGGCCACGACAGCGCCTACTGGGATGCCCACTTCCCCGCCTACCTCCGCTTCTATGCCAACTCCCTCGCCCACTGCTAGGTCACTGGAGGTCTGCACTTGTCGCCCTCTGGGCGACAAGTGCATCCGGAAGCCGCGGAATCCCGCGGCAGGCGCCGATCCGCTCGTCCACGCGAAGCGCTCCGTCGGGGAGGGGGCGGGACCCCTCCGGAGCGGCTTGTACTTTTTCGCCGCCGCCCAACCCGGACGGCCCTACTCCCGATCCCGAAAAAGTTGAGCGGGGAGGGGTACCGCCCCCTCCCCGCTCGAACCCTTTAGAAGTGGACGATCGGGATGATCAGGATCGCGACGATGTTCGCGACCTTGATCATCGGGTTGATCGCCGGGCCGGCCGTGTCCTTGTAGGGATCGCCGACGGTGTCGCCGGTCACCGAAGCTTCGTGGGCCGGCGAGCCTTTGCCGCCGTGCGCCCCGTCCTCGATCAGCTTCTTCGCGTTGTCCCAGGCACCGCCGCCGGCGGTCATCGAGATCGCGGCGAAGAGGCCGACGACGATCACGCCGATCAGCAGGCCGCCGAGCGCGTCGACGCTGAGCAGGCCGACGATGACCGGTACCACGATCGGGATCAGAGCCGGCGCGATCATCTCCTTCTGCGCCGCCAGGGTGACGATGCTGACCGTTTCCCCGTACTCGGGTTTTTCGGTCCCGTCCATGATCCCGGGATGCTCTTTGAACTGTTTACGGACCTGCTCGACGACCTGACCGCCGGCACGGCCGACCGCCTCGATCGCCAGGGCCGAGAACAGATAGACCATCATGCCGCCGATGATCAGCCCGATCAGCACGTCGGGGCTGGTCAGGTTGAACAGCCCGTTGAGGTCGAAGCCGGCTGGGGCCTCGTCCGCGAGCTCGCTCTTGAAGGCCGCGAACAACACCAGCGCAGCCAGTGCCGCCGAGCCGATCGCGTAACCCTTGGTGACCGCCTTGGTCGTGTTGCCGACCGCGTCGAGCGGGTCGGTGACGTTGCGGACGTCCTCCGGCAGCTCCGCCATCTCGGCGATGCCACCGGCGTTGTCGGTGATCGGCCCGAAGGCGTCCAGCGCAACGATCAGGCCGCAGAGCGAGAGCTGAGCCATCACGGCGATGCCGATGCCGTAGATGCCCGCCAGCTCGTTGGCGCCGAGGATCGCCAGGGCGATGACGAGAGCCGGAGCGGCCGTCGACTGGAAGCCCTGAGCGAGGCCCTGGATGATGTTGGTCGCGTGCCCGGTCTCCGACGCCTTGGCGATCGACTTGACCGGCCGGAAACGGGTCGAGGTATAAAATTCGGTGATCACGAAGAGCAGCGCGGTGACCGCGATGCCGATCACGCCGCAGAGCCAGAGGTCGGTGACGCTGACCACATCGGCCGCCGCTTCGCCGAAGCCAAACTGGAGCGGTTCGCTCATCAACCAGTCGGTGATCGGGTAGAAGGCCGCGATCGAGATCAGCCCCGCGAGGATCACTCCCCGGTACAGAGCGCCCTCGACCCGGTCGGTTTTGGTCCGCACGACGAGCGCCCCGACGATCGAGGCGATGATCGCGATGCCGCCGATGACCAGCGGGTAGATCGCGACCTCGCGGGCGAAGTCGGGGAAAGTGAGAACGCCGAGCAGCATCACGGCGACCGTGGTGACCGCGTAAGTCTCGAACAGGTCCGCGGCCATGCCGGCGCAGTCGCCGACGTTGTCGCCGACGTTGTCCGCGATCACGGCCGGGTTGCGAGGGTCGTCCTCGGGGATCCCCGCCTCGACCTTGCCGACCAGGTCGGCACCGACGTCGGCGGCCTTGGTGAAGATGCCACCGCCCAGCCGGGCGAAGACGGAGATCAGCGAGCCACCGAAGCCGAGACCGATCAGTGCGTCAACGGCCTCCTTGTCGGTCAGGTCGATCAGGACCAGGAAGCCGTAGTAGCCGGCGACGCCGAGCAGCGCCAGGCCGACGACGAGCAGACCGGTGACCGAGCCGCCCTTGAAGGCGACGTCGAGCGCCGGCGGGACCCCGCCGCGGGCGGCCTCGGCGACGCGCGAGTTGGCCCGCACCGAGACGTTCATCCCGATGAAGCCGGTGGCGCCGGACAGGACCGCGCCGATCACGAAGCCTACGGCCGTCTCCCAGTTCTGCAGAACGAGCAGCAGAACGGCAAGCGGCACCGCGACAGCGGCGATGATCGTGTATTGGCGGTTCAGGTATGCCTGTGCACCCTCCTGCACGGCACCCGAGATTTCCTGCATGCGCTCGTTCCCGGGCGACTTCGCGAGCAGTCGCTGGGTGACGATGAGTCCGTATGCCACAGCAGCCGCCGCGCAGACAAGTGCGACGACCACGCCGTAGTCGGTCAAAAAGTCGGTCAAGTTCATTTCCTCCGGTGGATTTAGCGGCGCGGGAGTCTATAGACGCCGACGGCGTTTTCGCCTTACGGCTGCCCTGGCTCGTCGTTTCCGCGAGAGCCGCCCCGGATCAGGCGGGCTCGGCCGGCTGCCCGGCCCCGGCGTAGGTGCGCCGCGTCTCGGCCACCGTCTCGCGATAGATCTGCTCGATCGAGGCCCCCCCGGCCAGCGCCTCGCGGGCGCGCTCGGCGCCGTTGCGCTCGGGCAGGCGCGGGTCGATGCCGAGCTGGGTCCGGGCCGGCTCGGTCCACTCGAGGATCGAGTCGAGCAGGGCCCGGGTCTCGACCTCGGCCCCGGCGCGGAAGTCGATCATCTTGCCCCCGGCGCCGTGCCGGATCGCCCGCCAGAGGTTCTCCTCGATCTCGCGGTCGGCCAGGGGAGCGCCGCGCCCTTCGTATCCGAACTCGTCGTAGTCGAGCGCGGTCTGGGCGATGCAGGCGGCGATCAGAGCGGCCAGCCCGAACGACTCCTCCCCCCTGCTCTGGGCGTCGCAGATCCGCACCTCGACCGTGCCGAAGCTGTGGTGAGGGCGCACGCTCCACCAGAGCTGGGTCGCCTCGACCACCGTGTTGGTGCGCTGCAGGGTGCCGATGAAGTCGGCGTAGCGCCGCCAATCGCCGAACGGCGACGGCACCCCGCAGCGGGGGAAGGTGCGGGTGAAGATCTCCGTGCGGACCGTGTGCAGGCCGCTGTCGCGGCGGTCGAGGAAGGGAGAGTTGGCGGAGACCGCGAGCAGCAGCGGCAGCAGCTCGCGCAGCGAGTCGCAGACGGCGATCGCCCGGTCCGCCCCGCGCACGCCCATGTGCACGTGCAGGCTCCAGGTGTTGTTGCGCTGGGCGACGTAGCCGAGTTCCGCTCGCAGGCGGTTGTAGTGCGGGGTGTCGATGATCCGCTGGTCGAGGTAGCCAGCCCAGGGGTGGGTGCCCATCGAGCCCAGGGCCAGCCCCAGATCCGCGACCAGGGCGAAGAGGCGCGAGCGCCGCTCGGTCTGCAGGGCGATCGCCTCGGCCATGCTCTCGGCCCGCCCGGAGCGGATCTCGACCTCGGAGGCGATCAGCTCGCCGGCCGCGGCCTCGGCCAGCACCTCGTCCCTCTCGCAGGCGGCGTAGACGTCCTCGAAGCGGTGGGCCAGCTCCAGGGTCGCCGGGTCGAGGATCGCGAACTCCTCCTCGAGGCCGATCGTGAAGTCGGTCGAGGACTCGAATCTCTCGCGGGCGAGGTCGAGGTCCAGTGACAAGTCGCTAGGCGAGGTAGAAGTAGAGCGCGAACAGCAGGTCGACGGCCGGGCTGGAGGTGTGGACCGTCACCTCTGGCGGCACCTGCAGCAGCTGCTCGGAGTAGTTGAAGATGATCTTCACCCCGGCCTCGACGAGGCGGTCGGCGACCTCCTGGGCGGCCTCGGCCGGCACCGCCAGAACCCCGACGACGATCTCCTCCTCGGCGACCGCCGCCCGCAGGTCATCGAGCTCGCGGACCGCCAGCTCGCCGATCGCGCCGCCGACGACGGCCGGGTCGGTGTCGAAGACGGCGACGACCTGGAACCCGTGGTCGGCGAAGATCGGCGAGTTGGCGATCGCCTGGCCGAGGTTGCCGGCGCCGAAGAGGGCGATGTTGTGCTGGCCCGAGGTCTGGAGGATCTTGCGGATCTCCGCCAGCAGCGACTCGATGTTGTAGCCGACGCCGCGCTTGCCGAACTTGCCGAAGCCGGAGAGGTCGCGGCGGATCTGGGTCGGGTTGACGTGCGTGTACTCGGAGAGTTCCTGCGAGGAGATCGTCTCGCGGCCCATCTTCCGCGCCTGGGTGAGGACCTGGAGGTAGCGCGAGAGCCGGGCGGCGACGCCCAGCGAGAGCCGATCGCCGCCGACCGGCGCGGGCTCGGCGGCCCCCAACTCCTCGATCACGTCGACCATGCCCCCACAGTATCGAGCCTGGCCCGCACGGCCGCCTCGTCGAGGACCAGCTCGGAGGCGACGATTCCGCCGACCTCGACGACCGGGATGCGCTCGAGATGGCGCCGCAGCAGCAGCTCGTCGCTCTCGATGTCGACCTCGTGCAGGGTGAACCGGTAGCCCTCCCCGTGCAGGCGGACCAGCGCCCCGATCGCCTCCTCGCAGAGGTGGCAGCCGGGCCGGGAATAGACGACGACGTCGGTCATGCGGCGCGTTCGCCGGTCGCGAAGGCGTCGAAGCCGAGGTAGTCCGGGTAGGCGATCGGGGTCGCGTAGCGGGCGGCCGAGCCGATCATCGCGGCGTTGTCGGTGCAGAGCGCGATCGGGACCAGCTTCAGCCGCACGCCGTGCTCCTCGCAGAGCCGGGCGACCGCCTCGCGCAGGGGGCCGTTGGCGGCGACGCCGCCGCCCAGCGCGACCGCCTCCCAGTCGCCGCGGCGCAGGGCCCGCCGCAGCTTCGAGGTCAGCTGGCCGACGACCGCCGCCTGGAAGGAGGCGGCGAGGTCGGCACGCCGCGCCGCCACCCCCTCCGGGCCGAGTTCGCGGCAGCGGTAGACGAGCGCCGTCTTGAGGCCGCTGAAGCTGAAGTCGAGGCCGGGGTCGCGGGCCATCGCGACCGGCATCTCGAAGCCCTCGGGATCGCCGTCCCGGGCCTCCCTTTCCAGCGCCGGGCCGCCGGGATAGCCGAGCCCGAGCAGGCGCGCCGACTTGTCGAAGGCCTCGCCGGCGGCGTCGTCGAGGGTCTGGCCGAGCAGCTCGTAGGAGCCGTGCTCGCGGACCGCGGCCAGCAGCGTGTGGCCGCCGCTGGCGACCAGACAGAGGAAGGGCGGCTCCAGCGGCTCGGGCTCGAGGAAGTTGGCGGCGACGTGTCCCTGCAGATGATCGACCGGGATCAGCGGCAGCCGCCGCCCGGCGGCGATCGCCTTGGCGGTGCTGACGCCGACCAGGAGGGCGCCGATCAGCCCCGGCCCGGCGGTGACCGCGACCGCCTCGATCTCGCCCAGGCCGACCCCGGCCTCGGCGAGCGCCGCGCTGACCACCGGCGGCGCCAGCTCCAGGTGGTGGCGCGAGGCGACCTCGGGGACGACCCCGCCGAAGCCCTCGTGCGCGGCGGCCTGCGAGGAGATCACGTTGCTGAGGATGCGCCCGCCGTCGAGGACGGCGGCGCAGGTGTCGTCGCAGGAGGTCTCGATCGCCAGGATCAAGGTGCGCTCAGTCCAGCCACATGATCAGCGCGTCCTCGCCGTTGTCGTGGTAGTAGCGGGGACGCACACCGGCGGAGCGGAAGCCGAAGCGTTCGTACATGGCGATCGCGCCGGCATTGGAGACGCGGACCTCGAGCGTGAACGGCAGCACCCCGCGGGCCTCCTCGAAGAGCCGCCGCAGCAACTGTCCGGCGACCCCGCCGCGGCGGTGGTCGGGAGAGACGGCGATGTTCATCAGGTGCCAGACCTGGTCGTAGCGGGAGCAGACCACGTAGCCGAGCAGCTCCTCGCCGTTGTGGGCGGCGAGGCAGATCCCCGCTGGCTTGGAGAGCTCGAGCACGAACATCGCCAGCGACCACGGGGTCGGGAACGAGCGCCGCTCGATCGCGATCACCGCCGGCAGGTCGCTGTAGGCGAGCCGGCGCACCCGGACCTCGGCGGTCAGGTCACTCGGCTGTCGGGAAAGGGTCTCGCTCACGCCACCGCTCCGCATCGGGGGGTCTGAGATAGATCGGTGCGAGCTGTCCCGGCTCGCCGCCCGCCCCTGCCGCGGCGATCGCGCAGACGTGCCGCGCGGCAACCCGGTGGACGGGGTCGGCGTCGTCCGGGATCCGGACGCCGTTCTTGCTCAACTCGTCCCGAAATCGTACCGCCCCCGAGCCGGCCGTCGACGGCGGGGCTTCCAACTCGGCGACCCGCTCGGCCAGTTGCTCGGGCCTGTACACGGCGGGCTCCCAGACCCTTTCCCCGTCGGCCTCGTAGAGGGCCGCGAAGACCTCGCCGCGGAAACCGTCGAGGACCGCCAGCCGCCGCCCCTCGGCGCCGGGTCGCGAGCCGATGCCGAGCCCGAGGGCGTCGAGCGTGCAGACCCCCCGGGCGGGCAGGCCGAGGCTGGCCCCCAGCCCCTGCGCGGTGGCCACCCCCACCCGCACGCCGGTGAACGAGCCGGGGCCGAGCCCGACCGCGATCAGGTCGACCTCCGCCCAGCCGCCGGCCGCCGTGGCCGCGGCCTCGACCTCGGCCAGCAGGCCGGTCGCGTGCCGGGGCCTCCCCTCGGCGGAGAGCCCCAGCAGCGACTCGTGCAGAACCTCGCCGTCGCGCCAGGCGCAGGCGGCGGTGTCGGCGCTGGCGGTGTCGAAGCCGACGGCGACCAGAACGGCGCCGGCCTCAGGTGACGCGGAAGACGTAGCTCCCGACCTTCTTGCCCTTGACGAACCAGGAGACCGTGTGCAGCCCGGGGATCGTCGAGGTGATCTTGTTCACGTAGAGCGTCCCCTGTTTGGCTTCCTGAGCCTGGGCGCAGAGGTTTTTCCCGCTCGGGAACTTGACGCAGACCGTGTAGGCGACATCCCCCTGCGTGCTTTTGAAGAAGGCACCCTTCTTGCTGCCCGCCGGGCACTTGTGCGAGGGAGTGGCGTTGCGGGAGATCCCGCAGCCGACGTAGTGCTTGTACGCCGCCGCATCGGCAGATGCGGGCACGGCACTCGCCAGCAGCCCGGTGACGACGAACACCGCTGCGAGCGCTTTCAGTCCCTTCATTGGGTCCTTCCCTTCGTGGATCGAGTTCGGGGAACGCCGATGCTACAAGTTGCGTTCGCTATCGGAACACCGCCTACGCCCGGTAGGAGCGGCGCCCCGGCGGGTGCGGATTCCCTACCAGTCGATCTCGACCAGCCGCGAGCGCTCGTCCTCGTGGCGCAGGCGGATCGCCAGCGCCGGCCGGCCCAGCTCCCCCGCCCCCGCCGCCGGCCACTCGACGAAGGCGACTCCGTCGGCGCCGAGGTAGTCGTCGATCAGCGCCGGGTCCTCCCCCTCCAGGCTCCGCAGCCGGTAGAGATCGAGGTGGGAGACCGGCAGGCGGCCGCCGCGGTAGCGCTGGCCGATCGTGAAGGTCGGCGAGGTGATCGGCCCCTCGATCCCCAGGGCCCGGCAGGCGCCGCGGATCAGCGTCGTCTTCCCGGCCCCGACCTCGCCGGAGAGGACGACGACGTCGCCGGGGCGCAAGCGGTCGGCGACCCGCGCCCCGAGCGCTTCGGTCTCCGCCGCCGAGTTGCTCCGGACCCGCTCCACGGTCAGCCCAGCATGTCCAGCTGGTCGCTCGGGCGGCGGCGGGGTCGAGCCGCCCTCGCGCTCCAGCTCGGCGATCTCCTCGGCGCTCGGGACCGGCGCCGGCGGCGGCCCGCTCGAGCAGCGCCGGGATCGTCGCGAAGTCGCCCCGCAGCGTTTCCTTCATCGCCGGCGTGCGCAGCGCCGCGGCCGGGTGCAGCAGCGGCAGCAGGAAGACGGTGCGGCCGCCGAGCTCGTGGACCTGCGGCGTGCCGCGCACCTTGGTGATCCCGGTCGGGCTGCCGCTCAGCAGCTTGGTCGCGAAGTTGCCGAGCGTGCAGACGACCCGCGGCTCGATCAGCCGCACCTGCTCGAACAGGTAGGGCTCGCAGGCGGCGATCTCCAGCGGCTGCGGGTCGCGGTTGCCGGGCGGGCGCGACTTGAGGACGTTGGCGATGAAGACGTTCTCGCGCGTGAGCCCGATCTCTTCCAGCAGCTGGTTCAGCAGCTGGCCGGCGCGGCCGACGAAGGGCAGCCCCTGGCGGTCCTCTTCGGCCCCCGGCGCCTCGCCGACGAACATCAGCTCGGCGTCGGCGTTGCCGGCCCCGAAGACGGTCTTGGCGCGGGTCTCGTGCAGGGGGCATTTGGTGCAGGTCGGAGACCTCGCGGTAGAGCGCGACCAGCTGCTCGCGGCGCTCCTCGGCGCTCGCCGCTCACGGCTTCTCCCCCGCAGCCCGCCGCTTCCGCGACTCGGTGATCCGGTCCGTGCGCGCCGCTTCGCGATCGCGGCGCCGCGATTCGTCGGAGCGCACCGCGGCACCGCGGGGCTGGCGCCCCGGCGGCGAGACGTTCGAGATCAGCCGCCGCGTCCGCGCCGAGCCGCAGGCCGCACAGGGCGGCGGGCTCGCGCCCGCGGCGACCAGCTCCTCGAAGCGAGCCCCGCACTCCTCGCACTCGAACTCGTAGATAGGCACCGTGCGCCTATCTTCGTGCATCGAGGCGATCCCAGGCGCTACTCCGCCTTCGGACGCTCCGGCTTCTCGAACACAGTGTTGAAGGCGACGACCGGGAAACCGATTTCGTCTGTTCCGCCGAGGCGCTCGGCACTTGCCGTCTGGATCTCAAAGATCCGCTCCAGCGTGGACCTATGCAGCTCCTGCAGTTCCTTCCAACCATCCTCGTCCACACGCATAGGAACTCTGCTCACGTGATAATCGGCCCTGGCGCAGAGCGTCTCCGCCTCCAGCGCGTCGGTTGCATCGGCCGCAAGGAGGACAATTGCCTCTCGGGCGTGAACCTGGCGGTCCTGGATAGAGAGAGCGGCGATGTCCTCTTCCGTAAGCATCGGCCGGACATTGGCTCTGTAGAAATGCTCCATCGCGCCGCGCACTGGTTTTTCTTCGACGATTTCGACCATGCCCGCCTTCCAGAGCTTGCGGACGTGGTAGCTGACGTTCCCAAGATTCTCCCCAAGCTCGACTGAAAGCTCAGCGGGACTGGCGGTGCGTTCTGCCAAAAGCGTCAGACATCTGCTGCGGAGTGGGTGAGCGACAACCGCTCCCACCGTTGAGTCCGGTGCCTTCGTCTGGTTTGCGGTTGCCATCAAAAATTCCCTTCATCCTCGAATTGGTCCAGATAGACCCATCGTAGACGGAATCTTGACCGTTAAAGCGACTTTATGAGCCAATCGAATCAATTGGTGGAATCCCCTCCAGCATTTCGGTAGGTCGCACCGCCGACAACCACGCTTAACGGAGGGAGGGGGTGAGCCGCATGCGGATTGCCGCCAGGGAGAGCACCATTCCCGCCATCTCAGTCTCGAAGACCGCTTAATCGGTTGCGGCGTCGGCCCTGTTTGTCCAGGGGCCGACGCCGCTTTTACATCGAAATCTCGCTCCGGTGACCTCGATTACTCTGACCCGATCAGAGCGTCCCGTCCCCTTCTCACCCTCGCCGCGCTGGTCCTGTTGCTGGCGCTTCCGGCCCTTGCCGGCGCGAAGCCGTTCCGCCAGGTCCAGCAGCGGAGCCTGAGCCTGGCGATCCAGGCGCCGGCGAGCCATGGCTTCCTGGCGACGATCGAAACGGCCGGCCACCGGCAGGTCAGCCTCAGCTTCGACAAGGGCGGCACCCGGACCACCTACACGACCACCGGCCGGGTCAACCGGCACCGGATCGAGGCCGACTTCGGCATGTTCGGCGCGATCTCCCTGCGCTTCGCCGGCACGCCGTTGAAGCCCCGACCTTCGCGGTCCGGCGCGGGCAACGGGTTCGAAAACCCCTCCGCGCCCTGGACCTGCCACGGCCGCAAACCTCAGCGCGAGGTCGGAGTAGCCCGCGGCTCGATCGACTTCCGCGGCGAGCGCGGGTTCGCCAGGATCGAGACCGACTCCGCCAGGGGCTGGCTGCTGCGCACCTACCGCCGTGTCTGCAGCTTCGAGCTGGGCGGCCCGGGGCGCGGCGATCCCGGCGGCTCCAGTGGCTCCGGCGGCCTCGGCGGGTCGATTCATCTGCGGACCCTTACCGCCGGCGGCGCGCTCGACGGCCGTCACGCCTACCTCAGCGCGGTCCAGTTCGAACTGACCGAACCGGGTCCCGCCGCCGGGCTGCTGCTGGGCGGGATCGCCTTCGGCGGCGCCGTCGTCGAGCACCGCGAAGGGATCTGGATCTCCCGCTACGTGCTCGGCACCGGCGGCGACAGGGAGATGGTGCTCAGCCCTCCGGGCAAGCTGCCGGCGCGAGCCCGCATCGCCTTCCCCAAGCCCTTCGAAGGGGTGGCCGAGCTGGTCCAGGAGGGCGAGGAGAGCAGCTGGTCCGGCTCGCTGGCGATGCGCTTGCCGGGCCTCGGCTCACTGCCGCTGACCGGCTCCGGATTCTCCGCGGTGCTCTGCCGCAGCGACCTCTTCGAGAACCTGCGGACTCCGTGCCAGCGCCGCAGCGAACGCCTGTGCCCTCGAGGCTGCGGGGTGGTGCCTGCGCCAGGATGCTGGCGCTGGCTCAGCTCAGCGGCTCCCACTCCCACGCCTTGGCCGAGGCGAGGCTCTCCTGGTCGAGGTGGCGGCGGAAGTCGGCAGCTCGGCCGGTTCGATCGCGTAGGCGTGCTCGGGGCCGGGGAAGAGCCGCCGCGGACCTCGTCGGCGTAGCGGCCGACCGCGGCGACCATCTCCTCGTGGACGTCGGCGTAGCGCTTGACGAACTTCGCCATGTGGCCGGTGGTGATGCCGAGCAGGTCGTGGAAGACGAGCACCTGGCCGGAGGTCGCCGGGCCGGCGCCGATCCCGATCGTGGGGATGTCGAGCTTGGCGACGATCGTCGCGGTGATCTCCGCCGGGACCGCCTCGAAGACGATCGCGAAGCAGCCGGCCGACTGCAGCGCCAGGGCGTCCTCGCAGCATCTGGATCGCGCGCCCTCGCCGTCTTGCCCTGGGCTTTGTAGCCGCCGAGCGCGGTCGCCGTCTGCGGGGTGAGGCCGAGGTGGCCCATCACCGGGATGCCGGCGCGGACGATCGCCCGGCGCCCGCTCGACCGAGACGCCGCCCGCCTCGAGCTTGACCGCCTGGCAGCCGGTCTCCTTGACCAGCCGCTGGGCGCTCAGGATCGCCAGCTCGTTGCTCGCCTCGTAGCTGCCCATCGGCATGTCGCCGATCATCAGCGGCGTCTTCAGGCCGCGGCGGACCGCTTTGCCGAGGACGATCATCTCCTCCATCGAGACCAGCTCGGTGCGGTCGTAGCCGAGCACCACGTTGGCGGCCGAGTCGCCGACCAGGACGAGGTCGACGCCGGCCGCCTCGGCGACCGTCGCCGAGGGGTAGTCGTAGGCGGTGACCATCACGATCGGCTCGCCGTTCTCCTTCATCTCGTCGAGCCGCGGCAGGCTCATCGCGACGCGGTCGGCCGGCGGGCACGGTGTGGGAACGGACTCCGGAGCTCATGAGACCAGCACCTCCGGGCGGCTGTCGATGGCGATCGGTCGGTTGTCGTCGTCGACGTGGACGACGACCGGCGCGTAGCGCTCCAGGTCGGCCTCGTCGTAGGCGCCGAAAGAGGCGACGATGATCTTGTGGCCGGGCTCGACCAGGTGGGCGGCGGCGCCGTTCACCTGCATCGTCCCGGAGCCGGGCTCGCCGTCGATCACGTAGGTGACGAAGCGCTGCGCCGTTGTCGACGTCCCAGACGTGGACCTGCTCGTTGGTGATCAGGTCGGCGCCGGCCATCAGCTCGGTGTCGATCGTGATGCTGCCGATGTAGTCGACGTCGCAGTCGGTCACCGTCGCGCGGTGGATCTTCGACTTCAGCATCTGCCTCTGCACGTTGCTCCCCTTCTCGATCGGTGGCTGCGGGTGCGATCAGGACGTTGTCGATCAGGCGGGCGGCGCCGACCTGGGCGGCGACGGCGATCAGGACCGGGCGGCCGTCCAGCTCGGCGACCGGCTCGAGGGTCTCGGCGTCGCGGGCCTCGAGGTACTCGGGCTCGATCGCGGCGGCGGCGAGCTCGCGGCCGGGCGGCCTCGAGGCCGGCGCCGAGCGAGCCGGCGCGGGCCTGCGCTCGGCGGCGGCGAGGGCGCGCGAGAGCGGCGACGGCGCGGCGCGCGGTCGGCGGGCTCGAGGTAGACGTTGCGCGAGCTCATCGCCAGGCCGTCGTCCTCGCGCACGGTCGGCATCACCTCGATCCGCAGCGGGAAGTCGAGGTCGCGCACCATCCGCCTGATCACCGCCGCCTGCTGGGCGTCCTTCTGGCCGAAGTAGGCGACGTCGGGGCCGACGATGTTGAAGAGCTTGGCGACGATCGTGGTGACGCCGCGGAAGTGGCTCGGGGCCGCGGCGGCCGGGGTCGCCGTCGAGGACCGCGGTCGAGGCGGCCGCCGACCTCGACCGCGGTGGCGAAGCCGTCGGGGTAGATCTCGGCGACGGCGGGGGCGAAGACGAGGTCGACGCCGGCCTCGCCGGCCAGCCGCAGGTCGCGCTCCTCGTCGCGCGGGTAGCGGTCGAGGTCCTCGCCGGGCCCGAACTGGGTCGGGTTGACGAAGAGGCTCATCACGACCAGGTCGCACTCGGCGCGGGCGGCGCGCAGCAGCGAGACGTGGCCCTCGTGGAGGAAGCCCATCGTCGGCACGAGGCCGATCGTCGGCCCTGCCCGGCGCGGCCGGCGCCAGCGCGGCGCGCAGCTCGGCCATGGCGCGAAGTACGCGCGCGGCCGCATCCTGGTGGGGGGTGTCGCCGGTGAGGAGATCCAGATTCATCAGGTCCATGCCCTCGGGGTCACGGCCGTTCATCGATCGTCCGACGATTATAGGCAGCCTCGCGGCCCACTCCGGGTCGACAGCTAGAAAACCGCGTCGAAAATTGATCTGACCTGCGCCTCCAGACCGCAACGAGGGGAAACCAACCCCCCCAACCCAGGAGGAATCCGATGAGTTCCGAGAACGAGCTCGCCCAGATCGACAGCGGCGAGCGCTCCGCCGAGGCCGCACACGAAGCGGTCGAGGCGCTCGACGAGGGCGACAGCCGCCGCGGCTTCCTGAAGAAGGCCGGCCTCGCGCGGCGGCGCGGTGATGGGCGGCGGCGCCCTGCTCGCCGCCCTCACCCCGGCCGGCGCGATGGCCGCCGGGCAAGGGCCGACCGCCCGCCAGCTTCGGCAAGGGCGACATCGGCATCCTCAACTACGCCCTCACCCTGGAGTACCTGGAGGCCGCCTTCTACAACGAGGCGACCGCCAAGAACAAGGAATCGTTCCTCAAGCCGCCCAGGAGCGGCGTTCCTGAAGCAGACGACGGCCGACGAGAACGCCCACGTCGCGTTCCTCAAGAAGGCGCTCGGCAGCAAGGCCGTCGGCGGCCCCGAAGGTCGACTTCGGCGCCGCCACCAGCAGCCGCGATGGCTTCATCAAGACCGCCGTGGCGCTGGAGAACACCGGCGTCAAGGCCTACTGCGGCCAGGCGCTGAACATCAGCAGCCCGGCCTACATCTCCGCCGCGCTCTCGATCTGGGCGGTCGAGGCGCGTCACGCGTCGGTCGCCGGTCTGCTGGTGAAGCCGACCCCGGCAAACATCTCGCCGAAAGGGGCCTTCGACAACCGCAACCGCTGCCGAAGTCCTCAAGGCCGTCGAAGGCACCGGCTTCCTCGTCTAACCAGACGGCGAAGGACGACGAAAGGACACCATGCCCAACATCGGACCACTCGAGATCGGGATCGTCCTCGTCATCGCGCTCGTCGTCTTCGGGCCGAAAAAGCTGCCCGACCTCGGGCACTCGCTCGGCAAGGGGATCCGCGAGTTCAAAGGCAGCATCGGCGGCACTGACGAGCCGAGCGAGAAGTCGGTCGTGGAGAAGAGCGTCGAGACACAGCGCCTAGCGCCTCAGGCGCTCGTCACCGGGCGCGGCGAAGTCGATCGGCCGGATCGGCTTCGCCGGGGCGCCGGCGGCGATCGTGCCCGGCGGCAGGTCGCGGGTGACGACCGAGTTGGCGCCGACCACGCAGCGCTCGCCGACGCTGACCCCGCTGGTCACCGCGCAGTTGACGCCGAACCAGCAGTTGGCGCCGATCTCGACCGGGCCCTTGCGAGGTGAAGCCCTGCCAGGTGATCGGCAGCTCGGGGTCGTCGTAGCGGTGCTCGGCGTCGCCGACGAAGCAGCCGTTGGCGAACATCATGTGGTCGCCGATCGTGACCCTCCCCTGGGCGGCGATCATCGTGCCGCGGTTGAGGAAGCAGCCGGCGCCGATCTCGATCTCGGCCTCCGGGCGCCAGGGTCAGCCAGCAGCCGGGCTCGAGCAGGGTCCCTTCGCCGATCCGCAGCCGGCCCTCGTCGAGCGCCTCGAGCATCTCGCCCTCGACCGGGTGGCGGACGAAGAAGCCGCCGCGGGCGGCGTGGCGGTCGATCCGCCAGCGCCGCAGGCAGCCGGTGGTTGCGCTCGTACCAGCGCCGCTTCGCCCACCAGATCCTCCAGCCCCGCTGCCATCGGCCACGCCACCTACTGTCCAGACGACCGGCACGTCGGCGTCGGCATAGACTGCCGCGGCGATGACTGACCTGCGCGGCGGCATCGACCTCGGCGGCACCAAGATCCAGACCGCGATCGTCGATGCCGGCGGCGAGGTGCTGGGCGAGGCGCGGCGGCCGACGCCGACCGACGGCGGCCCGGCCGACGTCGCCGAGCAGATGGCCGAGGCGCTGCGCGAGGCGGCGCAGGCGGCCGGAGGTCGAGCCGGCGAGCGCTGCAGGGCGTCGGGGTCGGCTCCCCCGGCGACGCCGACGAGAAGACCGGCGTCGTCTCCATCGGCCAAGAACCTGCCCGACTGGGAAGGCAGCTTCCCGCTCGGCGAGAACCTCGAAAAGGCGCTCGGGACCGAGGTGCGGGTCGGCAACGACGTCCAGGTCGCGACCGAGGCCGAGTTCCACCTCGGCGCCGGCCGCGAGTTCCAGAGCCTGATCGGCGTCTTCTGGGGCACCGGCGTCGGCGGCGGCCTGGTCCTCGACGGCAAGCCGTGGCTCGGCCGCGGCGCCGCCGGCGAGATCGGCCACATGGTCGTCAAGCGCGGCGGCGCCAAGTGCCCCTGCGGGCGCAAGGGCTGCATGGAGGCCTACGCGGGCCGCTCGGCGATGGAAGCCGAGGCCCGGCGCCAGCACGAAGAGGGCGACAAGACCGACCTCTTCAAGCTGATGGAGAAGCACGACAAACCGCGCCTGACCAGCGGCATCTGGGAGCGCGCGCTCGACCACGGCGACAAGCTCGCCGAGCGACCTGATCGACCGCGCGATCGAGGCGCTCGGCACCGGCGTCGCCTCGGCGGTCAACCTGATCGACCCGGAGGCGATCATCATCGGCGGCGGCCTCGGCATCCGCTTCGGCGAGCGCTACATGGAGCCGCTGATGGAGGAGATGCGCAAGCACCTCTTCCTCGACGAACGCTGCCCGCGGTCCGGGTCGCCTCGCTCGGCGACCTCGGCGGCGCCATCGGCGCCTCGCTCCGCTCGTTCGGCGGGCGCTAGACGCGGCCCGAGGTCTGGCGCTGGTTGCTGGCGACCGCGTCGACCAGGACCGCCAGCAGCAGGACGCCGCCGGTGACCATCAGTTTGACCGCGCGAGGAGAGCGAGAGCAGGTCCATGCCGTTGGAGATCGAGCCGATCACCAGGGCACCGAGCAGGGCGGTCCAGACCGAGCCGCGGCCGCCGAAGAGGCTGGTGCCGGCGATCACCGGGCCGGCGATCGCCAGCAGCAGCAGTTCGTTGCCGCCGGAGTTCTGGTTGACGGCGAAGAGGCGCGAGGCGGCCATGATGCCGCCGATCGCCGCCATCGAGCCGGAGATCGTGAAGACCGCGACCCGCACCCCGTTGACGCGGATGCCGGCCCGGCGCGCCGCCTCGGCGTTGCCGCCGACGGCGAAGACGTGGCGGCCGAAGGTCGGTCTGCTTGGCCACGTACTCCATCCCGACCACGAAGCCGAGCAGGATCATCACCGCCAGCGGCACGCCGCGGTCGGAGTTGAGGATCGCGACGGCGCCGATCGACCAGGGCCGAGAGGAAGACGAAGCGGACGATCAGCGCCAGCGGGCTGCTGTCGCGCAAGCCCGGCGGCGACCCGTTTGTCGGTAGCCGATCGCGAGCACCGCGCCGTAGGCGGCGATGATCGACCGCCGCGAAGATCCAGCCGACCGTGTCGGAGTAGAAGATGTTGGCGAGGCCGGTGATCTTCGGGTCGGTGACGTTCAGCGACCCGGTCTTGCCCAGCACCTGCAACAGCGCCCCTTCCCAGGCTAAGAGCCCGGCCAGGGTGACGACGAAGGAGGGGACGACGAAGCGGCTGAACAGCGAGCCCTGGGGGAAGCCGATCGCGGCAGCCGACCGCGACCGCGGCGGCGATCGCCAGGTAGGGGTTCCAGCCGTGTTTGACGTTCAGCACCGCCATCACCGCCGCCGAGAGCCCGCTGACGGCGCCGACCGAGAGGTCGATCTCCCCGAGCAGCAGGACGTAGACGATGCCGACCGAGATCAGCCCGATCGTGGTGATCTGCAGCATCAGGTTGGTCAGGTTCTCGGCCGAGAGGAAGCGGTTTTCCTGGACCTGGAAGATGATCGCGATCACGACCAGGCCGAGGACCACCCGGACCGAGGAGAGGTCTCCCTGGACGAGCCGGCGCAGGGCCTGGGCGGGAGTCAGGCTCTTCGGCCTTCGCTCGCTCGGCGGTCGCCTCGAGTCGCGCTCATTCTCCCCTCCTCCTCCGCTCGGTTGCTCCTCGGCTTCGTCGCGGCCGTCGCCGAGCCCGGTGATCGCGGCGACCACGTGCTCCTCGGTCGACTTCGCTGGCGGCGAAGTCGCCGGCCGAGCGGCCGAGGCGAAGGACGAAGATGCGGTCGGCGACCTCGAAGACGTCGACCAGGTTGTGGCTGATCACGACGACGCCGAGGTCGCGCTCGCGCAGGCGTCTGATCAGCGCCAGCACCTGTTTGGTCTGCGGCACGCCGAGCGCCGCGGTCGGCTCGTCGAGCATCACGACTTTCGGCTCGCCGAGCAGCGAGCGGGCGACGGCCACCTGCTGGCGCTGGCCGCCGGAGAGGGTCCCGACCTCGCTGCGCAGGCTCGGGATCGTCACCGCCAGGTTCGAGAGCAGGTCGGCGGTCTCGTGCTCCATCGTCACCTCGTCGAGCTGGCGGGAGACCGCCGCCGGGCCCGGCGAGACCTCCTCGCGGCCGAGGAAGAGGTTGGCGACGACGTCGAGGTTGTCGCAGAGGGCGAGGTCCTGGTAGACGGTCGCGATCCCCAGGTCGGTCGCGTCCTGGGGTTTGCGTGATCGAGACCTCCTGGCCTTCGAAGCGGATCGTCGCCGCTCGTCGGCGCTGTTGATCCCGGCGATCGCCTTGACCAGCGTCGACTTGCCGGCGCCGTTGTCGCC
This sequence comes from uncultured Thermoleophilia bacterium, assembly GCA_963824245.1. Lineage (GTDB taxonomy): Bacteria > Actinomycetota > Thermoleophilia > Solirubrobacterales > 70-9 > VAYN01. Next base: position 185,995 of record CAWGON010000001.1, read on the forward strand.
GACGAGGCCCACGACCTCGCCGGCGCTGACGGCGAAGTCGACCCGGTCCAACGCCTGGACCGGGCCGAATTGCTTGCTGACTCCCTCCAGCTCGAGGAGGGCGCTGCCGGGCTCATGCTCAGCCCGAGATCCCCGCTTCTTTGCAGGCCGCCGCGTAGGCGCCTTTGCAGAGTTCCGAGGCGGTGACGAACCCGTCTTTGATCACCGTGTCCTTGATGTTGTCCTTGACCACCGCGACCGGTTCCAGGATCGCCGAAGGGACATCGGCCTTGCCGTTGTTGATTTCTTCGGTGACTTTGCTCTGCGGCAGTTCTTCGCCGTTTCGGCAAGCGCGATCGCGATTTCGGCGGCGATTTCCGCCTGCGGGGGGATCGGCTTGTAGATCGTCATGAACTGCTGGCCGGCGAGGATCCGCTGCAGCCCCGCGACGGTCGAGTCCTGGCCGGTGACCGGCCGTTCTTCGGGGTTGATCCCGGCGCCTTTCATCGCCGCGATCGCGCCGCCGCCGGTGTCGTCGTTGGCGGCGTAGATGCCCCAGAAGCCGTCGTTGCCGAGGGCGGTGATCGCCTGCTGGGCCTCGCGCTGGGCGTTTTCGGCGCGTCCAGCCGGGGGTGTCGTATTCCTTGGCGATTTCGACGCCTGCTGCTTCGAACCCTTTGTTCGAGCCCGCCTTGAAGAGCGCGGCGTTGGGGTCGGCCGGGTCGCCGTTGATCTTGATGATCGGGCCTCTGGCTTTGCCGTCTTCTTTCAGTTTTTCCGACAGCGTTTCGGCCTGCAGTTCGCCGACCCGTTCGTTGTCGAAGGAGACGTAGGCGTCGACTTCGCGTTTTCGATCAGGCGGTCGTAGCTGACGACCGGGACGTCCTGGGCGTTGGCTTTTTCGACGATCGCCGCCGCCGATTTCGAGTCCATCGGGTCGAGGACGATGCACTTCGGCGCCTTTGGTCAGCGCCGCTTCGCCCTGCGACTGCTGCTTTTCGGCGTCGCCGCCGGCGTTGAAGTAGATGACTTCACAGTCCGGAGCACTGTTTCCGAGACCGATTTTTCGAAGTCGGTTTGTCGTTGGTTTCGTAGCGCGGCGTTTCGTTTTCCGGCAGCAGCAGAGCGATCGTCAAACGCCACCGCCACCGCCTTCGTCTTCGCCGCCGCCGGTCACCGCTCGCTGGTGCTCGTCGCTGCTGCCGCAGCCAACCGCCACCGACCGCTGATCGCGACCAGCGCGGCAACTGCGATCAGAGACGCTCTTCGTTCAAGCTGCTTCGACATCACTTCCTCCTCTTTTCTTCCCTAACTCCCGGCGACCCTACCCCTGACCCGTGGCTTACGTCAATGCAAGTTTCCGAACATGGACAACTAACCATTGCCCGACCCGCGACGTCCGACCCGGCTCAAGCGGCGACGGGCAGGCGCTTGGCCGCGGCGCGCCTGGGCTTCGCCGGCTCGACCAGCTCGGCGAGGAAGCGGCCGGTGTAGGAGCCCGCGACCGCGGCGACCTCCTCCGGGGTGCCGGTGGCGACGATCTCGCCGCCCCCTTCGCCGCCCTCGGGGCCGAGGTCGATCGAGCCAGTCGGCGGTCTTGATCACGTCGAGGTTGTGCTCGATCACGACCACCGTGTTGCCGGCGTCGACGAGGCGGCCGAGCACGTCGAGCAGGCGCTGCGACGTCGGCGAAGTGGAGGCCGGTGGTCGGCTCGTCGAGGATGTAGAGGGTGTCGCCGGTGGCGACTTTGGAGAGCTCGGTGGCGAGCTTGATCCGCTGCGCCTCGCCGCCGGAGAGCGTCGTCGCCGGCTGGCCGAGGCGGATGTAGTCGAGGCCGACGTCGTGCAGGGTGCGCAGGCGGCGGTGCGATCTTCGGCACGTTCTCGAAGAACTCGACCGCCTCCTCGACCGACATCTCCAGCACGTCGGCGATGTTCTTGCCCTTGAAGCGGACCTCGAGCGTCTCGCGGTTGTAGCGCTTGCCGTGGCACTGCTCGCAGGGCACGTAGACGTCGGGCAGGAAGTGCATCTCGATCTTGATCTGGCCGTCGCCTTTGCAGACCTCGCAGCGGCCGCCCTTGACGTTGAAGCTGAAGCGGCCCGGCTTGTAGCCGCGCGCCCGCGCCTCCTGGGTCTGGGTGAAGAGCTGGCGGATGTGGTCGAAGACGCCGGTGTAGGTGGCCGGGTTGGAGCGCGGCGTGCGGCCGATCGGCGACTGGTCGATGTTGATGATCTTGTCGATCTGCGAGAGGCCGTCGATGCCGTCGTGGGCGCCGGGGCGCAGTTTCGCCTGGTGCAGGCGGTTGGCGACCGCGTGGTAGAGCGTCTCGTTGACCAGGGTCGACTTGCCCGAGCCGGAGACGCCGGTGACGCAGCAGAAGACGCCGAGCGGGATCGCGACGTCGACGTCCTTGAGGTTGTGTTCGCGGGCGCCGCGGACGACCAGGGCGCCAGTCGGCTGACGGCGCTCCTCGGGGACGTCGATCTTGCGCTTGCCGGAGAGGTACTGGCCGGTCAGCGAGGCGGGGTTCTTGGCGACCTGCTTCGGGGTGCCCGCGGCGACGACGTGGCCGCCGTGTTCGCCGGCGCCGGGGCCGAGGTCGACCAGGTGGTCGGCGGCCATCATCGTGCCCTCGTCGTGCTCGACCACGATCACCGTGTTGCCGAGGTCGCGCAGCCGGTCGAGGGTCGCGATCAGCTTCTCGTTGTCGCGCTGGTGGAGGCCGATCGAGGGCTCGTCGAGGACGTACATGACGCCGACCAGGCTCGAGCCGATCTGGGTCGCGAGCCGGATCCGCTGCGCCTCGCCGCCGGACAGCGTGCGGGCCGAGCGGGCCAGCGAGAGGTAGCCGATGCCGACGTTGTCGAGGAAGGCGAGCCGTTCGGTCGATCTCGCGCACGATCAGCCGGGCGATCGCCCGCTCGGTCTCGGTCATCTCCAGCTCGTCGATCCACTCCGCGGCGGCGCGGGCCGAGAGGTCGCTGTACTCGGCGATGCTGAGGCCGCCGACCTTGACCGCGAGGCTCTCCGGCCGCAGCCGGGCGCCGTGGCACTGCGGGCAGGGCTGCTCGGCCATGTAGCCCTCGATCCGCTCGCGGTTGGTCTCCGAGTCGGTCTCTTCGTAGCGGCGCTGGAGGTTGTTGACGATCCCCTCGAAGCGCACCTTGTAGGAGCGGCGGCGGCCGAAGCGGTTGGTGTAGGTGACCTGGTGGCGCTCCTCGCCGGTGCCGTAGAGGAAGATCTCCTTCTCGGCCTTCTTCAGCTTCGACCAGGGCTTGTCGGCGTCGACGCCGTACTCCTCGGCGACCGAGGCGATCAGCCGCCGCCAGTAGGCGGTGATGCCGCGGTTCCAGGGCTGCAGGGCGCCCTCGGCCAGCGACAGGGTCGGGTCGGGGACGACCAGTTCGGGGTCGATCACCTGCTGGAAGCCGAGCCCGTGGCAGCGCTCGCAGGCGCCGTGGGGCGAGTTGAAGGAGAAGATCCGCGGCTCCAGCTCGGGGATCGAGGTGCCGCAGTTGAGGCAGGCGAACTGCTCGGAGAAGAGCATCGTCTCGCCCTTCTGGGAGCCCTCGACGATCTCGACTTCGATCAGCCCGGCGGCGAGGCCGGCGGCGGCCTCGACCGACTCCGAGAGCCGGCGCCGCAGGTCCGTTTTCATCACCAGCCGGTCGACCACGATCGAGATGTCGTGTTTGTACTTCTTGTCGAGGACGATCTCCTCGTCGAGCCGGCGCAGCTCGCCGTTGACCTTGGCCCGCGAGTAGCCCTCGAGCCGCATCTGCTCGAGCAATTTCCCGTACTCGCCTTTGCGCCCGCGGACGACCGGCGCCATGACCATGAATTTGGTGCCGTCCTCGAGCGTCATCAGCCGGTCGACGATCTGCTCCTGGGTCTGGCCGGTGATCTCCTCGCCGCACTCGGGGCAGTGCGGGATGCCGATCCGCGCCCACAGCAGCCGCAGGTAGTCGTAGATCTCGGTCACCGTGCCGACGGTCGAGCGCGGGTTGCGCGAGGTCGTCTTCTGGTCGATCGAGATCGCCGGCGAGAGGCCCTCGATCGAGTCGACGTCGGGCTTCTCCATCAGCCCGAGGAACTGGCGCGCGTAGGACGACAGCGACTCGACGTAGCGGCGCTGCCCCTCGGCGTAGATCGTGTCGAAGGCAAGGCTCGACTTGCCCGAGCCGGAGAGCCCGGTGATCACGATCAGCGCGTCGCGCGGCAGCTCGACGTCGACGTCCTTGAGGTTGTGCTCGCGGGCGCCGGAGATGACGATTTGGTCTGAGGCAGGCACTGCACAAGAGTCTAGCCAAGCGAACAGATGTTCCCCCGAGGGGAACGCCCGGCGCCAGGCCGGGTGGTCGCCATTTGACCCGGCTAGGGCATGCAAATGGCGACCACCCGACTCGGGCCGCGGAGGCCCCGCCTAAGGGGCGTAGCGTTAAAGCGTCGTTCGGGCTACAGGGCGGCGGTGAGCTTGCGGCGGTAGTCGCGCGCCTCGGGCGAGGCGGGGTCGGCTTCGTTGAGGATGCCGATGAAGGCGCGGCGGATCAGGTCGCGGAGGGTCGCCGGGTCGCCCTCCCCGCTCCGTTGCCGTTTGGGGCTTCGAGCTCGGCCAGCAGCGAGTCGAGGGCGGCGTCGCGCTCGCCGCGGTCGAGGGCGGCGAAGGCGTCGGCGGCGACGCCGGCCTTGGCGAGCTGGACCCGGGCGGCGATTCCGCCGGCGGCGAAGTCCTCCCGTGGGCGCTCGACCGCCTCCAGCGCCTCGTCCTCCGCCCCGCGCCGCAGGCGCGCCCGGCCGAGCGCGACGGCGATGTCGGCGCGGCGCGGCTCCAGTTCGGCGGCCTCGCGCAGCGAGAGCTCGTCGCCGCGGCCAGCAGCTCGTCGGCCTTCGAGGGCAGCAGGGCGTCGAAGAAGGCCTCCACCTGGGCCCGCGGCACGGCGCCGACGAATTCGTCGACGATCTCGCCGTCGCGGAAGGCCTTGACCGCCGGGATCCCCTGGACGCCGAAGCGCTGCGAGAGCCCCTGGTTGGAGTCGGCGTCGACCTTGGCCAGCAGGACCCGGCCGCCGCGACTCGCCTCGGCCGCTTCCAGCGCCGGCCCGAGGGTCCGGCAGGGCCCACACCACTCGGCCCAGAAGTCGACCACCACGGGCGTCTGCCTGGAGAGCTCGAGGACGTCGCGGTCGAACGTCTGCTTCGGTGACGGCGAGGGCCATCGCGCCTAGGCCCCCGCGGTCATCCCGTCGAGGTCGCGGCGCAGCTCCCGCAGCTCGTCGCGGATCCGGCCCGCCTCCTCGAAGCGGAGGTCGTCGGCGGCGGCGAGCATCTCCTCCTCCAGGGTCACGATCGTCCTCTCCAGCTCCTCCGGGGTCTCGAAGTCGTCGCCGCGCCGGCGCCGCCGCTTGGCCGGCGCCCGGTCCTCCATCGCCAGGAACTCGGACATCTCGGAGATCCCTTTGCGGACCGTCTCCGGGGTGATCCCGTGCTCCTCGTTGTAGGCGAGCTGGATCGCCCGGCGGCGGTCGGTCTCGCTCATCGCCGCCCGCATCGCGTCGGTCTCCGTGTCGGCGTACATCAGCACCCGCCCGTTGACGTTGCGGGCCGCCCGGCCGATCGTCTGCACGAGGCTGGTCTCGCCGCGCAGGAAGCCCTCCTTGTCGGCGTCGAGGATCGCCACCAGCGAGACCTCGGGCAGGTCGAGCCCCTCGCGCAGCAGGTTGACGCCGACCAGCACGTCGTACTCGCCGAGCCGCAGGTCGCGGACGATCTGGATCCGTTCCAGGGTGTCGACCTCGGAGTGCAGGTAGCGGACCTTGACCCCGTACTCGAGCAGGTAGGCGGTCAGGTCCTCGGCCATCTTCTTGGTCAGCGTCGTGACCAGGATCCGCTCGCCCGCCTCGGCGACCTTGCGCGCCTCGTTCATCAGGTCGTCGATCTGGTTGCGGGTCTCGCGCAGCTCGATCTCGGGGTCGACGATCCCGGTCGGGCGCACGATCTGCTCGACCGTCCGGGTCGCTTCGGCTTTCTCGAACAGCCCCGGCGTCGCCGAGACCATCACCAGCTGCGGCACCCGTTCGAGGAACTCGTCGAACTTCAGCGGCCGGTTGTCGATCGCCGAGGGCAGGCGGAAGCCGAAGTCGATCAGGGTCGTCTTGCGCGAGCGGTCGCCCTCGTACATGCCGCCGATCTGCGGGATCGTCTGGTGGGACTCGTCGACGAAGACGACGAAGTCGTCGGGGAAGTAGTCGATCAGGGTGTGCGGCGGGGTGCCCGGCTCGCGGCCGTCGAGGATCCGCGAGTAGTTCTCGATCCCCGAGGTGAAGCCGAGCTCCTTGATCATCTCGAGGTCGTAGGCGGTGCGCTGGCGCAGCCGGTGGGCCTCCAGCTGTTTGCCTTCGTTCTCGAGCTCGGCGGTCCGCGATTCCAGTTCGGCGCGGATCTCTTCGACCGCGCGCTCGACCGTCTCGTCTTTGGTCACGTAGTGCGAGGCCGGCCAGACCGAGACGTGGTCGATCGTCGTCGAGGATCTCGCCGGTCAGCGGGTCGAAGTGCTGGATCCCCTCGATCTCGTCGCCGAAGAGGGAGATCCGGTAGGCCGACTCGGCGTAGGACGGGCATGATCTCCAGCACCTCGCCGCGGACCCGGAAGGTGCCGCGGCCGAGCACCGAGTCGTTGCGCTGGTACTGCATTTTGACCAGCTTGCGCAGGACCTCGTCGCGGTCGATCGCCGCGCCGACCTTGAACAGCTGCATTTTTTCGTTGTAGACCTGCGGCGAGCCGATCCCGTAGATGCAGGAGACCGAGGCGACGATGATCACGTCGCGGCGGGCGAACAGCGACGCCGTCGCCGCGTGGCGCAGGCGGTCGATCTCGTCGTTGATCGAGGAGTCCTTCTCGATGTAGAGGTCCTGCGCCGGGACGTAGGCCTCGGGCTGGTAGTAGTCGTAGTAGGAGACGAAGTACTCGACCGCGTTCTCCGGGAAGAACTCGCGGAACTCGTTGCAGAGCTGCGCGGCCAGCGTCTTGTTGTGGGCGATCACCAGCGCCGGCCGCTGCACCTCGGCGATCGTCGCCGCCATCGTGAAGGTCTTGCCGGTGCCGGTGGCGCCGAGCAGGGTCTGGAAGCGTTCGCCGCCGCGCAGCCCCTCGGCCAGCCCGGCGATCGCCTTCGGCTGGTCCGCCGTCGGCGTGTAGGCGGGGTTCAGCTTGAAATCGGGCACGACAAGATAGCTGAGCGGCAGCAGCTGGCGACGACGTTCGTCGGCTCCACGATGCGACCAGGCTCGACCGCATGGCAGACTCGCGCGCCGATGAACTGCTCGCGCACCGCCCTCGCCGCCTTCTTCACCTTCGCCGGGACCTCCACTTCGCCAACCCGCGCGGCTACGAAGCGATCGTGCCGCCCGCGCTGCCTCGCGCAAGAGGGAGATCGGTCGCGATCAGCGGCGTCGCCGAGATCGTCGGCGGCGCTCGCCGTCCTCCACCCCGCCACCCGCCGCTCGGCCGCTGGTGGCTGCTGGCGCTGCTGCTCGCGGTCTTCCCGGCCAACGTCCACATGGCGGTCAGCCCCGAGCAGGTGCAGGGGCCTGGACCTGAAGAAGATTCCGCGCTGGGCGCTCTGGGCGCGGCTGCCGCTGCAGCCGCTGGCGATGCTCTGGGTCTGGCGCGCGACGCGCGACTGAGCCGCGGCCCGACGCCGCTGCATCGGCTCGCGCTCGGTCTTCGCCCAGTCGCCGCGCTCGGAGAGCTGGCGCGCGGTCGAGCGCAGCAGGACCGGCCAGAGGAACCAGGTGTACGGCGTGTAGACCTGGGCGATCAGGAAGCCCTTGAGCCAGCCGAGCGGCCCTTCCTCGGCGCGGGCGGCGATGCAGCCCAGCGCGGTGCCGCCGAAGGCGAGCAGGTAGAAGAAGGCGAGCTGCCAGGTCGGGCCGGCGCCCCAGAACGGGGCGGTGCCGGTGATCGCCAGGATCAGCGCGCCGACCAGCCCGAGGCCGATGATCCCCTGCCAGAACGGCATGAAGAGGTAGGCCATCTGCTCGATCCGGGCCCGGGGCCGAGACCGGCGCCCGGCGACCTCGCGGCGCAGCGCCGATCGCCTGCAGGTTGCCCTGCGACCAGCGGGTGCGCTGGCGGAACAGCGGCCGCAGCTTCGAGAGGCCCTGCTGGTCGACGGCCGCGCGCAGGTCCTGGCGCCCCTCCCAGCCGGCCGCGATCAGCCGCAGGCCGAGGTCCTGGTCCTCGGTCAGCTTGTCGCGCCAGGGCCCCTCCTCGTCGGCGAGCGTCGTCGAGGGCGCTGAGCCGGTTGAACTGGCCGTTGCCGCCCATCCCGGCGGTCCCCCAGTGGTCGCGGCCGGCCTGGAAGAGGTGGCCGTAGACGCGAGAACTCGACGTCCTGCAGCCAGGTCAGCGAGGTGCTGGCGGTTGTAGATCCGGACCAGCGACTGCATGCCGCCCACCTTCGGGTCGGCGAAGTGGCTGGCGGCGAAGTGCGGCGCCTGAGTCGCGCAGGCGGCCGTCGGCGTCGACGATGACGACGATCGTGCCGTCGCGGTCGGGGTGGTCGCGCAGCGCCCGGTAGGCGTAGTTGAGCGCCGCCGCCTTGCCCTGCTGGGCGTCCGGCTGCTCGCGGCGGAGGACGAAGAGGTCGGGGTGGTCGATCGCCGGCGAGGATCTGCGGCGTGCGGTCGTCGGAGCCGTCGTCGATGACGACGATCCGCCGGCGCGCCACCGGCAGCCCGAGCAGGCGCTGGACCGAGTCGGCGATCGTCACCTCCTCGTTCAGCGCCGGCACCAGGAAGACCCAGGAGAAGGCGTCGGCCCCCTCGGGCGGCGGCTCGCGGCGGGTGGACGATCGCCGCGTGGCCGCGGACGAAGAGCAGCAGCGTCCAGAGGAACATCGCCGACGACGACGACCAGGCAGACCGTGAAGAGGACCTCCCAGGGCAGCGCCAGGCCTTCGAACGGCCACGCGTCGGCGTCGCCAGCACCGGCTAGCCCTCGATCAGGTGGCTCGACTCGGTTCGAGCGCGCTCGCGGCCGGCTCGGCTGCCGACGGTCTCCTCGAGCTCGGCGCCGAGCGCGCGTCGGGCTCGCCCCGATCGCCGCCTCGCAGCTGCTCGAGCTCGACCCCGCGGCCGGGCTGGAAGCCGGCGGCGAGCGGCGACCGCGGCGCGGCTGTAGCCGGGGCCGAACTGGGTCGGCGGCTCGGTCGCCGAGCAGGAGGTGCTCGAGCGCGCCGACGATCCGCTCGGCGGCGTGGCCGTCGCCGTAGGGGTTTTCGGCCTCGGCCATCTCCGCGTAGGCGGCGTCGCTCGTCGAGCAGGCGCGAGGCCTCGGCGAAGATCACGTCGGGGTCGGTGCCGACCAGGCGCAGGGTGCCGGCGGCCAGGCCCTCGGTGCGCTCGGTCGTCTCGCGGGTGACCAGGACCGGCTTGCCCAGCGAGGGCGCCTCTTCCTGGATGCCGCCGGAGTCGGTGATCACCAGGTGGGCGCGGCCGAGCAGGCGGGCGAAGGTCGCGTAGCCGAGCGGCTCGGTCGAGCAGCACGTTGTCGAGCCGGTGAGGCGCTCGGTCAGCACCTCGCGCACGCGCGGGTTCGGGTGCACCGGGAGGACGAAGTGGACGTCGGGGTGGCGCTCGGCGAGGCGGGCGATCCCCTCGGCGATCCCGCGCAGGCCGTCGCCCCAGTTCTCGCGCCGGTGGGCGGTGACGACGACGATCCGGCGAGTCGCCGTCGTGCAGCGCCTGCAGCTCGGGGTTGGCGAACTGGACGTCGATCGCCGAGGACCAGTGGAGCGCGTCGATGCCGGTGTTGCCGGTGACGAAGACCTGGCCGACCGGGATGTTCTCGCGGACCAGGTTCTGCAGGTTGGCCGAGGTCGGGGCGAAGTGCATCGCGGCGATCGTCGAGATCACCTGGCGGTTCAGCTCCTCCGGGAACGGGGTGAGGTTGCTGCCGCCGGTGCGCAGGCCGGCCTCGACGTGCATCACCGGGATCCGCAGGTGGAAGGCGGAGAGCGCCGCCGCCATCGCCGAGCTGGTGTCGCCGTGGACCAGGACCGCGGCCGGGTGGCGGCCGCTCGATCACGTCCTCGGCGGGTCGGCGGCACGTCGGGGTCGATGTCGAAGCGCTCGACGCAGAAGTCTTCGAAGCGCTGCATCACCGAGGCCACCCGCTCGTTCAGGTTGGCGCGCCGCGAGCCGGCCCAGAGGGTGACGTCGGGCTTGATCTCGGCGAGCTCGAAGATGTACTCGACCAGGCGGTTGTGCTGGCCGGTCGAGACGACGATCGGCTCGTAGATCTCGCTCTCGCGCAGGGCGACGATGATCGGCACCAGCTTGATCGCCTCCGGGCGGGTGCCGACGACGATCGGGACCACCAGCTTGTGCTCGGGGTGGGGTTTTCGCTGGCTCGAACATGCGCTATCGGCCGTATCGGTGCCTGCGAGCGCGAACTTGAGAGAAAAGAATCCTTTGTAGGACGGTCGGGAGGCCCGTCTAGGGCAGGAGTTCTTCGAGCAGATCGCCGGCCGGGCCGAGGAAGCCCTGCAGCGTCGCCGAAGAGCGAGCTGGCGTCCTGGACCAGTTCGATCGCCTGGTCGAGCGGGATGTCTTCGACGGTCGCCCGCAGCGGGCCGGCGATGAGCGGGCTGAGCGCGCCGGCTTCTTCGGCGTCGTCGACCGCCCGCAGGAGGCCGGCGCGGATCGCCTTCGCGAGCTTCGTCGTCGTCGATCCCGTAGCGCTTGCTGAAGCGTTCGCGCGCCTCTGTCGGTGGCCAGCGCCCGGGCCAGCGGTCTCGCGGGTGACCCCGAGCTCGCAGGCGGCGCCGTCGAGCGCCGAGAGCGAGAACTGCTCGGCGATCTCCTGCAGGCCGCCGCGGGTTCGCGCCAGGGGCGCGGCTTGCAGGGGTCCTGGGTCTTCTCCGGCGTGTAGGAGGCGCCGCCGGCGGCGAGGTAGATGCCGACCAGGGCCAGCGAGAGCGACGATCGCGCCGACCCGACCAGGAGCTGCGAGCGCAGCTGCGAGCTCACAGGTCGACCCTCCGCGCGAGCGCCGATCGGGATCAGCGCCAGCAGCCCGAGCAGCGCGGCGAGGCCGAAGGAGGGGCTGAAGGCGTGGGTGGCGCCGCGGTCGAGCTGGTCCTGCAGTTCGTCGCGCAGCTGTTCGACTTCGGCGCGTTCGCTCGGGGTCGTCCGGCAGCGGCTCGAAGACCGGGCCGAGCGTCGGCACTTTGCCGTCCTCGTCGTCGAGGCGGTCGGCGATCTTCTGCGGCCAGGTCGAGCTTGAGCAGCGGCGTTGACCGGGGAGTCGAGGATCACCGCGGTGCCGGCGTCGATCGCGTCTTCGCGCTGCTGGGCGATGTCGTGGGTGAAGATCGGGGTCAGCGCGAGCAGGCCGATGACGACGCCGGCGTGGCGGGCGGAGATCGTCCAGCCGCCGTGGATCGCCTGCGGGGCGCGGCCGGCGAGCGCGGTCTCGGTCAGCGCCGAGAGGACCAGCGAGAGCCCGATCCCGATCAGGATCTGCGGCGGCAGGGTCAGCGCCACCTCGGCCTTCGGCAGCAGCGCCAGGCCGGCGAGGCCGCCGGAGACGAGGATCGCGCCGGCCGCGGCGCGGGCCCTGGCGCCGAGCGACCGAGCGGGCCGAGCGCGGCTGCCGAGCGAGCGCCGCCAGCGGCATCACCGAGACGACGATCGCGGCGCCGATCGGGCTCAGGCGCCAGCCTTCGATCAGCAGCAGGACGAGCAGGAAGAGCGCCGCCGCGATCGCCGCCGAGACCATCGCCAGGGCGACGTTGGCCCAGAGGTGCGGCCGGCCGGTCGCGGCGCAGCTCGCGCTCGATCACCCGGGTCGCCATCTCGTGCCGGGCGACGGCGAGGATCGGCACCGCGGCGGCCAGCGCGATCGGCACCTGGATCAGGAAGATCGACTGCCAGGAGACGAGCTCGGTGAGCATGCCGCCGACCGCCGGGCCGAGCGCGGCGCCGGTCGCCCCGGCGCTGGCCCAGACGACGGTCGCCGCGGCGCTCGGAGCCGACCGTCGCCGGCAGCAGCTCGAGCGCCGCGGTGACCGCGAGCGGCGCCGCCGAGGGCCTGGACGCAGCGGGCGAGGATCAGGGTCGAGAGGTTGTCGGCGAGCCCGCAGGCGAGCCCGGCGCCGGCGAAGATCGCGAGGCCGACGGCGGCCGCGCGGCCGGGGCCGACCCGGCGCGCCAGCAGCGCCGCCGGCACCGCGGCCAGCGCCATCACCAGGTTGAAGGAGATCAGGACCCAGGTGACGCCGGCGACGCTGGTGTCGAGTTCGCGGTAGATCTCCGGCAGCGCGAGGACGACGATCGAGGAGTCGGCGAGGACGAGGCCGACCGCCAGCGCCAGCGCGGCGACGCGCGGTCCGCGGTGCCTCAGTCGCCATAGCCCAGCTCCGTGCCGTACTTGTGCGCGGTACTCCGTCTGCGCTTTCGAGCACCTCTTCGACGTAGGCGCGGGTTTCCGGGAAGGGGATGTCGTCGACCGTCAGACCCGCCCCGCCCCACTTGTCGGCGTTGCCGGGCCCGGCGTTGTAGGCGGCGAGCGCGGCGGCCTCGTCGCCGTCGTAGCGTTCGAGCAGTTCCTGAGCAGGAAGGTGCCGTAGCGGATGTTGATTTCGGGGTCGGAGAGGTCGTCGAGCTTGAAGGTGGTGCGCGCCGCTCTGGCTGCGCGATGAATTCGGCCGCTTCCGGGGTGATCTGCATCAGCCCGCGGGCGCCGGCGCTCGAGGTCGGCGTCGGCGAACTTCGACTCCGAGTAGATCACCGCCGCGATCAGCGCCGCGTCGACTCCCTTTTCGTGCGGCCTGCTGGCGGATGATGTCCTCGTGGTCGCAGCGGCAGGGTGAGCTCCTTGATCGCCTTGTCGAAGGTGCCGCTGGCGACCAGCATGCCGACGACCAGCGCCGAGCACGACCACGACGCCGCCGACCAGGCCGAGCGCAGCGCCGGCGCCGCCGACGCGGCCGCCGCGCTTCATCTCGCGCAGCTTCGCGAGCAGCGCGGACAGCGCCCGCTCGAGATCCTCGACCGAGCCGTCGTTGGCGACGACGTGGTCGGCCCGCTCGGCCTTCTCGTCCTGGGTGAGCTGGCGCGCCTCGCGCTCGTCGACCAGGGCGTGGCCGCGGGCGTCGGCGCGCTCGCGGCGCACGTCGTCGGCGGTGACGATCGCGACGGTCGTGTCGAAGACCTCGCTCGCGGCCGCCCTCGAACAGCAGCGGCACCTCGACCACGGCGACCTCGGTCTCCGCCGGCAGCGCAGCGAGCCAGGCGGCCGTCCGCTCGCCGACCAGCGGGTGGATCTGGGACTCCAGCCAGGTCAGCTGCTCGGGGTCGGCGAAGACGATCTCGCCGATCCGGGCGCGGTCGACGCGCCCGTCGGGCGCGACCTCCGGCCCCCAGCGCTCGACCAGGCGGCCGCGCAACGGCTCGGATTCGAGCAGGTCGTGGACGACCGCGTCGCTGGAGAGCGTCGCCGCGCCGAGGCGCCCGAAGGCGGCCAGAGCCTCGGACTTACCGGCTGCGATGCCGCCGGTGAGCCCGATCGTCAGCGGCATCGACGCCGACTCAGGAGTCGGCCGTTGCCTCGGACTCGGGCGTCGGCGTCGCCGGACGCCTCGTCGACGTCGTCGGGCGAGTCGGGCCGGTCGGCGACCGATTCGCCCTCCTGCTCCTCGCTCTCGCCGCTCCCGGCGGCGTCGCCGTTGGCCTCGGCCACCGGCTGCTCGGAAGTCTCCTCGGCCACCGGCTCCTCGGCGGGAGCCTGCTCCTCGGCTGCGAGCTCCTCCTCGGCTGCGGGCTCCTCGGCCGGGGCCTCCTCCTCGGCGGGCTCCTCCTCGGCAACCTCGGCGGGGGCCTCCTCAGCGACGTCGGCGGCGGCGTCGACCTCAGCCGGCGACCTCCTCGGCCGGAGCGGCCTCCTCAACCTCGGCCACCTCGGCCGCTGCCTCGACACCCTCGGCCTCCTCGGGGGCTGCCTCGCCGTCAGCCGCTGCCTCGCCCTCGACGGCCTCGCCGCCGACCGCGGCGATCTGCTGCGCCGAGGTCCTGCATCGGCATGTTCTGCCCCTCGACCCGCTTGATGCTGAGCGAGAGGCGGCGGCGCTCTTCGTCGATCTCGAGGATCTTGACGTTCAGCGTGGCGCCCGGCTCGACCACTTCGCAGGGGTTCTCGACGTGGTGGTCGGCAAGCTCGGAGATGTGGACCAGGCCCTCGACGCCGGGGAGGATTTCGACGAAGGCGCCGAAGGCGACGACCTTGGTCACCTGGCCCTCGAGCACGTCGCCCGGGCGGTGGGTGCTGATCACCCGCTGCCATGGGTCCTCCTGGGTCTGCTTGAGACCGAGGGAGATGCGCTGGCGGTCGCGGTCGATGTCGAGCACTTTGATCCGCACCGTGTCGCCGATCGCGACGACTTCGGAGGGGTGGTTGACGTGGCTCCAGGAAAGCTCGGAGATGTGGATCAGGCCGTCGATCCCGTCGAGGTCGACGAAGGCGCCGAAGTCGACGATGTTGGAGATCTTGCCTTCGACCACCTGGCCGGGCTCGAGGCGGCCGAGGATCTGCTCGCGGACCTCCTTGCGCTCCTCCTCGAGCACGGCGCGGCGCGAGAGCACGACGTTGTTGCGGGAGCGGTTGAGCTCGATCACTTTGCACTCGAGCGTCTGGCCCATGAACTCGTCGAGGTTGTGGACGCGGCGGATGTCGACCAGCGAGGCGGGCAGGAAGCCGCGCACCCCGAGGTCGAGGATGAGGCCGCCCTTGACGACCTCGATGACGCTGCCTTCGACCGGTTCGCCGGAGTCGGCGGCGACCTCGATGCGGCGCCAGGCCTTCTCGAAGCGGGCGCGCTTCTTGGAGAGGATCAGGCGGCCCTCGGCGTCCTCCTTGGTGAGGACCAGAGCGTCGACCTCCTCGCCGAGCTCGACCTCCTCGGCCGGGTCGACCGACTTGCGGATCGAGAGCTCGTTGGAGGGGATGACCCCCTCGGCCTTGTAGCCGATGTCGACGAGAACCTCGTCTTTGTCGATCCGGACGACCTTGCCGTTGACGACGTCGCCCTCGTCGAAGGAGACCATCGTCGCCGCGTAGTTGGGGACGATCTTGCCGTCGATCTGCAGCAGCAAGCCGCTCGAGCCCTCGACGGGGATGGCGCTGGGCGCAGGGGTCAGAGTCTCGGTCGCGGACACGGCGGCGAATAATGGCAGAATCGGCCGCGATGCCAGTCCGAGCCACCAAGCGCGGCAGTGAACGCACGCCCCTGGACGGGAGCCACGACGTCCTGATCTGCGGCGCCAGCTTCGCCGGGCTGGCGATCGCGCGCGAGCTGGCGGGCTCCGGAGCCGACGTGCTGATCGTCGACCGCTACGAGATCGGCGAGCGCCAGACCTCCGCCTGCGGCATCCCGACCGAGTGGATGCGGCGCCTCGGGCTGATGGACTGCGAGCGCCAGCGCTTCGACGAGCTGGTCATGCACACCCCTCACGGCGACTCCCGCTACAAGCTCCCCTGGACCTTCTCGACCTTCGACTACCGGGAGATGTGCCAGCTGCTCTGGGCCGGCTGCGACGCCCGCTTCGAGACCGCCAAGGTCAACGGGCGGGCGGTCGGCGACTTTCGACGCATAGCGACGGAAAGCGCCGACCGAGATCGCGGTCGAGACCGACCGCGGCACGATCGCCGCGCCGCTGGTCGTCGACGCGCTCGGCTGGCGCCGCGTGCTCGCCTCCGGCGACGGCTACCAGCCGCCCGACGCGCCGCTCTCGCGCGGGCTCGAGGTTCACCCCGCCGGCGTCGGCGAGGACCTGGAGATCTGGATCGACCGCAGCTACGTCCCGGCCGGCTACGGCTGGTCGTTCCCGGCCCGCGACGAGCTGCGGATCGGGATCGGCTCCTTCGACCCCCGCTTCCACGTCAAGGACACGACCGTGCTGCCTGGCCGAGGACCTCGGCAAGGAGCCGAACGAGTACCAGGGCAACTGGATCCCGCACAAGCTGCGCCAGGCGACCGAGGGCGGCGTCTTCTTCGTCGGCGACTCGGCGGGCCACTGCCTGCCGCTGAGCGCCGAGGGGATCCGCACCGCGCTCTACTTCGGGATCGCCCTGGGGCGCGAGCTGCGCGGGGTCGTCGAGGGCCGCCAGAGCCGCGAGCAGGCGGCCGCCGCCTACGCCGAGTTCAACGACTCCCACGAGTGGAAGTTCAGGTGGATGCTGCGGGTCCAGAAGCTCGTCCCGCGGGTGCCGCCGCGGATGCTCGGGCCGCTGATCCGGCTGATGGGGTCGAAGCGCTTCGTCGACTGGTCCTTCGCCCACTACCTCAACATCGCCCCGCCCGAGTTCGCCGACGACTACATCCGGAAGACGGGCGCCGCCGGCTCGCGCCAGCGGCGCGTTGGCGCAGGCGCCGAGGGCGAGGCCGAGGACGCGGCGGGTGTCGAGCGGGTCGATCACGCCGTCGTCCCAGAGCCGCGCGGTCGAGTAGTAGGGGCTGCCCTGGCGCTCGTACTGCTCGCGCAGCTCGGCGCCGGGCTCCGGCTGGCCGACCTCGGTCATCACCGTCGCCGCCTGCTCGCCGCCCATCACCGAGATCCGCGCGTTCGGCCACATCCAGAGGAAGCGCGGCGAGTAGGCCCGCCCGCACATCCCGTAGTTGCCGGCGCCGAAGGAGCCGCCGACGATCACGGTCAGCTTCGGGACCCGCGCGGTGGCGACCGCGGCGACCATCTTGGCGCCGTCCTTGGCGATCCCGCCGGCCTCGTACTCGGGGCCGACCATGAAGCCGGTGATGTTCTGCAGGAAGAGCAGCGGCACGCCGCGCTGGTCGCAGAGCTCGATGAAGTGGGCCGCCTTCAGGGCGCTCTCGCTGAACAGGATGCCGTGGTTGGCGAGGATCCCGACCGGGTGGCCGTGGATGTGGGCGAAGCCGCGTGACCAGGGTCGTCCCGTACTCGGCCTTGAACTCGTGGAAGCGGCTGCCGTCGACGACGCGGGCGATGATCTCGCGCGGGTCGTAGGGGGTGCGGCTGTCGGGCGGGACGGCGCCGTAGAGGGTCGCCGGGTCGACCGCGGGCGGCTCGACCGGCGCGCGCTCCCAGGGCGGCGGCGGCTTGGCGGCAGGGTGGCGACGATCGAGCGCACGATCGCGCAGCGCGTCGGCGTCGTCGGCGGCGAGGTGGTCGACGACGCCGGAGGTGCGGGCGTGCAGCTCGCCGCCGCCGAGCTCCTCCGCGGTCACCTCCTGGCCGGTCGCGGCTTTCACCAGCGGCGGGCCGCCGAGGAAGATCGTGCCCTGGTCGCGGACGATCACGGTCTCGTCGCTCATCGCCGGCACGTAGGCGCCGCCGGCCGTGCAGGAGCCCATCACCGCGGCGATCTGCGGGATCGCCCTGCGCCGACATCGTCGCCTGGTTGAAGAAGATGCGGCCGAAGTGCTCGCGGTCGGGGAAGACCTCGTCCTGCATCGGCAGGAAGGCGCCGCCGGAGTCGACCAGGTAGACGCAGGGCAGGCGGTTCTGCAGCGCCACCTCCTGCGCCCGCAGGTGCTTCTTCACCGTCATCGGGTAGTAGGTGCCGCCTTTGACGGTGGCGTCGTTGGCGACGACGACGACCTCGCGGCCCTCGACCCGGCCGATCCCGGTGATGATCCCGGCGCCCGGCGCGGCGCCGTCGTAGAGGTCCTCGGCGGCGAGCGGCGAGAGCTCGAGGAAGGGGCTGCCGGGGTCGAGCAGGCGGTCGACCCGCTCGCGCGGCAGCAGCTTGCCGCGCGCGACGTGGCGCTCGCGCGAGCCTTCTCGCCGCCGCCAGCGGCGGCGCGCGTCGAGCCGCTCGCGGAGCTCGGCGAGCGAGCTCGGCGGTGCTCGGCCTCGTTGCGCTCGAACTCGGCGCTCGCCGGGTCGCGACGTGGGTGCTCAGGACGCGCTCATGCCGCCTCCTCCTCCTCGGCCAGCGTCGATCGAGCGGCTGCGCCGCGGGCGACCTGGTCGCCGGCGGCGACGAGGACCTCGGCGACGACGCCGTCGCGCGGCGCTCTGGATCGAGCATCTCCATCTTCATCGACTCGAGCACGACCAGGACCTCGCCCTCGCTCGACCGCGTCGCCGGGCTGCGCACGCGGACGTCGATCACGGTGCCCGGCATCGGCGCCTCGAGCGAGCCGGCGCCGGCGCGCCGCGGCGGCGCGCGACTCGCCGCGTCGCGGAGCGCGAAGCGCGACCGGCTCGGCGGCGCCGTCGAGCGACCCAGACCGCGTCGCCGTCGCGGCAGACCGTCGAGGCCTCGAGCCGCGGTCGTCAGCGCCGCCCGTCGATGGCGCTCAGAGCTCGCCAGCGCCGTCGCCGACCTCGCCAGTCGCAGGCAGCCGTCGTCGCGAGCGCGGATCGCGACCTCGATCGCTCGCCGTCGGGCCGCGAGCCGCGGCTCGGATCCAGGCGTGGCCGATCGGGCGCCAGGCGTCGCAGGGCGTCCCACGGATCGTCGCGTCCGGGCTCGCCGAGCAGCTCGAGCAGCGGCACGGGCGCGCCAGCGCGGCGTCGGGGCGGCGGCGGGGCGACCTCGTCGCCGAGGCGCTCGATCAGGCCGGTGTCCATCTCTCCCGCCCGCACCTCGGGGCGGGCGAGCAGCGCGCGCAGGTAGGCGGCGTTGGTGGTCGGGCCGAGCACGACGAGCTCGCCGAGGCCGCGGTCGCAGCCGCGCCAGCGCCTCGTCGCGGTCGGCGCCGTGGGCGACGACCTTGGCCAGCATCGGGTCGTAGTCGGCGCCGACCTCGGTGCCCGCCTCGATGCCGCTGTCGACCCGGACGCCGGCCGGCTCGCGGTAGGCGACGACCCGCCGGTCGAGGGCAGGAAGCCGGGCGCCGGGTCCTCGGCGTAGACCCGCGCCTCGATCGCGTGGCCGTCGAAGCGCCACCTCGTCCTGGGCAGCGGCAGCGGCTCGCCGGCGGCGACCCGCAGCTGCAGCTCGACCAGGTCGAGGCCGGTGACCGCCTCGGTCACCGGGTGCTCGACCTGCAGCCGGGTGTTGACCTCGAGGAAGAAGAAGGTGCCCGGGTCGTCGCGCTCGGCGATCAGCTCGACCGTGCCGGCGTTGACGTAGCCGCAGGCGCGAGGCGAGGGCGACCGCGGCGGCGCCCATCGCGCTCGCGCAGCTCGGGTGCGACGACCGGCGAGGGCGACTCCTCGACCACCTTCTGGTGGCGGCGCTGGAGGCTGCACTCGCGCTCGCCGAGGTGGATCGCGTTGCCGTGGGCGTCGGCGATCACCTGGACCTCGATGTGGCGCGAGCGCTCGACGAAGCGCTCGACCAGGAGCCGGTCGTCGCCGAAGGCGCCCAGCGCCTCGCGGCGCGCCGCCGCCGAGCGCCTCGGGCAGCGTCCTCGAGTCGCGCGACCACCCGCATCCCCTTGCCGCCGCCGCCCGCCGCCGCCTTCACCAGCAGCGGCAGGTCGCTCCCGGCGGCCCAGGCGACGATCTCCTCGTCGCTCAGCTCCTCGCCGCTGCAGCCCGGGCAGGATCGGCACCCCGGCCGCCGTCGGCGGCGTCCTTGGCGCGCGACCTTGTCGCCGAGCAGCGCCATCGCCTCGGGCCCGGGGCCGACGAAGACGATCCCGGCCTCGGCGCAGGCGGCGGCGAAGTCGGCGCGCTCGGAGAGGAAGCCGTAGCCGGGGTGGATCGCCTGCGGCGCCGCCGCGGCAGCCGCGCGCGACGCACCCGCTCGATCGCGAGGTAGGACTGCGGCCGGGGCGGTCGGGCCGATGTGGACGGCGCGGTCGGCGACCGCGGACGTGCGGCGCGCCGGCGTCGGCGTCGCTGTAGACGGCGATCGACTCGATCCCCAGCCGCGCGCAGCGTGCGGTCGACGCGGACCGCGATCTCGCCGCGGTTGGCGATCAGCACCCGCTCGAACATCAGCGCCGCCAGTCGACGGGGCCGGCGACCAGGGTGTGCGAGCCGAGCGGGCGGCCGAGCACCCGCTGCGCCTCGGCGGCGGCGGCGAGCAGCTTCGCCGAGGTCGACGCCGGTCTCGACCCCCATCTCCTCGAGCATCGAGACCAGGTCCTCGCTGGCGACGTTGCCGGTGGCGCCGGGCGGGACCGGGCAGCCGCCGAGCTCGCCGAAGCTCGACTCGAAGGACTCGCAGCCCGCCTCCAGCGCGGCCAGCACGTTGGCGAGTCCCTGGCCGCGGGTGTTGTGGAAGTGGGCGGTCAGCTCGACCCCGGGCAGCTCGGCGGCGGCGCGCTCGAAGAACTCGCGGACCTGGGCCGGGTTGGCCATCCCGGTGGTGTCGCCGAAGCCGATCTCCTCGGCGCCGGCGGCGGCGAGTCGCGCGGCGATCTCGAAGACGCGCGCCGCAGGCACGTCGCCCTCGTAGGGGCAGCCGAAGCTGGTGCTGATCACGCCCTCGCAGCGCAGGCCGGCGCCTCGGGCGCGGTCGAGCACCCGCTCCAGCCCCGCCAGCGACTCCTCGACCGAGCGGTTGACGTTGTGGCGGTTGTGGCTCTCGCAGGCCGAGAGGAAGACGTTGACCTCGTCGATCCGGTCGCGCAGCTCCAGCGCCGCGTCGAGCCCGCGCTCGTTCGGGATCAGGACCGAGGCGGAGACGTCGTCGGGGATCTCGGCCCGTTCCAGCACCTCGCGGCCGTCGGCGAGCTGCGGGATCACGTCGGCGCGGACGAAGCTCGTCACCTCGAGCCGCCGCAGCCCGGTCGGGGCGAGCATCTCGACCAGCCGCACCTTGTCGGCGGTGGCGATCGTCTCCGGCTCGTTCTGGAACCCGTCGCGGGGGCCGACCTCGCGGATCCGCACCTGCGCCGGCAGGCACCGCTTCGCTGTCGCCTCGGCCTCGATCCAGTCGTTATACCGAATCATCCCTCTAATTTCGAGCGCTCGTTCGGATTTTCTGTATTTTTGATCGATGGCATCCGTCTCCCCGCCGACCAGGCCGGCGCTGCGCGCGCGCTACGACGGGCGCCGGCGCGAGGTCGTCGCCACCGCCGCCCGGCTGTTCGCCGAGCGCGGCTACGGCGAGACCTCGATCGGCGACCTGACCGCGGCGACGGGCCTCGCGGCCGGCGGCCTCTACCACTACATAGGGAGCAAGGAGGAGCTGCTGCTGAGCATCTGCGACGAGCTGCTGGAGCCGCTGCTGCCGCGGGCGCGCGAGATCGCCGCCGGGTCCGGGCCGGCCGAGCGACGGCTGCGCGAGCTGATGCACGCCTGGCTCGCGCACATCGAGGACCGCCTCGACCACATGCTGGTCTTCGCCCAGGAGCGCCACGTGCTCGAGCGCGACCCCCAGTGGGCGCACCTGCGCCGCCGCCGCAAGGAGTTCGAGCAGATCCTCGACGGGCTGCTGGAGCAGGGCGAGGAGGAAGGGACGATGACCTTCGCCGACCGCGGGATGACCCTCCTGGCGCTGCTGGGGATGGTCAACTACACGCCCCAGTGGCTGCGGCCCGAGGGCCGGCTCGGCGCCGCCGAGATCGCCGACCACTACTGCGATCTGGTCCTCGCCTGAGCGGCACCGCCTGGGTCACTTGGCGTCGAGCCAGTCCCGGCCGATGCCGACGTCGACCTCGAGCGGCGGGTCGAGCCGGTAGGCGGCGCACATCTCCCGCTCGACCAGCTCGGCCGCGTCCTCCATCTCCCCCGGCGGCCCTTCGAAGAGCAGCTCGTCGTGGATCTGCAGGACCAGCCGGGTCTCCCCCCCGGCCTCGCGCAGCGCCGTCTGGCAACGCACCATCGCCACCTTGATGATGTCGGCGGCGGTGCCCTGGATCACCGTGTTGACGGCCAGCCGCTCGCCGAGCCGGCGCGTGTTGGGGTTGCCCGAGCGCAGCTCCGGGATCGCCCGGCGCCTTCCCATCAGCGTGGTCACGTAGCCCTCCTCCTGGGCGCGCTCGACGATCTCCTCGCGGAAGGCGCGGACGGCGGGGAAGCGCTCCAGGTAGCGGGCGACGAATTCCTCGGCCTCCTTGCGGGGGATGTTGAGGCGGTCGGCGAGCCCGAACCCGGTCAACCCGTAGACGATCCCGAAGTTGACCATCTTCGCCTTCGAGCGCTGGCCGACGTCGACCTCCTCGCGGGAGATCTCGAAGACCTCGGCCGCGGTCGCCGCGTGGACGTCTTCGCCTTTGTGGAAGACGTCTTTGAGCACGCCCTCGTCGGCGACGTGGGCGAGCACCCGCAGCTCGACCTGGCTGTAGTCGGCGGAGAGCAGGCGGGCGCCCGCTTCGGCGACGAAGCAGGCGCGGACGGGGCGGCCGATCTCGGTCCGGATCGGGATGTTCTGCAGGTTCGGGTTGGTGCTGGAGAGCCGCCCGGTGGTCGTCGCCGCCTGGTTGAAGGTGGTGTGGATGCGGCCGCTGGCGGGGTCGATCAGGTCCGGCAGCGAGTCGAGGTAGGTGTTCTTCAGCTTGGTCAGCTCGCGCCAGGACTCGATCTTCTCGACGATCGGGTGCTCGTCGCGGATCTGGGCGAGCACGCGGGCATCGGTCGAGAACCCGGTTTTGCCGCGGCGCTTGCGGGTCAGCTCCAGCTTCTCGAAGAGGATGCGGCCGACCTGCTGCGGCGAGCCGATCGTGAACTCCTCCTCGGCGAGCTCGAAGATCTCCTTCCGCAGCTGCTCGATGCGCTCGCCGAACCCGGCGCCGACCTCGGCCAGGCGCTCGGCGTCGAGCTTCAGCCCCTCGCGTTCCATCGCCGCCAGGACGTGGACCAGCGGCAGCTCGACCTCGCGCAGCAGCGACTCCAGGCCGAACTCCTCGATCCGCGGCCGCTGGACGTCGGCGAGGGCGGCGACCAGGCGCGCTTCCTCGGCAGGGTCGAGGCCGGCCTCGACCTCCTCCCCCAGCGCCAGCTGCCCGTCGTCGTCGCCGGGTGCCGCCGCGGCTCCCTCGGCGAGCCCGATCCCGGCGTCGGCGGCAAGCTCGACGAGGTCGTAGGTGCGGCGCTGGGGCTCCAGCAGATAGGCGGCCAGCAGCGTGTCGTGGTCGAGGCTCAGCTCGATCCCCTCGCGGGCGGCGGCGGCGAGCAGGCCGTGGCGGCCGCCGCCGAGCGACTTCAGGTCGTGGCCGGCGATCGGGGTGGCGGCGAGGGCGACCGCGACCTCGTCGTGGGTCGCCGAGCCGGTCAGCGTGCGCTCGGCGTCTGCGGCGGCCCAGGCGTGGTCGGCCAGGGCCAGCGCCACCGGCCCCTCGCCGACGTCGCCCAGCTCGCCCTCCTGCGGCTCGATCTCGATCTCCGTCTCGACCTTGCGGCCCGGCACCGCGTCGCCCTCCGGCAGCGCCTCTTCCAGCCGCTCCAGCACCGCCCGCAGCTCGAACTCGCGCATGAACTCGCGCAGGGCGCCGCGGTCGGGCTCGCTGGCCATCGCCGCCTCCAGGTCGACCCCGGTCTCGATGTCGTAGATCAGCGTCGCCAGCGCCTTCGACATCCGGGCGTCCTCGGCGTGCTCGACCAGGTTCTGCTTGCGTTTGGCGCCGGAGATCTCGTCGACGCTCGCCAGCACCTTCTCCAGGGTGCCGAACTTCTGCAGCAGCTGCGAGGCGGTTTTCTCGCCGATCCCGGGGACGCCGGGGATGTTGTCGGAGGTGTCGCCGCGCAGGCCCATCAGATCGGTGACCTGCTCCGGCGGCACCCCGTAGCGCTCGACCACCGCCTCGCGGTCGTAGATCTTGGTCTCGGTGATCCCTCGCGAGGTGCTCATCACCCGCACCCCCTCGGCGACCAGCTGGTAGGCGTCGCGGTCGCCGGTCACGACCATCACCTCGATCCCCTGCTCGCGGGCCTGGCGGACCAGCGAGGCGATCACGTCGTCGGCCTCGTATCCCTCGACCCTGACGTTGGTGTAGCCGAAGGCCTCGACCAGCGGCATCAGGTGCGGCCACTGCTCGCGCAGCAGGTCGGGGCGGGATTTGCGCTGGGCCTTGTAGAGGTCGTAGGTGACCTCGCGCCCGGACATGCCGGCGTCCCAGGCGACGACCACCCCCTGCGGGTGGTGCTCGTCGATGATTTTCACCAGCATCGAGGCGAGCCCGTAGATCGCGTTGGTCGGCCGGCCGTCGCTGGTCCCGATCGACTCCGGCAGGGCGAAGAAGGCTCGGTAGGCGAGGCTGTTGCCGTCGATCAGGAAGAGCTGGGGGGCGGAGTCGGGCATCGGGGCCACTTTATGAGGCGGGGCGGGCGGGGAGGTCGCGGGACCGCGAAGGGCTCGCTCGGTCGCCAAGTGCTTCGCCCAGATCCGCAACGACCTCGGCTGGGTGGTTGCGGATCTGGGCGCCGGTGAAGCGGCGGACGGTGAAGCCGCGGCGCCGTAGGTCCAGCTCACGCTGGTGGTCGTCCTCGAAGGCGATCGAACCGCGGTGGTAGCCGAAGAAGTCCGTTTCCACCGCGACCATCTGCTCGGGCCAGAGGAAGTCGACCTCCCAGCGGCCGACCTTGACGTTGACTTCGGGAGGCGGGAAGGCATGGCGGGCGCAGAAGGCGAGGAAGTCGAGCTCGAGGTCCGAGCGGGTGTTGCGGGTCTCGGAGGCGTCGACGTCGAATCCGCCCATCTCCGCCTGGCGGATCGCCCTGCGCAGGAGGTATCCGGGGACGCAGCCGCGCAGATCTTCGATCGTGCGCCGAGCGATGGTGACGGGGATGCGGTGGCGCATCGTCACGGCACCGATCAGAGACCGCGAGCGATGGAGGACGATTCCGTCCCGCCTGGCTCGTCCGTTGGAGCTGGGCGAGGTGACATGGATCGGGCCGCGGATCGGCTTCAGCAGCCCCAAGAGCACCACCGCGCTCGTGTGGCTGAGAACGGCGCCCTCGCCGCAGGCAAGGACCGCCGCCATCCAGTACCCACGCAGATTGAGACCCCGGTGCCCCACCGCGTAGACGCCACGATGGATGCGGTGGAGGCGTCCCGATCTCGCCCGCTTCCCAATCGCCGCGTAGCTCAGCCCCACCCCCACGAGCTGCGCCGACGTCGCAACTCCGTGCTGACGCCCGGCGATCCGAGCGATGCGGCGGTCGGCCGTGTCGACTTTCTCAACCACAGGTTGAGTAAGTCGACAAGCCTCGAGCCTCTCCCCCTCAGCGGGTGTGGAAGACGGTCTTCGACCAGCGGGAGTGGACGAGGTTGGAGCGGAGGCGCGGGGCGGTGAGGCGGGTGTTCGCGCGTCCCGGGAGGTCGACGGTGAGGTTTCCCCGCCACCGGTTCGCGGACTGCGGCGCATCTCGGAACACGGCGGCGCCGTCGAACGGCGAGGGGGGCTCGACCACGGCCGTGCTCAGATTCGGCTCGTAGGTGAAGGCGCCGGGGCCGGCGAGGGTTTCGATGCCCCTGCTGATCGCCACGTCCCCACGCGTTTCGCGCACCGAGGCCTGGAGAAAAGTGCGCGCGGCAGGGTGGTTCTTCTTCACCTCGAGTTCGAACCGCGGGAGCGCCGGGCCCCGCGTATTCACGTTCAGGCTGGCGCCGGGGAGAGTCGCCCCGACCGCCTCCCCGAAGCGCTTGCCGCTGCAGAACAGGTTGACCCAAAGGGCATTGCGGATCCGTACCTGACGCGCGCTGGCGTCGGTGTAGCCCTGCTCGCCGTGCAACTCGATCCTGCCGCGGTAAACCGCGCGCTCGAAGCGGTGCTTGCCCCTGTCGCACTTCTCGCGCACCGTTTCCTCGCCGCCGAGCGGCACGTAGTCGACGTCGATCCCGCCGACCGGGCCCAGATCGAGGTCGAGGCTCGTCGGCGTCACCATCGCTTTCGTCGCGTAGAGGACCGCGGCATGCGGACGGGTGACCAGCACCAGGGCGTCGCCGCGACCGTCCTCCCGCTCGGACGAAGCGAGGACCATGATCCGGTAGCCGTGGCTTCCCTGGAGCGTGAACGCCGAGAGGGCGCCTTCGAATTCTTCGTCGGCGCCGAGCGCGACCGCCGGAACTGGCGCGAGGGCGCACAGCGCGAGGATCGCGAGGGCGATCAGACGTTTCCCCAGCACTCGGGCATCCTACGCCCAAGCCGGACGTCGGCGGCCGGCGCACCGAATCTGATTCGATAGCCAGGCGATGGCCGTCAGCGCTCAATACAGCGTCACGATCCGGGTCGAGCTCGATGCTCGCCAGGAGCCGCTGGGGAAACTCACCGCCGCGATCGCCGAGGCCGGCGGGCAGCTGCAGAGCGTCGACCTCGTCCCCGGCGCCGGTCCCGAGGGCAAGCGGGTGCGCGAGTTCACGATCGACGCGACCGACCGCGACCACTGGGAGCAGATCCTGCGGGCGATCGGCTCGACCCGCGGCGCCCGGGTGCTCGACTACGTCGACCGGACGATGCAGATGCACCGCGGCGGCAAGATCGACATGCACAACAAGTACCCGGTGAAAACGCGCGACGACCTCTCGATGGCCTACACGCCCGGGGTCGCCCGCGTCTGCATGGACATCCACGACGACCGCACCAAGGCCTTCGAGTACACGATCAAGAAAAACACCGTCGCCGTCGTCTCCGACGGCAGCGCCGTGCTCGGGCTCGGCAACATCGGCCCCGAGGCGGCGATGCCGGTGATGGAGGGCAAGTGCATGCTCTTCAAAGAGTTCGCCGAAGTCGACGCCTTCCCGATCTGCCTCGACACCCAGGACGCCGACGAGATCATCAACGCGGTCGAACTGATGGCCCCGACCTTCGGCGGCGTCAACCTCGAGGACATCTCCGCCCCGCGCTGCTTCGAGATCGAGGACCGGCTGAAGGAAACCCTCGACATCCCGGTCTTCCACGACGATCAGCACGGCACCGCGGTGGTGACGATGGCCGCCCTCTTCAACGCGCTGAAGATCGTCGAGAAGCCGATCGAGGAGCTGCGGGTGCTGATGGTCGGGCTCGGCGCCGCCGGCGTCGCGGTGACGAAGATGATGCTCGCCTCCGGGGTCACCCACATCATCGGCTGCGACCGCCAGGGCGCGCTCTCGACCGACGCGCGAGGACTACGTGTCCGGCGAGATGAACTCGATGAAGCGCTGGTACGCGGAGGTCTCGAACCCGGAAAAGATCCAAGGCGCCCCGGCCGACGTAATCGAGGGCATGGACCTCTTCGTCGGCCTCTCCGGCCCCGGTCTGATCAGCGGCGACGACCTGGCGAAGATGAACGACGACGCGATCGTCTTCGCGATGGCCAACCCGACCCCCGAGGTGATGCCCGAGGACGCCGCCCCGCACGTGCGGATCATGGCCACCGGCCGCTCGGACTACCCGAACCAGATCAACAACGTGCTCGCCTTCCCCGGCATCTTCCGCGGCGCCCTCGACGCCGGCGCCCCCAGCATCACCGAGGAGATGAAGCTCGCCGCCGCCAAGGGGATCGCCGAAACGGTCGCCGACGACGACCTCGCCGAGGACTACATCATCCCCAGCGTCTTCAACCGCGAAGTCGCGCCGAAGGTCGCCGCCGCGGTGGTCGAGGAGGCCAAGCGCGACGGCATCGCCCGCCTCAACGAGGAGACCGGAACCTTCGCCACGGTGGAGACGCTCCTAGCCCGATGAAGGTCCTCGTCACCGGAGCCAGCGGCCTGATCGGCTCGGCGCTGTGTGACGCGCTGCTGAACCGCGGCGACGAGGTGGTCGGCCTCAGCCGCGACCCCGAGCGCAGCCGCGGCGCCCGCCCCGGGATCGTCTGGCATCGCCTGGGAGCCGACCCTCGAACGGCCGCCGGCCGAGGCCTTCGCGGGCGTCGACGGCGTCGTCCACCTGCTCGGCGAGAAGATCAACCAGCGCTGGACCGACGAGGCGAAGACGAAGATCATGGAGACGCCGCCGCCAGGGCACGCACAACCTGGTCGGCGCGATCGCCGGCCTCGAGCAGCGGCCCGCGGCGATGGTCAGCCAGTCGGCGCGTCGGCTACTACGGCGACCGCGGCGACACGGTCGTCGACGAGGCGAGCGGCTCCAGCGGCGAGAGCTTCGACGCCAGGGTCGACCGTCGAGTGGGAGAAGGCGGCGCACGAGGTCGAGGCGGCAGGGCGTGCGGCTGGCGATCGTCCGCACCGGCCAGGTGCTGGCGGCCGGGGGCGGCATGCTCGGCGAGCTGCTGACCCCGTTCAAGCTCGGCGTCGGCGGCCCGCTCGCCGGCGGCGACCAGTACCTCTCCTGGATCCACATCGACGACGAGGTCGGCGATCCTCCTCTGGGCGCTCGACGACCCCGAGGTCAGCGGCGTCGTCAACGCCACCGCCCCGAACCCGGCGACCAACAAGGACTTCTCGAAGGCGCTCGGGCGGGCGCTGGGACGGCCGGCGGTGGTCCCCGTCCCCGGCTTCGTCCTCGACCTCAAATTCGGCAGCGAGTTCGGCCGGGTCCTGCGCGGCGGCCAGCGGGTGGTCCCGAGGCGGACCCAGGAGCTCGGCTACCGCTTCAGGTTCCCCGAGCTCGACGGAGCCGCTGCGGGACCTGCTCTAGCGGCCGGGCTCAGCCCTGGCCAAGCTCTTCGTAGACGTCGCGGCGCAGCGAGCCGGAGTCGGCCTCGGCCGAGCAGCGCGAACAGGCCCGCTCGCTCGCCTGCAGCACCGCGAGGCGGCCGTGATCCAGGCGATCCCCGCCGCTTCGAGGATCGGGTGGGTGAAGCGTTGACCCGCGGCTCGTCGAGCTTCGAGGTAGGCGACGGCGCTGGAGTCCTCGGTGGCGCGGCGGGCGTTGGCGCCGACCGTCGCCAGGTCGACGCCCCCGCCTGCTCGCGCGGGTCGGCGAGGCAGACGACAGCGGATCTCGTAGGCGCCGTCGCCATCCGGACGCGCTCACGTCCCCTCGTCGGTCCCTCCGCCGCAGAGCGGCTTTGCCACGTAGACCGTCACGACGGCGCCGTCGGCGACGCCTTCCTCCTCGCCGCACCCGCTCGCCACCAGCCCCAGCGCCAGCAGCGCCAGGGCGAGCGCCGCCGCCCTAGCCAAAGAAGACCTCGGCCTCGGCGTAGAGCGACTCGGGCACGGTCTTCAGCTCGGCGGTCGCCTCGGTCAGCTCGACCAGCTTGATCTCGGTCCCGCGCAGGGCCGCCATCGTCCCCCAGCGGCCGGCCTCGACGGCGTCGATCGCGTGCAGGCCGAAGCGGGTGGCGAGGACGCGGTCGAAGGCGGTCGGGGTGCCGCCGCGCTGGACGTGGCCGAGCACGGTCGCCCGCGTCTCTTTGCC
Organism: uncultured Thermoleophilia bacterium; assembly: GCA_963824245.1. Classification (GTDB taxonomy): domain Bacteria; phylum Actinomycetota; class Thermoleophilia; order Solirubrobacterales; family 70-9; genus VAYN01. The sequence continues at coordinate 215,153 of CAWGON010000001.1, forward strand.
GGTGATCCGCTCGATCTCGCCCTCCAGCCAGTGGCCGACCCCGCCGAGCCGGACGTGGCCGAAGGCGTCGAGCTGGCCCTCGTCCTGGCCGGGCATGCCGCCGATCGGCTCGGCCCCCTCGGCGACGACGATGATCGGCGCGAAGTGGCTGGCGAAGCGGCGGCCGACGAGGTCGCAGACCTGGTCGACGTCGAACTCGCGCTCGGGGATCAGGATCGCGTTGGCGCCGCCGGCGAGGCCGGCGTGGAAGGCGATCCAGCCGGCGTGGCGGCCCATCACCTCGACGATCAGCACCCGGTGGTGGCTGTCGGCGGTGGTGTGCAGGCGGTCGATCGCCTCCATCGCGATGTTGATCGCGGTGTCGAAGCCGAAGGTGTAGTCGGTGGCGCCGAGATCGTTGTCGATCGTCTTCGGCACCCCGACGACGTTCAGCCCGTGCTCGCTGTGCAGCTGCGAGGCGGCGCCGAGCGTGTCCTCGCCGCCGATCGCGATCAGCCCGTCGACGCCGGCCGCGGCCAGGTTGTCGGCGATCCGCTGCGGCCCGCCGTCGACCGCGAAGGGGTTGGTGCGCGAGGAGCCGAGGATGGTGCCGCCGCGGGGCAGGATGCCGCGCACCTCGGGCACGCCGAGCTGGCCGTCGCGTCGGCCTCCAGCGGCCCGCGCCAGCCGTCGCGGTAGCCGACGAACTCGTGCCCGTGGACGCCGGCGCCCTTGCGGACGACGGCCCGGATCACCGCGTTCAGCCCCGGGCAATCCCCGCCGCCGGTCAGCACGCCGATCCGCATCGGTTTCAGCTCTAAGCACTCACCGGCCCGGGCGCGAAGAGGTAAGTTCGGAGCGACCCCTTGGAGGAGGAGAGAGATGAACGACGCACCCGACCTGGCAGCGGTCACCCGGCATCCAGCAGCAGATCTGGTCGAAGGGCGACTTCGCGATGGTCGCCAACCTCGTCTACTTCCCCAGCGAGGAGCTGGCCGAAGCCCTGGAGATCGTCCCCGACGAGCGCGTCCTCGACGTCGCCAGCGGCAGCGGCAACGGCGCCATCGCCGCGGCGCGGCGCTCCTGGGGCAACACGGTCAGCTCCGACTACGTCCCCGCGCTGCTCGAGCGCGGCCGCGAGCGCGCCGCCGCCGAGCGGCTGGAGATCGAGTTCGTCGAGGCCGACGCCCAGGACCTGCCGTTCGAGGACGCCAGCTTCGACGTCGACGATGCTCGATCTACGGGGCGATGTTCGCCCCCGACCAGCGAGAAGACCGCCGCCGAGCTGCTGCGGGTGACCAAGCCCGGCGGGCGGATCGGGATGGCCAACTGGTGCCCCGACGGCGGCGTCGGGACGATGTTCCAGACGATCGCCAAGCACGCCGGCCGCCGCCGCCCGGGGTCCTCTCGCCGCTCCTCTGGGGCAGCGAGGACGAACGTCCGCGAGCCTGTTCGGCGACGGCATCTCCGAGCTGCGGGTCGAGCGCACGACCTCGCGCCAGCCCTTCCGCTCGCCCGAGCACTACCTCGAGTTCTTCCGCACCTACTTCGGCCCGATCCAAGATGGCCTTCGAGCGGGTCGGCCCGGAGGGCGAGGCGGCGCTGACCGACGGACCTGCGCGCCTTCCTCGAGGCGGCTAACACCGCCGGCGAGCGCGCGCTGGTGCTCGAGGCCGGACTACCTGAGGTGGTCGCTGTCCGGGCCTGAGCGCGCGTAGGAGTTGGCTCGGCGGCAGAAGACGCGGATTCCGCGCGCCGATCAGCAGGACGCCGAAGAAGATCAGGCCGGCGACCGGCCCGCCCTGGCCGAGCCAGGCGTAGAGATCGTCATCGCGGCGAGCGGCCAGGAAGAGAGTGATCGACCATTCCCATTGCGGCCGGAAGGTTATCTGCTCATCCGGCGAGGGCGACGCGCGCCTCGCTGAGGAACTCGGCGACCGCGTCGGCCGCGGCCGGCGGCCGAGCCCGCCTCGGCGACGGCGCGGACCAGGCGGCTGCCGACGATCACCCCGTCGGCGATCCGCCCCACCTCGGCGGCCTGCGCGGCGGTGCCGATCCCGAACCCGACCGCGACCGGGGTTCCGCCGCGTCGGCCTTGGTCGCCGCGACCAGCTCGGCCAGCGAGGCCGGCACCTCGGCCCGCTCGCCGGTCGTGCCGACCGTGGAGACGACGTAGACGAAGCCGCGGGCGACGGCGCAGATCTCGGCCCGGCGCTCGGCCGGGGTCGTCGGCGCCACCAGCGGCACCATCGCCAGGCCGGCGGCGGCGAACGCCTCGCGGACCTCCTCGGCCTCGCCCAGCGGCAGGTCGGGGACGATCGCGCCGGCGGCGCCGGCGGCGCGCGCGAGACGGGCGAACTCGGCGGCGCCGCCGTGCGCGAGGACCATGTTCGACGTAGACCATCAGCACCACCGGGACCCGCTCGGCGACCGAGCGGCAGACCTCGAGCGCGCCGGCCAGGGTCGCCCCGGCGTCGAGCGCCGCGGTTGCGGCGGCGTGGATCGTCGGCCCGTCGGCGAGCGGGTCGGAGAACGGCACCCCGAGCTCGATCAGGTCGGCGCCGGAATCGGCGTAGGCGGCGGCGACCGCCAGCGCCGACTCGCGGTCGGGGAAGCCGGCCATCATGTACGGCATCAGCGCCGCGCGGCCTTCGCCCACGGGCGGCCTCGAAAGGCGGCGCGGATCCGCTCCTCGCCGACTCATCCGCCGGCTTCCTCGGCCGTCAGGGCGGTGACCTCGGCCATGTCCTTGTCGCCGCGGCCCGGAGAGGCAGAGGACGTCGAATCCGTCGCCCCCCGGGTTCTCCAGCAGCCAGGCGACCGCGTGCGAGGACTCCAGCGCCGGGATGATTCCCTCCAGCCGCGCCAGCTCGCGCGAGCGCCGCCAGCGCCTGGTCGTCGCGTGATCGCGACGTAGCGGGCGCGGCCGGTGTCGCGCAGGTAGGCGTGCTCGGGGCCGACGCCGGGGTAGTCGAGCCCGGCCGAGACCGAGTGCGCCTCGAGGATCTGCCCCTCCTCGTCGGCGAGGATCGAGGAGAGCGAGCCGTGCAGGACGCCGGTCGCGCCGGCGCTCAGCGAGGCGCCGTGGCGGCCGCGTCTCCAGCCCCTCGCCGGCCGCCTCGACCCCGATCAGCTCGACCTCGGCGTCGTCGACGAAGGGGGCGAAGATGCCGATCGCGTTGGAGCCGCCGCCGACGCAGGCGATCACCCGGCGCCGGCAGCGCGCCCTCGGCCGCCAGCGCCTGCTCGCGCGCCTCCTCGCCGATCACCCGCTGCAGGTCGCGGACCAGCGCCGGGTAGGGCGCCGGGCCGACCGCCGAGCCGATCACGTAGTGGGTCGTCTCGACGTTGGCGACCCAGTCGCGGATCGCCGCCGAGACCGCCTCCTTCAGGGTCCGCGCGCCGGCCTCGACCGGGGCCACCTCGGCCCCCAGCAGCTTCATCCGCTCGACGTTCGGGCGCCTGGCGGCGGATGTCCTCGGTGCCCATGTAGACGACGCACTCGAGCCCGAGCAGCGCGCAGGCGGTGGCGGTGGCGACGCCGTGCTGGCCGGCGCCGGTCTCGGCGATGATCCGCGGCTTGCCCATCCGCTGCGCCAGCAGCGTCTGGCCGAGCGCGTTGTTGATCTTGTGCGGCGCCGGTGTGGGCGAGGTCCTCGCGCTTCAGGTAGACCCGCGAGCCGACCCGCTCGGAGAGCCGCTCGGCCAGGTAGAGCGGCGTCGGCCGGCCGATGAAGTCGCGCCGCAGCAGCTCTAGCCGGGCGAGGAACCCGGCGTCCTCGCGGGCCTCGGTCCCAGGCCGCGGTCAGCTCGTCGAGCGCCGCGATCAGCGTCTCCGGCACGTAGCGGCCCCCGTAGGGGCCGAACCGCTCCTCGACCGCGCTCATCGGAGCGCTGATGCCGGCCGGCTGGGCGGCCTCGAAGAAGGCGGCCATCGCCGCGTGGTCCTTGCGCCCGGGCTCGGCCTCGACGCCGCTGGCGACGTCGACCGCGAAGGGCTGGGCGATCGCGACCGCGGCGGCGACGTTGTCGGGCCGCAGCCCGCCGGCGAGGATCTCGGGGATGTCGGAGCGGTGGCCGCGCAGGAGCTCCCAGTCGAAGCTCTCGCCGGTCCCGCCCCAGAGTCCCTTGCCGCGCTTGTCGAAGAGGTGGAAGTCGGTGCGGTAGGACTCGGCCGCGTGGACGTCGGCGGCGCTGGCGACGTGGATCGCCTTGATCACCTTGACGCCGGTCCGCCGCGCCACCTCGGCGCAGAAGGACTCGCCCTCGGAGCCGTTCAGCTGGACCATCGTCAGGCTGCGCGTTCTCGACCGCCTTCGCGACCTCCTCCAGGGTCGGGTTGACGAAGACCCCGACGACCTCGCACTTGCGCCGGAAGGCGGCCCCGATCGCCGCCGCTTCCGCCGGCTCCGACGAAGCGCGGGGCTGCGGTCGTAGTGGATCAGCCCGATCGCCCAGGCCCCCAGCCGCACCGCCTCGGCCGCGTCGTCGATGTTGGTGATCCCGCAGAACTTGACCCGCATGCACTCAGACTACGGCAGCCAAGGCCCCCGGACCGGGCCTGGCTGCCAACTCCGGCGTTGTATTCGCTCGCCTCGGGAGCCTTCTTCGACGGAATCCGGACGGTCGCCAAGGGTGACCGTCGCGGTCTTTTCTCTTCCGTCGCGAAGCAGGGTCAGCTCGACGCTGTCGCCGGGCTCGGCTTCGTTGACGAGGGCGACGATTTCTTCCATGTCGGTGATCTTCTTGCCGTCGACTTCGGTGATGATGTCGCCGCCGAGGGTGATTTCGGCGCCGCCGATCGTCGCCGTCGTGTCGCCGCCCTCGACCCCGGCCTTGTCGGCGGGCCCGCCCTTGACGACTTCCTGGACCAGGACGCCTTCCTTGACCGGCAGGTTGACCGCCTGCGCCAGTTCAGGCGTGATCGAGCCGCCGCTGATCCCGAGGAAGGCGTGTTCGACTTCGCCCGTCTTCATCAGCTGGTCGATCTCGGCCTTGGCGGTGTTGATCGGGATCGCGAAGCCGATGCCGACGTTGCCGCTGCTGCCGCCGCCGGTCTCGATCTGGGAGTTGATCCCGATCACTTCGCCGCCGCCGTTGATCAGCGGCCCGCCGGAGTTGCCGGGGTTGATCGCCGCGTCGGTCTGGATCACGTTGGTGATCGAGAACCCGTTGGGGGCCTGGATCTGCCGCTGCAGGGCGGAGACGATGCCGCTGGTGACGGTGCGGTCGAGCCCGAACGGGTTGCCGATCGCGACCACCGGGTCGCCGACTTCCATCTGCGAGGAGTCGCCGAGGGTCAGCGGGTGCAGCTCGCTCGGCCGGGGCGTCGACCTTGAGCAGGGCGACGTCGGTGGCCGGATCGGTGCCGACGACTTCGGCGCTGTGCGAGGTCTCGGAGTCGCCGAGTTTGACGCTGATCTTGTCGGCGCCTTCGACCACGTGGTTGTTGGTCAGGACGTGGCCTTCGTCGTCGATCACGAATGCCCGAGCCGGTGGCGGTGCCGCCGCCTTCGGCTTCCGGTTCGCCGAAGGGCGAGAGGCTCTGCGCCTCGGTCGCCGGCATTTCGGCCGATTCGATGAAGGCGACGCCGTCGCCGTCCTGGCTTGTAGATCTGGTTGACGGTGTTGGCATCGGCCTTCGCCGCCGGAGCCGGAGGAGACCGGAGCCGTCATCGGCGCCGCGACGGTGGTCGTGGTGCCGCCATCGGACTTGATCCAGCCGGCGGCAAGCGCGATCACGCCGAAGACGGCGACGACGGCGCCACCGAGCAGGGCAGCGGCAAAGAAGGAGCGGGAGGAGGACTTCTGCGATTTGGACTCAGGAATCTCGTTCATGCCGACCAAAATGCCGCCCCCCGCTGATCCCTCTCTAAATCCTCAATGAAAGTTTTCTAAAGAGGTGGGACCGGCGTGAGGTCGTCAGAGGCCGCGCTATGCGCGGCAAAGCGCGAACTCACGACTTAGGGAAGGTGATGCTCCCGCGTTCCCTCGTCCATGCCCGGTCAGCTCCCGCGTCTTCAGCTCGGGATCCGGGGCGGACATCAGGGCGCCGCCGATCAGGACCGCGTCGACGCCGACCCGGTCGAGCTCTTCGAGCTCCTCGCGGCCGGAGATGCCGCTCTCGGCGACCACGGTCTTGCCGGCCGGGACGTCGGGCATCAGCTCGAAGGTGGTGGCGATGTCAACCCGCTGCTCGTCGAGGTTGCGGTTGTTGATCCCGATCACCTCGGCGTCGACCTCGAGCGCCCGCTCGAGCTCCTCGGCGTCGTGGACCTCGACCAGGCAGTCGAGGTCGATCGCGCGCGCCTCCTCGTAGAGCGCCCGCAGGTCCTCGTCGTCGAGGGCGCGGACGATCAGCAGCACCGCGTCGGCGCCGTGGACCGCCGCCTCGTAGAGCTGGTAGGGGTCGACGATGAAGTCCTTGCGGATGATCGGCAGGCCGGCGGCGGCGCGGGCCGCGCTGCAGGTCCTCCAGCGAGCCGCCGAAATGAGGCTCGTCGGTCAGCACCGAGAGCGCGGCGGCGCCGCCGCGCTCGTAGGCGGAGACCTGGCTGGCGACGTCGGCGCCGGCGGCGATCTCGCCGGCGCTCGGCGAGCGGCGCTTGAACTCGGCGATCAGCGAGAGCCCGGGCCGCACCAGCGCCTCGTTGAAGGGCCGGTCTTCGGTGCGCGCGGACAGGCGCGACTCGAGGTCGGCCTGCGAAACCCCTTGGCGACGCGCCTCGACTCCCCGCCGGGCGCCGTCGATCAGCTGCTCGATCATTCCCACTTGACTACGGGAGCCTAGACGGCCGCGCGGAGCCGGTTGCCGCGATCAGCCGCTCCAGCACGTTCGCTGCCGCCCCGGAGTCGATCGCCGCGGCGGCTTTCGCGACCCCGGCCTCGAGGTCGGCGGCGAGGCCGCCGACGTAGATCGCGGCGGCGGCGTTGAGCAGGACGAGGTCGCGCTGCGGGCCGGGCTCGCCGGCCAGGACGGCGCGGGTCGCGGCGGCGTTCTCCTCCGGCGTCGCCGCCCGCGACGTCGTCGAGCTCGGCCGGCGCCAGGCCGAACTGGCCGGGCTCGACGAACCACTCGGAGGTGCCGCCGTCGGCGACCTCGATCACCCGCGTCGCGCGAGGCGAGCGAGAGCTCGTCGAGGCCGTCCTCGGCGGTGACGACCAGGGCCCGCACGCTGCCGAGGCCGACCAGCGCCTCGGCGATCGTCTCCTGGTAGTGGCGGTCGGCGACCCCGAGCAGCTGGCGGCTGGCGCCGGCCGGGTTGGTCAGCGGCCCGAGGAAGTTGAAGATCGTCCGCACCCCGAGCGCCTTGCGGGCCGGGATCACGTGCGCCATCGCGGCGTGGTGCTTGGGCGCGAACATGAAGCCGAAGCCGACCTCGTCGATGCAGCGGCCGACCTGCTCGGGCTCGAGGTCGACCTTGACGCCGAGCGCCTCCAGCAGGTCGGCGGAGCCGCTCCTGCTGGTGTTGGAGCGGTTGCCGTGCTTGGCGACGGCGCAGCCGGCGCCGGCGGCGACCAGCGCCGCCGTGGTCGAGACGTTGAAGGTCGAGGGACCGCCGCCGGTGCCGGCGGTGTCGACGAGGTCGGCGCGGCTGCGTGGAGACGGGCGCGGCGAGGCCGCGCATCGTCCGCGCCAGCCCGACCAGCTCCGGGACCGTCTCCCCCTTCGCCCGCAGGGCGATCAGGAAGGCGCCGGTCTGGACCGGGTCGGTGCGCCCCTCCATGATCTCGGAGAGGACCGCCGCGGCGTGGTCGGCGGTCAGGTGGTCGCCGGCGCAGACCGCGTCGATCGCCCGGCTGACGACGTCGTTAGGCATCACGACCGCCCGCGGCAGACCTTTGTTCCGGTAACCGGCACAAAGGTCTACCGCTCCCCGAGGAAGTTGGCGAGCAGGCGCTTGCCGAGCGGGGTGAGGACCGACTCGGGGTGGAACTGGACGCCCTCGGCGGGCAGCTCGCGGTGGCGGGCGCCCATCACGATCCCGTCGAGGCTGGCGGTCAGCTCGAGCTCGTCGGGCAGCTCGGGGTCGGCGATCAGCGAGTGGTAGCGGCCGGCGACCATCGGTGTCGGCAGGCCGGCGTAGATCGCCTTGCCGTCGTGCTCGACCTCGGCGTCCTTGCCGTGGACGGGCTCGCCCTGGACGACCCTGCCGCCGAAGGCCTCGACCATCGCCTGGTGGCCGAGGCAGACGCCGAGCACCGGCGTCCCCGCCTCGGCGAAGGCGCGGATCGCGGCGCCGGAGATCCCCGCCTCGGCCGGCGTGCAGGGGCCGGGCGAGACGACGAGGCGGTCGGGCCGCGCTCCAGCAGCTCGGCGACCTCGCCTTGTCGTTGCGGACGACCTCGACCTCCGCCCCCAGCTCGCCCAGGTACTGGACCAGGTTGTAGGTGAAGGAGTCGTAGTTGTCGATGACCAGGACGCGCATGCCGGCTCACGCCCAGTCCGGCTGTTCGCAGGCGACCTCGACGGCGCGGAAGACCGCCCGCGCCTTGTTCACCGACTCGTTGTACTCGTAGCTCGGCTTGGCGTCGGCGACGGTGCCGCCGCCGGCCTGGACGTGCAGCTGGCCGTCCTTGACGACGACGGTGCGGATGTGGATCGCGGTGTCGAGGTCGCCGTCCCAGGAGAGGTAGCCGATCGCGCCGCCGTAGCCGCAGCGCTTGACCGGCTCGAGCTCGTCGATGATCTGCATCGCCCGCACCTTCGGCGCCCCGGAGAGGGTCCCCGCCGGGAGCGCCGAGCGCAGCACGTCCATCGCAGCTGACCCCCTCGCGCAGGGTGCCGGAGACCTGGCTGACGATGTGGAGCACGTGCGAGTAGGTCTCGACCACCATCAGCTCGTCGACGCTGACGCTGCCGTACTCGCAGACCCGGCCGAGGTCGTTGCGGCCGAGGTCGACCAGCATCACGTGCTCGGCCCGCTCCTTGGGGTCGTTGATCAGCCGCTCGGCGAGGCGGCGGTCCTCGTCCTCGCTGCTTGCCGCGCGGCGAGGTGCCGGCGATCGGCCGCGTCTCGACCCGCCTGCCGTGGACTTTGACCAGCGGCTCGGGCGAGGCGCCGGCGATCTGGAAGTCGCCGAACTCGAGGAAGTACATGTAGGGCGAGGGGTTGACGGCGCGCAGGCCGCGGTAGACCGAGAAGGCCTCGACCGGGGCCGGCGGCGGTGAAGCGCTGCGAGGGCACGACCTGGAAGGCGTCGCCGGCGTGGACGTACTCGACGATCCGCGACGACCGCCGCTTCGAACTCCTCGCGCTCCATGTTGGAGACGAACTCCGGCGGCTCGCACGACGCTCGGGCTGACCGGTGCCGGCACGGCGCCGCGCAGGCGCTCGCGCATCTCGGCGATTGTCGCGGCGGCGCGCGCGTAGGCGGCGTCGATCCCGCCCTCGTCGTCGGCGAAGGCGCAGGCGAGGATCGTCAGCTCGTGCCGCAGGTGGTCGAAGACCAGCATCGCGTCGGTGACCATCAGGGCCAGGTCGGGCAGGCCGAGCGGGTCGGGATTCGGCTCGCCGAGCGGCTCCACCGTGCGCACCAGGTCGTAGCCGAAGAAGCCGACGGCGCCGCCTACGAACGGCGGCAGGTCCTCGACCGGGGCCGGCTGTGTACTCGGCCGAGGCGGGCGGCGACGGCGGCGTAGGGATCGGGCGCGGGCTCGCTGCGCCGCGGCGGCGCGCCGGCCGCAGCCTGCCTCGCCCGCTCCATTCGGAGAGCGTTCCCTCGCTCCAGCGCAGCAGCGCCCGCGGGCGCAGGCCGACGAACGAGTAGCGGCCGACCTGGCCCTGCTCGGCCGACTCCGAGCAGGAAGCAGGGCGCTCCCTCGGGCTCGCCGGCGCGCAGCTTGAGGAAGGCCGAGACCGGCGTCTCGCAGTCGTCGACGAAGCGGGCGCGGACCGGGACCACGTTGCCCTCGCGGGCCAGCTCGCGGGCCTCCTCGAGGCTCGGCTCGAGCCGCAGCTCGGAGTCAGCGGCTACGGCCATTCAGCACTTCCATCACCGCGGCCTGCGAGACCCCGCGTGAGACCAGCAGCACGCTGAGGTGGTAGAGCACGTCGGCGGCCTCTTCGGCGACCCGCTCGTCGGTCTCCTCGCGCGCCGGCGCGGACGACCTCCTCGGCCTCCTCCTCGACCTTCTCGCCGATCAGCGCGGGATCGTCGAGCAGCTTCACCGTGTAGCTGCCCTCGGGGCGCTCGACGGCGCGGCTGCGCAGCGTCCGCTCCAGCGCCGCCAGCGCTTCGAAGGTGACCGGGAAGGGCTCGCCGGGGGCCGGCGGCGCGTCCTTTGTCGTGGAGGCCGAGCCAAGAACCTCGCGGTAGAAGCAGGTGCGCTCGCCGGTATGGCAGGCCGGCCCGGCGGGGTCGACGAGGGCGACCAGAGCGTCGCCGTCGCAGTCGTAGCGGAGCTGGCGCAGGCGCAGGAAGTTGCCCGAGGTTTCGCCTTTCTTCCAGATCTCGTCGCGGGAGCGGCTGTGGAAGTGGAGTTCGCCGCGTCTCGAGCGTCATTTCCAGCGATTCCGCGCTCACGTAGGCGAGCATCAGCACCTCGCCGGTGGCGAAGTCCTGGACCACGCAGGGCGCCAGCCCCCGCTGGTCGAATTCGATTTCGGCGAACACGCGCCCCATCGTAGACGGCGCGCGCGCCTACTCGATGCCGAGACGGTCGAGCAGGTCCTCGTCGCGGCGCCAGTGGCGGCGCACGCGCACCTTGAGGTCGAGGTGGACCTGGGCGCCGAGCTCGCGCTCCAGCGAGCGCCGGGCGCCGGCTGCCGATCTCGCCGATCTTGACGCCGCCCCGGCCGATCAGGATCCCCTTCTGGGACTCGGTCTCGGCCCAGATCTCGGCCCGCACGGTGACCAGCCCGTCCTCGCGCGGCTCCACGCTCCTTGACCACGACCTCGACCGAGTGCGGGATCTCCTGCCGGGTCCGGTTCAGCACCTGCTCGCGGATCAGCTCGGCAAGCAGCAGCTCGCTGGACTGGTCGCTGGAGTCCTCCGGCGGGTACATGTAGGGCCCCTCGGGGACCAGCTCGCCGAGCCGCTCCAGCAGCGGCGGCAGGCCCTCGCCGCTGCGGGCGCTGATCGGGAAGACCTCGTCGACGCCCTGCAGGTTGGCCGCGTCGGCGAGCGCCGGGACCATCTCGTTCGGGCCGAGGCGGTCGGCCTTGTTGACGGCGCAGATGACCGGGATCTGCGGGCCCGGCGGCGAGCAGGCTGCGGGCGATGAAGCGGTCGCCGGCGCCGACCCCCTCCTCGCCGTTGACGACCAGCAGGGCCACGTCGGAGTCGGCGAGCTCGCGCTCGACCCGCTGCTGCATCCGCTCGGTCATCTCGTCGCGCGGGCGCTGCACGCCCGGCAGGTCGACGAGGATCAGCTGGCGCTCGGCCTCGAGGTCGGTGGCGACGCCGCGGATCGCCCGCCGGGTCGTCTGCGGGCGGACCGAGACGATCGCCACGTGGCGAGCCGACCAGGGCGTTGACCAGGGTCGACTTGCCGACGTTCGGCCGCCCGGCGAGGCCGACGAAGCCGGAGCGTGGTCATCGCAGCCCCGCCAGCACCCGCGCCTGCACGTCGAGCATCTCGCCGTCGTCGGTCTCGTGGTCGTGGCCGCAGAGGTGGAGGACGCCGTGGACGGCGGCCTCGGTGACGTCGCTGCAGTGCGCGGGGCAGATCGCGACGTCGCCGAGCTCGCGCGGGCCGGCGCGGGGCCGAGTTCGTCGATCGGGAAGGCGAGCACGTCGGTCGGCGCGTCCTTGCCGCGGTGCTCGCGGTTCAGCTCCCGGATCCGCCCGGCGTCGACGATCTCGACCGCGAGGTGGCCGTCCTCGACCCCGGCCGCCGCCAGCGCCGCGGCGACGGCCTCGCGCAGATCTCGGAGGGACGTCAGGCGAGGTCGCAGGGTCAGGCAGCTCGTCGTGCTGTGTCGTAGGCGGCGACGATCCGCTGCACGAGCTTGTGGCGGACGACGTCCTCGCCGCCGAACTCGACGAAGGAGATGTCCTTGACGTCGTCGAGGATGTCGCGGACCGCGATCAGGCCCGAGCGCTGGTCGCTCGGCAGGTCGATCTGGGTGACGTCGCCGGTGACCACCATCCGCGAGCCGAAGCCGAGCCGGGTGAGGAACATCTTCATCTGCTCGGGGCTCGTGTTCTGCGCCTCGTCGAGGATCACGAAGGAGTCGTTGAGGGTGCGGCCGCGCATGAAGGCGAGCGGCGCCACCTCGATCACGTCGCGCTCGAAGTAGCCGTTGACGCGATCGGGGTCGATCATGTCGTAGAGGGCGTCGAAGAGCGGGCGCAGGTAGGGGTCGACCTTGGCCTGGATGTCGCCGGGCAGGAAGCCGAGCCGCTCGCCGGCCTCGACCGCGGGCCGGGTGAGGATGATCCGCTGCACTTTGCGTTCGGTCAGCGCCGCCGCCGCCATCGCCACCGCGAGGAAGGTCTTGCCGGTTCCGGCCGGGCCGATCCCGAAGGTGATCGTGCTGCGGCGGATCGAGTCGACGTAGCGTTTCTGGTTCAGCGTTTTCGGCGCCACCTTGGTGTTGCGGTGGCGCCAGACGACGTCGTCGAGGATCTCCGCCGGGCTCTCTTCGGCCTCGAGGGCGCCGGTCACCGCTTCGATCGTCCCGGGCGCGACGTCGTGGCCCTGCTCGATCAGCTCGACCATCTCGTCGACCACGGTCGCCGCCTGCTGCGACGTCGTCGGGGTCGCCCTCGAGGGTGAGCACGTTGCCGCGCAGGTGCAGGTCGGCGCCGAGCTTGCTCGCGCAGCTCGCGCAGCACCGTGTCCTCGGAGCCCGCCAGCTCGGCGGCGACCGTGTTGTCGAGCGTCAGCTGCCTACGCGCCAAGCTAGGCACCCAGCTTCTGGCGCACCGCGGCGCTGACCCGCTTGCCGTCGGCGCGGCCGCCGAGCTTCGGCATCAGCGCCGACATCACCTGGCCCATCTGCTTCTGCTCGCTGGCGCCGGTCTCGGCGACCGCCTCGTCGACCAGCGCCGCCAGCTCCTCGTCGGAGAGCTGCTGCGGGCAGGTAGCCCTCGATCAGCTCCGCCTCGAAGCGCTCGGCGGCGGCCTGCTCGGCCCGCCCGGCGCCCTCGTAGGCCTCGGCCGCCTCGACCCGCTTCTTGCGCTCGCGCTGCAGCACCGCGACCTCGTCGCCCTTGCCCAGCTTGGCGTCCTGCTGGAGCACGTCGACGACCAGCCGCAGCGCCGAGGCGCGCTCGCGTTCGCGCGCTTTCATCGCCGTCCGCGACGTCGTCTTGCACCTGCTCGAGAACGCTCATGGCGATCAAGGTTAGACGGCGGCGTCCGGGGTGACCGCGAGCCCCTTGGAGACGAGGTCGGCGACGTCGGCGCTGACCAGCGTCCAGCCGTGGCGCCGGGCGGCGGCGACGTAGGCGGCGTCATAGGCGGTGAGGCCGTGCTCGGACCGCGATCTCGCAGGCTCGTGCCGATCAGCTGCTCGTCGACTCCGACGAGCGTTGCGCCCGCAGCGGCCGACGACCAGCCGGCAGAGGTCGACCGCCTCGGCGGGCCGCTGGCGGCGCCTGCCGAGCGCGTTGGCGATCTCGTAGAGCGTGAGATCCAGCGCGGCCACCCGGTGCGCGGGGTCGGTCGCAAGGACGCGGGCCGCGTCGCAGTGGGGATCGGTCGCCGTCTTTCGCCGCCACCCAGACGCTGGCGTCGAGCAGCAGCACGTCAGTGCGATGTCGCGGTCTTCGCGGATCAGCTGCGCGGCCGCATCGCCGCCGAGGTCCATGGGCGGGCCGAGCAGCTCCTCGAACTCCTCGCCTGCGGCGCTCGCGCGTCGGCGGCCAGCTCGCGCTCGGCGAGCCGCTGCAGGAAGCCGCTGCGGGTCTCGCCGACGCTGTCGACGTAGGCGTCGACGCGCTCCAGGAGCAGATCGGGAATGGAGATCATCACCTTCGCCACGGGGCGAGTATATACGGTATTGCCGGCGGCCAGAACGGGCATGGATCGGAGCCTGACAGCACGAGGCGCACGCGTGGCGCGCAGAGTGCGCCAGATTTCGTGGCGGCGGATCGGTCGGCTCGAGGCCGGCGTCGATCTCGACCCGCTCGACCTCGCCGAGCGGCATCTGCAGGAAGCGGGTGCCGACCTGCGCGGAAGGCCTCGGCGTCGCCGGTGCAGAGGAAGTCGTAGGTGCCCTCGTCGCCGCCCTGCGGCGGGCGAGGCCGGCGCGCTCGAGCGTGCGCTGGACCGCGGCGGCGACCGCGTGGCCGCCGGCGACGAGGCGGACGTCGCGGCCGAGGATCCGCTGCAGCATCGGCGCGACCAGCGGGTAGTGGGTGCAGCCGAGGATCAGGGTGTCGACCTCGGCCTCGCTTCAGCGGCGCGCAGTAGGCGCGGGCCATCGCCATCGTCTCCTCGTCGAAGAGCGAGCCGTCCTGGATGAACGGGGCCAGCTCGCGGCGCCTCGACCTCGGTCACCTCGAGCGCCCGCCCCTGCGCTTCCAGCGCCCGCCGGTAGGCGCCGCTCTCGACCGTGTTCGGGCGTCGCCAGCACGCCGACCTGGCCGTTGTCGGTGATCGCGGCGGCGATCTCGGCCTGCGGCGCGACCACCGGCACCACCTCCACCCCGTCGCTCGCCGGCGACCTCGCGGGCGACGTCCTCGCCGACCGAGGTGGCCGTGTTGCAGGCGATCACCAGCAGCTTCGCGCCGCGCTCGAGCAGCAGCTCGGCGATCCGCGCGATCCGCTCGCGCAGGCGCTGCCGGGTCGCGGCTCCCGTAGGGGAAGCAGGCGGTGTCGCCGAGGTAGAGGAAGTCCTCCTGCGGCAGCGAGACGAGGCACTCGTGGAGGACGGTGAGCCCGCCGACGCCGGAGTCGAACATCGCCACCGGCAGCGACGCGTCGCTCACATGAACGGCTTGTACGCCATGAAGAAGATCGTCACCACGACGATCAGCGCCGGCGAGCGTGCCGACCTGGCCGATCCGCTGGCTGATCGCTTCGAACTCGGGGCTGAGCGTGTCGCCGGCCTCGAGGTCGCGTTCGGCCAGCTCCTTGCGCCTTGCGCACCTGCGGCTGGAAGAAGCCGTGCTGGAGGCCGAAGAGGGCGATGATCGCGATGAAGCCGACGACGACGAAGGCGTCGCTGCCGTCCCAGACGCTGTCGCTGGCGGCGAGCAGGTAGATCCCGGCGAGCAGCAGGATGATCATCCCCGGGTTGACCAGGTAGCGGTCGACCTTGCTGGATGCCGGCGAGGATCGCCGGCGTCGCCCGCGGGTACTGCGGCGCGACCGAGAAGAAGAAGCGCGTAGCCGAAGGTCGGTCCGAAGGCGAGCACGACCGCGAGGATGTGCAGGAACAGCGCGATCTTGTAGCCGGGGTCGACGATCGACGCGAGGGGCATCGGCGAAAACCCTATCTCTCAGGGCCGACGGAGCAAAAGCGCGGCCCAGTCGCCCGTCTGACGGCGGTCTTGCTCCTCCAAGCCGGCGCCGGCGAAGGCGGCGGCGACCTCGTCGAGCTCGGCCGGCAGGATCCCCGAGCAGACCAGGGTCCGCGTCGGCGAGGCTCTCGACCCCGGGTCGAGGACCTCGCCAATCTGGCCGGCGACTGCCTTGAGGATCGGCGAGGTCATGTTGGCGACGACGGTCGGGGCGAGCGGCGGCAGGGCTTCGCGCAGGTTCATCCGCTCGAGCTCGAGCGCGACGCCGTTGGCGGCGGCGTTGGCGGCGGCCGCCTCCATCGCCGGCGGCTCGTGGTCGTAGCCGGCGACCGGGGCCCAGCCGAGCTTGGCGGCGGCGATCGCGAGCACGCCGGAGCCGGTGCCGAGGTCGGTCAGCGGCCCGTCCGCCCCGCCCTCGCGGCCTCGAGCTCCAGCAGGAACTCGAGGCAGAGGCGGGTGGTCGGGTGGGCGCCGGTGCCGAAGGCCTGGCCGGGGTCGACGACGAGGTCGATCGCGCCCTCGCGCGGCGGCTCCCAGGAGGGCCGCAGCCAGAGCCGCTCGCCGACCAGCAGCGGTTTGTGGAAGTCGCGCCAGCGGTCGGCCCAGTCGTCGGGGATCTCGGTCGAGCTGACCTCGATCCGGCCGCCCGCCGACCGCCGCGTCGATCTCGCCCAGCTCCGGCAGCTCGCCCTCGCCGCCGTAGATCGCGTACTCGACGTAGCCCGGCCCGCGCTCCTCCTCGACCCCGTTCGGCGCCAGCACGGTCAGCTCGGCGAGGACCAGGTCGGCCTGCTCGGGCGTGCAGCGGACCGCGAGGCGGATCACGCGGCCGCCTACCCGAAGGCGCGGCGGACGCGGCTGAAGAGGCCCTCGCCGTGCGCGGGCCGAGGTTCTCGGCCTCGAGCGTCTCGTCGAGGCGCTCGGCCATCTCGCGCTGCTCGTCGCTGAGGTTGGTCGGGACGACGACGTCGAGGATCGACCCGCTGGTTGCCGCGCCGGCGGCCGCCGAGCCGCGGCAGGCCGGCCCCGCGCAGCGACCTCTTCGTGGCCCGGCTGGGTGCCGGCGTCGAGCTCGATCTCCTGCTCGCCGTCGAGCGTCGGCACGGTGACCGTCGGTCCCCAGCATCGCCTCGGTGGCCGGGATCGAGACGACGCTGATCAGGTCGGTGCCGTCGCGCTGGAAGCGCTCGTCGGCGGCGACCGCGACCTCGACGTAGAGGTCGCCGGCCGGCGCGCCCGGTTCGCCGGCGTGGCCGGCGCCGGTGACCCGCAGCCGCTGGCCCGTCTTCGATCCCGGCCGGGACTTCGATCGTCTGCGTCGCGCTCGCCGCGGGTGCGGCCGCTGCCGCCGCAGACCTCGCAGGGCGTCTCCGGCGACTTTGCCGGCGCCGTGGCAGACGTCGCAGGTGACCGCGCGGACCATCTGGCCGAACGGCGTCCGGGTGACCTGGCGCAGCTGGCCGGCGCCGCCGCAGCGCTCGCAGGTGTTGATCGGCGTCCCCGGCTCGGCGCCGTTGCCGTGGCAGTGCTCGCAGACGCCGACCGCGTCGTAGCTGACCTCGCGGCGCGACCCCGGTCGGCGACCTCGGCGAGCTCGATCTCGACCGCGACGGCGATGTCGCCGCCGGCCGCCGGGCCGCCGCCGCCGCCGAAGCCGAACCCGCCGCCGCCGCCTGCGCCGAAGAAGGCCTGGAAGATGTCGTCGATCGAGCCGAAGGGCTGGCGCCGCGGGTCGAAGCCGCCGGAGCGCAGGCCCTCGTGCCCGTAGGCGTCGTAGGTGCGGCGCCGCTCGGCGTCGGAGAGGACCTCGTAGGCCTCGGCCGCCTCTTTGAACTTCGCTTCGGCCTCGGGGTCGTGGTCGTTGACGTCGGGGTGCAGTTCGCGGGCCAGGCCGCGGAAGGCCTTCTTGATCTCGGTCTCGCCGGCGTCCCGGGAGACGCCGAGGACCTCGTAGTAGTCGCGTGGCATCCGGGGACTCGCGCTAGTCGTCGTAGACGGTCTCGAAGTAACGGGAGAGCTCGCGGGCGGCGACGCGGACCGAGGCGATCGCGGTCGCGTAGTCCATCCGCAGCGGGCCGACGACGCCGACGGCGCCGAGGTTGCGGTGGCCGAGCCCGTAGTTGGCGCCGACGACGCTGACCGAGCGCAGCGTCCGGCTGCGGGTTCTCGTCGCCGATCCAGAGGAAGACCGAGCGCTCGGTCGAGCGAGGAGCGCAGCATCTGCAGGACGTCGGCGCGGCGCTCCAGCGCGGTCATCAGCTCGTCGGCGCGGGGCAGGTCGGCGAGGTGGGCTTCGGAGAGCAGGCGCGAGGCGCCGTCGAGGTAGAGGTCGGCGCCGGTCTCGCGGCTCGAGCTCGGTGAAGGCGGCGCCGAGGGTGGCGACGAACGCGCGCCTCGACCGGGCCGAGCTCGGGATCGGCGAGCCGGCTGGCGATCATCCGGGCGCCGACCCCGAGCCCGGTCAGCTACTCGTTCAGGTAGCTGGAGGCCCACTCGACGAGGCCGGGGTCGACCGCGCGATCGAACTCGAAGACGCGGCGGGCGACGTCGCCGGTCGAGGCGATCGCGATCACGACGACTCGGTTCGGCTGCAGCTGCAGGACCTCGACCCGGTGGATCGTCGCCGCCACGCTCGGCGGCGGCGCCGTCGCCATCGCGACCAGGTCGGTGACCTGGGCCAGCGCCGCGGTCGTCTCCCGCATCGCCTCGTCGACCTCGCGGCGCAGCCGCGAGAGCTCGCAGCTCGACCTGCGTCTCCGGCCGGCGCCGCCCGATTCGAGCAGCAGGTCGACGTAGCAGCGGTAGCCGGAGTCGGTCGGGACCCGGCCGGCGGAGGTGTGCGGATGGGTCAGGTACCCGGCCGCCTCGAGCGCGCCAGCTCAGCCCGCACCGTCGAGGGCCCCCACTCGACCTCCGGCCGCTCGGCCAGCTCCTTCGAGGGCACGGGCCGCGCCGACGCCAGATAGGCGTCGACGACCAGCCGGAGGATCAGTTCCTGGCGCTCGTAAGCACGCTCGAAGTCTAGGAGGAGCACCGGGTGAGCCCTCCCGAAACACTCAACGAGGCTCCCGCCGAGCGTCTTGGGAGGGCTCGCCCGGCGCTCCTACAGCTCGAGCTCGGCCTCGGCGTTCTGGATGATCCGGGTCTCGCCCTGGGCGGCCTCGGTGTCGACCACGACGCGGTCGCCCTCGACCGACTTGACGGTGCCGGTGACGACGATCTCCTGCTCCGGCAGCCCCATGCCGCGGAACTGGACCGAGAGCCGTCTTCAGCGCCCGCGGGTCGCCGCCGGCGAGGCGCCTGCGTTGGCGCTTGGCGACCAGGCCCATCGAGTAGAGGCCGTGGAGGATGTTGCTCGGCAGCCCGACCGATTTCGCGAACTCGGCGTCGATGTGGATCGGGTTGAAGTCGCCGGAGGCGCCCGCGTAGCGGTGCGGCAGGTACTTGTCCGGGGTCACCTGCAGCTCCGGGACCGCGTCGCCCGACGTTCAGGTCAGCCATCTCAAACCCCCCTGACGATGTTGGTCCAGGTGCCGCGCACGACCTCGGCGCCGTCCTGGTTGACGGAGACGGTCTCGAAGACGTAGAAGCCCTTGCCGTCTTTCTCCTCGATCGAGAGGCACTTCGCGGTGGTCGTGATCTCGTCGCCGGAGCAGGCCGGCTCGCCCCACTCGAAGACCTGGCCGCCGTGGACCATCGCCGCGAAGTTCATCTCCACCTCGGGGTCGAAGATCGCCGGCGCCAGCGCCGGACCGCTGTAGACGACCGCGAACATCGGCGGCGCGACGACGTCGCGGAAGCCGGCCGCGCGGGCCGCCTCGACGTCGAAGTGGACCGGGTTGTCGATCCCCAGCGCGTTCGCGTACTCCTTGATCTTCTCCCGCCCCACCTGGTAGGTGGCGCCGGGCCATTCCTTGCCAACCGCATCGGTCTTGAGTGCCATGGCAGCTCCTCCCTTCGGTCGGCGGGCACTCTAACTGGCTGGGCAGCCAGGCGGCGCCGCCGGCTACTCGTCGATCTGCAGGACCGCGAGGAAAGCCTCCTGCGGCACTTCCACCCGGCCCACCGACTTCATCCGTTTCTTGCCCGCTTTCTGCTTCTTCAGCAGCTTGTTCTTGCGGGTGACGTCGCCGCCGTAGAGCTTCGCGGTGACGTCCTTGCGCAGCGCCTTGACCGTCTCGCGGGCGAGGATGTTGGAGCCGATCGCGGCCTGCACCGGGACGTCGAAGAGCTGGCGCGGGATCGTCTTTTCGCAGCCGCTCGACGAGGCGCTTGCCCTGGTCGTAGGAGAAGTCGCGGTGGACGATGATCGAGAGCGCGTCGACCTTGCTCGCCGGCGAGCAGGATGTCGACCTTGACCAGGTCGGAGGCGCGGTTGCCGATCGGCTCGTAGTCGAGCGAGGCGTAGCCGCGGGTGCTGCTCTTGAGGAGGTCGAAGAAGTCGAGGACGATCTCGGCCAGCGGCATGTCGTAGCGGATCTGCACCCGCACCGGGCTCAGGTAGTGCATGTCGACGTGGGTGCCGCGGCGCCCCTGGCAGAGCTCCATCACCGCGCCGACCTGCTCGGAGGGGGCGATGATCGTGGCCCGGATGTAGGGCTCTTCGATCGTCTCGATCGACGCCGGGTCGGGGAGGTCGGTGGGGCTGCGGACCTCGCGTCGTCTCGCCGTTGGTGAGGTGGACGACGTAGCGCACGTTCGGGGTCGTCGAGAGCAGGTCGAGGCCGTACTCGCGCTCCAGCCGCTCGCGCACGATCTCCATGTGCAGGAGGCCGAGGAAGCCGCAGCGGAAGCCGAAGCCGAGCGCCTCCGAGGTCTCCGGCTCCCAGGAGAGGGCGGCGTCGTTGAGCGCCAGCTTCTCGAGCGCGTCGCGGAGGTCTTCGTAGCGGTCGGTGTCGATCGGGAAGAGCCCGCAGAAGACCATCGGCCGGACCTCGCGGTAGCCCTCCAGCGGCTCGGCGGCGGGCCGGCCTGCGCGGTCAGCGTGTCGCCGACGCGCAGCTTGGTGACGTCCTTGATCCCGGTGATCAGGTAGCCGACGTCGCCCGCCTCCATCCCCTGCACCGCGGTCATCGCCGGGCGGAAGAAGCCGATGTCGTCGATTTCGGCCTCGGTCCCGTTCTGCATCGCCAGGATCCGCTCGTGCTTGCGGAAGCTGCCGTCGACCATCCGCACGTAGGCGATCACGCCGCGGTACTGGTCGAACTCGGAGTCGAAGATCAGCGCCCGCGGCGGCGCCTCGGGCTCGCCCTTGGGCGGCCGGGATCCGCTCGACGATCGCCTCCAGCACCTCTGGCACGCCCTCGCCGGTCTTGGCCGAGATCCAGAGCGCTTCCTCGGCGTCGCCGCCGGTCAGGTCGGCGATTTCGGCCGCGACCCGCTCCGGTTCGGCGCCGGGCAGGTCGACCTTGTTGATCACCGGGATCAGCTCCAGCCCGGCGTCGATCGCCAGGTAGGTGTTGGCGACGGTCTGCGCCTCGACGCCCTGGGCGGCGTCGACGACCAGCAGCGCGCCCTCGCAGGCGGCGAGGCTGCGCGAGACCTCGTAGGAGAAGTCGACGTGCCCGGGCGTGTCGATCAGGTGCAGGTGGTAGGTCTGGCCGTCGGCGGCCGTGTACTCGACCCGCACCGCCTGCGCCTTGATCGTGATCCCGCGCTCGCGCTCGAGGTCCATCGAGTCGAGCATCTGCGCCTGCATTTTTTTCGGATCGACGGCGCCGGTGACCTCGAGGATGCGGTCGGCCAGGGTCGACTTGCCGTGGTCGATGTGGGCGATGATCGAGAAGTTGCGGATGCGGTCCATGGCGAAGGCGGCAGTATGCCGAGTCGGCGGGTTCCTCTCGATCCGCCGGTCGGTCCCCGATTCAGGGGCAGGCGCGCGGGATCGAGCGGGCCGTAGAGCGCGAAGACGACGGTCGGCGGCTTCTTCAGCACCACCCGGGCCTGCGGCGATTCGGTCCACCGCGCCTGCGGCGGATACGGGGGCTTGCCGGGTTCGATCCGGTCGCGGCTGGCGACCACGTAGTCGTAGTCGCCCGCGTTCAGCAGCTCGCGGTAGGCGCGGCAGTCGGCGGGGGCCTCGAAGCCGCCGTGCGGGCGTTCTTCGCCGACGAAGGCGACCCGGTTGGAGAGGTCGGTCCCGAACAGGGGGTACTGGCGGGTGCTGGTGGTGGCGATGCGGGCGCCGGAGACGTCGCGGGCCCAGGCGAAGGCCGCGTTCAGCCCCGGGGTCGTGAACGACGGGTCCGCGTAGCGCCCCTCCAGGTAGTGCCGCTGGACCGGATACCCGAGCACGACCGCCACCACCAGAGCCACCAGCCCCATCATCACCACCCAGGCCCGCCGCCCGCGATCGCCTCGCCACCTCTCGGGAGAGGCGATGCCGAGACGGCTGCGCAGCGAGCGGGGCGGCGGCGGGAGCAGGGCGAGGCCGAGGAACGAGGGCCGGGGCGAGGTAGCGGAGGCCGGACTCGAAGCCGCGCGGCATCCCGTCGGGGCCGGAGGCCGAGGTCGGGGCGAGGAGCCAGGCCAGCGCCGTCGCGAGGCCGACGAGGGCCCCGAGCGCAAGCACCCGGTCACGCGACCCGTCCCTCGGATCGCCACCAGACCCCTGCCACTCATCCCGCGGTTCCTTTGTCGTCCTATGGCGGACAAAGGAACCGCGGGATGGTGGGCGGGACGGGAGGAGGCAGAGGACGAGGCCGGCGAGGGCGGCGGCGCCGAGCAGGGGCCAGAGGAACCAGAGGCCGGCGTGGAGGCCGGGGAGGAACCAGTCGGACCAGACCGCGCCGTCGGTCGAGGTAGCCGAGGACGCTGTGGGCTTCGCGGCCGCCGAGGGCCTGGTCGGGCGCCGGCAGCGAGATCGGGCCGAGGCCGTCGGACCCAGGGCAGCGGGTTGCCGGTGTGGACGAGGTTGCGCAGGTACCAGTAGCCGCCGCCGGCGAGGGCGCCGAGGGCGGCGATGCCGAAAGCCCGCCAGCGGGCCCCGCGCGGGGCGATCGCCGCCAGCCCGACCACCAGCACCGCCGCCGGCAGGAGGAAGTTCAGCTTGGTGCCGGCGGCGAGGCCGACCGCGAGGCCGGTGAGGGCGAGGGCGCCGCCGGGTAACCCGCTCGCGCCAGGTCCCTTGCCGCCAGCCCCACCGCCACCCCGCTCCGCCGCCGATGCGTTGAGCGCGATCGCCACCGCGGCGAGCAGGAAGAAGATCCCGACGATGTCGTTGCGGGCCTCGCCGGCCTGGTCGGAGAGCGCCGGCACGCTGAGCGCCACCGCCGCCAACGCCAGCGACCAGGGCGCAACCCGGTAGGGCCGCCCGATGCACCACGACGCCAGCAGGCAGCCGGCGAACCAGCCGACGTTGAGCAGCGGCGAGAGGAGGTCACGCCCGAATGCCAGCATCCCGACCGCGTGGAGGATTTCCCCGTTCGCCGGGTAGAACCAGGCGAGGAATTGCGGCGCGATGAAATGCAGGTCGATCGTATTGCCGGTCTGGAAGAACCCCGCCGCGAACGGCCCGTGGTACCAGGTGCTGTCGAACCCGGTCATCCCCCCGGAGAGCTGCGGCTTGGCGCCCCAGGCGAAGTGGGTGAGTGCGATGGCGGCGACCAGAAGCGCCGCCAGCGTCGGGAGGGGGATTCTCCGCAACCTACCCAGCAAGTGAGGTTGCGGAGAATCCCCCTCGCTCTGCCGCTGCGGCACGAATCGCCAGAGCGCGACGCCGGCGACGGCTACCAGCAGCAGGTAGGGCAGCGGCTTGAACAGCGAGACGGTGCCGAGCAGCTCTGCCGCCCAGATGAGCAGCGTCAGCGCGAGCACCGCGGTTGAGAGCAAAGCTGGCGCCCCCTCGCACTTCGGCAGCAACCGCGAACGTACCCGCGCCGCCCCGAGCCAGGCAAAGCCGACGAGCAGGAGCAGCTCGGCGACGCCCAGCAGATAGCGGCCCGCCCCCAGGGTCGCCATCTACGCCGCTCGGCGCCGCACCAGGCGCATGATCTGCTCGAGCTCGGGCATCCGCAGGAGACGCGCAGCGAGGAGATATGCGGCGGCTCCCACCGTGAGGCCGACGCCCAGGGAGATCAGCTGGCCGAGCAGGTCGCTGCCCAGCTCCGCGTCGAGCAGGTCCCAGATCAGGTAGCTGACCCCGGCCAGCGCCGCCGAGGCGATCACGATGCGGACGGTCGCGTCGAGCAGCCGTCCCAGCTCCAGCCCACCGAGCTCGCGCCGCAGGATCACCGCCTGGGCGATCATCGCCGCCGTGGTCCCGATCCCCGTCCCGGCGACGATCCCGCCGACCCCGAACGGCTTGTAGAGCGCCAGCGCCGCCACGGTCGAGACGATCAGGTCGAGGGCCGCCAGCTTGGTCGCCATCCAGGGCCTCTGCAGGCCGAAGAAGGTCCGGGTCTGCAGCAGGTAGAGCCCGTTGGTCGGCAGCGAGAAGGCGAACCAGAAGAGCGCGGAGGCGACCAGGGTGGTCGCCCCCGGACCGAATTCGCCGCGCTGGTAGACGAGCCGGATGATCGGCTCCGAGAGCGCCAGGATGGCCGCCGCCGCCGGCACCAGCACGAAGAGGATCAGGCGCATGCCGTTGGCGAGGGTCCCGCGCAACTCGTCGATCGCGCCGCGGTTGGCGAAGCGGGCCAGGGTCGGGAAGAGCACGGTCGCGACCGCCACCGAGAAGATCCCCTGCGGCAGCTGGTAGATCCGGAAGGCCTTTTCGATCGCCGCCGGCGCCTCCTCGCTGACCAGCGAGCCGATCATCGCGCTGATCAGGAAGTTGAAGTTGATCAGGCCGAGGCTGATCGTCACCGGCAGCATCAGCAGCAGCACCCGGCGGACGCCCCGATCGCGCCAGTCGAAGCTCCAGTTGAACTTGAACGGCGTGTTGCGCAGGTCGAAGGCGGGGATCGCCAGCTGCACGGCGGTGCCGGCGAGGATGCCGATCGCGTAGGCGTAGATGCGGTCGTCCTCGCTCAGCATCGGCTCGACCACGACCAGCACGAGGATGATCGTCAGGTTCCAGAACAGCGGCGAGATCGCGAAGGCGCCGAAGCGGTCGTAGCTGTTGAGGATGCCGACGACGACGCCGCTGATCCCGAGCAGGACCAGGATCGGGAAGAGCACCTGCGAGAGGCCGACCGTGAGGTCCTGGAGCTCCTCGCTGAAGCCGGGGACGAACAGCGGCATCACGACCGGCGCGAAGAGGATGAAGAGCGCCGCGATAACGCCCAGGACCATGGTCACGAGCAGCAGCAGGGTCGAGGCGAGACGGAAGGCCTCGCGGTAGTTCTTCTTCTCCAGCTGTTCGGTGAAGACCGGCACGAAGGCCGGCTGCAGGGCGGCGTCGGCGAACAGGGCGCGGATCAAATTGGGGACGAGGAAGGCGACCGTGAAGGCCGACATCGCACCCTGCACGCCGAAGTAGCTGGCGGCGATCACCTCGCGCAGCAGACCGACCACGCGGGAGGCCGCGGTGGCGATCGAGAAGAAGGCGGTGGAGCGGGCGATGCGGCCCGCCTGGCGGCCCGGAGCCGGGTCGCCCTCGAGTTCCTCACCCGGGTTGAAGGCCTCCGCGCTGCGCAGCGCGACGTCGGCGACGAGTCGATCCTCGTCGGCGTTGATGGGCCGCTCATCGCCGGCAGGGGTGTCGGGTTTCTCCAAGCTGTGTCTCAGTCGCTATAGTCGGCGGCCGCCCGGAGCTGGCACGACGCTTGCCCGGGCACTCGACATGGCCAACATAGCCTCACAGAAGAAGCGGATCCTACGCAGCGAGCGCGAGCGCGCTGAGAATCGCCTGCTCACGAGCACGGTGAAGACCCACTTCCGCCGCCTCGAGGCAGCGGTCGAGGGCGGCGACGCCTCGGCGATCGCCGACGAGCAGCGGACGCTGACCTCGAAGATCGACAAGGCCGTGCAGAAGGGCGCCATGCACAAGAACACCGGCGCCCGCAAGAAGTCGAAAGCCAGCCGCATCGCGGCTGCCGCTTCCACCGCCTCCTAGCCCCTCCTCGCTAGACCGCGACGCCGGCCGCGCGCCGCAGCGCCAGGGTCAGCGCCAGCTCGTCGCCGTAGTCGGCCTCGCCGCGGCACCAGAGCTCGAGCTCGGCCAGCGCCTCAGTCGCCTGGCGCAGATCCTCGAGGTCGGCGTCGCGCAGGCGGCGGACCAGCTGCTTGGCGGCGTAGGGATGCATCTTCAGCGACGACTCGACCTGGGCCGGTGCCATCCCCTCCTCCAGCTTGGCGGCCGCGGCGCAGGCCTGGCGCAGGCGCGAGGCGAGGCCGTAGATCAGGCCGGTCACGTTCTCCCCCTGTCCGATCAGCTGCTCGCCGATCCGCAGGGCGAGCGGGGCGTTGCCTTCGATCAGCGCGTCGGAGAGCGACCAGACGACGGCCTCGGAGGTGTCGGCGATCATCTCGTCGAGGTCTGCCGCGCTCACCTCTCCCCCCGCGCCGGCCCAGATGGCGAGTCGCTCGAGCTCGTTGTGCAGGCGCACCGGGCTGGCACCCATGCGGTCGACCAGGACCCGTGCCGCCGCCGGCTCGAGGCGGAAGCCGAGCTTCTGGGCGTCGGCGACCAGCACCCGCGGCATGTCGCGCGCTTTCGGCGCCTCGAACTCGTGGACCTCGCCCTTCGCCGCCTTGACGGCCTTGAGCAGCTTCGCGGGCGCTTTCGCGCGGGCGATCAGGACCAGGGTCAGATCCGGGGGCAGCGCGGCGACGGAGGCGGCGACGGCCTCCAGCTGTTTGTCGCGCCATTTCTCGACCCCGTCGGCGAGCAGATAGCGCCGCGAGTCCATCAGCGACATCGCCGGGATCGCGTTCAGGAGCGCCTCGTAGTCGGGCATCCCCCGCCCCTCGCCCGGCTCGAAGACCTCCAGCGCCGCCGTCCCGCCCTCGCCTTCGGCGCGGGCCCGCAGGCGACTCCGGGTGGCGTCGATCTTCGCCATGTCGGTGCCGGCGATCAGGTACAGCGGCTTCATCTCGGCGGCCACGGCTTCGAGTCTAGTCAGGCCGCGGTCGACCTCGATCTCGACACTGCCGCTCTCGTCGGTGCGGAGGACCGGGACGCCGGCGGCGGCCAGCGTCGCCAGGGTCGTCGGCGTCGGGTGCCCGTAGGGATTGCCGGCGCCGACCGAGATCACCGCGAGGGCGGGCCGGGTCCGCTCCAGCAGGGCGGCCAGGCCGGCGTCGTCGCTGCCGTGGTGGGCGACCTTGAGCACGTCGAGCCGGCCCGGGTCGAGCGGCACCGCCTCCGCCTCGGCGTCGGCCGTGAGCAGCATCGCGAAGCCGCGCCAGCGCGCCACCGCGACCAGGGCCAGCTGGTTCGGGTCGACCCCCGGCTGCGGCTCGGCCAGCAGCTCGGGAGGGGGCCAGACGAATTCGAGGCGCAGGCGCCCGGAGCGGATCGTCGTCCCGCGGCCGACCTGGACCGTCGCGGCGCCGGCCGCGCGGGCCAGGGCCAGCGGCTCGCGCCCGAGGCGGCCGTAGAGCAGCCGCGCGACCGGGAAGGCACCGAACAGCTCTTCGAGGCCGCCGACGTGGTCGGACTGATCGTGACTGGCGACCGCGGCGCCGAGGCTCTCGACCCCGGCCTCGTCGAGCTTGGCGGCGAGACCGGCCCCCGGCGGGCCGCCGTCGACGAGGACCGCGGGGGCGTGCGCGGGCTGCAACAAGATCGCGTCGCCCTGGCCGACGTCGAGGACGGTGATCCGCAGGCCCCTGACCGGAGCCTCGGCCCCAGAGCTCCCTCCGGTCCACCACCAGACGGCACCCGCCAATGAGGCGATGACAGCCAGAGCCGCCAGGCGGACGCGTGAGTCTGCTCTGGGTGGTGCTATGGGCCACCAGGAACAGACTCGGCGCCGGGAAGCCCTGCGCAGCGCGCCAAGACCGGAGGCGCCGGCGGCAAGGGCGCCATAGGCGGCGATCAGTCCCTTGCCGCCGAGGTGGACCTCGAGCTCCGCCCACTCGGGTGCTGCGCACCAGGCGGCGACCTGGGCGATGTAGGCGAGCAGGACCGAGGCGGGGACGTTGAGCAGCTCGACCGGGAAGCCGGGGACCTGGGAGCCGGCGGCGCTCGCCATCCCCAGCCACATCGCCGGCGCCACCGCCGGCAGCGCCAGCACGTTGGCGGCGAGGGAAGTGGTCGAGAAGGTCCCGAAGTGGAAGGCGATCAGCGGCGCCGTCGCCAGGGTCGCGGCGACGGTGACGGCGACGCCCTCGGCCAGTGCCCGCTGCCAGCCCCGGCCCCCGAGCCGTGCGACCAGCGCCTCGCGCAGCGGCGTCGCCAGCAGCAGGATGCCGAGCACGGCGGCGAAGCTGAGCTGCCAGCCGACGTCGGCGCCGATCGCCGGGTCGATCGCCAGCGTCACCCCGGCGGCCAGGGCCAACGCGTAGAGGCGCGAGGTTCGACGTCCGGCCAGGGTGGCGAGGATTCCGGCCGCGCCCATCACCGCCGCCCGCTGGATCGAGGGCCCGGCGCCGGTCAGCGGCACGTAGACGGCGATCAGGCCCAGCACCCAGAGCAGCCGCGCGCGCAGCGGGATCCCCAGCGCCGCCAGCAGCGGGATCGCCAGCAGCGCCAGCAGGGTCACGTTCTGGCCCGAGACGGCGAGCAGGTGGCTGAGCCCGGAGCGGCGGAAGTCCTCCTCGGTCGCCGCGTCGATCCCCTCGTCCTGGCCGAGCACGAAGCCGCGGGCGAGCTCGGCCTCGCGGGGCGGCATCCCCCGCCCCAGGCCCGCCTCGGCCCGCCCGCGGATCTCGTCGGCCCGCGGCAGCGCCAGGGCCACCACCAGGGCGACCGCGACCAGCACCGCCAGGGTCGGCCGCACCGGGCGGCCTCAGGGCTGCAGGCGGGCCCGCAGCGCCTCCATCGTCGCCGGGCCGATCCCGGAGACCTGGTCGAGCTGGTCGACCGAGGCGAGGCCGCCGTGTTCCTCGCGGAACTCGACGATGTCGGCGGCGGTCACCGGCCCGATCCCGTCGATCGTGTCGAGCTGCTCGACCGTCGCGGTGCCGAGCCCGATCGGCGCGTCTTCGGAGCCGGCGCCGGCGACGGCGACGCCACCCGGCCCGGCGGCCGGGACCACGACCTGCTGCCCGTCGGCGAGCTTGGCCGCCAAGTTGACCGCTTCCAGGACCGCGTCGCCCTGCGCACCGCCGGCCCGCGCGACCGCATCGGTGACCCGGCTCCCGGCCGGCAGCCGGTAGACGCCGGGATCGCGGACCGCCCCGGTCACGTCGACGACGACGTCGGCGCCCTCGGCGCTGAGGCTGAAGCCGCCTTCGGCGCCTGCGGTCGTCTCCTCCGTGCCGGCCGCGAAGCTCGGCTCGGTTCCCTGCTCGGCGCGGATCGCCCGCGCCCCGACCAGCAGCAGCGCCGCCGCGACCGCGGCGTAGACGACGACCTGGGCTCGGCTGACCTCGGGCATGCGCCGAGCCTGCCGGGCGAGAGCGCGCGCGTGGCGCGCTAGATCAAAGAACTCTCAGACGCAGCGGCGCCGAAGCGGTGACCTAGAACTCGTCCTCGTCGTCATATCCCGCCACCTCCGCCAGCTGGTCGCTGTAGAGCTCGCTGGCCGCGACCGGCGGCGACTGGATCGAGACGCAGGCGAGCTCGGCGTCGCCGTCGTTGCTGAGCGAGTGCTCGGTCGCCGGCGGGACCAGGATCAGGTCGCCCTCCCCCACCTGCTGGGTGTCTCCGGCCACCGACATCGAGCCGCTGCCGCGGACGACCACATAGGCCTGCTCGGCCTCCTCCTGCGAGCGCAGGGTCTGGCTGGCGCCGGCCGGCAGGGTCACCCAGGTGACCGAGAGATTGCGCGAGCCCAGTTCGCCCGCGTCCATGAGGACGTGGGCGCTGAGGCGGTGCCATTCCTGGACCGCGGCTTCGTCGAACCGCCTGACAAGCATCGGCGCGCTTTGTACCAGACTCAGGGGCAGGCGACGGTGCGCCGGCTACCTGACCACCAGGTTGACCAGCTTGCCGGGCACGACGATCTCCTTCACTACCTCTTTGCCGTCGAGGTGGCCGGCGACCTTCTCGCTGGTCCGGGCAAGGGCCAGAAGCTCCTCCTTGGAGGCGTCGGTGGCCGCCTCGATCCGGTCGCGAAGCTTGCCGTTGACCTGGACCACCAGGGTGATCGTGTCGCTGACCAGCAGCGCCTCGTTCGCCTTCGGCCAGGGCTGCTCCCAGACCCGCGAGCCGGTCATTCGCTCGAACACCTCGCTGCCCAGGTGCGGGGCGAAGGGGAAGATCAGCGAGGCGGCGGTGGCGGTCGCGAAGCGCACCGCCTCGGCCCGTTGGGGGTCCTCGAACAGGCCGTCCTTGAGCCGGTAGGCGTCGTTGATCAGCTCCATCACGGCGGAGATCGCGGTGTTGAACTGGAAGCCGCGCTTGAAGTCCCGGGTCACCTTGGCGATCGCCCAGTGCGCCTTGGCGATCAGCTCACGCGCCTCGCCTTCGGCCTCGGGACCGCCCTCGACCCATGCTCCCGCGGGCCCGGTCCGCCGCTCGACCTCGTCGCTGAGCCGCCAGAGCCGGGCCAGGAAGCGGTTGACCCCCTCGACCCCCTCGTCGGTCCAGTCGCCGCCGCGCTCGGGTGGCCCCATGAAGCAGACGTAGGTGCGGGCGGTGTCGGCGCCGTAGCGCTCGACGTACTCGCCGGGGCTGACCGTGTTGCCCTTCGACTTCGACATCTTCGCCCCGTCGCGGGTGATCATCCCCTGCGCGAAGAGGTTGGCGAACGGCTCCTTGGCGTCGAGCTGGCCGAGGTCGGCGAGCGCCTTGGTCAGGAAGCGCGCGTACATCAGGTGCAGGATCGCGTGCTCGACGCCGCCGATGTACTGGTCGACCGGGAACCAGTTGTCGACCGCCGAGCGCTCCCAGGCGGCCTCGGCATTGCGCGAGTCGAGGTAGCGCAGGAAGTACCAGGAGGAGTCGACGAAGGTGTCCATGGTGTCGGTCTCGCGCCGGGCCGGGCCGCCGCAGCGCGGGCACTCGGTCGCCACCCAGTCCTCGGCGGCGGCCAGCGGGCTCTTGCCCTGCGGCGCGTAGTCCTCGACCTCGGGAAGCTCGACCGGCAGCTGCTCGTCGGGGACCGGGACCATCGCCGCCGCCCCGTCCTCGCCACAGGCATCGCAGTAGACGACCGGGATCGGCGCCCCCCAGTAGCGCTGGCGCGAGACCAGCCAGTCGCGCAGGCGGTAGTTGACCGCGGGCTCGCCGCGCCCCTCGGACCCGAGCCAGGCGACGATCTCCTCGTAGGCCTCGCGGTTGCCCTTGCCGTCGAAGCGCCCGGAGCCGACCATCGGCCCGTCGCCGGGGTACGGCAGCCCCTCCTCGTCGCGGGCGGCATCCGGGTCGGAGCCCTCGATCACCCGCACCACCGGCAGCTCGAACTCCCGCGCGAACTCGTAGTCGCGGCCGTCATGGCCGGGGACCGCCATGATCGCCCCGGTCCCGTACTCCATCAGCACGTAGTCGGCCACGAACATCGGGATCGACTCGCCGTTGACCGGGTTGACGACGCTGCGCCCCAGCGCCACCCCGGTCTTCTCACGGTCCTCGGCGCCGCGCTCCTGCGCCGACTCGCGGCCAATCCGGTTCACGTACTCGCGCACCTCCGCCTCGGCCGGCGTCCCCTCGACCAGCCGCATCAGCTCCGGGTGCTCGGGAGCCAGGACGAAGAAAGTGGCGCCGAAGAGGGTGTCGGGGCGGGTCGTGAAGACCGGGAAGTCGAGGTCGGCTTCCTCGCAGCGGAAGGCGACCTGGGCGCCCTCGGAGCGGCCGATCCAGTTGCGCTGCATCGTGATCACGTTCTCCGGCCAGGACTCGAGCGCGTCGAAGTCGGCCAGGAGGCGGTCGGCGTACTCGGTGATCCGGAAGAACCACTGCTCGAGGTTGCGCTGGACGACCTCGGTCCCGCAGCGCTCGCAGCGGCCGTCGACGACCTGCTCGTTGGCCAGCACGGTGGCGTCCTTCGGGCACCACTGGACCGGCGCCTCGGTCCGGTAGGCGAGTCCCTTCTCGAACAGCTGCAGGAAGATCCACTGGGTCCAGCGGTAGTACTCGGGGGTGTGGGTGGCGAGCTCGCGCGACCAGTCGATCGAGATCCCCCACTCGCGGAACTGGCGCTGGAAGGAGGCGATCGAGCGCTCGGTCGCGACCCGCGGCGGCTCGCCGGTTTTGATCGCGTTGTTCTCGGCCGGCAGCCCGAACGAGTCGTAGCCCATCGGATGGATCACCTCGAAGCCGTGGCGGCGGCGGAAGTGGGCGATCGCGTCGCCGACCGCGTAGCACTTGAGGTGGCCGACGTGGGGCTCGCCCGAGGGGTAGGGGAGCATCTCCAGCACGTAGGACTTCGGCTTCTCCGCGGCGAAGCCGGGCTCGCCCGGGTTGGCGACCTCCCAGGTCTTCTCCTCTGCCCAGACCGCCTGCCACTTGGACTCGATCCCCCGTGGCTCGTAGCTCGCCCGCTCCTCATTCACCTCGCTCATAGGTGAGCGATCTTATGGACTGTCGAGTTTGTTCAGACCCCTCGAACAAACTCGACACCGCTTGGGGAGCTAGGGGAAGACGACCGGCTGGGAGACCGGCGAGAGGGCTTCGAGGATGTGCGGCCAGACGTAGACCTCGATCGTCGCCGTCAGGAGCAGCACCGGGATCGCCAGCAGGACGGTGACCAGGGTCGCCGCCAGCAGCTGGTTCCACTCGCCGCGACGGCTGGCGATCAGCCAGGCGGCCAGGGGCAGGAACAGGGCGGTCAGCTCCGGCAGCGCGTGAGGGAGCACGCTGAGAATCAGCTCGAAGCGGCTGATCTGCAGCTGGTAGGAGATCGTCGAGCCCTGGAAGCCGAGGTAGAGCGCCTGGGTGCAGAGCGAGAAGAGGGTGACGGCGGCGACGAAGAGGATCGCGAACTCGCCGGCCTTGACGTGGATCCAGCGCGAGAACCCGGTCCGCTGGGCGGCG
Source organism: uncultured Thermoleophilia bacterium (assembly GCA_963824245.1). Classification (GTDB taxonomy): domain Bacteria; phylum Actinomycetota; class Thermoleophilia; order Solirubrobacterales; family 70-9; genus VAYN01. The sequence continues at coordinate 247,517 of CAWGON010000001.1, forward strand.
GCGATCGGCATCGAGGCGCCGGCGATGAAGCCGGCGATGCAGGCGGTCGCGTGGAGGGCGAGGACCAGCGAGTTGCGCCAGAGGATCGGCAGCAGGTCGTCGGGCTCGGAGGGATGGGTGAAGCCGGCGAGGTGGATCGGCGTCAGGTCCGGGGTGAGCAGGCCGGCGACGAACCAGGTCGCGGTCAGCAGCGCGATCGCGACGGCGACGGCGAGCGCGATCCAGCCGCGCAGGACCCGCCACGGACGTTGACCCCAGGCGTCGAGCGTCTCCCGCGTGTCCTGCATGCCATGCGAGAAGACATGCTCGTTCGCCGTGCTCACATCTATCTATCGGCAGCTCGGCGGTTGTTTGAAGTCAGCAGTTTTTGGTAGATGCTGGGCGCCGCGGGCGCCGGGGCTGGGTTAAACGTTGCTCGGGCCGACCGGGAACTGCATAATCATCACCCGGCTCGGCATCAGCTTCTCGCCGCTGGCCTGGGCACGTTCGGCACTCCTGGCGTTGGCCTCCTGGACCTCCTCCAGGACCCGACCCAGGATTCCAACGACCTCTTCCCAGCCCTCCTGGTCGAGGTCGAGGGTTGACCGACTCAGGTGGTTGTCGGGTAGCTGATCCATCCTTCCTTCGGCGAATGCCCGGCTGGCGTCCTCCGAGATCAGCCGGAGAACGTTCGCGGTGAGCGGCGGGCGGTCCTTCGGGTCGAGCGCTGCCCATTCCTCGGCGCTGAACATATGGCTCTTGGTCGCGCGGTAGATGTGTTCGGTGGCCCCACGGCGTTGAACCGTGTCGATCAGCTCGACACACCCGAGATCCTTCAGCACCTTGATGTGATGGGAGACGAGGTTGAGGCTGATGTTCTCCATCCGACGCTTCATCTTCACGGGGCTGCTCGGCCCCTCCACCAGCAGATCGAGAATGTGCTGCCGGGTCGGATGCGCCATTGCCTTGAGCAGGCGTGTATCGATCAGGGCCGGCTGGCTTTTGGTCGCCAAGTCCTCTCCTCCAGATTAGTCAGGGGATATCCAGGCCGGACTATCTCAAAAGGGGCCCTCGGGCGGCAACCCTATTGGGCCAAAGCAGCTGAGCGGTTCTGAATGCAATTTGCGCCGATCTTTACCCCAACGGCGTTGATTGGCTAAAGGCATCTGAATAAACCGTCCTTGGTAAGGGCTCGGGGGTAGCCCGACCAAAGGACGACATGCGCGCAGGGGCCTCTCGCGGCCCCTGCCGGCAGCGGGGATCACCTCCGAGCCGAATCCTCATTCATCTGGGAGGTGACGGTTCGTGACGATCAAGACGGCAGAGCATGCCCATCCGATGGCGTCGATTCGCAAGGGAGCGTAATTTGAGGCCGGCTGGTCCGGCGCCCGCAATTTGGGCGCCGGGCCGGCCACCGCTCAGCGACGTTGGTCTAGAGAAATTCAAATCCTTGGGGTAAAGATGCCTGATCGTTTAGGGGCTCGGGAGCAAAGATTTCCCGCCGCCCACATCCACGGGCCGCTGCGCCTCGTAGAAAGGTTCAAATGGGACAGGAAGAGACCTCCGGCCCGCTCCGGGGCAAGCGCGCCCACAAGCTGCCGCTGGAACTGGCCGAACTGCTGACGCCTTCGGTGGAGCACGGGCTCAACCACCCCCTGCGCCGTGAAATCCTCCGCGCCCTCAACGCCTGCGACGAACCCCGCAGCGCCGGTGAGCTCGTCACACGCAGCCTGCCGAAGACCGGGGTGACGCTGATCAGCTACCACGCCTCCGTGCTCGAGGGTTGTGACGTCCTGCGGGTCTCCGAGGTCGTGCCGGGTGAGGAGAGCTTCTTCCGCCGCTACTCCTCCAACGTCGTCGACGACCCCCAGATCGTCGCCATCCTCGTCGCCACCGAATCGCTCGACCGCCTCGCCGGCTGACCCCCACCTCTTGGCCAGGCCAGCGGGAAGGCGCCGGATCGGCGCCTTCCGCAGTGGAGCTGAGGGGGCTCGAACCCCTGACCTTCGCGCTGCCAGCGCGACGCTCTTCCAGCTGAGCTACAGCCCCAGATTGCTTGTCGAGTTTATCGAGCTGGAGCGCGGCTGACTTAAGCGGCGTGCTGCTCGGGGCCCTGGTCCTCGTCGAGATCGAGGATCAGGTTGTCCGGGGCGGTGTGGCGGACCCGGAAGTCGAGCTTGGAGAGGTCCTCGAGCTCGCGCAGGAGGTCGGTCGGCTCCTCCAGGTGCATCGAGAGGGTCGCGCGGCCCTCGGAAAAGCGCTCGACGGAGATCTCGGAGGCGCCGAGCTGGCCGACCGCGTCCTCGAAGCCGACCAGCTGGGCGAAGTCGCCGAGCGGGCCGATCTCCAGCTTCACCTCGCCCTCGAAGAGGCCGTCGAAGTCCTCGACCGGGACGGCGCCGTTGCCGTTGCCGTTGGCGCTGGGCGGCTGCTCGGCGGCGTCGGTCAGCGCCTGCACGCGCGCGCTCACCGCGACCGCCTCGCGCAGAGCTTTCATCCGGATCCGGGTCGCTTGGCCGCGCGCCTGCGCCTGCAGCTCCTTGAGCCGGGCGGTGACCGCGTCGAGCGAGGCGATGCTGCGGGCGTGGCACTCGTTGGCCTCCCGCAGGCGCAGGCCGAGCTCGCGGATCTCGCGCTCGCGCTCGATCACCATGCCGGAGAGCGACGCGGTCTCGGACTCGAACTGGGCAGCCTGCAGCCGCTCGCGCTCGAGATCGCCCTGGAGGCCCGCGATGCGGACGTCCCTGTCATTAATCGTCGCCTCGACCTGGGGCCGGCTGTAGCCGAAGAGGGACCGCTTGAGACTGCTCATGCGCGCCACCGTAAGGGCGCCTTCGGACGGTATTTCGTCACAGAAGCGACGGGGGCGCGCGCAGGGCGCGGCCGGCGTTCAGGCGCTGGCGGCGGAGGACGCCTCGGGGCTGCTGAGATCGAGCTCCAGCCGCGGCGCCTCGCGCCACAGATCCTCGAGCTGGAAGCGGTCGCGCGCCTCCGGGGTGAAGACGTGAAGGACGCAGTCGAGGTAGTCGAGGATCGACCAGCCGGCGTCGCCGCCGCCGTCGGCGCCGCTCGGGAGCAGGCCGGAGTCGCGTTTGACCTGCACCCGCACCTCGTCGACGATCCCGCCGGCCTGGCGCTCGTTGCGGGCGGTGCAGATCACCAGGAAGTCGGTGTAGGCGACGAGGCCGCGCATGTCGAGGACGACGATGTCCTCGGCCTTTTTCGAGTCGGCCAGCTCGGCCACGCGCCGGGCCAGGGGCTCGGACTGGATCGCGCTCATCGGTAGACCCCCTTCTCTTCGATGAACCGGGCGACCGGCTCGGGCACCAGGTAGCGCAGCGGCCGGCCCTGCGCCGCGCGCTCGCGCACGGCCGAGGAGGAGACGCCGAACTGCGGCATCTCCAGCATCGTCGCCCGGCCCTCGGCGCCGAGGCTGCGCATCACCGCGGCCACCTCGGCGTCGGAGACGCCCGCTCGCCGCGCCACCGCGATCCGCGCCAGCTCGACCACCCGCTCCGGGTTGCGCCAGCTCTCCAGCCCTACGGCAGCGTCCGCCCCCATCACGAACACCAGCTGGGTTTCGGCTCGTTGATCGGCAAGCATCTGCAAGGTCTCATACGTGTAGGACGGTCCCTCGCGCTCGACCTCCAGCGGCGAGACCGAGAAGCGCGAATCGTCGGCGGCGGCGAGCCGGGTCATCGTCATCCGCAGCTCGCGCCCGGGGTCGTCGGCGATCCGCTTGTGCGGGGCCTCGCCGGTCGGGACCAGGATCACCTCGTCGAGGCCGAGCTGCCAGAGCGCCTCCTGGGCGAGGGCGAGATGGCCGAGGTGCGGCGGGTTGAAGGCCGACCCGAGCACGCCGATCCCCCCGCCCCCGGGGCCGCTCTCGCTACTCACGTATCTGTCCGTCGCCGCGGGCGACGTACTTGAAAGTCGTCAGCTCCCGCATCCCGATCGGGCCGCGGGCGTGCAGCTTCTGGGTCGAGTTGCCGATCTCGGCGCCCATCCCGTACTCGAAACCGTCGGTGAAGCGGGTCGAGGCGTTGACGTAGACCGCAGCCGCGTCGACCCCGGCGACGAACTCCTCCGCGGCCTCCTCCGAGGTGGTCACGATCGCCTCCGAGTGGCCGGTCCCGTGGGCGTTGACGTGCTCGATCGCGTCGGCGGTCGAGTCGACCACCGCCACCGCCATCTTCAGGCCCAGGTACTCGGTGTCCCAGTCCTCCGCCGTCGCCTCGGCGACCTCCACCCCGTCTCCTGCGGCGGCGCGGGCGCGCTCGTCGCCGACCAGCTCGACCCCCGCCCCGGCGAGGTCGCCGAGCACGGCCGGCGCGAAGCGGTCGGCGATCGCGGCGTCGATCAGCAGCGTCTCCGCGGCGTTGCAGACGCCGGGACGCTGGACCTTCGCGTTGAGGGCGATCCGCCGCGCCATCTCGAGGTCGGCCTCGGCGTGGACGTAGACGTGGCAGTTGCCCGCCGCGGCGTACATCACCGGCACCGTCGCGACCTCCTTGATCGCTTCCTTCAAGCCTTCGCCGCCCCGCGGGATCAGCAGATCGACCAGACCCTCCTGGGTCGCCAGCTCCGAGAGCTCGGCGTGGCCGCCGCCGGCCAGCAGCACCACCGAGTCCTCCGGCAGCCCCGCCTCGGCCAGCGCCTCGCGGACGATCGCCGCCAGCGCTCCGTTGGAGCGTTCGGCGTAGCTGGAGCCGCGGAGGACGATCGCGTTGCCGCTCTTGATCGTCAGCGCCGCGCAGTCGATGGTCACGTTCGGGCGCGCCTCGTAGACGACGGCGACGACCCCGAGCGGGACCCGCACCTTGCGCAGGTCGAGCCCGCTCTCCAAAGATTTGCGTTCGAGCTCCTCGCCGACCGGGTCGGCGAGCCCGGCGACCGCCCGCACCCCCGCCGCCATCGCCGCGACCCGCTCCGGGGTCAGCTTCAGGCGGTCGCGCAGGGCCTCGGTCAGCGCTTCGGCGCGCTCGTCGGCGAGGTCGGCCGCGTTGGCCTCGAGGATCTGCTCGCCGCGCTGCTCGAGCAGCCGCGCGGTCGCCTCCAGGGCGGCGTCCTTGGTCGCGGTCGGGGCGCTCGCCAGCGCCCGCGCGGCGCGCTTCGCGGCGGCGCAGGTCTCAGCGGTCGTGGTCGCGGTCACAGCCATGGCCGTCAAGGGTAGCTGGCGTCTCCCGCCATCCCGCGGTTCCTTTGTCTTCCCATAGACGACAAAGGAACCGCGGGATCAGAGGAGGACGAAGCGGTCGCGGTGGATGACCTCGGCGGGGGCGTCGGGGAAGTGCTCCCGCAGGTAGTCGCTGTTGCGGCCCATGATGCGTTCGACCTCGAAGGTCCCGAACTCGGCGATGCCCTTGCCGATCACCTCATGCCGGTCGTCGATGACGTCAACTGCGTCTCCCGCCCTGAAGCTGCCGCGGGCGTCGACGATCCCGACCGGCAGCAGGCTCGATCCGCTCTCGCGCAGCACCGCGGCCGCGCCGCGGTCGACGTAGACGCTCCCGGTCGGCTGCTTCGCGTATTTCAGCCAGAGCTTGTAGGGGGAGATCGAGCGCTCGCGCTGCGGGGCGAACCGCGTCCCGACCTCATCCCCCTGCGCCGCCCGCTCCAGGACTCCGTCGCGGATGCCGCTGCAGATGACGACGGGGACGGCCGACTCGCTGGCGATCCGCGCGGAGGCGATCTTGCTGCCCATGCCGCCGCGGCCGAAGCGCGAGGCCTCGCCGATCTCGATCCGGTCGAAGTCCCGGGTGTCCGCGATGCTGGTGACGATCTCGGCGCTCTCGTCCGTGCGCGGGTCGGCCGTGTAGACGCCCTCGGTGTTGGTCAGCAGGACCAGCAGGCGGGCGCGCAGGAGGACCGACACCAGCGCCGCCAGGAAGTCGTTGTCGCCGAAGGTGATCTCGTCGGTCGAGGTCGTGTCGTTCTCGTTGATCACCGGGACGACGCCCCAGCGCAGCAGCCGCTCCAGCGTCTGCCGGGCATTGACGTAGCGGGCGCGTTCGGAGACGTCGGAGAGGGTCAACAGCACCTGCGCCGCCCGCACCTCCCTGCTCGCGAGGCGCTGCTCGTAGCCCCGGAAGAGATCCCCCTGCCCCACCGCCGAGGCGGCCTGCAGGGCGTCCATGCTGGTCGGCCGCTGCCCCAGGTCCATGATCCGCATCCCCCGCGCGATCGCCCCCGAGGTGACCATCACCACGTCCTCGCCGGAGCGCTTGAGGCTCGCCACCTGCTCGCAGATCCCGTCGAGGACCTCGGCGCGCACCTCGCCGAGATCGTCGGCGACGATCGAGGATCCAAGCTTGACGACGAGAGTCATGGGCCGCGCAGTCTAGGTCGCGGATGGCCGATTCCGCGCAGCTAGACGTGCAGCTCGAACTCGTGCTCGCCGATCCGCACGTCGTCGCCGGTCTCGAAACCGGCCTTGGCGAGGGCCGAGACCACGCCGATCTCGTTCAGCCGCTGCTCGAGGTAGGCGAGCGCTTCTTCGTTCTTGACGTCGTGGCGCTCGAACAGCAGCTCGACGCCGCGGCCGAGCACGCGGAAGGCGCCGTCGTCCTCACGCTCCACCCAGTAGCCGCCCTCGCCGGCGGGGCGGTAGACGCGGTGCTCGGCCTCGAACCCGTCGCCGGGCTCGCCGGCGGGGACGATCGCCGGCTGCAGGCGCGGCAGCTCGATCAGGATCCGGTTGCGCAGCTCGTCCAGCCCCTCGCCGGTCGCCGAGGAAGCCGCGAGGACGCCGAGGACGCTGTCGCCGAGCCGCTCCGACCACTCGGCGACCGCCTCCTCGACCGCTTCCGGGGCGAGCAGGTCGCGCTTGGAGAGGAGGACCAGCTCCGGCAGCAGCTCCAGCCCCGCCCCGTGCGCCGAGAGCTCGCCGCGCACCGTCTCGTAGGCGAGCGCCGGGTCGCCCTCGATCGGGGCGAGGTCGACGAGGTGGACCAGCATCGAGCAGCGCTCGACGTGGGCGAGGAACTCGTGACCGAGGCCGGCGCCCTCGGCGGCGCCTTCGATCAGCCCGGGAATGTCGGCGATGATCGCCTGGCGTTCCTCGCCCTCGATCGTCCCCAGGCCCGGCGCCAGGGTCGTGAAGGGATAGTCGGCGACCTTCGGCTGGGCGCGGGTGAGGCGGCCGAGCAGCGAGGACTTGCCGGCGTTCGGCAGCCCGACCAGACCGACGTCGGCCAGCAGTTTCAGGCGCAGCTCGATCCAGTCGGCCTCGCCGCTGGTCCCGTTCTCGGCGAAGCGCGGCGCCTGCCGGGTCGAGGTCGCGAAGCGCTTGTTGCCGTGGCCGCCGCGGCCGCCGTGGGCGACCACGGCCAGCTGTCCGGGCTCGACCAGATCGACGGCGCTGCCGTCGACGGTCACCGCCTGCGTGCCCGGCGGCACCGGGATCGCCAGCTCCTCGCCGCGTGCCCCGGCCCGGTTGGAGCCTTCGCCGTGGCGCCCGCGCTGGGCGCGGAAGTGCTTGGAGCCCTTCAGCGCCCCGAGATCGCGCTTGGAGGGATCGCAGACCAGCACCACGTCCCCCCCGTGCCCGCCATCGCCGCCGTCGGGGCCGCCGTGCGGCACGTGCGCCTCACGCCGGAAGCTGATCGAGCCGTCGCCGCCGGCGCCGCCCTCGACCCAGATCTTCGCCTTGTCGTACATGGAGATAGGAAGAGTAGATGGGGTGTGGTCGCCATTTGCCCCTCATAGGGCATGAAAATGGCGACCACCCGCGTGGGGCGTGGCGAAACTGGCCTGTGGGAGGCCTGCCTGCTGTCGGGCGGAGGCCCTGGGCTAGTCGTCCGCGAGAACGCGGATCGTGCGGCCCTTGCGGGCGCTGAAGAAGTCGACCTTGCCGGCGCGGGTGGCGAAGATCGTGTGGTCGCGGCCGAGGCCGGTGCCCTCGCCGGGCCAGAAGCGGGTGCCGCGCTGGCGGACGATGATCTCGCCGCCGCTCACGGCCTCGCCGGCGAAGACCTTGACGCCGAGCATGTTCGGGTTCGATTCCCGCCCGTTGCGGCTGGACCCGAGACCTTTCTTATGAGCCATGCCTAGGCCTCCTCTTTCGCGGCTTTGTCGGCGGCGGGGGCTTTTTTCTCCGCTTTTTTCGCGGCGGCTTTGCCCATCTTCACGCTGGTCACCTCGAGCCTGGTCAGCTCGGAGCGGTGGCCGGCGCGGCGACGGTAGCCCTTCTTCGCCTTGTATTTGAAGACTTTGATCTTCTTGCCGCGCAGGTGGCCGGCCACGGTCGCCTCGACCTTGACCTTCTCCAGCTCCTTCGGCGCGGCGACGACCTCGGTGTCGCGGAACATCACCGGGCGCAGGCTGACCTTGTCGCCCTCCTTGACATCGAGCCGATCGACGAACAGGGACGTGCCCTCCTCGACCTTGTACTGCTTACCGCCGGTTTCCACTACTGCGTACATGCTCAATCGCCGTCCTTGTTGCCACCTTGTTGGGCGCGCGAACGACCCCGGCCGCCTCTACGGCCGCGACTGCGTTTGCGCGAAGCAGCGGACGAGTCTAGCTCGGCGCCGTTTTCGGCGCTCCCCCCGGACCCGTTGGGGGACTCGCCGCCCAGCAGCGAGGCGATCGCGGACGAGCGCTCGACCTCGTCGATCCGCACCAGCCTGCGCTCTCCCACGTAGCGGCCGGCGCCGGTGACGCTGACGATGTAGGAGTCGATCCGGGCGACCGCGTCGTCGGCGTTGTACATGTGCGGCTCGTCGATCTTGACCAGCACCTCCTCGCCGACCTTGAACGGCAGCGCCCGCTCCTCGATCTCGGCCCGGTCGCCGGACTCGACCACCTCGAAGGTGTCGATCGCCAGCGCTTCGCCGCCCTCGAAGTGGAACCGCTTGCCGGTTTCGGCCTCGAACTCGGTCAGGCCGCTGTCCGGATCGGTCAGCTCGGCCGCCACCTTCGGGTTGACGCGGATCAGGAAGGCCTCGACCTCGCTGTTGTCGGCGACGATTTCGCGCATCTTCCGCAGCCCCTCCAGGGCCACCGTCTCGGCCGAGAGCACGACGCCCTCGCCGTGGCAGGTGGGGCAGTTGACGGTGAGGATCTCGCGCACCCCGTCGGTCACGTTCTGGCGCGTCATCTCGACCAGGCCCAGCGGCGAGACCTCGACCACGTAGCTCTTCGACTTGTCGGCGTCGAGCGCTTTGCGCATCACCTTGAGGACCTTGTCGCGGTTGCTGGCCCGGGCCATGTCGATGAAGTCGATGACGATGATGCCGCCGATGTCGCGCAGGCGCAGCTGCCGCACCGCCTCCTCGGCGGCCTCGGTGTTGACTTTGGTGATCGTCTCCTCGAGGCCGCCTTTGCCACGGCCGGTGAAGCTGCCGCTGTTGACGTCGATCACGGTCAGCGCCTCGGTGTAGTCGATGATCAGGTAGCCGCCCGAGGGCAGGTCGACCCGCCGGTTCAGGGTCGACTCGATCTCCCGGTCGATCTTCCACTTCTCGAACAGCGGCTTCGGGTCCTTGTAGAGCTCGACCCCGCCGACCAGCTCCGGCGCGGTGCGCTGGAAGAAGCTGGTCACCCGTTCGAACTGCTTCTCGGAGTCGATGATCGCCTTCTCGAACTCGTTGAGGAAGACGTCGCGGAGGACGCGGACCGAAAGGTCTGCCTCCTGGAAGGCCAGCGACGGGGCCTTGGTGTCCTCGCTGCGCCGCTCCAGCACCTCGTTGAGCCGCTGCAGGTAGCTGATCTCCCGCACGAAGTCGGATTTTTTGGCCCCGTGGGCGGCGGTGCGGACGATCATCCCGCCCGGTCCTTTGTAGGTGCGGTCGACCATCTTGCGCAGCCGGTCGCGCTCTTTGTCGGCGAGGCGGCGACTGACGCCGACGCCCGAGCCCTGCGGCGCGAAGACCAGGTAGCGGCCGGCGATCGAGACGTTCATCGAGAGCCGCGCGCCCTTCGACTTCAGCGGGTCCTTGACGACCTGGACCAGGATCTCCTGGCCGGGCTTGATCAGCTCGTTGATGCGGCGACCGCTGCCGCGACCGCGCTTGGGCGCCTGCTCGCCGCCGGGCAGGACGATCTCGTCGACGTGCAGGAAGCCGTTGCGCTCGAGGCCGATGTCGACGAAGGCGGCCTCCATGCCGGGAAGGACGTTGTCGACCTTCCCCTTGTAGATGTTGCCGACGATCGAGCGGCGGCCGCGTCGCTCCATGTAGAGCTCGGCCACGTCGGCCTTGCCGCCTTTGGTCTTCGACTCGAGGACGGCAACACGGGTCTCGCCGCGCTCGGCGGAAACCAGGATGGTTTTTTTCATTGATTCAGCTCAGTTCAGGATAGGTACGCCAACGCCGGACCCCTCTTACGAGGCATCACCAGGCGAACCTCCCCTTCTGGCTGAGTCGCGCTTGGATGTTGATGCTCTGAAGAATCCCTACCGCGAGGAAGGTAGCGATCACGGAGGACCCTCCATAGCTCATCAGCGGTAAGGGAATCCCCGTGATCGGCATGATGCCGAGGTTCATCCCCACGTTGACGAACACCTGGAAGAGCAGCGCGACGGCGATGCCGCCGGCCACCAGGATCCCGTAGGAGTTCTTCGAGAGCGTCACAATCTTCAGCGCCCGCCAGAAGAGCAGGGCGTACAAGGACAGGACGAACGCGGCGCCCATGAACCCGTAGCGCTCGCCGATCACCGCGAAGATGAAGTCGGTGTGCCGCTCGGGTACGAAGTCCAGCCGCGTTTGGGTGGCTTTTTCGCCGCGGCCGTCGAACTGACCGGAACCGATGGCGATCTTCGATTGGTTCTGCTGGTAGGCGGCGCCGTCCGCATGCTCGTCGGAGTTCAGGAAAGACGTCAGACGTTCCTCCTGATACCCCTTGAGAATTGGGGTGCCGAGAGCGGGCGCCGCAACTAGGACGACCGCTATGAGGGCGACGAGGCCCCCGCCGATTACCGCGAAGTGGGTCCATGGAACTCCTCCGAAGTACATCACGGCGAGGGTCGCGGCCACGTAGACCAGCGAGGTGCCCAGGTCGGGCTGTAGGAAAACGAGTGCCGCCGGGGCGAACCCGAGGCACAGATAGCGCAGCGTCCGCTGGACTGCGGAGCCACGCCTGGCGCCGTCGATCACGAATCCGGCGAGGGCCACGATCAGCAGCACCTTGCCGAGCTCAGACGGCTGGAAGGAGAAGAAGGGGAGGTCGAAGGCCCGCCGCGAGCCTTTGGCGGCGAAGCCGAAGACGAAGATCAGCGAGATCGAGACGCAGAGGAAGGTGTAGATGCCGACCCGGAGCTCGCGGAAGCGCGAGTAGTCGATCCGGCTCAGCACCAGCATCCCGAGCACGCCGAGGACGCCGTAGAGCATCTGCCGGTCCACGAAATAGCCGGGGTTGCCGGGGACGTCGTGGGAGGTCGCCTGGCCGAGCGTGAAGACGCTGAAGGCGATCAGCCCGACCGCGGCGATCGTCAGCGGCCAGTCCATGTGGGCGAGGCCGAGCCGTTCGGCGATCCCGGTGTGGACCGCGAAGGGCTGCTCTCTGGTCTGTCTGGTGCGTGCCTGGTACATCTATTCGGCGACCGTTTCGCCGCTCACGGCGCTGGCCTGCTTGTCGAAATGGGCTTCCAGCATCCGCAACGCCGCGGGCGCGGCGGTTTCGGCTCCGAAGCCGCCTTCCTCGATCGTCACCACCGTGACGATACGCGGGTTGGGGTACGGCGCGAGCACGACGTACCAGGCCTGGTCGGCATGGGGCGGTCGCTGCGCGGTCCCGGTCTTGCCCGCGACCGGGATCGGGAAGCCGCCGAAGACCGGGTAGGAGGTGCCTTCCGGCGACTGCGCGGAGTCGTGCAGACCCTGCATGATCGTTTCCCGCGTGTCGGGGTCGATCGCGACCTTGCCGCGGGCCGGCGGATCGAATTCCTTCAGCACCCGGCCGAAGGAGTCCTCGAGTTCCTTGGCGACGTGCGGGGTGACCAGGCGGCCGCCGTTGCCGAGCGCCGCGTAGGCGACCGCCAGCTGCAGCGGGTCGGTCTGCAGGTCGCCCTGGCCGGTCGCCAGCTGGATGTTGTCGCCGACCGCCCAGGGGCGTTCGGTTTCGCCTTCGCCGTAGAGCTGGTCGCGCCACTCCCTGCTCGGGACCAGGCCTTCGGCCTCGCCCGGCAGGTCGATCCCGGTCGGGTGCGAGATCCCCAGCCGCTCGGCCCAGTTCTGCAGCAGGTCGGTCTGGTTCATCTCGCGACCGAGTTCGTAGAAGTAGACGTCGGAGGAGACCTGCATCGCCCGCACCATGCTGAGCGGTCCGTAGGACTGATTGCCGGCGTTCTGGAAGCGCTGGCCGGCGACTTCGATCGAGCCGTTGTCGACGATCGTCGTCGCGGGCGTGACCACGCCGCCTTCCAGCGCCGCCAGGGCGGTGATCATCTTGAAGGTCGAGCCCGTCGGGTAGTGGCTTTCGGTCGCGCGGTTGGTCAGCGGCGCCCATTCGGGGTCGGCGTAGAAGGCGTCGACCTGGGCCTGGGTCTGCGGTTTCGTGAAGACGGTCGGGTCGAAGGTCGGGTAGGAGCCCATCGCGAGGATTTCGCCGTTGTTGACGTCCATCGAGACGAAGGCGCCCGGGTGGCCGTAGGAGGAGAGCGCGGCTTCGCCGGCTTCCTGCATCTTCGGGTCGAGCGAGAGCTGCAGGTTGTCGCCGGGCGCCGGCGGCTTGGAGACCAGCTGGCCGCCCGGGGTCGGCTGGCCGAGGGCGTTGACCTGGACCCGGGTGATCCCCGGTTCGCCGCGCAGGAGCCGGTCGTAGGTGTACTCGACGCCGCCCTTGCCGACCTCGTCGCCGGCCTGCAAGTCGCCGTAGCGGTCCTCTTTCAGTTCTTCCCCGTCGATCTCCCCGACCGTGCCGAGCAAGTGCGCGGCGCGGGTTTCGTCGGGGTAGTCGCGGACGAAGACCCGCTGCACCTGGACCCCCGGGAAGTCGCGCTGGTTCTCTTCGAGGAAGTAGACGAGGTCGTAGCCGACGTCACGGCGCAGGGTCACCGGTGCGCCCGCCGCCAGTTCTTCCTCTTCGCGGATCGTCCGCTTGACCTTCTTCAGCGACATCTTGACGAGGCCGCCGATCCGCTTCAGCTCGGCGGTGGCCTCCGCTTCGTCGTCGGGCAGCTTCGAGGTGTCGACGACGAGCGCGAGGCTGGTCCGGTTGTCGACGAGGACGTTGCCGTCGCGGTCGAGGATGTCGCCGCGCGGGGCCAGCACCCGGTACTCGCGGGTGCGGTTGTTCTGGGCCTCCGCGAGGTAGCTGTCGCCGTCGATCGCCTGCAGGTTCCAGAGCCGGAAGAAGAGCACCGCGAAGAGCGCCACGGCGAAGCCGCCGAGGACGGCGATCCGCAGCGCCAGCCGGTTGCCGGACCTGATCCTGTCTCCTGGGGGCGGGGACATCGTCTCCTAGGCTCCCAGCACCGTCGGCCGCCTGCTGCGCCGCCGCTCGGGATCTTCGACGATCGCCGGCCGCAACGCCCGTTTGACGCCGAGGTAGATCGGCCAGCCGAGGAAGAAGGCGAAGACGCTCTTGATCAGCACGTCGCGCAGGACCAGGGTGCTGACCGCCGAGTCGATCCCCAGCATCAGCTCGACCGCGCCGAAGCCGAGCTCGGCGAGCAGGGTCGCCAGCGCGCAGAGCAGCGGCGGCAGCAGGGCGCTGGTGATCTCGAAGCGCTCGCGGAAGAGACCGGCGAGGTAGCCGGTGGCGCCGAGCACGAGCGAGCCGCCCCCGAGCGGGGCGATCAGCAGGCAGTCGAGCAGGAAGCCGGCCCAGAATCCGCAGACGGCGCCGGTCATCGAGCCGCCGAGCAGGCCGAGCGAGGTGATCAGCGCCGGCAGCACGTCGGGGCTGACGTGGAAGAGGGCGACGCGGGAGAAGAAGGTGACCTGCAGCAGCACGCCGAGGATCACGATCGCGGCCAGGCGGGCGAGGATTTTCGGGGTGAGGATCATTTGGGCGTCGGGATCATCCGCGGGAGCCCCCCGTAAGCACCTGGACGAGGTCGAGGTTGCGGAGGTCGGCGTAGGGCCGCACGTGGACCTGCTGCTGGGCCTCCTGCTCCTCGATCGAGGCCTTGGTGACTTCGCCGATCGGCAGGTTGGGCGGGAAGCCGGAGTAGAGGTCGCCGGCCCGCCAGCCGGCGGTGACGACCGACTGACCGACCCCGACCCGCTTGGTCGAGTCGATGAAGTCGAGGATCAGGTCGCCGGGGTCGCCGACCGTCGGCTTGATCACGCCCTGGCTGCCCGAGGGCACGACCTTGGCGGAGACGGCGCTGGAGTGGTCGGCGATCAGGGTCACCTTGGCCGAGCCGCCGGTGACCGCGCTGACCGTGCCGACGAGGCCGTCGCCGCTGACCACCGGATCCTCGACCCGCACCCCGTCGCCGCTGCCGACGTCGATCATCAGGTCCGAGAACCAGACGCTGGGCGAGCGCGCCAGGACCCGGCCGGTGACCTCGTCGTAGCCGGAGGGGATGGCGCCGCTTTCGTCGAGGTCCAGCAGCTTGCGCAGCTCGCGGTTTTCGGCCAGCGCCGTCTGCGCGCCGACGCCCTGTTCGCGGGCGGTCTCCAGTTCGCTCTTCAGCTCGCTGTTCTCACCGCGCGCGTCGAAGGTCTTGTCGAACCAGTTGACGAGGTCGCGGGCCGGCTTCAGGGCGCGGTCGGCAACCGACTCGACCGGGCTGAAGACGGCGCTGACGCCGCGCTGCAGGCCATCCGACCCGCGCCCGTAGGTCAGCGTCAGCAACACGAAGGAGCCGAGGACCAACAGGGCGAGCACCGCCCTGCGGCGGCGAACTTGCTTTCGATACACGTAAGAGACCTAGGTTCGTTGCTTGCGGTCGGTGTCGAGCCGGGAGGGCCACGACGCCTGCGGGTTCATCTTGCCGGAGCGCTGGTTCGAGACACCCGAACTCGGCGCTGCTGCTCCGGTACTTGCAGCCATGATGGCAGCCGGCGTGTTAGCGCCTACTCAAACAAGCCCGGCGCCAGCTCCGCCAGCAGTCCCACCGGCAGACCGACGACGTTGGAGACGCTGCCCTCCAGGCGCGCGACCAGGGTCGAGCCGAGGGTCTGGATCGCGTAGCCGCCGGAGCGCCCGCGCCACTCGCCGAAGTTGACATAACGCACCTTCTCGGCCTCCGAGAGCTCGCGGAAGACGACCTCGGTCCGCTCCAATCCGCTGCGCTCCTCGCCGCCCTCCAGCACGACCAGGCCGCTGAGGACCTGGTGGGCGCGGCCCGACATCCGGTCGAGGTAGGCGCGCGCCGCGGTCGCGTCGGCCGGTTTGCCGAGCGCCCGCCCGTCGAGGGCGACGTCGGTGTCGCAGGCGATCACCAGGGCGCCGTCGCCGGCCGCGACCGCCAGCGCCTTGCGGCGCGCGTTCTCCACCACCTCGACGGCGGGGTCCCCCCCGCTCAGCTCGTCGACCCCCGGAACCGCCACCTCGAACTCGACCCCCAGCTTGGCGAGGATCTCCCGCCGCTGGGGCGAGCTCGATGCGAGGACTACCTTCAGGAGGGCCCGCTCAGGAGAGCTCGGGGAACCAGATCCCGATCTCGCGCTCGGCCGACTCGTCGGAGTCGGAGCCGTGGACCATGTTGAAGGTCACCTCGAGCGCGAAGTCGCCGCGGATCGAGCCGGGTGCGGCCTCGATCGGATTGGTGGCGCCGATCATCTGCCGTGCGGCCGGAACCGCTTCCTTGCCCTCGAAGACCGCCGCGACCAGGGGGCCGCCGGTGATGAACTCGACCAGCTCGCCGAAGAAGGGTCGCTCGGTGTGCTCGGCATAGTGCTCGTTGGCGATCGCCTCGTCGGCCTGCAGGGTCTTGAGGGCGACGATGCGCAGGCCCTTCCGCTCGAAGCGGGCGACCACCTCGCCGGTCAGGGCACGCTCGAAGGCGTCAGGCTTGACGAGGATCAGGGTCCGGCTCACGACTGGGGCTCCTTTGCTCAGGGGTGGATTCAGACGCCTCTTTCGAGGCGCTGCGAGCCGGCTCATTCGTGGCGGAACTCGCGGAAGGGTCTTGGCGCGGCGCTTTAGCGGCCGGGGCCGGCGCTTTTTTGCGGCGCGGCGGCTGCCGTTTGGCGGCCTCGGCGCGCTCGCTCTCGCTGGGGCGCTCGCGTTTGGGTCGCTCGCCCTCGGGACGGCGCGGGCGCGGGCGCCGGCCACGCTCGGTGCCGCCGCCGCCGCCGCCGAGCGCGGTCTCGCAGTAGGGGCACAGGCCCCAGCGCGGGTCGACCGGCTTGCTGCAGGTCGGGCAGGGGTCCTTGAGGCGGCGCTGGCAGTTCGGGCAGCGCAGGAAGTTCTTCTCGACCGGGTACTCGCAGTTCGGGCAGCTCTGGTCTTTCAGCTGGCGCACCCGCAGCTCCGCCGCTTTGATCTCCAGCTCGCGCTCGTGGGCGTCCTCGAGGAACTCCGGCGGGCGCACGATCGCGTAGACGGCGGTGCCGATGAAGGGGAAGAAGGAGGCGACGGTGGCGCAGGCGACCAGGAACGGATCGGAGATGCGCCGGCGGGCGTCGAGGTAGGTGTAGACGATCAGCGCGAGCCAGAGCACGACCAGCATCAGCAGGAAGAGGGTCGCGACCAGATTGAGGCCGTCGTTGGTGATGCCGAAGATCGCTAGTGCCATGAGAGTTCGCCCGCCCGTTGAGGGGACGGGCAGTCTACTTCGCCGCCGCCCCCACGAACCCTGTTCGCCAGGAAGGGGCGCAAAGGTCTATCAGAGGAAGAGCCTTCCGAACAGGTAGCCGACCCCGAAGAAGACGAGGATCACGATCGCCACCACGGCGGCGACCAGGCCCATCATCGACAGCAGTTCGGACCCGGCGCTGCGCTTGCTCATGCGCGAATCCTCGCATAGGCGCGGGCTGGCGCGATCCCGTAGTGGGAGCCCGCAACGACGACTGCGCCGGGCGGTGGCGCCGCGGCGAGATCGCGCGCCCGCCCCAGGGCCGCCTCGAATCCGGGCTCGGCCTCGGCGGCGAGGCCGGCGCGCTCGCAGAGCGCCGCCAGCTCGGCGGCCGGGCGTGAGCGGGCCCCGGGCCGGCCGTGGCCCCGCAGTGCCGCCGCCGGCAGCTCGGTGCAGACGGCCCGCTCCAGCACCGGGGCGAGGGCGGCGATCATCGCCTCGGCGTCCTTGTCGGCGAGGATCGCCAGGCAGGCGACGATCCGGCGGCCGGCGGCGAGCGCGGGCAGCGCCTCGGCCAGCGCCCGGGCGCCATCGGGGTTGTGGGCGGCGTCGACGTAGACGGGCGGCCCCTCGGCGATCAGCTCGAGCCGGCCCGGGACCGCGACGGTCGCCGCCACCGCGGCCACCCGCTCGGGGTCGAGCTCGCCGAGGAACGCCTCGGCGGCGGCCCGGGCGAGCGCGAAGTTGCGGCGCTGGAACTCGCCGGCGGCGAGCAGCCGCAGCTCCGGGCCCGGGTCCTCGGGGGCGCGCACCAGGCGGGCGCCGTGGGCGGCGGCGGCGCGCCCGGCGAGCGCCTCGACCGCGGGCGAGACCCGGCCCAGGACCAGCGTCGTCTGGTCGCGCAGGACCGCCAGCTTCTCCGCCGCGATCTCCAGCTCGGTCTCCCCCAGCCACTCGGTGTGGTCGAGCCCGATCGAGGTCAGCACGGTGACCCGCGAGGGAATCGTGTTGGTCGCGTCGAGCCTTCCGCCCAGCCCCGCCTCGACGGCGGCGGCCTCGACCCGCGCGGTGGCCAGGGCGGTGAAGGTGGCGGCGGTGGCGGCCTCGAACTGGGTCACCGCCTCGCCCTCGTCCAGGGTGCGGTCGACTCCCTCCGCGGCCCGCGCGACCTGCTCGACCGCGGCGGCCCAGGCCGCCGGCTCGATCTCGGCGCCGCGGACCAGGGTCCGCTCCGACCAGCGGTCGGCGTGGGGCGAGAGGCAGGCGCCGGAGGCGATCCCGTGGGCTTCCAGCAGCGCCGCCGCCATCCGCGTCACCGACGACTTGCCGTTGGTCCCGACCACGTGGATCGAGGCGAAGCGGTTCTGGGGCAGGCCCAGCGCCGTGGTCAGCTTGTGCATCCGCTCCAGGCCGAGCCGCCAGCCGACCGGCTCCAGGGACTCCAGGTAGGCGTCTGGGTCGAAGCTAGCCAAGCTCGGCGAGTTCGGTGCGGTAGCGCTCGAGCTTGCCGCGCTCCTCCTCGACCACCTCGACCGGCGCCTTGGCGACGAAGCCCTGGTTGCCGAGCTTGCGCTCGCCCCGCTCGACCTCCGCCCGCAGCTCCTCGCGGCGCTTCTCGAGCCGGCCGGCGACCGCCGCGGCGTCGAGCTGGTCGGAGGCGAGCACCCGCACCGGGCCGACCGAGGCGACCGGCTCGGCGCCGACCCCGTCGAACTCGAAGCGCGAGAGGCGGCCGACGAACTCCGGCGGCTCGACCCCGTCGATCAGCGCCACCAGGATCGCCGCCACCGGCACCCCGGCGAGGTCGCGCCAGGCGCGCAGCCGCTGGGTCAGGCCGATCCCGCCTTCGACGTCGGCCTCCGCGGCCTCGTCGTAGAGCGCGGCGTCGGCGCTCGGGAACGGGTGGACCGCGAGGTGGCCCCGCTGGGCCGGGTGGAAGGACCAGATCTCCTCGGTGACGAACGGCATCGTCGGGTGCAGCAGCCCGAGCAGCCGCTCCAGCACGTAGAGCAGCGTCGCCGAGACCTCCTCCTCGCCGTCGTAGAGGCGCGGCTTGACGATCTCCAGGTACCAGTCGCAGAGGTCGCGCCAGAAGAACGAGTAGCCCTCCTGGACGGCGTGGGCGAAGTCGTAGGTCTCCAGCTTCTCGGTCACCGAGGCGATCGTCCGCTCCAGCCGCGAGAGGATCCAGCGGTCCTCGACGTGCAGGGGCCGCGGCGCCGGCTCGACCTCGGCGGCGTTCAGCAGGATCAGGCGGCTGGCGTTCCAGAGCTTGTTGGCGAGGTCGCGGCCCTGCTCGACCTTGGCGTCGGAGAAGCGCACGTCCTGGGTCGAGGACATCGCCAGCAGCCCGAAGCGCAGGGCGTCGGCGCCGTGGACGTCGATCTCCACCAGCGGGTCGATCCCGGTGCCAAGGCTCTTCGACATCCGCCGCCCGTCGCGCGCCTGGATCACCGAGTGCACGTAGACGTCGCGGAAGGGGACGTCGCCGGCGAACTCGATCCCGGTCATGATCATCCGCGCGACCCAGAGGAAGAGGATCTCCCGCGCCGTGGTCAGGAAGCTGGTCGGGTAGAAGGCGCGCAGCTCGGGAGTGTCGTCGGGCCAGCCGAGGGTCGCGAAGGGCCAGATCGCCGAGCTGAACCAGGTGTCGAGGACGTCCTCCTCCTGGCGCAGCTCGCCGCCGCAGGAGCCGCAGCGCTCGGGTGCCTGCTCGGCGACGAAGGTCTCCTCGCAGGCGTCGCAGTACCAGACCGGGATCCGGTGGCCCCACCAGAGCTGGCGGGAGACGCACCAGGGGCGGATTTCCCGCATCCATTCGAGGTAGACGCGCTTCCACTGGGACGGGGAGATGTTGACCTCGTCGCGCTCGACCGCCTCGATCGCCGGCTTCGCCAGCTCGTCCATGCGGCAGAACCACTGCAGCGAGATCAGCGGCTCGATCCGCTCGCCGGAGCGGTGGGAGAACGGGACCGAGTGGGTGTACGGCTCCTCGCCGCGCAGGCTGCCCTCGGCCCGCAGGTCGGCGACGACGGCCTTCCGGGCCTCGGCCGCGGTCAGGCCCGCGTACTTGCCGCCCTCCGCGGTGATCCGCCCGTCGGGGCCGATCGCGACGATCTCCTCGAGCCCGTGCTTGCGGCCGATCTCGAAGTCGTTGGGGTCGTGGCCGGGGGTGATCTTCAGCGCCCCGGTGCCGAACTCGGGATCGACGTGCTCGTCGGCGATGATCGGCAGCCGCCGCCCGACCAGCGGCAGCACGCAGAACCGGCCGACCAGGTCGGCGAAGCGCTCGTCCCCCGGATGGACCGCGACCGCGGTGTCGGCCAGCATCGTCTCGGGGCGCACCGTCGCCACCGTCAGCACCCGCTCGGAGCCCTCG
This sequence comes from uncultured Thermoleophilia bacterium, assembly GCA_963824245.1. Taxonomy (GTDB): domain Bacteria; phylum Actinomycetota; class Thermoleophilia; order Solirubrobacterales; family 70-9; genus VAYN01. Next base: position 267,508 of record CAWGON010000001.1, read on the forward strand.
ACCGGGTAGTCGATCTCGAACAGCGAGTCGACCACCTCGCGGTTCTCGACCTCGAGGTCGGAGATCGCCGAGCGCGAGCCGGGGTCCCAGTTGACCATGTAGTTGTCGCGGTAGATGTAGCCCTTGTCGTAGAGCCCCTTGAAGACCTTGTAGACGGCGCGCACGTAGTCGGAGTCGAGCGTGAAGCGCTCGCGCTCGTAGTCGCAGGAGGCGCCGAGCCGCTTGTACTGCTCGACGATTCGCGACCCGTACTCCTCCTTCCAGGCCCAGACCCGCTCGACGAAGGCCTCTCGCCCGAGGTCCTGACGGGAGATGCCTTCGGCCTTGAGGTCTTTCTCGACCACCGCCTGGGTGGCGATCCCGGCGTGGTCGGTGCCGAGGATCCAGAGCGTGTTGCGCCCCCGCATCCGGTTCATCCGCACCAGCGCGTCCTGCATCGAGCCGTTCAGCGCGTGCCCCATGTGCAGCGCCCCGGTCACGTTCGGCGGCGGGATCGCGACCGAGAAGTTCTCCTCCGAGGTCCCCTCGGGGTCCGGGTGGAAGTAGCCGCCCGCGATCCACTCGGCGAAGATCCGCCCCTCGACCTCGGCCGGGTCGTAGCGGGTCTTCTCCTCGAGGACTCTTCGGCGCTCGTCGCTCACGGGCGCCGAGTCTAGTGGCGAGTTTGTTCGACCTGTCCGAACAAACTCGACACGCCTAGGCGTCCGCTGTCGCCAAACGTTTCCAGAAGCGGATCGCCGCCCGCTCGGCATTGATCCCGGCTTCGATCGAGAGGCGCATCCCCTCCGGCATCCAGGGCATCGTCACCGCGCCCTCCATCTCGACCAGCTTGCGCTCGTGGGCGCGCAGCTGCGCCTGCGCCAGCTGCGCCGGGTCGCTGCCGAAGAAGAGCTTGAGGATGCCGAGGTCGCGCAGCTCGTAGAGCTCTTCGGTCGGCTCTGCCCTCCAGGCGTCGAGCGCGCTCCGCCCCTCGTCGGTGAGCCTGTAGAAGCGGCGCCGGCGGCCGCCGTCCTCACGCTGCTCTGTCAGCAGCCCGGCTTTCGCCAGGCGGTCGCATTCGGTGTAGATCTGGGTGTGCGGGACCGACCAGAAGTTGAAGACGCTGATCTGCGCGGCGCGTTTGATGTCGTAGGGCGTCCCCCCGTCCTCGCCGGTGGTCTCGAGCAGGCCGAGCACGATGTAGGACGTCTCCGTCAGCCGGGGGCTTGACATCGCGCGCAGCGTACCTTACGTTCTGAATGGTTCGGATCGAACGGTCTGAGACCAACTATCGAGGGAAGGCGCGGTATGAGGCTGGGACGGGTTCTGCTCTGCGTGGCGATCGCTTCCGCCTGCCTGGCCGGAACCGCCGGGGCGATCCGGATGCAGGTGGGCGACATCGTCGTCAACGGCGACGGCCAGGTGATCCCCTCGAAGCTGCCGAAGCTAGAGAACGCACCGATCCGGCTGAAGATGCACGGCAGGCTCGGAACCGTCTCCGGCGCCCTCCCCCCGGTATTCGAGCGCCTCAGGCTCGAAGTCGACGGCGAAGGCGAGATCGAGACCAGGGGACTGCCGGTCTGCCCCGCCGCGAAGCTGCAGTCGACGGACGTGAGGACGGCTCGCAGGCTCTGCCCCAATTCGATCATCGGCACCGGGACCGGGCGGGCGATCATCGCCTTTCCCGAACAGAGGGGAATCGACGTCACCTCGCCTCTGACCCTCTTCAACGGCCCCAACGGCGCCGGCCGCTGGACGATCTACGTCCACGCCTTCATCACCGTCCCGGTCCCCGCCGCGATCGTGATCACCGTCCACATCGAGCGGATCGACAACGGGCCCTACGGCTACGAGGTCGAAGCGGTGCTCCCGAAGATCGCGGGCGGCGCCGGGATCCCGATCTCGGCCGAGCTGGAAGTCGGCCACACGTGGACGTACGCGGGCCGGCGCTACAGCTACCTGAACGGGCGCTGCGAAGACGGGAAGCTCCAAGCCCGCGGCGAATTCAGCTTCAAAGACGGAACCCTCCTGAACGGCTCCTTCCTCAAGCCGTGCTCGGTGCGTCCCTGACCCTCCAGGCGCACCGGGCACCGGCCACCCCTCTGCTAGGCGGATTCCTCGCTGAGCCCACCCTCGGCGGCGCCGATGTCCTGGTGGACCGCCTCGGTGACCAGGGTTGGGCGGCGCCCCTCGGAGATCGTCTCCTTGGTGACGACGCACTTGGTGACGTCGCGGCGGGAGGGCAGCTCGAACTGGACGTCGAGCAGCGTCTCCTCGAGGATCGAGCGCAGGCCGCGGGCACCGGTCTCGCGTTCCAGCGCCTTGTTGGCGATCGCCTCGAGGCTGTCCTCGGAGAAGACCAGCTCGATGTCATCGAACTCGAAGAAGCGCTGGAACTGGCGGGTCAGCGCGTGTTTGGGCTCGGTCAGGATCGTGGTCAGGTCGTCGCGGCTGAGCTGGTGGATCGCGGTGATCACCGGCAGGCGGCCGATGAACTCGGGGATCAGGCCGTACTCGATCAGGTCCTCGGGCAGCACCTGCTCGAACCACTCGCCGGCGTCCTTCTTCTCACGCGATGAGATCGCGGCGCCGAAGCCGACCCCGCGGTCGCCGACCCGGCGCTCGATCACCTTGTCGAGCTCGGCGAAGGAGCCGCCGCAGACGAAGAGGATGTTGGTGGTGTCGATCGTCAGGAACTCCTGGTGGGGATGCTTGCGCCCGCCCTGCGGCGGCACCGAGGCGGTGGTCCCCTCGAGGATCTTCAGCAGCGCCTGCTGGACGCCTTCGCCGGAGACGTCGCGGGTGATCGACGGGTTGTCGCCTTTGCGCGCGATCTTGTCGATCTCGTCGATGTAGATGATCCCCGTTTCCGCCTTCTTGACGTCGAAGTCGGCGGCCTGGATCAGCTTCAGGAGGATGTTCTCGACGTCCTCGCCGACGTAGCCGGCCTCGGTCAGCGCGGTCGCGTCGGCGATCGCGAAGGGGACGTTGAGGATCCGGGCGAGCGTCTGGGCGAGCAGCGTCTTGCCGCAGCCGGTCGGGCCCAGCATCATGATGTTCGACTTCTGCAGCTCGACGTCCGTCTCTTCGGACTGGGCGATCTGGACCCGCTTGTAATGGTTGTAGACGGCGACCGAGAGCGAGCGCTTGGCGGCCTCCTGGCCGACCACGTACTCCTCCAGCACGTCGTGGATTTCCTGCGGCTTCGGCAGGTTCTCCAGCTCGAAGGCGGGCGGGGCCGTCAGCTCCTCGTCGATGATCTCGTTGCAGAGGTCGATGCACTCGTCGCAGATGTAGACGCCGGGGCCGGCGATCAGCTTTTTCACCTGACGCTGCGACTTGCCGCAGAAGCTGCAGAGGAGCTGCTCGTTCGAGTCGGTGGGACGTGCCAGCGGAATCCCCTCCTAATGGGATTTGGTCTAGAGCTCCGGCGGGCTCCCGAAGCTTAGTCGGGGTCGCCTGCCGGGATGTGGAGGTCGTTTACGGCACCGGCCCGGCCGTCCCTGCTCCTGGTCCGCGCCTTGCGCGCGAGCGCTACGGTGCGGGAGTGCCAGCCAGCGTCGAGATCGCCCCGGTCAGCGCCGCCCAGTACGAGGAGCTGCTGCCGCTGATCGCCGCCTACCAGCGCTTCTACGAGGCCGAGGAGATCGACGAGGCCCGCAACCGCGGGTTCTTCCGCCGCTTCCTCGCACCCAGCGACGACGGGCTGCTGCTCGGCGCTCGCGCCGACGACGGCTTCCTCGGCTACGCCTGCCTCTACTGGCACTTCACCTCGACCCGGGCGGCGGAGACGGTGCTGATGAACGACCTCTTCGTCGCCTCGGAGGCCCGCGGCCGCGGCGTCGGCCGGGCGCTGATCGAGGCCAGCGCCGACGTCGCCCGCGCCCGCGGCGCCCGCCACCTCGAATGGGCCACCGCGCCCGACAACCGCACCGCCCAGCGCCTCTACGACTCGACCGGCGCCGAGCGCAGCGAGTGGGTCGAGTACGAGCTGGGGCTTTGATCGCCGAGACCCATCTTTCCCACCGCATGGGTGGAAAACATTGACTTCACCTGTGACGACCCTCGAACGGGTGCCCCGCGACGCGCCGGAGGTGCTGGCGCTGTACGCGCCGTTCATCCGCGAGGCGGACGGGCCGCTGGAGTACGACCGCGACGGCGCGGGGGTCGACATCGAGGCGGAGATCGCGGCCGGGCCGCCGGCCGACCTGGTGCCGCCGGGCGGCGCCTTCCTGCTCGCCCGGGTCGACGGCGAGCCGGCGGGGATCGGCGGCGTCCGCTTCCTCGACACCGAGATCGCCGAGGTGAAGAGCATGTTCGTCTCCCCCGCCCACCGCGGGATCGGACTCGGCCGCCGCATCCTCGCCGAGCTCGACGGGATCGCGGCCGGGCACGGCTGCCGGGCGGTCCGGCTCGACACCTCGGCCTACCTGGACAGCGCCGTCGGCCTCTACCGCGCCGCCGGCTACGCCGAGGTCCCCGCCTACAACGAGAACCCGAAAGCCGACCTCTGGTTCGAGCGCTCGCTCGATTGAGGGATTGTGGGTCCCGTTGCCCACGATCCCTCCTGCCTCAGCTGTAGCGGTCCCAGTGCCGGAGGTAGGGCAGCGGGTCGACCGGGAGGCCGTCGACGTGGATCTCGAAGTGCAGGTGGCAACCGGTCCCGGCGGCGTTGCCGGTTTCCCCCACCGAGCCGATCCGCTCGCCCTCGAAGACCCGCTTGCCCTTGCGGACCGGCGCCGGGCGCGGCATGTGGGCGTAGAAGTAGCTGCGCCGCTCCCCTTCGCCGTGGATCAGGGCGAAGTTGCCATAGAGGACCGGGTCGTAGCCGACCGCCCGCACGCGGCCGTCGCGGACCGCGACCAGCGGCGTCCCGCAGGCGGCGGCGATGTCGAAGCCTTCGTGGATGCGGCCGCCGTTGCGCGGGGCGTGGAACTCGCCGACCGCGCCGCGGGTCCCGTGCGGGCCGGCGACCGGGAACACGTGGCCCCAGAAGGAGGTGCCGCCATCGGGGGGAGCGGACTGAGCGGCGACCGGCGCGGCGGCGATCGCGACGAGGACCAGCGGCAGGGCGGTCGCGAGCGACCGGCGCAGCGAGCGGACGCTCAGGGCTCGACCCTGAAGGCGCGCTTGGCCGGGGTCGCGTCGGTCGAGCCGTCGGGGGCGACGGCGCGCACCCTGAACCTGTGCCGGCCCTCCTTCAGTCCTCTGTAGACCCTCGGGGATTTGCATGATTTCCAGCGCTTCTTGTCGAGCTTGCACTGGAAGCGGGAGCTCGTCGCGGTCGCGCTGAAGCGGAAGATCGCTTTCGTCGACCCGATCTTGCCCTTGGGTCCCTTCCGGATCTTCGTGTTCGGCGGGACCGGCTCAGTGGGCGGCGGCGTCGCCCCTCCCCCGCCGGGTGCCGGTGGGCCGTCCTTGGCCGCCAGACAGCCGTCGACGGGGCCGGCGACGTCGAGGCATTTGTCCTGCGTCTCGTCGCCGAACCCGTCGCCGTCGGCGTCGGGCTCCAGCGTCGCCTGCACCAGCAGTTCCATGCTGGGCTGAGGAGAGTTCGGCAGGGTGTCCACCCCTTCGCCGAGCGGCGGGTTCCAGTAGTCCAGGGGGAGGTCGAGCTTGGCGGCGATCACTGGGATCGGTTCGCCTCCCGCGGCGTCGGGAAAGTCGAGCCCGAGGCGGTCTCCGGTGGCCACCGGCAGTCGCGTCGCGTACTCGTAGATGCCCGCGGGCAGCGGCAGCGACTCGAGCGCGCCGGTCCCGACGCCGGTGTTCCCCCGGATAACGCGCAGGCGCAGCTTGCGCTCGAGCGTCCCCGCGCCGCTGTCACCGGCTTTGACGCGCCACGAGGTGAGCACGCCGGCGCTGGGCGCGACCGCTCCCCCCGCCGCCCGGCTCTCCTCCGGCAGATCGCGGTTGGAGAACGTGCACGACCAGGTTACGGTTTCGCCCGCGCAGGCTTCCCAGTTGATCTCGTTCTCGAGGTTGCTGCCGAACACCGTCGCGGCGACGGCGCCCGATGGAACCGCGAGGAGTCCGCATAGCGTTGCGAGGATCACGAGGGTCTTGCCTGGCCGGTACATGGCCAGCGACCCTAGTCCGCGCCCCGGACCGCTAGTGGTGTTCGATCACGCGGTCGACGATGTTGTACTCCTTCGCCTCCTCCGCGCTCATGAAGTAATCGCGTTCGGTGTCCTTCGTGACTTTCTCGAAGGACTGCCCGGTGTGGTGGGCGATGATCTCGTCGAGGCGGCGGCGGACGTCGATGATCTCTTTTGCGTGGATCTCGATGTCGGTCGCCTGGCCCTGGAAGCCGGCGGAGACCTGGTGGATGAGGATCTTCGAGTTCGGCAGCGCCATCCGCTTGCCGGCGGCGCCGCCGCTCAGCAGCAGGGCCCCCATGCTCATCGCCACGCCGACGCAGATCGTCTGCACTTCGGGTTTGATGAACTGCATCGTGTCGTAGATCGCCAGGCCCGCGTAGACGGAGCCGCCGGGCGAGTTGACGTAGAGGCTGACGTCCTTGTCGGGGTCCTCGGACTCCAGGTGCAGCAGCTGGGCGACGATCAGATTGGCGATGTCGTCGGTGACCGGGGTGCCGAGGAAGATGATCCGCTCGCCGAGCAGGCGCGAGTAGATGTCGAAGGCGCGCTCGCCGCGCGAGGTCTGCTCGACCACCATCGGGACCAGAGGACTCATGGGCGGCACTCTATAGATCGGGGCATTGCGACAGAGGGGTGTCGGTGCGTCTCCGCGGGAATTGAGTCGCGTCCCCTGCGGGGACAGCTCCGGATGATGCTGCCCGCCTATGGCGGGCAGGAATCGGATTGCATTTCCGCCGCTTCGCGACATTCCCGCGGAGACGCACCGACACCCCTCTCCCGGATGGCGCTCCGATAGACGTGCGGCTACGAGATCCTTTCCCGCAAGCACCCGCACCCTGAGCCTCTCTCGGAGAAGCGGCCGCACCCTGGGCGGAAGTGCCCGCACCCTGGAGCCGCCCTATAGGACGCCGCACCCTTGGCCATCTTCGGAATAAGGGGAACCCGCCTTCAGCCGTGCCCGACTGCGTGTTGGCGGAGGGGTCTGGTCACCCTCCGGGCGAATGTCGCCGAAGGCGGCGATATGCAATCTGTCTATTGCCCGCCATAGGCGGGCTGCATCATCCGGAGCTGTCCCCGCAGGGGACGCGACTCAATTCGCCCGGAGGGTGACCAGACCCCTCCCCCGCAACCTCAGTCGTCCTCAGGCGTCCAGAGCTTGCCGGCTTTCTCCCGCTCTTTCTCCGGCGTCCAGATCGCCTCGCGGGCCTCCGCCTGCTCGAGCGGGATCGGCACCGCCGCCTCGGTCACCAGCTCGATCGCCTTGCGGGCCCTGATGTCGTCGGCGATCATCGCGTCGCGACCGTTCTCGCGCAGCCGCGCCAGCAGCTTCTCCGGGGTCGTCCGCTCGTGCTCGGCCGAGTGCTCGAGCGCCTCGACCAGCTCCTCCTCGGAGGCCTCGATCCCCTCCGCCTCGGCGATCGCGGTCACCACCGCCTCGCGCTTCAGCTCCTTCTCGGCGTCGGGCTTCGATTCCTCGATCAGCTCCTCGCGCGTTTTGCCCTGCATCTGCAGGAAGGCGTTGGGGTCCATGCCGCGGCCGGCGAGCTGGCGTTCCATCCGCTCCCAGCGTTCGGTCGCGCGGGCCGTCACCAGGTCGGCGGGGACGTCGACCCTGGAGGCCGCGACCGCGGCATCGACGGCGGCGATCCGGAAGCCTTCCTCGGCGCGGCTGTTCAGCGCCGTCCCGACCTTCTCGGCGATGTCGGCGCGCAGCTCCTCGAGCGTGTCGAACTCGGAGGCGTCGGAGGCGAAGTCGTCGTCGAGCTCGGGGAGGATCTTCTCCCGCACCTCCTTGACCTTGACCTTGAAGACGGCGTCTTTGCCGGCCAGGTGCTCGGCCTGGTACTCGTCCGGGAAGGTGACCTTGACCTCGCGGTCCTCGCCGGCCTTGGACCCGGTCAGCTGCTCCTCGAAGCCCTCGATCAGCTGTCCCGAGCCGAGCCCCAGCAGGTAGTCCTCGGCCTTGCCGCCCTCGAAGGCGGTGCCGTCGAGCAGGCCCTCGAAGTCGATCAGCAGCGAGTCGCCCTCGGCGGCCTCGCGCTCGACCGGCTCCAGGCGGGCGAAGCCCTCGCGGATCCGCTCGACCTCGGTGTCGACGACGTCGTCGGGAACGTCTTTCTCCTCGCGACCGACCTCGAGCCCCTTGTACTCGCCGAGCTCAGCCGGCGGCCGCACCCCGACCTCGAACTTGAACGCGAGCGGCTGGCCCTCCTCCTCGGGGGTCTTAGTCATCTCCACCTCGGGATCGCCGATCGGGCTGACGCCGGAGGCCAGCAGCGCCCGTTCGTACCACTCGGGCAGCGCCTCGCGGATCGCCTCCTGCAGGACCGGCCCGAAGCCGAGCCGCTGGATCACCAGCGACGGCGGCGCCTTGCCGGCGCGGAAGCCGGGCATCCGCATCTCCTTGGCCATCGCGCGGGCGGCGCGGCTGGCCGCGCGCTCGACGTCTTTGGCCGGGACCTCGACCTCGACCCGCACGCGCGAGTCCGGCAGCTCGGTGAGATTCGTCTCCATCAGGATGGGTGACCCTAGCGAGCCCGGCGCCTCGCCAGCATCGTGCGCAGGGCGGCGCCGAAGTCGATCGCGAAGGCGAGCCCCCTCCCCACCGGCCCGGTCACCAGCCAGGCGCGGAGGCGATCGGCGCCGGGGCTACTCATTCGCGTAGTCCAGGAGCGACTCGTCGACCAGCCACTCGACCGGCGCGTGGTCGTCGGTGTAGACCTCGCCGCCCGGAAGCCGCGGCTGCAGCTCCAGCGCCGCCTCCCGGGCCAGCGGCCGCAGATCGGCGGGCAGGCGGTCGGCGGCGAGCGCGAGGCGGGCGGCCGAGAGGTTCTCGCCGCCGGCGACCAGCAGCGTGTTGGTGTCCTCGATCGGGTAGCGCAGGACCCGCGGGAAGGCGGCCGCCAGCGTCCGCCCCAGCACCCGCTCGAGCTCGTCGCCGCCCTCCGGGTGGCCGACGTTGACGATCGTCGACCCCGCCCGGGGAGAGCCGCTCGCGGGTCAGCTCGAAGAACTCCCTGGTGGTCAGGTAGAAGGGGATGTAGGGCTGGCGGTAGGCGTCGACCATGATCGCGTCGTAGCCGCCGTCGGAGGCCCGCAGCCAGGGCCGGGCGTCCTCGTCGTAGACGGTCATCCGCGGGTTGCGGAGGTCGAGGAAGCGCTCGCCGAGGTCGGTCAGCTCGGAGTCGATCTCGACCGCGTCGACCGCGGTCGCGGGGAAGTAGTGGCCGAAGGCGCGGGCGACGGTGCCGCCGGCGTTGCCGAGGATCGCGATCCGCCCCGGCGGCGTCGCCACGGCGGCGGCCGGCAGCACCAGGTGGCCGTCCCAGTAGTCGCCGGTCAGGTAGCTGCCCGGCCGGTAGAGCGAGTGCACCGCCTGGCCCTCGTTGAGCTCGAGCACGCGGCTGCCGTCGTCGCGCTCGACCACCCGCGCGTACTGGTGGGTGGTCTCGGCCTCGTAGAGCACCGTGCCCTCGCCCGAGCCTTTGATCGTCCCGACCGGCGCCAGCAGCACCACCGCCAGCAGCGCCGGCACCGCCAGGCCGCGCCAGCCAACCCCGAGCGCGGCGACCAGCGCGAGGCAGAGGGCGAAGACGACGAAGGTGCGCTGGGTGCCGAGCAGCGGGATCAGCAGCAGCGCCGAGATCATCGTCCCCAGCAGCGAGCCGGCGGTGGAGATCGCGTAGAGCCGGCCGACCACCTCGCCGGAGCGGTCGACCTCGCCGACCGCCAGCCGCACCGCCCAGGGCGCCGCGGCGCCGAGCAGCACGACCGGCACCGCGACGAGGACGAGGACGCCGAACAGCGAGCCGGCGAAGGTGCCGATCGAGACCTGGTCGAAGGCCTCGACCGAGAAGTCGAGGAAGGGCCGGGCGGCAAAGGGGATGACCGCGATCAGCAGCGCCGCGCCGAGCACCAGCAGGCAGAGCCGGCGCAGGCTCGGGTGGCGGTCGGCGTAGCGGCCGCCGAACCAGTAGCCGATCGAGAGCGCGACCAGGACGACCCCGATCGTGTTCGCCCAGACGATCGTCGAGGCGCCGAAGTAGGGAGCCAGGAGCCGCGCCGCGGCGATCTCGACCCCGAGGCTGCAGGCCCCGACGACGAAGACCAGCCCGGCCAGCAGCAGCCGCTCAGACCGGCCGGTTCTCAGGATCCCTCCCGCCCGCGGTCAGCTGCTGCTCGAGGCGCTCGCCGTGCCCGGCCGCGACCGCCCGCTGGGCGCGGGCGGGGTCGAGCTCGATGCCGCGGTCCTGGGCGAGGTCGAGCAGCCGCTGCTTCTCGATCCCCTCGCGGGCCGCTTCGAAGAAGACCCAGGCGAGCAGGCCGAGGCCGAGGAAGGTCCCCTCGACCATCATCACCACGCCCGCGGTGCTCTGGTCCTGGATCGGCGTCAGCCCCCATTCCAGCTCGCCGGAGGCGTAGCGGTCGTAGAGCACCGTGCCCGACCACATGAGGACGTTGCCGAGGATCGCGCCGGTGAAGCGGACGGCGATCACGTAGACGACCTTCCAGGCGGCGGTGAACCACTCCGGCTTCGGCAGCGGCCCGAACACCGGCATCCACATCAGCGCCCCGAAGGCGATGAAGGTGGTGTGCTCGACCGCGTGCAGGAAAGCGCCGCCGTAGGCCGCGTCGTACATCGCCGGGATGTGCCAGAAGAACATGTTGAGCGCCCAGAGCGGGAAGGCGACCAGCGGGTGGGCGAGGACTTTGAGCCGGTCGAAGACCTTGATCGCGAGGATCGGCTGCAGCAGCGGCCCGGTCAGCCCGAGGACCAGCAGCAGGCTGGCGATGTCGCCGATCAGCAGGTGCTCGATCATGTGCGCGATCACCAGTTCCTCGGCGATGTAGTCGATCGGCGAGGCGATCGCGGCGAAGATCGTCAGCAGGCCGGCGGCGAAGCAGATCTGGCGCCAGAGCGGCACCGGCCGGCCCTTGGCGGCGAGAGTGGCCGAGCGCTTGGCGTAGAGGGCGGCCGCGACCAGCAGCGGCACCAGCTCGAGCAGGCCGAGAATGGCGCCCGCGAGGGCGAAGGGCAGGGTCATCTCGATTCAGCGTAGCGACGGGCGCTGGTAGCTTGGCGGCGGCATGAGCAGCCAGATCGATGACCTGTTCCCGCCAATCGGCAGCTACGGCTTCCTCTCCGACTGCCACACGGCCGCCCTCGTCTCCTTCTCCGGCTCGGTCGAGTGGCTCTGCCTCCCCCGCTTCGACTCGCCGAGCGCCTTCGCGGCGCTGCTCGACCGCGGCGCCGGCCGCTGGAGCCTGCGCCCCCGGGGGGTGATCGTGCCGATCAGCCGCCGCTACGAGCCGGGCACGCTGGTGATCGAGACCACCTGGGTCACCGAGACCGGCTGGGTCGTGGTCAAGGACGCGCTGACGATCGCCGAGTGGGCGAGCGGGGACGGCAGGCGACCGCGGACCGGCCACGAGTCCGACCGCTCGCTGCTGCGGACGATGACCTGCATCGACGGCGAGGTCGAGATGGAGATGGAGTGCCTGCCGCGCTTCGCCTACGGTCTCGACGACGCCAGCTGGACCGGCGGCGAGCTCGGCGAAGCGGTCGCCCACGCCGACGACGGCACCACCCTGCAGCTGACCAGCGACATGGAGCTGGAGGTCGCCGACGGCGCCGTCCGCGGGACCCTGCGGCTGCGCGAGGACGAGAGCGGGTTCTGCGCGCTGAGCTGGAACGTCGGCGAACTCGGCGGTCCGCGCAGCTCCCCGGAGGCGCTGGAGCGGCTCGACTCGACCGAAGAGTTCTGGCGCGAGTGGCTGCGCGACGGCACCTTCCCCGACCACCCCTGGCGGATCCACCTGCAGCGCTCGGCGCTGGTCCTCAAGGGGCTCACCTACGCCCCCACCGGGGCGATCCTGGCGGCGCCGACGACCTCGCTGCCGGAGGCGCCCGGCGGCGAACGCAACTGGGACTACCGCTTCAGCTGGATCCGCGACTCCACCTTCAGCCTCTGGGCCCTGCACACGCTCGGCTTCGACCAGGAGGCGCGCGACTTCATGAAATTCATCGTCCAGGTCTGCCGCGACCACCCCGACCTGCAGATCATGTACGGGATCGGCGGCGAGAAGGAGCTGACCGAGAGCACCCTCGACCACCTCTCCGGCTACGGCGGCGCGAAGCCCGTGCGGATCGGCAACGGTGCCTTCGACCAGCGCCAGAACGACGTCTGGGGAGCGCTCCTGGACTCGATCTACCTGCACGAAAAGGCGCTCAAAGGGCACGGCACCAAAGCCGACCGCCAGCTCGTCCGCTACCAGGTCGAAGCGGCGATCGAAGCCTGGCCGCATCCCGACCAGGGCATCTGGGAGTCGCGCGGGGAGCCGCAGCACTACGTCTCCTCGAAGCTGATGATCTGGGTCGCGGTCGACCGCGGCGCGCGGATGGCGGCGGGGCTGGGGTTCGACGACATGGCCACCGCCTGGCGGGCCAAGGCCGACGAGTTCAAGGCGGAGATCCTCGAGCGCGGGGTCCGCGACGGCGTCTTCCGCCAGCACTACGACACCGACGCCCTCGACGCCTCGCTGCTGCTGATCCCCCTGCTGCGCTTCCTCCCGCCCGACGACCCACGGCTGCGCGCCACCGTCGACGCGATCGCCAGCGACCTGACCCAGCACGGGCTGGTCTGTCGTTACAAGGTCGAGGAGACCGACGACGGCCTTCACGGGAAGGAGGGCACCTTCCTGATCTGCTCCTTCTGGCTGGTCTCGGCGCTCTCGGAGATCGGCGAGCCGGAGCGGGCGCGGGCGCTCTGCGAGCGGCTGCTGGAGTCGGCCGGCTGGCTCGACCTCTTCGCCGAGGAGCTCGAGGCCGAGTCCGGCCGCCACCTCGGCAACTTCCCCCAGGCCTTCACCCACCTGGCCCTGATCAACGCCGTCTCCCACGTGATCGCCGACGAGCAGCGCAGCGGGGACGGCACCACCGCCGTGTTCAGCGAGATGGGCGGGGTCCGCGAGACCGCCTGAATCCCGTCCACTGACGCGACAGTTTCCTGTGCAGACAGGACTCTTGCAGACAAAACGTTTCTTTTGCTCTATATTTCCGAGCCGGATGACGCGGCTCAATCGCTCCGACGAAAACGCCCTCCTGGCAGCCCTGGGACACCAGTTGCGGCGGCGGATCCTGCGGCGGATGCGGGGCGAGGAGATGATCAGCCCGCGGCAGCTGTCCCACGAGTTCGAGCTCCCGGTCAGCAACATCGCCTACCACGTGCGGGTGCTGGCGGGCTGCGGCGCCGTCACCCTGGTCCGGGTGAAGCCGGTGCGGGGCGCGATCAAGCACTACTACCGCAGCTCGGTCGAACCCGCGTGGGCGCAGCAGATCATCGACCTCGAGCCCGGGGACGAGGGCGGCTCGGGGGAGACTCCCGGCAAGCCGACGACTTAGCGGCGCGGGCCATGGACCGCGAAGAGGACAACTGGACGACCCGGGCGGCGGACCTGGCGACCGAGTCGACGGTGATGCGGCAGCTGCTGGAGGTCCACCCGGTGACGCTGACCGAGCCGGAGCTGATCCGCGAGCTGGCCGGCGAGGAGCCGCCGTTCGCCGAGCGCGACGCGATCGAGCGCGCGGTCCGCGACCTCGCCGGCGTCGGCCTCCTGCACGTGAACGGCGAGTTCGTCGTCCCGACCCGGGCGGCGCTGCACCTCAGCGAGCTGCTGGACCGCTGAGCCGCAGCCAGCGGAAGCGCGGCAGCAGCCGGCTCTCCAGCTCGGCCGCCGCGGCCGCAACTCCGGGGTCCTCCCCGGCGCCGTCGCTGACCAGGATCACCTCGGTCGCGGCAAAGCTCTGCAGCTGATCCTCGACGGCCTGGACCAGGTCCTCGTCGCCGACCCGCGCCTCCGCCTCGATCCCGGCCTTGGCCAGGGAAGCGACGGTGATCACGAGCCGGCGCTGGGCCTCGCGGCGGGCCCCCTCGACGTCGGAGGCCCAGCGGGCGAAGAAGCCGATCCGCGCCGGCGCCAGGACCAGCACGGCGGCCAGGCCCGGGGCCGGCACCGCCGCGATCGCGGCGATCGCCGCCGGGTCCTCGACGGCGCAGGCGGCGACGAGGAGGATCTGGCCGGGGGCCGATGCGGCGCCGACCCGGCCAAGGGCGCCGCGCGGCCGCTGGCGGGCGGCGACGACGACGATCGCGACCGCGACCAGGGCGCCGACCGCGACCCCCACCCCGGGACCGCCGAGGTAGAAGAAGACGGCGATCGGGACGGCGATCGCGAGCACGATGAGCGGGAGCTTCCAAGCGGCCACCGACTAAGCGTGCCAGGCGCGAGCGCCGTCCCTGCTTCCCAGGCCTAGGTGCCCTTGGTGATCGCTGACGGCACCGAGCCGTGACTGGTCACGATCCTCACGCTTGCCACCTCCCCCTCGTGTCTTTCCCAATGTCCGCACCGCCCCTTTCGCGACGCGGGGTTGAGTTTTACTCTAAATCTTTCCAGCAATCAAGGGACCGGCAGCAAGATTTATTAAATTAAACGAAAAATGCGGGACTGCTGTGGAATTCCTGATCCGCAACGTTTACAGTGCAAACGTCGGCCGCCACCCATAAACGACCGAAGGAATGCGCCGTGCCCAAGACGAAAAAGAAAGAAAGCGTCGAACAGACTGTCGCAAAAGCGTTCGCTCATCCGCTGCGCGTACAGATCCTGATCATTCTCAATGAACGAGTGGCGAGCCCCAATCTGCTCTCCCAGGAGCTCGATCAGAGCCTCAACCTGGTCGCCTACCACGTCCGGGTCCTGGAGAAATACGACTGCATCGAGCTGGTCGACACCAAGCAGCGCCGCGGCGCCACGGAGCACTTCTACCGTGCGACCAGGCGCCAGTTCCTCAGCGACAGCGAGTGGGCGCGGATGCCGGAGAGCCTCCGCCCCGGTCTCTCGGGGGCGATGCTGAAGTCGGTCTTCGACGACATCGAGGAGGCCGCCCAGTCGGGCACCCTCGACGAGCTCGACGACCGCCACCTCAGCCGCACCCCGATGGTGGTCGACCAACAGGCCTGGACCGACGTCTCCTCGCTGCTGAAGGAGACGCTCGACCGGGTGCTCGAGATCCAGGCGGAAGCGAGCGCGCGGCTGGCCAAGAGCGGCGAGCCGAGCATGTCCTCGAAGGTCGAGATCATGCACTTCAAGTCGCCCGAGCCCAAAGAGGACTCGGAGGAGGGCGACGAGGACTCGAAGTGACGGAGCCGGCGCCGCTCAGGGACTGAGCGGCGCCGCCGCCTCCGGCGTCGCGACGACGAAGGAGAAGCTCTGCTCGAGGTAGAGGTGGACCGCCTCGGCGTCGTGGTGGCTGTAGCCGAGCGCCAGGTCCTGGCCGGACTCGAAGAGGAAGTCGCCGCCGCGCAGGCTGATCACGACCGCGCCCTTCAGCCCGGGCGCCCAGACGATCGGGCCACCGAGGATCTTCGCCAGGTGGTCGAACAGCGGGTAGCCGCCGTGCTCGGCGGTCTCGATCACCAGCGTGTGCTCGTCGGGGCCGAGCGCGAGCCCGTAGGGGCCCTCGACGCCGGCGTGGCGGATCGACTCGACCGCGCGGGCGACGCAGCGGGGGTAGGCCTCGGCGTCCTTCTCCAGCGGCTCGGGGTCGAACGGCGAAGCCTGGGCGATGCCGCCGATCCCCGCCTGCTCCCAGCCGTGGAAGACGGCGACGTTCTCGGCCAAGGCGATCTGGCGGGCGGCGTCGTCGAGCGTCTCGAGGTCGGCGTCGACCGCGCCGCGGTCGTTGTCGCGCAGCTCGGCGCGGGAGATCGCGAAGTCGGCCCGCAGCTCGGCCAGCGGCAGCACCCGGCGGCGCAGCGCGGTCACGCCCTCGCCGTTGGGCGGCGCCAGCTCCTCGGTGCGACCGAGGTTGGTCGCCGAGTGCTCCCAGCCGTGCGGTCCGGAGAAGTCGACCAGCCGGCGCGCGGCCAGCGGGCCCCGCAGGCGCTCGCGGGCCTCGTCCTCGAGCAGTTGCCAGCCCGCCGCCGAGATCGGCGCCAGGTCGCGCAGGAGATGGTTCATTGGGCCGCTCCCTTGAGGCTGCCGATTCCCAGCGAGCCGTCGCCGGCGGGAGCCTCTCCCCCGCTCGCCTCGCCCCCGTCGGCGTCCTCGGAGCCCGCCTCGGCCGCCTCGCCGTGCTCGACGATGCCGCCGTCGCGGAACAGCACGCCCGCGGCGATCTGGCGCCAGCGCGGGGTGCGGCGCAGGAGGAACTCGAGGTCCATCGCGAAGTGCTTGAACTCCTCGCCCTGGGCGTCTTCCATGATCGCCCGCGCTTCGGCGTCGTCCTCCAGCGCCAGCCGTTGCTGGTACCAGCCGATCGCCTCCGCCTCCTCGGTCAGCGAGGTGCAGATGCGGGCGTAGGTGCGGGCCTCGGAGGAGAGCTCCTGCGGCGGCTCGTGGTACTGGTCGACGCCCATGCCAACGAGCCTACCCACTCGCGGGCCGGCTAAGCCGCATTTGGCGGATGCCGACCCTCGCTAAGGTGTGACGACGGTGGCCGTCAGGGTCGCCAGGCGCTGCACGGCTCGCACAGCTCGCCCTCAGGGCAGCGCCGGTGGATACACAGCGCCGGCGCAGAGAGGCACCGATGTCAGCGAAACGGGAAGAGAACCGAGCACAACAGACCTCAGTGGACGAGCACGCGACCGACGGCCTGGTCGGCGAGAAGGAGCTCTGGCGGCGCTTCGGCGCCAACCACGACCCGCTGACCCGCGAGGAGCTGGTGCGGCGCTACCTGCCCTTCGCGAAGAGCCTGGCCCTGCGCTACCGCGGTGCCAGCGAGTCCTTCGACGACCTCCTGCAGGTGGCCAGCCTCGGCCTGGTCAACGCGATCGACCGCTTCGACGCCACCCGCGGCACCCCCTTCACCGCCTTCGCCTCGCCGACCATCCTCGGCGAACTCAAACGCCACTTCCGCGACCGCGTCTGGACCGTGCGGGTGCCGCGCGGCCTGCACGACCGCATGGCCGAAGTGGAGAAAGCGATCACGGCGCTGACCGTGCGAGCTGCAGCGCTCGCCCTCGGTCGGCGAGATCGCCGAGCGAAACTGCAGATCGACCCGGCCGAAGTGCTGGAGGTGCTGGAGGCCAACCACAACCGCCGGCCGCTCTCGCTCGACCGCCCGGTCGGCGGCGAGGAGGACGAATCGCCGGCCTCCGAGTGGGTCGGCGACGAGGACGAGGGCTACGAGCTGATCGAGGACAAACTGGCGCTGGAGGGGGTCCTCCCCCACCTCGACGAGCGCGAGCGCCTGGTTCTGCAGCTGCGCTTCGTCGAGGACATGACGCAGTCGCAGATCGCCGAGAAGATCGGCCACTCGCAGATGCACGTCTCGCGGATCCTGCGGCGGACCCTGGAGCGGATCCGCGAAGAGGTCGCCGAACAGGACCGCGAAGCCGCGGACGCCGACAGCCGGTAGCCGGTAGCCGCCCCGGCTAGGCGGCGAGTGCGTCGATCGCGACGACCAGGAACTCGCCGTCGTCGCCCCGCTCGACCCGCAGCTCGTCGGCCAGCGATTCCAGCGAGCCGACCGGTCGGGGAGCGTCGAGACCCTTGCGCAGGCGCTCGGCGCCGCCGTCGGTCATCGGCCCGACCCGCAGCTCGACGCCCTCCTCGCGGTCGGCGATGCTGAGCTCGACGTGGCCGTCGGCGAAGCCCTGGGGCGCGGCGGCGGAGATCGCGTCGCTGAGCAGCATCGCGTCGGAGAGCCGGTCGACGGTGATCTCGTGGCGGGCGGCGAGCGCGCCGAGCACCCGGCTCAGAACCGGCCCGACCAGCTCCGGCGGCCCGACCCGGACAGCGGTCGCTCGGGCGGCGGCTCGACGACGCGCCGGTCGGCCTCGCCGGTCGTCGAGGTCGCCGCGAAGCGAGCGGCAGGTGCATGCGGATCTCGGTGCCCCGATCGACGCCGCCGCTGATCTCGAAGCTGGCCGAGAGCGCGGCGATCAGGGTCAGGCCGATCCGCAGGCTGGGCCGGTCGACGTTGGGCTGCGGGCGGATCCCGCGTGCCGAAGTCCCGGACGACGACGGTCACCCCTCGCTCGTCGGGCACATGCCTCGACCGAGAGCAGGCCGATCTCGTCCCCGGGTAGGCGTGGACGACAACGTTCATCGCCGCCTCGGTGACGACCGTCTTCAGGTCGGCGATCGACGCCTTCGTCCATCCCCAGCCGCTCGGCAAGGCCCGCGAGCGCGTGGCGGACGACGGCGACGTTCTCCGCCCGCGCCGGCAGCGACATCTGCAGGCCCGTGGTCGCGTCTTCAGTCGTTTTGTTCACTCAGGTCCAGTCCCACGGCGCCCGAGGTACCGGCATGTCTCGGGGCCGAGCATAGCCTGCACCGCTGCCTGGCCCACCGAATACCCCTGGCCGACGGCGCGCAAACAGACGCCTTTTGCGCGACTCCGCTGCGCGCTGCGCTAGCATCGCGCGCGTGCGGCCCGCCCCTTTCGAGACGTCTTCAGCGGAGGTCGACGGGGTCCGGACTCGTCGCGGTCCGCGGCGAGCTCGACCTCTAGCACCGCCCCGATCTGGAGGGGCCGCTCGAGCGAGGCGGTCGACGGCGGCGAGGCCTCGGTCCTGATCGACCTCTCCGAGTGCGAGTTCATCGACTCGACCGGGATCGCTCTGATCGTCCGGGCCTGGCAGACGGGTCGACGCGCGCCGGGAACGGCGGCGGGCGGCTGGTCATCTGCTGCCACAACGACCAGGTCCGCCGGGTGCTCGACGTCAGCGGCCTCGACCAGTCGATCCCGGTCTTCGCCACCCGCGACGAAGGGTCGGCGGCGCTGCGCGCTGACGTCCACACAGCGCCGCCCGCCTCGACGATTAGCGAGGTCCGCAGCCGGGTAGCGGACCTTGATGCCCGCGCCGCGCCGTCCCCGAAACTGCCGCGCGAGCTGTTCGAGACGCGCAGCCACACCTGGCACGTCGCTCGGGCTCGGCGAGGAGCTCGACGCCGCGCGTCTCCAAGCGCGCCCTCGGCGGGCTGGTGGTCGCGCTGCTGGTGATCGACCGCGACCCTGGTCGTCTACTACCAGCGCCGCGAGATCGCCCCCGGCTACGGCGAATGGATTCCGGATCGGCACCGTGATCGTGCTGGTGATCGTCGGCACGGCCGCGACCCACTGGCTCTGCGAAGGGGCTGGCGCCGCGGATGTACCGGCGGCTGGACCCGGCGACCGCGGGCACCGCCGGCTTCGTCTTCCGCCTGCTGGCGATGACCGCGATCGTGATCCTGGCGCTGCGGATCGCCGGCGTCGAACGCCGGCGCGCTGGCGGTCGGCGGCGCCTTCACCGCGGTCCTGCTCGGGCTCGCCGCGCAGCAGTCGCTGGGCGGGATCTTCGCCGGCATCGTCCTGCAGAGCACCCGGCCCTTCCGGGTCGGCGAACGGGTGCGCCTGGTCGGCGGCGCCCTGGCCGGCTCGATGGAGGGCACCGTCTCCTCGCTCGGCCTCTTCTACACCACCCTGAGCCAGGGGGCCGACCGGCTGCTGGTCCCCAACAGCGTCCTCCTGCAGCTGGCCGTGGTGCCGCTGCGCGAGCCGGAGAAGGTCGACGTCCGGGCCCGCTTCCCCAGCGACGCCAGCCCGCAGCGGGTCGAGCAGCGGCTGCTGCGCGCGATCACCGTGCCGACCCGCTACCGGCCCCAACGTCTCGCTGGAGGAAATCGACCACGACAGCGTCATCCTGCGGATCAGCGCGACGCCGCTGCGACCCGAGGACGGCTCGCAGCTGGCCGAGGAGGTCCTCGAGGCGCTGCGCACCCAGGACCGGGCCGAGTCCAACGGCTCCGAGCCCCTGTAGCCGGGCGGTCCCTCAGGCGAACAGGAGGAGCAGCAGGTTGGCGAGCACCGCCAGCGGCGTGCCGACATCGCCAGCGTGCGGAAGAACTTGGCGAAGCCACCGTGGTAGCGGACGCTGTCCATCAGCAGCAGGCCGACGACGTGGGCCATGTTGACCAGGGCGATCCCGATCGCGATCAGGATCGCCGCGGCCTGCGCTGCCGGTCGCGGTTGCCGCTCTTGGCGGTCACGGCGGCGGCGAGGATGGCGGCGACGATCGTGCCGACGATGCCCATCGTCATCCCGGTGAAGTCGGCTCGCGAGAGGCCGGCGCCGTAGGAGGAGCCGAATTCGTGGCCCCGTCGGATCGATGGTGCCCGGCCCGGCCTTCTCGACCGTCGACCACGTGCTCGCTGCCGTCGCCGTCGCCGTGCAGGACGACCATCCGCAACGGCGGGTCGAGCCCGGCCTGCGCCTTCTCGAACAGGCCGTCCTCGAACCAGCGGGCCTGGTCCTGCTCGTGCTCGAAGATCAGCACCTCGTCGGCGGGCGCTTTCAGCAGCGCGTCCTGGGCGGCCTGGACCGGGTCGGGGTCGCCGACCTCGCCGGCTGCCTCGATGCCGTTCCCGCGCAGGGTCGCGAGGACCGCGGTCAGCCGCGCTTCGGCCTCCTTCTTCGGCTCGTCGATGTCGCCGAGGGTGTGGCGGAAGGCGGTCGCCTCGACCGCGGGGACGACGACGCGGAGCTCGACGCCATCGCCGTTGCCGGCGCGGCGGATCTCCTCGATCGGCTCGCTCCCTTCGATTCCGCCGGTGACGATGGCCAGCAAACGGTGTGACATCTGCTCCTCCTTCAGCTCACTCGTCGGATGGGATCGCCTCGTCGGCCTCGCCGTACTCGGCGCTCTGCGGCTCCTCCGGCGCGGAGGGCACGTTGTCGGGGAAGCGGTGTTCGTCGCCGTGGCTGGCGATGTCCTCGAGGTCCTTCTCGGCCAGCTCGAAGCCCTCGGCCTCACCCTGCCCGGCCTCGATCAGCGGCTGCTGCGGCGGGATCCTCGCTGTCGCGCGGCACGTCGCCGCCGATCTTCGCCGCTTCGGACGCCGCGGCGTCCGCCTCCTCACGCGCCAGCCGATCCTCCGGGCGCTCTTCCTGGCCAGGGCTCATGAAGGGCGCCTCTCTCCCCATATCCCGGCGTCCACGTCGACGTAATCGAAGAATCCGATCATGGCCGCCGGCTACCCCCGTACCTGGCCACGAAACAGGCGGGGGCGCCCGGTTCTGCGATCCGCGTCCCGGGTAGGCGGCGGGGAACGAAGCAAGCGGAATCAACCCCCTGGGAGGATCGATGAAGGCGCTGGTAATCGGTTGCACGCTCAAACAGAGCCCGGCGGAGTCGAACACGGAGGCCCTGGCCGAGGTGGTGGCCGTGGCCCTGCGGGAGGCCGATGTCGAGGTCGAGACCGTGCGCGCGGTGGATCGCCGGATCGCCCCCGGGGTGAGCAGCGACGAGGGCGACGGGGACCAGTGGCCGGAGATCCACGAGCGCCTGCTGGGCGCGGAGATCCTGGTGATCGCGACGCCGACCTGGCTGGCGCGCCCGTCCAGCGTCGCTCAGCGGGTGCTGGAGCGGATGGACGCGATGATCTCCGAGACCGACGACCAGGGCCGGCCGGTCGCCTACAACCGGGTCGCCGGGGTCGTCGTCACCGGCAACGAGGACGGCGCCCACCACGTGATCTCGGAGGTCGCGGGGGCGCTGGGAGACATCGGCTACACGATCCCCGGCCAGGCCTGGACTTACTGGAACCGCGGGCCCGGCCCGGGCAAGGACTACAGCGAAAACCCGGAGGGCCACGAGTGGTCCCACGAAACCGGCCGGACCGCGGCCGCAAACCTCGTCGCGGTGGCGCGGGCCCTGGCGGCCAACCCGGTGCCGGCCCCCTCTAGCTGACCGGCTCCGGGTCGGCGCCGCCCGAACGACCGAGCAGCCAGCCGGCGGCGATGCCGACGAGCGCCCCGAGCCCGAGCAGGGTGGTCGAGCGCACGGGGCTGCGCCTCAGCTTCGAGCCGGCGCCGTGAGCGGTGTGCTTTGCGGTGGTCTTGACCGCCCGGCGGGCGACCTTCTGTTTGATCGACATGGCCGCCGGCTACCCGTTTGCGGCCACGCCGACACGGGGTAGCGGCACGGCGTGACGGCGACCGCGATCCTCGACGTCGACGGCACCCTCGTCGATACCAACTACCAGCACGCGATCGCCTGGCACCGGGCGCTGCGCGGCCACGGCCACCCGATCGCCGTCTGGCGGATCCACCGCCACATCGGCATGGGCGGCGACCAGATCGTCGCCGCGCTGGCCGGCGAGGAGGTCGAGGATCGCGAGGGCGACTCGATCCGCGACGCCGAGGGCGCGGCTTACGGCGAGCTGATCGGAGAAGTCGAGCCGATGGCCGGTGCCCGGGAGCTGATCGAGGACCTGCGCGGCGACGGCTGCCGGGTCGTCCTCGCCTCCTCGGCGAAGGCGGAGGAGATCGAGCACTACCTCGATCTGCTCGACGCTCGCGAGCTGGTCGACGCCTGGACCACCTCGGCCGACGTCGAGGAGACGAAGCCGGCGCCGGAGCTGGTGCGGACCGCGCTGGCGAAGGTCGGCGGCGAGGGGCCGGCGCTGATGATCGGCGACTCGGTCTGGGACGTGAAGGCGGCGAGCGCCGCCTCGGTGCCGACCGTGGCGGTGCTGACCGGCGGCTTCTCGGAGGCCGAGCTGCGCGAGGCCGGGGCGATCGAGGTGGTCGGGTCGGTGGCCGACCTAGCTGGCGCCGGCCACCGCCTTCTGTAGCTGGGCCTTGCTCATCTCGGCCCGCTTGGTCGAGCGACCCTGCTTCTTCTCGCTCTTCTTGATCTCTTTGTACTGGCGGTCCCGCTTGCTGCCTTTTTTGACTCCACGCGGTGGCATTGGGGCTCCCTTCAGCTGCTGGCCGCGCCGGCGCGCTGGCCCTCGTGGACACCCTCGGCGAACTCCTCGACCAGCTTGGCGACGAACGCATCGAGGTCCTCGGGCCTGCGGCTGGAGACGAGGCCGTTGTCGACGTGGACCTCCTCGTCGACCCACTCCGCCCCCGCGTTGCGCAGATCGGTCTGCAGGCTCGGCCAAGAGGTCAGCGTCCGTCCCTCGACCACGCCCGCCTCGAGCAAGGTCCAGGGCCCGTGACAGATCACGCCGACCGGCTTGCCGGCGGCGAAGAACTCGCGGACGAACTCCAGCGCGTCGTCGTCGGTCCGCAGCTGGTCCGGGTTGGCGACCCCACCGGGCAGGACGAGACCGTCGTACTCGTCCGCGGCGGCGCTGGCGACGGTCCGGTCGACCGGGAACCTCTCCCCCTTGTCGAGGTGGTTGAAGGCCTGGACCTCACCCTCTTCGGGGGCCAGCAGCTCGACCTCGGCGCCGCTGCCGCGAATCGCTTCCAGCGGCTCCGTCAGCTCCACCTGCTCGACGCCCTCGTTGGACATCAGGAAGGCGATCCTCTTCCCCTGCAACTTCTCGAACGTCATCTCTGCTCACTCCTTCTCGTCGGTCCCGTCGGTGCTCTGCCGGTACCCCGGCCGGGGGCGGCAAAAACTCCCGCGAGAGCCGGCCGGGCTCACTCGACGAGATCGAGCACGGCGCGCTCGACGCCCGCCCGGGCACGTTCGCCGAGGCGCCCGCGCGGGCGGTCCGGGAGCTCGAGCGTGACCCCGTCGCGGTAGCGGTCGAAGACGCGCGGATCGATGTAGGAGCGGCGGCAGACCGCCGGCGTGTTGCCGAGCTGCTCGGCGACGCCATTGACGGCGGCGGCGATCGTCCGTTTCGCCGCCGCCCGGGAGCTCGGGCGCGGCGCGCCCGCCAGCTCGACCGCCGCCAGCACCGTCCCGTGCCAGGTGCGGAAGTCCTTGGCGCTGTGCTCGGGCCCGATCCGCTCCTGGATGTACTCGTTGATCTCGCCGGAGCGGACGTCGCGCCACCTGCGCCCCTCGCGGTAGGCGAGCAGGTCCTCGGGCCCGCCCCGCCGCGACCGCATCGTTTCCACGGCGGCGATCGCGGCCCGGTCGCGGATCGACTGCACCCGTCGCTGGCCGCTCTTGGCCGGGAAGTCGAAGACCATCTCGCCGCCGGAGATCGTCACGTGCTCGCGCAGGACCGTGGCGACGCCATAGCTCTCGTTGTCCTCGGCGTACGCCTCGCCGCCGACCCGGAAGAAGCCCTGGTCGAGCAGCCGCACGGCGCAGGCCAGGGCCCGCTCGCGCGGCATCCCCTCGCGGCCGAGGTCGCGCTTGACGGCGCGGCGCAGCCGGGGCAGCGAACGGGCGAACTCGCGCGTCTGCTCGTACTTGCGCGCGGCCTGCCGCCGTTCCCAGCGCTCGTGGTAGCGGTACTGCTTGCGGCCGGCTTCGTCGAATCCCGTGGCCTGGATGTGGCCGAGCGGGTCCGGGCAGATCCATACCCGCTCCCAGGCCGGTGGGATCGCCAGGGCGCGGATCCGCGCCAGCGTCTCCTCGTCTTCGACCCGGCGCCCGCCGCCATCCGCGTAGGAGAAGCCGCGACCGCGGCGCCGGCGGCGGATTCCCTCGCCGGCGCAATCGGCCCGTCGCAGCCTTCCTTTCCGGGTGCCGGCAGTCATCTGCGGCGCTCGGTACCCGCGCCGCGCCGCCGCCGAACCGCGCGTTTGGGGCCGGGCGGTTGAGGGAACCCGGTTGCCGTGAGCGCAGTCGAGGAGATCGAGGGTGTCGCGATCCCGGTCTCGCCGGTCGGCCCGCTCAGCGACCTGCTCTTGGAGTTCCTGACAGCGCCGCCGCCCGACCTCGCGGTCGCGGGGCGGGTCGGTGCCGTGGCGGCGGAGCTCGCCGGAGCGGTGGCGGCGCCGCTGGAGGACGACGATCTGCAGCTCGCGCTCTACATCGCCTATGAGCTCCATTACCGCTCCTTCCCCGGCCTCGATCCCGGCTGGGAGTGGAACCCGGCGCTGCTGGGAGTGCGCGAACAGCTCGAGGCGGCCTTCTTCGGCGCGCTCGAGGCGGCGCTGCCGCCCGAGGAGGTGGACCCCGCGCAGGTCGGTGACGCGCTCTTCCGGCTCGAGGCGGAAGACGACGGTGCCTCGCTGTCCCGGCACCTGGAGACCTCCGCCGACCTCGAGCAGTTCCGCGAGTTCGTCGTCCACCGCTCGCTCTACCAGCTGAAGGAGTCCGACCCGCACTCGTGGGCGATCCCGCGGCTGACCGGCGCGGCGAAGACGGCGTTGCTGGAGGTGCAGCACGACGAGTACGGGGCCGGCCGACCCGAGCGGATGCACTCGACCCTGTTCGCGAAGACGATGCGCGAGCTGGGCCTCGGCGATCGCGAGAACGGGTACCTCGAGCGGGTCCCGGGAGTGACGCTGGCCGCTGTCAACCTGATGTCGGGTTGCGGCCTGCACCGCTCGCGGCGCGGCGCGATCGTCGGCCATCTGGCGATGTTCGAGATGACCTCCGCCCGGCCCAATCGCAGCTACGGGAACGGGCTGCGCCGGCTCGGCTTCGGGGCCGAGGCGACCGATTTCTACGACGAGCACGTCGAGGCCGACGCGGTGCACGAGAACATCGCCGCCTACGACCTCGCCGGCGGCCTGGCCCGGGCCGAACCGGAGGTCGCCGGCGACATCCTCTTCGGGGCCCGCGCCCTGCTCCTCCTCGAGGACCGGTTCGCCAGATACCTCCTGGATGCCTGGGAGCGAGGCGGAAGCTCGCTGCGCGAGCCGCTCCCGCAGCTCCTTCTCTAGCGCGCCTCCGGCTCGCTGTCGGAGCGGAAGCCGATCGTCTTGTGAGTTCCGTCGCAGAACGGTCGGATCTGCGACTTGCCGCAGCGGCAGAGGGCGACGACGGGGCGCCTGCTCTCGATCTCGTTGCCGTCCTGGTCGCAGATCGTGAACTCGCCCCGGATCAGGTAGGGACCGTTGCGGTAAGGGGTGATCTTCGTCTCCGCCATCCGGCCTCCCTACCCGGCGCGACCCAGTTTCACCCACCCGGCCGGGGCAGGTCCGAAGGCTCGCGACGGGACCGTGTCCTCGGCCGGGCCGGTGGGAGCGTCCGGCCCGGTGGCCACCATGGCCGCATGTGGCTCGTGCAAGTGACCTGTTCCGATCCCGACTGCGGCGAGGACTTCGGGGTGCTGGTCGGGGACCTGAACGAGGTCGAAGAGGTCGTCTGCGAGTGCGAACACTGCGTCGTCGTGCTCTCCGTCGCCGACTTCGAGCCGCTCCACCTCGCCGCCGCGTAGGCGCGGCTACTTCTCAGGAACCTCCCGCACCACCTCGGGCGCGGGCTTGTCCTCCCGCAGTCCCACGTAGCTGGGATGGCGCAGCTTGCCGTCGCGGGTCCACTCCGAGAAGGCGAACTGACCGACCAGCTCCGGCTTCACCCAGCGGGCGACCCGGGGCAGGCCGGTGCCGCGCGTGAACGGGGAGGCGGGGACCTCCAGCGCCTCCAGCTTCGCCCCGAGGTCGGCGAGGGTGCGCTGATCGAACCCGGTCCCGGCTTTGCCGGCGAAGCGCAGCTCGCCGTCCTCGTAGTAGCCGATCAGGAGCGCGCCGAAGTGCCGGCGCGAGCCCTGCGGGGGCGTGAAGCCGCCGATCACCAGCTCCTGCTCGCGGCCGCATTTGAGCTTCACCCAGTTGCCGCTGCGGCTGTGCGAGTAGGCGCTGTCGGCGCGCTTGGCGATCAGCCCCTCCCAGCCCTTCTCGCAGGCCTCGCGGAAGAAGCGCTCGCCGTGCTGGTTGCGGTGCGGCGTGTAGCGAACCGGGCCGTGGAAGGAGAAGGCACGTCTGAGGGCGCCCTTGCGGGCGCGCAGCGGCAGCCCGGTGACGTCGTGGCCGTCGAAGCGCAGGAGGTCGAAGAGATAGAGGAAGACGGGGATCTCGGTGAGGCGGGCCAGGCGCGGGTCCTTGATCTGCATCCGTCCCTGGAGGCGGGCGAAGCTGGTCTGGGAGCCGTCGAAGGCGACGATCTCGCCGTCGGCGACGAAGTCCGTCGCGGCCTCGGCTTCGAGCGCCTCGACCAGCTCGGGGTAGGAAGGCGAGAGGTCCTTGCCGGTGCGCGAGGTGAGGGAGACCGTGCCGCCTTCGCGGCGGGCGATCGCGCGGATGCCGTCGAGCTTGCGCTCGAAGACCCAGTCGGGGTCGCTGAAGGGCCGGGTCCCCAGCTTCGCTTTCATCGGCTCCTCGGCCCTCGGCATGGGCGCGAGGTTAGCCCCCGTAGGATCCCCGCCGATGCGGCCCCTCGCCAAAGCCGGAGCGTTCGCCGTCGCGGCGGCGCTCCTGTGTCTCGCGGTCGCCACCGCGGTCGGCCCCGCCGCCGCCTCGCCGCAGGCCCGGGCCAGCGCTGCGGCGGCGCCGTCCTCGACCCCCTGGCCGATCCCCTTCGGCCCCAAACGCAAGCGCGAGATGGCCGACTACTCCGAGCGCCACTACGGCCAGCACCGCTGGCGGCTGCGCAACCCGAGGGTGATCGTCGAGCACATGTCGCAGACCTCGACCGCGGCCGCGGTCTACAACACCTTCGCCCCCGACACCGCCGACGTCGAGCTCGGCGAGCTGCCCAACGTCTGCTCCCACTACGTGATCTCCCCCGCCGGCAAGATCTTCCGCCTGGTCAACCTGCGCACCCGCTGCCGCCACACGGTCGGCCTCAACTGGACCGCGATCGGGATCGAGCACGCCGGCTACGGCGACGGCGACCTGCTCGGCGACCGCCGCCAGCTGCGCGCCTCGCTGCGGCTGACCCAGTACCTGCGCTGCCGCTTCGACATCGGTGTCCGCAACGTGATCGGCCACGCCGAGAGCCTCACCTCCCCCTTCCACCACGAGCTGGTGGCGAGCCTGCGCAACCAGACCCACGGCGACATGCGGCACTCCTCGATGCTCGTCTACCGCGCGAAGCTGCGCCGCCTCGGCCGCTGCTGAGCGCCCCACGGCGCGAGCTCGACCTGCGCGCCGCCGGCTTCCGGGTCTGCCGCTACACCGGCCTGCAGCTGCGCCGCTCGCCCGACCTGATCGTCACCGACCTGAGGGCCGCGCTCGGAATCGGCGGCGGGCAATAGACTGGGCGGCGATGAGCGAGGCGATCGAAGCGGGCTTCAAGGAGGGCGACAAGGTCTGGGTGCAGGACGCCGACGGCAAGCACCACGCCGGGATCTTCGTCGGCAACAACGAAGCCGCCGGCTGGTTCGGCGGCGGGCCCAGCGCCTACGTCGCCCACCCCGAGGCCCATCAGGCCGAGGTGGTCTCGACCTTCCGCATCACTCCGCGCGACGAGTAGCGCCCCGCGCGGCCGGGGTCAAGGGCGCCCGGTCTTCGCGAGCTCCTCGATGCCGTCGCGCTCCAGCCGCAGGGTCCGCCACTCCTCCAGCCGGGTGGCACCGAGCTTGTCGTAGAAGCTCAGCGCCGGCTCGTTCCAGGTAAGCGCGCACCATTCGAGGCGCACGTGGCCGCGCTCCAGGGTCAGCGCCGCCAGGTGCTCCATCACGGCCAGCCCGGTGCCGCCGCGCCGGTGCTCGGGCCGCACGTAGATGTCCTCCAGCCAGACGCCCGAGCGGGCCTCCCAGGTCGAGAAGGTGGTGAAGAAGATCGCGTAGCCGATCGGCTCCCCCTCCAGCTCGACGATCAGCGCCTCCGCCGCCCGCTGCTCGAAGAGGGAGCGGCGCAGGGTGTCGACGTCGCCGACGACCTTCTCCGGGGCCTTCTCGTAGGTCGCGAGCTCGACGATCAGCTCGTGCAGGAGCCCGGCGTCGGCCTCCGTCGCGGGGCGGATCTTCGGGGCGCTCACCGGGGGGAGACTAGGCGAACCTCTAGGCTTGCCCGCCGTGGAGACGATCGACCGCCTGCTGGCCAACAACCGCGCCTTCGCCGACGGCCTGCCCGACCGTCACCTCGACGTCGAACCGAGCCTGCGCCTGTCGATCGTCACCTGCATGGACTCGCGGCTCGACGTCTTCGCGGCGCTCGGGCTCGGCGACGGCGAGGCGCACGTGCTGCGCAACGCGGGCGGCGCGATCACCGACGACGTGATCCGCTCGCTGGCGCTCTCCCAGCGTAAGCTCGGGACCCGCGAGGTGATGCTGATCCACCACACCAACTGCGGCCTGGAAACGGTCACCGACGACGGCTTCCGGGCCGAGCTGCAGGAGGCGACCGGGGTCGCCCCCGCCTTCGCGATCGAGTCCTTCAGCGACGTCGACGAAGCGGTGCGGCAGTCGGTGCGCCGGGTCCGGCGCTCGACCTTCGTCCCCCATCGCGAGACGGTGCGCGGCTTCGTCTACGACGTCGACACGCACCGGCTGCGCGAGGTCGAGGTTGGCGACTGAGCGCTCCTTACGGCTCCTGGCGCTCGCCGATCGACGCGGCCGCGGTCGCCCGCGCGGGCCGCCGGCTCGGCGCCCCGGCGCTGGCCGCCGACGGCGCCGTCTGGTGGTCGGAGGGACGCCCCAGCGAGGGCGGGCGCGTGGCCCTGATGCGGCGCCCGGCCGGCGGCGAGATCGAAGAGGTGACGCCGGCCCGCGGTCAACGTGCGGACCCGGGTGCACGAGTACGGCGGCGGCTCCTGGGCCCTGGCCGGCCCCGACCGCGTGCTCTTCGTCGACTTCGCCGACCAGCGCCTCTACGACCAGCGGCTCGGCCAGGCCCCGGTGGCGCTGAGCGCCGAGCCGGAGCAGCCGGCGGCGCGGCGCTACGCCGACCTGCGGCTGAGCGCCGACGGCGCCACGGTGTTCTGCGTGCGCGAGCGCCACGGCGAGGGCGAGCCGGCGAACGAGATCGTCGCGATCGCGCTCGAGGGCCCCGGGGCCGAGCCCGCCGTGCTCGCCTCCGGCCGCGACTTCTACTCCTTCCCCCGCCCCAGCCCCGACGGCAGCCAGCTCGCCTGGACCTGCTGGGACCACCCGAACATGCCCTGGGACGGGACCGAGCTCTGGGTCGCCCCGCTCGCCGACCCGGCCGCGGCTCGCCGGGTCGCCGGCGGGCCGGCCGAGTCGGTCTTCCAGCCCGGGTGGGACGCCGCGGGCGGGCTGCACTTCGTCTCCGACCGCGACGGCTGGTGGAACCTCTACCGGCTCGGCGACGGCGAGGAGGCCGAGCAGCTGAGCGCCGAGCGGGCCGAGCTCGGCCACCCGCAGTGGCTGTTCGGCGGCTCCACCTACGCCTTCCTCGGCGACGGCCGGGTCGTCTGCGTCCGCTGCGGCGGCGGCGAGGAACGGCTCGGGCTGCTCGACCCCGGGAGCGGGCGGGTCGAGGACCTCGGCCTCCCGTTCACCTCGTTCGGCTTCCCGGCGCTGTCCGTGGCCGGCAACCGGGTCGCTTTCGCCGCCGCCAGCCCCGAGCGCGAGGCGGCGGTCGTCGTCCACGACCTCGACTCCGGCGAGACCGAGGTCGTGCGCGAGGCCAGCGACGAGCCGATCGACCCGGCCTACGCCTCGATCCCGCGGGCGATCGAGTTCGCGACCGGGGAGGGCGAGGTCGCCCACGCCTTCTTCTACCCGCCGACCAACCCCGAGTTCGAGGCTCCGGCGGGGGAGCTGCCGCCGCTGATCGTGCAGAGCCACGGCGGACCGACCTCCCACGTCACCCCCGCCCTCGACGCCGAGCTCCTCTTCTGGACCAGCCGCGGCTTCGGCGTCGTCGACGTCAACTACCGCGGCTCCAGCGGCTTCGGCCGCGCCTACCGCGACCGCCTGCAGGGGACCTGGGGCATCGTCGACACCGAGGACTGCGTCGCCGCCGCCCTCCATCTGGCCGCGAGCGGCGAGGCCGACGGCGAGCGGCTGGCGATCCGCGGCGGCTCGGCCGGTGGCTACGCGACCCTCTGCGCGCTCGTCTTCCACGACGAGTTCGCGGCCGGGGCCAGCTACTACGGGGTCGCCGACACCGAGACCCTCGCCCGCGACACCCACAAGTTCGAGTCGCGCTATCTCGACGGGCTGATCGGGCCCTATCCCGAGCGCGCCGACCTCTACCGCGAGCGCTCGCCGATCAACTACGTCGAGCGCCTGCGGGCGCCGGTGATCCTCTTCCAGGGCCTCGAGGACGAGGTGGTGCCGCCGAACCAGGCCGAGGCGATGGTCGCGGCCCTGGCGCGGAACGGGGTCCCCCACGCCTACCTCGCCTTCGCGGGCGAGCAGCACGGCTTCCGCAAGGCGGAGACCGAGATCCGCTGCCTCGAAGCCGAGCTCTACTTCTACGGCCGCATCCTCGGCTTCGAGCCGGCCGACGCGCTGGAGCCGGTGGCGATCGACTGTTTGCCCCCCGCCTGACGGCGGGTAGCCCGGTCCCCGATGACCGAGCGCCACGACTACGCCCCGACGGGGGTCGAGCGCGACTCGCGCCTCTGGCCGACGCTGAAGCGGACCGTCTCGGAGTTCCAGGAGGACAACCTGACCGACTGGGCGGCGGCGCTGACCTACTACGGGCTGCTCTCGCTGTTCCCGGCGCTGATCGCGATGGTCTCGCTGCTCGGCCTCTTCGGCGATCCGACCTCGACGACCCGCAGCCTGACCGAGATCATCACCGACCTCGGGCCGGAATCGGCGGCCGACACCTTCCGCGGACCGATCGAATCGCTCACCGAAAGCCGCGGCACGGCCGGGGTCGCCTTCGTGCTCGGGCTGGCGGTGGCGCTGTGGTCGGCCTCGGGCTACGTCGGCGCCTTCATGCGCGCCTCCAACGTCATCTACGAGACGCCGGAGGGGCGGCCGTTCTGGAAGCTGCGGCCACTGCAGATCGGGGTGACTCTGGCGATGATTCTGCTGATGGTGGCGCTGGCGCTCGGCCTGGTCGCGACCGGGCCGGTCCTCGACGCGATCGCCGGCCCGATCGGCCTCAGCGACACCGCGGTGACGGTCTGGAGCATCGCCAAGTGGCCGGTGATGGCGGGAATCTTCCTGCTGATGGTCGCGGTCCTCTATTACGCCTCGCCGAACGTGAAGCTGCGCGGCTTCCGCTGGATCACCCCGGGCAGCCTGGTCGCGATCGTCGTCTGGGTGATCGCCTCCGGCCTGTTCGCTTTCTACGTCGGCAACTTCGGCTCCTACGACAAGACCTACGGCACCCTCGGCGGCCTCATCGCCTTGCTCATCTGGTTCTGGATCAGCAACCTGGCGATCCTCTTCGGCCACCAGCTGAACGCCGAGCGCGAGCGCAGCATCGAGATCGAAGAGGGGCGGCCACGGGCCGAGCGCGAGATCCAGCTCGAGCCGCGCGACGAGCCGAACCCCCCGAAGACCGCCTAGCGAAATGGAGACGAGATGAAGAGCGTCCTGATCACCGGCACCTCCACTGGAATCGGCCGGGCCGCGGTGCAGCACCTGGCCGGCCAGGGCTGGCTGGTCTTCGCCGGCGTGCGTGGCAAAGCCGATGCCAGGTCGCTGGCCAGCGAGCCCGGCGAGGTCGTCCCGGTCGAGCTCGACGTCACCGACCCGGCGCAGATCGAGGCCGCCGCCGAGCAGGTCTCGGAGCTCACCGGCGGCAGCCTCGAGGGACTCGTCAACAACGCCGGGATCGGCGTCGCCGGGCCGCTGGAGGCGCTGCCCCCGGGCGGGCTGCGGCAGATCCTCGACGTCAACGTGGTGGGCCAGGTGGCGGTGACCCAGGCGATGCTGCCGCTGCTGCGGCGCGGCGAGGGCCGGATCCTCTTCGTCGGCTCGGTCGGCGGGCGGGTGACCCATCCCTGGGCCGCTCCCTACCACGCCTCGAAGTTCGCGCTGGAGGCGATCGTCGACTGCCTGCGGGTCGAGCTCGCCGAACAGCCGGTCAGCGTCGGCCTGCTCGAGCCGGGCCCGATCGACACCCCGATCTGGGCGAAGTCCCGCGAGCAGGTCAGCGGCCTGCGCGAGGAGCTGCGGGGCGAAGCGCGCGATCTCTACGACCGGCCGCTGCGCAAGTTCGAAGCGACGCTGACCAGCGCCGAGCGCAAAGGCGAGGAGCCCGCCAAGGTCGCGGCGAAGATCGCCGACGCCCTTGGCGGGTCCGGGTCCCGCTACCCGGTCGGGCGCGGGGTGCGGACGCTGGTCAGCGTGCGTCCGCTGCTGCCCGATTTCGTCTACGACCGGCTCAGCGGGATTTTTTCCCGCTAGCTTTTTTGGCGGTCGATTTTTTCGCCGCCGGCTTTTTCGCGGCTGCTTTTTTGGCCGCTTTCCGCGCCGGTGCTTTTTTCGTCACGGCTTTTCTCGGAGCGGATTTTTTCGCCGCGGCTTTTTTCGGAGCCGCTTTTTTCCCAGAGCGGCGCTTTTTCGGGGTCGCGCGCAGGGCGCGGGGGATCTCCTGGGCGACGGCGGCGGAGAGCTGCTTGATCTGGCCCTCGAGGAAGCGCGCCATCCGCTCCTCCTCTTTGCGGATGCCGCGGACCAGGGCGGCGGTCTCGTTGTCGCCGACCTTGGTCGCGAAGTTCTCCAGCGCCAGGTAGGTCGAGATCTCCTCGTGCTCGCTGGCGTACTGCGTCTTCGCGTTCTTCAGCATTTTCTCCTGCTCGCCGCTGCCGCGGACCGCGTGGAGAGGCGCCTTGGCGACGGCTTTCGCCTTGCCGAGCACGCTCTGCAGCGCTTTCGGGCCGCCGCCGAGCTTCTTGATCCGGCGCTCGAGCAGCTTGGCGTGCGTCTTGGTCTCTTTCAGGTGCTGCTTGAGGCGTTTCGCGTAGGCCGGCTTGGTGGTCAGCGCGATGTCCGCCTGCAGGGCGGTCTCGAGCTCCTTCTCGTTGCCGTAGGCCTCGTTCAGGTACTGGACGAGCTTGGCGTCGCGCTCGTTAGGTTCGCTCATGGCGTGTTCTCCCTTGGTGGACTTGAAGTGCCGGTCAGCTGACCACGCAGTTTTTCGAGCCGCCCTCGGTCTCTCCTCCTGCCGGGAAGGCGTGCGCGAGTGCCTGCGCGATCAACTGCGAGCGGGCAGCGTACCCGGGCGAGGTGAAATGAATGCCGTCTTCGATGAACCAGGCGTCTTTGACGTCGGCGGCCCAGTCGTAGACGCGCATGTTCGGATAGGCGGCGCAGGCGAGGACGAGTTCTTCGTCCCACTTCTCCATGTTCCCCTTCGAGTAGGGGTCGCCGGGCGGGACCAGCGAGCGGACGTTGACCCACATCGCCGGTTCGTCGCCGATGATCGCCATCATTTTTTCGATCCGTTCGCGCTCGCCGACGGTCGAGCCGGCGGCGACGTTGGCCGCCTCGTTGGTCCCCAGGGCCAGCACCCAGCAGCCCTTGAAGCCTTCGGCCTTCCAGGCTTCGGCGACTTCCTGGGCGTTCGGTTCGCCTTCGAACTGCTCTTCGATCGAGCGGGCGCCGGAGATCTCGAGGATCTCTACTTCGGTCCCGACGTCTTCGTACTGGGCGTCGATCCGCTGGCTGGGGATCGGCAGGTATTCGGGCGAGTCGAGCCCCTCCGAGGTCGAGTCGCCGATGTGGATCACTTTCTTGCAGGAGGTCTGGTCGGATTCGGAGGCCTGCTGGGGGGTCAGCGGGGCGGCTTTGGCGGTGCCGCCTTTGGTCGCTTCGGCGACCCGGGCGTCGGCGCCTTCGGGGGCGGAGTTGACGCCGGCCATGCCGAAGACCGCGGCGATCAGGACCACCGCGGAGCCGACGATCGCCGCCCGGCCCGGCGGCGAGAAGGTCTGCCAGCCCCAGCCGCCGGCGCGGCGGCGGGCGAAGAAGCGGCCGATCGCGCCGTGGCGGATCGGCTCCTCGACGAACTTCCAGGAGAGCGCCGCGGCGCCGAAGATCGCCGCCACCTGCAGGAGCGCCCGGGTGAGGCTGGGCCCCGGGTGGTCGTTGGGATTGGTGAGGACGATGATCGGCGCGTGCCAAAGGTAGATCCCGTAGGAGCGCACGCCGATCCAGCGCAGCGGCCGGATCCCGAGCAGAACCCCGAGCCGGCAGGCGGGGTGGGTCGCCGCCATCAGCACCAGCACCACCGCGACCGAGAGGACGAGGAAGCCGCCGCGGTAGAGGAAGGGCGAGAGTTCGCTGGTCTGCCAGATCATCACGAAGATCGCGACCAGGCCGGCCGCGCCGAGCAGGTCGAGGGTGTTGCGCGCCTGCGGGGCGATCCGGCGGCTCAGTTTGCGGCTCGGCCAGACCATCGCCAGGGCGGCCCCGAAGAGCAGCTCGGAGGCGCGGGTGTCGGTCCCGTAATAGACCCGCGAGGGGTCGACGTCGGGGTGGTAGAGGACCGCCATCAGGACGACCGAGGCGAAGGCGAGGGCGAGGGTGAGGACGGCGAGCCGCGGCCGCACCCCGGAGGGCAGCGGGTGCTCTTTGACGATCTTCGTCCCCAGCAGGAGCAGGAACGGCCAGACGATGTAGAACTGCTCCTCGACCGCCAGCGACCAGAGGTGGTTGAGTGGGCCGGGGGCTTCGAAGCGGGCGAAGTAGGAGACGTCGCCGAGGATCTGCTGCCAGTTGTTGAAGTAGAAGACCGAGGAGACGACCGAGTCGCGGAAGGACTGGGTCTGGGCGGGGCCGAAGATGGTCACCCAGGCGATCACGATCGCCAACATCACGAACAGCGCCGGCAGCAGGCGGCGGGCGCGGGCCAGCCAGAAGTGGCCGAGTTCGATGCGGCCGATCTTCGACAGCTGCGATAGCAGGATGTCGGTGATCAGGTAGCCGCTGAGGGTGAAGAAGATCCCGACCCCGAGCAGGCCGCCGGGCGCCCACCCGAATTCGAGGTGGAAGGCGATCACCGCCAGGACGGCTATCGCTCGCAGCCCGTCGAGCCCGGGCATGTAGCGCTGGTTGCGCTTGACTGGTTCCGGCATCGGCTGCGGGAATGGTACGGACGGCAGGGGATGCGGGTAGTGATGCGGTCAACCGACGAACTGGAGATTCCATGAGCCCCTCCTCACCCGCCACTCCCCTCCCCACCCGCCGCCTCGGCGATTCGCCGCTGGAGGTCTCGGCGGTCGGCCTCGGCTGCAACAACTTCGGCCGCCGCCTCGACCTCGAGGGGACCGCGGCGGTGCTGGAGGCGGCGCTGGACGCCGGCGTCACCTTCTTCGACACCGCCGACATCTACGGCGGCGCCGGGGCCAGCGAGGCGCTGATCGGCGAGGCCCTGGAGGGGCGCCGCGACGAGTGCCTGATCGCGACCAAGTTCGGGATGGAGATGAAGGGTGCGGAGGGCGTCCCGGGGGCCCCGCGGGGATCGCGCGAGTACATCCGCTGGGCGGTCGAGGGGTCGCTGCGGCGGCTGCGGGTCGACCGCATCGACCTCTACCAGTACCACCAGCCCGACGGGGAGACGCCGATCGCCGAGACCCTGACGGCGCTGGACGAACTGGTCGGCGAGGGGCTGGTGACGGCGATCGGCTGCTCCAACTTCGACGCGGGCGAACTGGAGGAGGCCGACCGGGTCGCCCGCGAGCGCGGCCTCGCCCGCTTCGTCAGCCTGCAGAACCACTACAGCCTGCTCGAACGGGGGATCGAGGCCGAGGTGGCGCCGGCCTGCGAGCGGCTCGGGGTCTCCGTCCTCCCCTTCTTCCCGCTCGAAAGCGGGCTGCTCAGCGGCAAGTACCGGCGCGGCGAGCAGGGGCCCGAGGGCAGCCGCCTGGCCGGGCGCGAGGCGGCTGGGAGCGACGCCCAGTTCGACGTCGTCGAGGCGATCGGGGAGTACGCGGCCGCGCGCGGGCTGGAGACGATCGACGTCGCGATCGGCGGGCTGGCGGCGCAGCCGGCGGTCGCCTCGGTGATCGCCGGCGCGACCAGGCCCGAGCAGGTGCGGGCCAACGTGGCGACGGTGCGCTGGGCGCCGAGCGAGGCCGACCTCGCCGAGCTCGACCGGATCGCGCCGACGCCGCGGCTCTAGGAGGGCTTGGCGAAACTCGCGGTTGCGGCCGGCGAGTTTCGCCAAGCCCTCCTAGACGCCGCCGACGCTGGTAGGTTCCCGCACCGTGAGCCTCGTCCTCTCCACGCCCGCCGGTAAGCGCGTCGCCGCGGCGATCGCCCTGGCCCTGGCGGCGCTCTGCGTGACCCTGGCCCTCAGCGCCCCGAGCGCGAGCGCCGCCACCTGCCCGAGCTTCCGCGTCCTCCACAACGACCGCATCGGCGCGGCCAACCTGCCCGCCGGCAACTACACGGTCACCACCGAGGACGCCTCCGGCCTCACCTGCGGCCAGGCCTCGGCGCTGCTCGCCCGCTTCCTCCAGGACTGGGACGGCAACCTCCCCGGCACCTGGCGCGCGGTCGGCCAGGGAACCGGCAAGGCCGCTTTCGTGCGCGGCAACGTGCGCGCCTTCACGATCGTCCGCAGCGGCGGCGGCGAAGGCGGCAGCAACAACCGCATCGGCCAGCTCTGCCCAGCCCCCTTCCGGGTCAACACCGGGATGCTCGTCGGGCCGCTCTTCTTCGCAGCCGGCGATTACCTGATCTACCGCCCGGCCCGCTCCGGCATCACCTGCCGCCGCGCCGCGATCCTCTTCACCCGCTTCCTCGGCCAGCCCGGCGGCCGCCTGCCCTTCCCCTGGCACGAGACGAACCAGACGGCGACCTTCTTCAAGCCGGAAAACCCGGTCCGCTCCGCCTTCCGCGTCGAGCCGGCCACCGGCTCCTAGCTCCTACCGGGCTGCCGCTGCTTGCACCCGCGGTCTATTCGGCCAGCGGGCCGTAGGTGTCGGGGCGACGGGTGGTCAGGAAGGGGAAGAGCTCGAGCCAGTCGCGGCGCTGGTCGAGGTCGAGATCGGCGACGAGGACGGCGGGCTCGTCGCGGGGGGCCTGGACGAGGACGCGGCCGTAGGGGTCGGAGATGAAGGAGGAGCCGTAGAAGCTCAGCGGCGGCTCGGGGCCGGTGCGGTTGACGGCGACCATGAAGAGGCCGTTGGCGATCCCGTTGGCGACGATCACCCGCTCCCAGAGGGGCTGGGTGTCGAACTCGGGGTGGTCGGGCTCGGAGCCGATCGCGGTCGGGTAGACAAGGACCTCGGCGCCGGCGAGGCCGTAGGCGCGGGCGAGCTCCGGGAACCACTGGTCCCAGCAGGTCGGCAGGCCGAGGCTGGCGTCGCCGAGGGGGATCACCGGGTAGGCGCTCTCCCCCGCCGGGCCGGGGCGGAAGTAGCGGTCCTCGTAGTAGCCGGCGGTGACCGGGATGTGGAGCTTGCGGGTGCGCGCGAGGAGCTCGCCCGCGGGCGAGACCAGGATCGCGGTGTTGAAGCCGAGGCCATCGCCCTGCTCGGCGCGCTCGAAGAGCGAGGCGTGAACGTGGACCCCGTGCTCGGCGGCCAGCGCGGTCGCGAGCTCGTGGGTCGGGCCGCCGGGGAGCGCCTCCGGCTCGACCCCGAGGGCGCCGGCGCCGGCCGGGTCGACGGCGAAGTAGGGGCTCAGGGTCAGCTCCTGCAGGCAGACCAGGGCGGCGCCCTCGGCGGCGGCGAGCCGCACCCCGGCGGCCAGTGCCTCGCGGTGCTCGGCGGGGTCGGGATGCCAGCGCTCCTGGACGGCGCCGACGCGGAACAGCGGGCGCTCGGAGGGGCGGGTGCGGGCGGGTGAGTCGGTCGGCCCGTAGTGGGTGAGCAGCTGCGGCGCGGCCATGCCACCGACTGTAGGCGTTCGCGCCGGCGGCGGCCAGCGTCGAGGAGTGCATCGACCACCCATGCGGTGGGTGATGCACTCCTCGAAGCCCGGGTCGGCGACAATCGCTGGCATGAGCGCGACCCTGAGCTCGACCCCGGCCGCCGACGGCTTCCGGATGCCGGCCGAGTTCGAGCCCCACGACGGCTGCTGGATGGCCTGGCCCGAGCGCCCCGACAACTGGCGCCGGGGGGCCGAGCCGGGGCAGCTCGCCTACGCGGCGGTGGCGGCGGCGATCGGCGCGTCCGAGCCGGTGACGATGGCCGTCTCCGACGCCCAGTTCGAGCGTGCCCGCGCCCTCCTCCCCGCCACCGTGCGGGTGGTCGAGGTCGCCACCGACGACGCCTGGATCCGCGACACCGGCCCGACCTTCGTGGTCGACGGGGCCGGCGGGCGGCGCGGCGTCGACTGGCGCTTCAACGCCTGGGGCGGGGACGACGGCGGGCTCTACGCCCCCTGGGACCGCGACGACCGCGTTGCCCGCAAGGTGCTGGAGATCGAAGGCGCCGACCGCTACCGGGCCCCGTTCGTGCTGGAGGGCGGGGCGATCCACGTCGACGGCGAGGGCACCGTGCTGACGACCGAGCAGTGCCTGCTGAACCGCAACCGCAACCCCGGGCTCTCACGCGAGCAGGTCGAGGCGGGGCTGCACGCCCACCTCGGCACCGAGAAGGCGGTCTGGCTCGGCGCCGGCGTCTTCGAGGACGAGACCGACGGCCACGTCGACAACCTCGCCTGCTTCGCCCGCCCCGGCGTCGTCCTGCTGACCTGGTGCGAGGACGAGTCCGACCCGCAGGCGGCGATCTCGGCCGACGCCCGCCGGCGCCTGGAAGCGGCGAGCGACGCCCGCGGGCGCCCGTTCGAGGTCGTCCTCCTCCCCTCCCCCGGCCCGCTGAGCGTCAGCGCCGAGGAGGCGGCCGGGGTCGAGCCCGCTCCCGGGACCAAGCCGCGCCGGGCGGGCGAGCGCCTCGCCGGCTCCTACGCGAACTTCTACCTCGGCAACGACCGCGTCGTCTTCCCACTGCTCGACGAGCGCCACGACGAGGAGGCGGCGGAGATCCTCGGCGCCTGCTTCCCCGGGCGCGAGGCGGTCGGCGTACCCGGCCGCGAGATCCTGCTCGGCGGCGGCAACGTCCACTGCATCACCCAGCAGGTGCCGACGGCGCAGGCGGTCGGGCGCGGCTAGCATGCCGGCCCTGATGGCCTTCGAGCCCGACGACCAGCGCGACGTCCAGCAGGTCTGCCGCACCTTCGCCTCGCACCTGGTCGACGAGGCGCTTGAGATCCCCGCAAAGCGAATGGGCTTCTGACACCGGGCGACCAGCCGACCAGGGTGCGGCAGACCTTTGTTTCGGTATCCGGAACAAAGGTCTGCCGCACGGCGGTGGTGGCGTGGGTGATGCTTGCGGCGATCGCGGTGGATGCGTCGGCGTCGGCGTCGGAGCGGAGCGTGATCGGTCACTCGGTCGAGGGCAGGGCGATCGTGGCGGTGCGCAGTGGCGCGGCCGAACCGGCGCTGAAGGTGCTGGTGGTCGGCGACATCCACGGCGACGAGACGGCGGGGATGCCGGTGGCGCGGCGGCTGATCCGCGGCGGCCCGCCCGCGGGCGTCGGCCTCTGGGTGGTGCCGACGATCAACCCCGACGGGGTCGCGGCCGATACCCGCGGCAACGCCCACGGGGTCGACCTCAACCGCAACTTCCCGTTCGACTGGGCGCCGCTGAACGGCGGCGAATACTCCGGCTCCGGGCCGCTGTCGGAGCCCGAGTCCCGCGCCGCCGTGCGGCTGATCCGCCGCGTCCGGCCCGACCTGACGATCTGGTTCCACCAGCCCTTCGGGATCGTCGACCGGCCACCCGGCAACGCCCTCGCCGCCCGCCGCTACTCGCGGCTCTCCGGCCTGCCGCTGGTAACCCTCCCCGGCCGCTATCCCGGCAGCGCCAGCCGCTGGCAGAACCACACCTTCCCCGGTGCCACCGCCTTCGTCGTCGAGCTGCCCGGCTCCGTCGGCGGCGCCCTCAGCCGCCGCGCCACCGCCGCGGTCCGTGCCCTCGCGGCCGAGCTCGCGAGCCCGGCGATCGGCGCGGCTACGTCGAGGGGTCGCTGACCTCGGCGCTCGGCGCCCGCAGCACCGCGGCCATGATCAGGATCGCGTCGACCGCCGCGACCAGCAGCGCCAGGTTGCGGATCATCATGTTCGCCGGGGAGATCGGGACCGCGGCGGTGACCAGGACGGCCGCCATCGAGATCCAGATCGGGCGGGCGAGCCGCGTCGGCCCGGCGCTGAAGATCACCGCCGCCAGCCCGATCAGCCAGATCATGTACTGCGGGCTGAGCACCCGGCTGACGACGATCTGGACGAGGACGACCGTGAAGATGAAGTCACGGGCGATCGAGAGATCCGCGAGGTCGGTGCGGCCACGGCGGATCGCGCGGTCGCGCAGGGCCCACCAGAGGGCCGCGGCGAGGAGCGCCAGCAGGCCGAGCCATTTGAGCGCCACCGCAACCGCATCGGCGAGGTCGCTGCCGATCTCGGCCGACCCGTTGCGCAGCGCGATCGGCGGTTCTTTGCCGGTCACCGTCCAGCGCGCGTACCAGGGGATGCCGCCGACCGCTTCCTTCTGCAGGCCGCGCGGGCCCTGGTTGGTGAAGAACGATGAGATGTCGCCGAAGAAGGCGGCGGAGAGCAGGAAGGTGAGGGCGACGGCCGCGGCCGCGGCGCCGGCGGCGATCGCCAGCCGGCGGCGATCCCACTCGCCCAGCAGCGCGACCACGGGCCAGACCTTCAGCGAGGTGCCGAACCCGACGACGGCGCCGAACCAGACCGGGCGGCGGTGCAGCAGGACCAGCGCCGCCATCGCGAGGACGGTCGGGGCGAGGTCGAAGCGGGTGATCGGGTTGGCCTGCAGGATCGGGATCGCCAGGAGCCAGACCCAGACCCCGAGGTTGCGACCGGTGCGCCGCGCCAGCAGGATCATCAGCACCAGGCCGGCGAGGTCGACCAGCAGCATCAGGACCACGAAGGACGGCTGGTAGGCGGCGCCGAACAGGGCCACCCCGATCCGCGGCGCCAGCAGGAAGAAGGCGGCGCCGGGCGGGTACTGCCAGGAGTCTTCGGCCGGGATCGCGTGCTGGTGGGCGAGGACTTCCGACCAGGCGCTGTAGAACTCGGCATC
This sequence comes from uncultured Thermoleophilia bacterium, assembly GCA_963824245.1. Lineage (GTDB taxonomy): Bacteria > Actinomycetota > Thermoleophilia > Solirubrobacterales > 70-9 > VAYN01. Next base: position 309,143 of record CAWGON010000001.1, read on the forward strand.
CTGGTAGTTGACCCCGAGCTCGTCGTTCCAGAACCCGACCTCGACGACCATCAGGGCACAGGTCGCCACCCAGACCCCGAGGAAGATCCACACCGTGCGGCTGGTGAGCAGGGAGATGGCCTGCTCCCGCAGCTTCGATCCGCCCGCCCGCATCGGCGGCAGGCTATCGGTCCAGAGCGCCGCCAGCCCCCGCGCCGCCGCCTAGCCGGGCGTCTGCTCGGCGTCGTAGACGATCTGCCGTTCGCGCGCCTCGGCGATCGTCGCTTCCGCCTCCTCGCGGCTCTTCCAGTCGCCGACCTCGACCGCGACCTTCTTGTGCTCGAGGTCCTTGTAGACGGAGAAGAAGTGCAGGATCTCCAGCTTGAGCTGCTCGGGCAGCTCCTCGAGCGAGGTGACGGCGTTCCAGCCGGGGTCGCTGACCGGGACGCAGACGATCTTGTCGTCGATCCCGGCCTCGTCGGTCATCTCGAACATCGCCACCGGGTTGACCGGGATCACGCAGCCGGGGAAGGTCGCCTCGGAGACGCAGACGAGGCAGTCGAGCGGGTCGCCGTCGAGGCCGCGGTGGCCGATCAGGAAGCCGTAGTCGGCCGGGTAGACCATCGAGGACGAGAGAAAGCGGTCGAGGACGATGCGGCCGGTCGCTTCGTCGAACTCGTACTTGTTGCGCCCGCCCTTCGGGATCTCGACGAATGCGAGCAGCTGATCGGAGAGGTCGACGTGGGTCATCGGCAGGCGCCAACCCTAGACCCTCCTAGCTAGGGCGGATCCTCAGACTCCCGGCCCTCGTCCCAGCTGTCGGGAGGGATGCTGATCTTCTCGCCCAGTGCCCCGCCCACCGCCCACCCCAGGGCCCGGTAGGCATCGAAGAGCTCGCCGGAGAGGAACTGGTTCGAGGTCGGGTGGTTCGGGAACAGCTGCTCGCGGCCGGCGAACAGATGGAGGTCGCTGGGAGCCCCCTTCCACAGCACCGAGCGGGCGTAGTAGATCTGGCCCTGACGGCCGTCGGGATACTCGAAGCTGCCGACCGCCACCGGAGAGTCGGCCAGCTCGCCCTCCTTGGCGAGCGTCCCGCGCGGGTCGAGCTTGAACTCGACCCCGAGCTCGGCCCGGGCCACGGCCATCGCCCGGCCGATGTCGCCGAGGCCGGGATCGCCACTGGCGTCGACGACGACGACGTGGGTGCAGCCGCGACGCAGCAGCTCGGTCAGGCCGAGGTTCTCCCAGTGGCCCCCGTCGGACACGTAGACGTAGCGGCCGTTCGCGTTGACGAGCCCCAGCCCCTCTTTGAGCACGTACAGGGCACCCGGCTCCCGCCAGCCCCGCACCACGTAGCGCCACAGTCGCGACCCCCGACTGCCGGTGCCGCTGGTGTCGGTCATCTGCTGCGACTCCTCGTCGGAGAGATTCGGGTTGCGGATCCAAACGCCGAGGCGGAAGTTCATGATCGCCATCAGGAAGCGGAAGGCCGGCAGGGTGAAGCGGCCCATGAGCGGCGAGACGGCGGCGCCGGAGATCGCCATCATCGACGGCAGGGTCAGGTTTCCGCCGCCGATCCAATCGCCGGCCTCGAAGCGCTCGGTCGGCGCTCCCAGGCCCATCTTCTCGTTGCCCGATCGACGCCCCTCGAAGGTGAAGCTGGCCGCCCAGGTCTTGTTCGGGACTTCCTCCCCGCGGGCCGCGACGGCGGCGCACATGACCAGCTCCGGGAACGCCCGTCCCCCGGCGGCCCTCTTTTCCTCGATGCTCCGCGAGACCTCGCTGAGCAGAACCGTTTCGTCGTAGGGGATCCGCTCGATCCCGATCTCCTCCCCGTCCTCGACGCGGCGGGAGGCGAAGGCGTCCTGAAGGCGTTCCCGGTAGAAGAGATGCATCGAGTAGCGCCGGTTGTGGGCAACCACGGCGAAGACGAGGACCACCGCCCCCATCGCCAGGAAGGGGACCCAGCCGTCGACCGGCGACCAGGCCGGCCCGGCGGTGATCTCCGCGGCGAGAACGAACGGGGCGAAGAGGATGCCAGCGCCCGAGAGGTAGGCGAAGAGCCCTCTCAGCGACGCCAGGCGACGGCGCCTGAGCAGCCAGACGGCCGCGGCTCCCATTCCCAGGGACCCGATCAGCACCAGGAGGCCGAAGATCAGCCTGCGAATCGGAAGATCGGCCCCGCCGAGCCCGAGGTCGGTGAGCCTGCCACCGGAGAACTGCGAGGCCAGGATGAGGATCAACGGCATCAGGACGAGGATCGCCAGGACCGCCGCCGCCCCGACCAGCAGCCTCATCACCCAGACCTCGCTCGAATCGGTGTTCAGCCGCTCGCGCGAGCGATCCTTGTCGAGAAAGCGACGACGGCCGACGACGGCGATCGAGGCGGCCACCAGGATCCCGGCGAGGAGGATCGAGAGCGGCATCGCCGTCATCTCCACATCGCCACCCGAGATGATCCCGGGATAGGCGACGCCGATCAGCAGGCCGACCAGACCGCCGCAGAGGAAGGCGCTGAACACGAGCGGCACGAGATTCAGGAACAGCCCGTAGAGGAGATTCGCGAAGAGCCAGATGCGGCCTTTGCTGCCGGGTGCGAGGTAGGTGAGATTCCGCCGCAACTGCGCCTCCTCGGGGCTTCCCTTCCCCCATGGAAGCGGCTCGACGCCCTCCAGCGACGGCGGGCAGTTGGCCTGCGAGATCGCCAGCCCCGCCGCGAGATAGGACCCGCCCGACACCGCCGAGAGATAGTGCGCGCGCTCGATCAGGCCCTGTTCGGCCAGCCGCTGGCAGACGCCGAGCGAGAAGGTGGCCGAGCGGATGCCTCCGCCGCTGAGCGAGATGCCCAACCGGGTGCCGCGAGTCGCCGCCACCGGTCAGACCTGATAGCCCAGATGCTCGGGGTCGGATCCGTATGGATAGATCGGGCGATGCCCGTCGCGCGACATTTCGACCACGGTGCGGCGGTCGAAGAGGATCGACGAGAAGATCGGGTGAACGCACACATGATCGCGATCCTCGCGCGGCCGGAGATTGTTCACGTAGGTGTACGAGAAGTCTCCCTCGGTGTAGAGGTGGCTTTCACCCCTCTCGCCGCTGACGATCCCGAGCGCTCCAACCGCAAAGCAGCCGTCGATGAACTGGTCGAACTCCAGCCCGGCCCTCTTCACACTCGCGTCGTTGAAGATCTTGTGCAGGCGCGTCGCCGGCTCGACCACGGTGATGTGGCTCTTCATCATTTCGAGCGCGGCGCCGATCCGGGGATAGGCGTACTCATAAGAGGACAGGATGTTGTTGAGGATCACCACCTCGGCCTCGGCCACGCCGTCGACCACCTGAGCCGGCGTCGCGATGGGAATCTCACCGGGGCTCGCAGCCCTGACGGCCCGGTGCATCACCTTGTTGAGCAGGAGGATCAACTGCCGTGGCAGCAGTTGGGTGTGACGCATCAGGTAGGCAACCGGGTCCTCGCTGACGCCGAGGGCGCTGACGACGCGCTCTGGCAGCAGCGCTCTCAGGGTCCGTCCCGCGGCGGCCCGGTCGGCAGGGTCGTGGGTCTTTGGCAGATTGAACTGCCCCACCGCCTCGGGGAAGTAGATGTCGAGGAACGTCCGCAGGCGGTTGCCGACGATCACGATCAGCTCCGAGGCCGACCAACGGATGGTCTGCTGGTTGCGGAAGTCTTTCTCGGCGTTGGCGGCGAGCGCGTTGAGCTGGGTCAGCAACTCGGCGGGGAACGCGAAGCGCATGCCGAAGGGCACCGTTCCGCGATCTCCCGCCTCGCTGCGGCTGACCAGCCGGAACAGCCCGGTGACCACCTCTGCGTACGTGCCGAGGTGCCGGTGCAGGTCCTCGAGGTTGTCGACGACCACGTAGAGCGAGCCCGGGCCGGCCTCGTCGGTGACCTTGCGCAGCCATTTGACGGCCTCGGAGAACGGAGTGCCACCCGGTGCGATCGCCCAGCAGGCACCGCGGAATGAGAGACCGACGGGCGCATCGAGCAGTCGCTCGCTCATCTCGGCTCCGACCCTGGCGAGCAGGTCGTCGGTTCGGATCTCTGTCGGATCGCCGAACACGCTCAGGTAGGCCCACAGCCGCTCCCTCCCCTCAGAGCGGGGCAGCTTTTCGCTCCGCGCCGCCTCCAGGATCGCCGCGTGGAACAGCAGCACCTCCCAGATGTAGGCCAGGTTGTCGGCAACCACCGGGCCGTTGCGCTCCGCGTACCTGAGCAGCAGCCGGTTGATCTCGGTGTAGATTTCCGGCGACTGCAGCAGGGCCACGTCGGCGTTGTCGTCAAAAGCCGCGCCGAGCAGGAACGCGGTCTTCCCGGCCCCCTTTCGGCCGACGATGTAGTGAGGGTTCTCGACCCTGGCCTCGCGATGAATCGCGTTGGTGTCGTCGTAGAGCAGTCGGAACAGCTTCTGCTCGCTGCCGACGACCTGCCCTTTGACGAGGTCCTCGGTCACGTGCGGGCCCAGCGGTTCCTCCAAGGTGATTACTTCCGCCAGCGCCTCCTGCACCTCGGTGTCGGTCGCAGCCATGCCTCCCCCTCCCCTTAGCTCCCCTGGGCGGTGACTATATGGGGAGCCGGCAAGCCGACCGACCAATCAATCGATTCTTAACAGTGTGTCAGTGAAGCTGATAATCAGTTACGGTGACAGTGAGGTTTTTCAACACCCTCGCCGGCTCAGCCCCGCGGGCCGGGGATGTTGCGGAAGCTGAAGGACTGACTCTCGCGGCCGGCCTGGACGAACCAGCACTCGCCGTTGCCCTCGCCCTCGAAGATCTCGAGAACGGTCTCGATCACGTCCTCGACGGGGATGATCGGCAGGCCCTCGCTGAGCAGCAGCTCGCGGATCGGGGCGATGATCGCGGTCTCGGCGAAGCCGGGGCAGACCGCGTTGATGCGAACTCCGTCCATCGCCAGGACCGGACCGAGCGAGCGGACCAGGCCGACCACGGCGTGCTTGTTGGCGGCGTAGACCGGGTCCATCGGCACCGGGGTCAGCCCGGCCAGTGAGGCGGTGGCGACGATCGAGCCGCCGCCGCGGGCCTTCATCGCCGGCAGCACCGCGTTTATGCCGAAGACGACGCCGTCGATGTTGACCCCCATCGCCCGCCGGTAGGCGTCGAGGTCGAAGTCGGGACCGAGCTGGGTGCCCAAGGCAACCCCGGCATTGAGGAAGGCGAGGTCGATGCCGCCGTGCTCCGCCATCGCGACAGCCACCGCGGCCTCGTTCTGCTCGGGCACGCTGACGTCGCAGGGGACGAACAGCGCCCCGGTCGCCTCGGCCAGCTCCGCCCCGGCGGCCTCGTCGACGTCGCAGGCGACGACCCGGGTGCCGCGGGCGCTCAGGGTCTCGGTCAGGGCTCGGCCGAAGCCGCCGGCGGCACCGGTGATCAGGGCAACCTGCTCGCTCATCCCGGGCACCTTCTCAGGTCCGCTGTTCCTTTGCCGCGCTATCCGCGGAAAAGGAACAGCGCATCGCTCGGCGAGGTGTCGATTTCTCTCGCTCCGGTTCGTCTCTTGAGGGAACATCCACGAAAAGGAGGAAGCGATGAAGTACATGCTGCTGATTCACCAGGGGTCGACGCCGCTGCCGGGGACGCCGGAGTGGGAGGCGCTCCCGGCCGAGGAGCAGGGCCGGGTCTACGCCGACTACCAGGGCATCAACGAGGCCGAGGGCGTCACCCCCGGCGAGCGGATGCAGGGGCCGGAGACGGCGACGACGGTGCGGGTCCAGGGGACCGAGACGCTGGTCACCGACGGGCCCTTCGCGGAGACCAAGGAGGCGCTCGGCGGCTACCTGTTCCTCGAGGCCGAGGACCTCGACGCGGCGATCGCGCTGGCCGCGCGGATCCCGGCCGCGCGGATGGGCGGCGCGATCGAGGTGCGCCCGCTGAGCGGTTGAGCGAGCGGCTCGAACAGATCTACCGCGAGTGCTGGGGACGGGTGCTGGCGGCGACGATCGGCTTCCTCGGCGACTTCGACCTCGCCGAGGAAGCCGTCCAGGACGCCTTCGCGACGGCGGCCGAGCGCTGGCCGCGCGAGGGCGTCCCGGCCAACCCGGCCGGCTGGCTGGCGACGACCGCGCGCAACCGGGCGCTCGACCGGATCCGCCGCCGGCACACCCTCGCCGAGAAGACCCGCCAGCTCGCGGCCGAGGCCGGGGCGGCGGCCGAGGAGGACCCGATCGAAGCGAGCGCCTTTCCCGACGAGCGCCTGGAGCTGGTCTTCACCTGCTGCCACCCGGCGCTGGCCGTCGAGGCGCAGGTGGCGCTGACCCTGCGCACGCTGGGCGGTCTCGGCACGGCGGAGATCGCCCGCGCCTTCCTCGTCCCCGAGCCGACCATGGCGCAGCGCCTGGTCCGCGCCAAAGCGAAGATCAAGGCCGCCGGGATCCCCTTCCGGGTGCCGCCCGACCACCAGCTGCCGGAGCGGATCGCCGCCGTCGCCGCGGTCGTCTACCTGATCTTCAACCAGGGCTACGTGGGACGCAACGAGCTCGGCGCCGAGGCGCTGCGGCTGGGCCGGGCGCTGGCCGAGCTGATGCCCGACGAGCCCGAAGCGCAGGCCCTGCTGGCGCTGATGCTGCTGCACGACGCGCGCCGCCCGGCGCGGCTCCGCGACGGCGAGCTGGTCCTGCTGGCCGACCAGGACAGCTCGCTCTGGGACGCCGCCGAGATCGCCGCCGGGCGGGCGGCGCTCGACCGCGCCCTCGCCCTGCGCGGTCGCGGTCCCTACGTGGTGCAGGCGGCGATCGCGGCGCTGCACGCCGAAGAGCCCCGCGACTGGCCGCAGATCGCCGCCCTCTACGGCGAGCTCGCCGCTCTCACCGGCTCGCCGGTGGTCGAGCTGAACCGGGCCGCGGCGGTGGCCGAAGCCGTGGGGCCGGCCGCCGGCCTGGCGATCGCCGAGGCGCTCGAGCTCGATGGCTACCTCTACCTGCACTCGACCCGGGCCGAGCTGCTGCGCCGGCTGGGTCGCGACGAGGAGGCGCTCGCCGCCTACGACCGCGCCCTCGAGCTGGTCACCGAGGAGCCCGAGCGGCGCCTGCTCGAGCGCCGCCGCGCCGAGCTCCAGCGGTCCTAGCGGCCGAACTCGGCGGCTTCCTCGGAGCCTCCGGTGGCGTTGCCGGCGCTGTAGGAGTGGGCGCCGGCGCCGGCCAGCCCGCCGCCGTCGACGATCAGGTATTCCTCGCGCTGGGGACGGCCGGCGAAGTGGTTCTCGAGGATCTCCCGGGTCCCGGCCGCGTAGCGAGCCTGCGCCGAGAGGCTGGAGCCGGAGATGTGCGGGGTCATCCCGTGGTGGGGCATCGTTCGCCAGGGGTGGTCGCGGGGGGCCGGCTGCGGGAACCAGACGTCGCCGGCGTAGCCGGCCAGCTGCCCCGACTCGCAGGCGGCGGCAACCGCGTCGCGGTCGCAGATCTTGCCGCGGGCGGTGTTGATCAGGTAGGCGCCGCGCTTCATCCGCGCGATCATCGCCGCGTCGAAGAGCCCTTCGGTCTCCGGGTGCAGCGGGCAGTTGATCGTGACCACGTCGCAGACCCCGACCAGCGACTCGACGCTCTCGTGGTGGGTCGCCCCGAGCTCCGCCTCGACCTCGGCCGGTAGCCGGTGGCGGTCCATGTAGTGGAGGCCGACGTCGAAGGGCGCCAGTCGCCGCAGCACCCCGAGCCCGATCCGCCCGGCGGCGACGGTCCCGACCTGCATCCCCTCGAGGTCGTAGGAGCGGGAAACCGCGTCGGCGATGTTCCAGCCCCCGTCGAGGACGATCCGGTGCGAGGGGATGTAGTTGCGGACCAGGCCGAGGATCATCATCACGACGTGCTCGGCGACCGAGATCGAGTTGCAGTAAGTGACCTCGGCGACGGTGATGCCGGCATCCATCGCCGCCTGCAGGTCGACGTGGTCGGAGCCGATCCCGGCCGTCACCGCCAGCTTCAGCCTCGGCGCCCTGGCGATCCGCTCGGCGGTCAGGTAGGCGGGCCAGAAGGGCTGGGAGATCACCACCTCGGCGTCGGCCAGGTGGCGCTCGAACTCGGAGTCGGGACCGTCCTTGTCGGCGGTCACGACCAGCTCGTGGCCGGCAGCCTCGAGGAACGGGCGCAGCCCGAGCTCGCCGGAGACGCTGCCGAGCAGCTCGCCGGGCGTGAAGTCGATCGCCTCCGGGCTCGGCGCGCTCTGCCCGTCCGGGTAGGACGCGATCGCGGGGATCCCGTCGCGGGCGTAGGCCGACGGGTAGCCGTCGACCGGGTCGTCGTAGAGCACGCAGAGAACCTTGGCCATGCGCCCACCATCCCCCACCGCGCCGGGACCCGTCAAGGCCGCCTCGCCGTGGGCGGCTCCTCGTCGAGCTCTTCGCCGAGCAGGTCCTTGCCGCGGCGGCTCTGCAGCCGCCGCCAGGCTTCGACCCCGGCGCTGACCCCGAAGGCGATCCCGAGCGCGATCGCCAGCGGCAGCCAGATGTTGTCTTCGAAGGCCTCGCCGCCGAGGAATCCCAGCATCGAGACGTAGAGCGCCCAGACCGTGGCGGCGAAGGCGTCGGCGGGCAGGAAGCGGCGGTAGGGCATCTCCAGGGTGCCGGCGGCGACGGTGGTCGCGGTGCGGCCACCGGGAATGAAGCGCCCGATCACGATCAGCGCCGCGCCGCGCCTGCGGATCGCCGCCTCGGCCCAGGCGATCCGGGCCCGCCCCTTCTCGCCTCCGAAGAAGCGCTCGGTCAGCGGCTCGCCGATCCAGCGCCCGAGCCAGTAGGCGCCGTTGTCGCCGAGGAAGGCGCCGAGCGCCGCCGCAGGCACGATCAGCCAGATCAGCAGACCGCCTTGGGCGGCAATCACCGCGGCGGCGATCACGATCGTCTCCGAGGGCACCACCGGGAGGAACACGTCGAGCCCGGCCGCCACGAAGACGACCAGGTAGGTGACGGCGCTTTCGGAGACCTCGCTGGTCAGCCAGTCGAACAAGTCGCCCCATGGGTACCCGGCTATGCCGGCGCCATACCCCTGCACTTGTCGCCCAGAGGGCGACAAGTGCAGGTGGCGCTACTCGCCGGCGACGTGGAACTCGAGCGCGTGGATCTGGCTCTGGCCGTAGGAGCCGGTCTGGACCGGGCCAGCGGCGCTGACCAGGTCGCCGGGGCCGGGCAGTGGGTGCGGGCGCAGGCCCTTGCGGACGTCGATCGCGGTGACGCCGGGCAGGGTGATGCTCTGCGGGTCGAAGATCACGAAGTGGGCGTCGCCGTCGCCGTCGGGGTCGATCCGCTCGACGTAGAAGACCTCGCCTTCGGTGCTCGCGCATTCGGGGACCCCGGCAGGACAGCGCGAGGGCGCCACGGTCCGCGGGTGCCGGGCCCGGCCGCCGGGCCGGCCGCCCCGGGGACGCTCGGCCCGCTCGCGGACGGTGGGTTCGTCGCCTCCCCCCTCCTCCGTGCAGCCGACCAGCGCCACGGCGAAGACGGAGCCGGCGGCGAGCGCCGCCAGCACGACCAGCGCGAGGACGCGGCCCGGGTGCCCGCTCGGCGAATCCATTGCCGTGCGAATGTATCCGGGTGCCGACGATCGCGAGCATCGGCGTCTACGGGCGCGACCGCGACTCCTTCCTCGCCGCCCTGGTGGCGGCCCGGGTCGAGCTGCTGCTCGACGTGCGCCAGCGCCGCGGCGTGCGCGGCAGCGAGTACGCCTGGGCCAACGCCAGGCGCCTGCAGGAGGCGCTGACCGCGGCCGGAATCGGCTACACGCACCTGAAGGAGCTGGCGCCGACCACCGAGATGCGCGAGCTCCAGTACCGCGAGGACGACCGCCGGGGCGAGGGCAAGCGCTCGCGCAGCGTGCTCGCCCCCGGGTACGTCGAGCGCTACGAGGCGGAGATCCTCGGGCCGCTGGACCTCGAACCGATCGTCAACTGGATCGGCGCCAGCAGGGCGGCCCTGCTGTGCGTCGAGCAGGACGCCGAGGCCTGCCACCGCTCCCTGATCGCCGCCCGCCTCCAGCGCGAGTTCGGCTTCGAGATCGAACACCTGTGAGGGCGCTTGAGCTCAGGCGAGGCCGTGCGGATGGAGGTGGTCCTCGGCCATCGCCTTCAGGCCCACGCGGTCGATCTTGCCGGTCGGGTTGAGCGGCATCTCCTCCAGGAAGACGACCTCCTCGGGGGCCTTGTAGCCGATCCGCTCGCGGCAGAAGACGATCAGGTCGGCGCTGGAGGGCCGCTCGGCGCCCTCGGCCAGGGACACGTAGGCGCGCACGTTCTCGCCGTGCACGGTGTCGTGGATGCCGACCGCGCCGGCGAGGGCGACGGCCGGGTGTTCGACCAGCGCGCCCTCGACCTCGTAGGGGCTGATGTTGGAGCCGTCGTGGACGATCACCTGCTTCTTGCGGCCGAAGAACCAGAGGTAGCCGTCCTCGTCGGCGCGGGCGAGGTCGCCGGAGTCGAGCCAACCCTCGCGGACCACCTCGGCGGTCGCGTCCGGGGCCTCCCAGTAGCCGACCATCTGACTGCGGGTGCGGATCCAGATCCGGCCCACCGCCTCGGGCCCGACCGGCTCGCCCTCGTCGTCGCGCAGGGCGATGCTGAAGCCGCAGATCGGCGGCCCGATCGAACCCTGCTTGATCGTGCCGCCGGGCGGGTTCAGGGTCGCCAGGCCGACCTCGGTCATCCCGTAGCCCTCGACGATCGGGAAGCCCGCGGCGGCGGCGAACTCGCTCAGCAGCTCGGTCGAGACCTTGTCGGACCCGGCGCGGCAGATCCGCAGCGAGGCGAAGTCGTGCGGCTGCAGGTCGTGGTCGTGGATCAGCGCCGAGAGCGCCGCCGGGATCATCGCCAGCACCGTCGGCTGGTGCTCGCGCAGCAGCGGCAGCAGCTCATGGCTGTCGATCGTCCGCGCCACCACCACCCGGCCGCCGACCGAGAGCGTGCTCAGCGCCCAGAGGAAGGAGCCGACGTGGGACATCGAGGAGCCGGGCAGAAAGACGTCCCCGGCGCCGAGCCCGAAGGCCGAGGCGGCGCTGGCGATCATCCAGCGCAACGATTCGCGGCTGTGGGTGACCCCCTTGGCGGGGCCGGTGCTGCCGGAGGTGAAGAAGATCGCCGCCGGCTCGGCCGGGTCGAGCTCGGTGGCCTTGGGCATTGGCTCGTGCTCCAGCAGCACCGCGAAGTCGTGCCGCCACTCGCCGCCGGCGGCGGCGACCGACCCCTCGTCGGCGTAGCCGACGGTGCCGAGCTCCAGCGCCGCGGCGAGCTCGCTGCCCTCGACGTCCTCGGAGCGCTCGACGTGGGCGACCAGCATCCGGGCGCCGCTGACCGCCAGCGCGTGGTCGATCTCGCGGAAGGTGTAGCGGTAGTTCAGCGGCGTCATCACGAGTCCGGCCTTGGCGCAGGCGAGGTAGTGGACGACGAGGTCGATCCGGTTGGGCATCAGCGAAGCGACCCGGTCCCCCGCCTCCAGCCCCAGCCCGCGGTAGCCGGCGGCCAGGCGGTCGCTCAGCTCCTCCAGCACCCGCCAGGTCATCTCGCGGTCGGCGGAGGCGATCGCGACCTCGTCCGGGCGCGCGTCGAGTCCCGGCCGCAGCAGGTCGACGAGCGGCGCCGCGGGCGCGTCGAGCGGGTTGCCGTCGATCAGCATCGGCGAATCGTAGGCGTCAGCGAGGCGTCATCAGGGCGACCGGCAGCCCCAGCCCGGCGGAGCGGCGCAGGGTCGCGATCCGCCGCCCGGGCTGGACCGCGTCGCGGATCTCGCTGACGTCCTCGCCGAGGCCGGCGACGGTCGCCTCGAGATCGGGGGCGACGAGGGCGAGGCCCCAGAAGAAGGCGGGACGGTCGGCGCCGTCGCGGGCGACCACGGGCTCGGGCTCCTGCACCACCTCGAGGATCGCCGGGCCGAGCCGGAAGAAGGCCTGGCGCGGGGCGCCGGCCGGGGTCGGCTGCTCGCGGATCCGCCGCAGCTCCAGCCCGGCCGCCTCCAGCGCCGCCACCGTGCGCTCCAGGTTCGGCGTGATCGCGACCACGTGGTCGAGCCCGTCCACCCCGTTGGCGTGCGGCAGACCTTTGTTCCGGTATTCGGAACAAAGGTCTGCCGCACGCGGGGGACGTCGCGTGCCGGCGCCTCGCGCTCGGAGCGCTCGGAGCGCTCGGTCGCCAGCCCGTCGAGCTCGGTCGAGGCGAGCCCGCGCAGAGACCAGCCGGCCAGGCCCTTCCCGGCCTGCGGCCCGGCCAGCCGCAGACGCACGCCGCCGAGCTCGCAGATCCCGTCCGCGACCGCGAACCCGAGCGCCTCCCAGGCACCGGGCCGGTCGGCGATCGTCAATTCGTCGAGCCTCACTCCCACGGCCGTAGTATCCCCGCCTTGAAGCGCGCGCCACTCGTCCTCAGCCTCTGCCTCGCCTGCCTCTCGCTCTGGCCGCTCGCCGCCCGAGCGGGCGCCCCCAGCCGCGTTCTCGACTCCTACTGCAGCCCCAGCGGCGACTACTGCACCAGCGTCTCCAGCTCCGCCAAGGGCCAGATCTTCTTCTCCCTGCGGACCTTCGCCCTCACCGACAAGTACAAGCTCTGCGTCGAAGCGCCGGTGCGACAGGAGCCGCGCGAATGCGGCTACTGGTGGACCGTGGACAGGGGCAACGGCCTCTACGTCAGCAACGTGCGGATGGGCGAGCACTTCTTCTTCAAGGGCCCCGGCCGCTACCGGATCACCTGGTGGTACGGCGACGCGAAGCGGCTCGGCAAGCCGCTCCACTTCGACAAGAAATAGCTACTTCGCGGCTTGCGGCCGCGGGCGCAGCCGCGTCTTCTCGACCTGCGCCAGCTTCTTTTTCAGCCGCTGCAGCTCCCGCTCCTGCTGCGGCGTCCGCTCGGCATCCCGGTGGGCGATGTTGTGTTTCTCCAGCGGGTCCGTCTTCAGATCGTACATCTCCCACTGTGGCGGCGTCGGTTTTTTCGGTTCCACCGCGTAGTACTTCGCCAGCTTCCAGCGCCCTTCGCGGATGCTGACGATGTGGTTCGGGGCTTTCGGGTAGGGCCCTCGCTTCTGTCCCGACTGGACGTCGTCGTAGGTGAAGACGACGTAGTCCTGGACCGGCTGCGCCGTCCTCGGCTGCAGGACCAGCTTCGAGTAGTCCTCCCCCTGCCAGTTGGCGCGGGCCGCCTTCGGCGCCGCCGCGAGGCTCGCCAGGGTCGGCAGGAAGTCGACGTGGGAGACCAGCGCTTCGGTGCTCAGCGGCTTCGGGAAGAGCTTCGGGTTCGAGTAGACGAGCGGCACCCGCGTCGCCTCCTCGTAGAAGTTGAAGTTCTTCTGCCGCAGGCCGCCGTGGGTCAGGCCCATCTCGCCGTGGTCGGCGGTGCGGACGATCAGCGTGTCGTCGTAGAGCCCGGTCTCTTCGAGTTTGTCGAGCACGTTGACGATGTAGTTGTCCGAGGAGCGCATCAGGTTGCCGTAGTAGTTGAGGTAGCGCGCCATCTGCTTGCGGTTTTTCGGCTTCCCCGTGAGGTTGAAGATTTTGAGGAATTCTTCCTGCACCGAGGGCTTCTTCGAGAGATCTTCTTCAGCGGTCTCCGGCGGTTCGATGTCGCCTTCCAGCCAGGAGTCGTCGTAGCCGGCTTCTTCGAAGGTCTTGCTCGGGTAGAAGAGGACGTCGTGCGGGTTGACCAGGGAGATCACCAGGAAGAACGGCTGCTCTTTGGCCGCCGCCGAGCTCAGGTACTGCATCACGCCCTCCGAGCCGGACTCGACCGAGCCGGTCGATTCGATGAAGCGGCCGTCGTTGTCGATGTAGCCGCCGCCGGCCTCGGGGACGCTCTGGTTGGCGCCGGCGTCCGGCGGGTTCCAGCGCGTGAAGCCGTACCTGAGCGAGGTCGGAGGGTTCGGCCTGTTCGTGGATCGCCGGCTTCGAGCAGTGCCACTTGCCCTTGTAGACGACGTTGTAGCCCGCCGCCCGCATCACCGTCGCCAGGTTCGGCAGCTCGGGCGGCCGCGGCAGTTCGACCTGCAGCGGGTATTCGGAGACCGGCATGTCTTCCTCGAGCGTGTACTTGACGCCGTGCTGGGCGGGGAAGTAACCGCTCATCAGGGTCGAGCGCGCCGGCGAGCACATGCAGGCGTTGGTGAAGGCCCGTTCGAAGCTGAGGCCGTGCTGGCGCAGCCGCCGCATCCCCGGCAGGTTCTGGCGCATCCAGTTCTTCGGGAAGTGCTGGATCGCCCGCTCCTGGTCGGTGAGGATGAGGACGATGTTCATCCCGGCGACGTCCTTGCGACCGCCCTTGCCGGCACCTAGGGCGCGCTCCACCCCGGCCCCCTGGGCGAGCAGCGCCGCCGCCGCGGCACTGGCCCCGGTCCCGAGCAGCTGCTTGCGGGTGAGACCGTCCTGGCGGTCCTCGGAACTGCTCATTTCAGGCTCCTTTTGAAGACGCCGACCGCGTTGCTTTCGAAGGCGGTCGAGTAGGCGAAGCGGCCGTCGGGGCTGAGGGCGATCGAGCTGACGCCCTTCAGCGCCCGGGCGCGGGCGCAGCCGTCGACGTTGGTCGCCAGGCAGCCGGGCGCCCCCGGCTTCTGGCGCACCGCGCCGCCCTTGGGCTTGCGGTCGAGGACGTCGATCGCGCCGGTCCTGAAGGAGGCGAGGTAGACGTTCTTGCCGTCGGGCGAGACCGTCACCCCCTCCGGCGCGGCCATGGCGCGGCCGAACGAGCAGCCGGCCGAGCGCAGGAAGATCAGGCAGGCGTTGGTCACTTCCTTCTGGGCGATCGCGGTGGTGCCGGGGCGGTCGAAGGCGGTGACGCTGTTGGAGAAGAGCGAGGTGACGTAGACGTTTTCGTCGCCGGGGCTGACGTCGACGGCGTTGGCGCCGGCCAGCTCGCGGCCGAGCGTGCAGCCGGTCAGCGCCGCGTCGACGATGCAGCCGCTGCCGTCGCCGGCCTGGGCGAGGGCGCCGGTCGCCGGGTCGCGGCTGAGCGCGACGACGGCGTTGGAGAGCGCGGTGGCGGCGTAGACGCTGGCGCCGTCGCCGCTGACCGCCAACCCCTCGACCGATTTCAGGCCGATCCCGGTCGCGCAGCCTTCGGTTGCCTCGGCGATGCAGCCGGCGCTGCCGGCGAGCTGGGTCAACGCCCCGGTCGCGGGTCGCGGGCGAAGGCGGCGACCGAGTTGCCGAAGAAGGAGCCGGCGTAGACGCTGGTCCCGTCGGGGCTGACCACGACGACGTCGGGAGCCAGCAGGGCGCGGCCGGACACGCAGCCCGGCAGCGGCAGCGCCGGAGATGCAGCCGGCGGGCGACGGCAGCTGTTTCAGCGCGCCGGTCTTCGGGTTGCGGGCGAAGGCGGTGAGCGAGTTGCCGGCCCGCGAGGTCGCGTAGACGTTGAGGCCGTCGGGGCTGATCGCGACCGAGTTCGGTTCGTCGAGCCCGACCGCCGCCGCGCAGCCGCCGGCGCCTTTGGCGGCGACGCAGCCGCCCTTGCCCTTGCCCTGGGTCAGGGCCCCGCTCTTGCGGTCGCGGGAGAAGATCGCGATCGCGTCGCTGCCGGAGGAGGCGACGTAGACGTTCCTGCCGTCGGGGCTGACGACGATCGCCCGCGAGCCCATGAACGGCCCCGGGCCCTTCAGCGCCCGCGCCCGGCCGCAGCTGCCGGGAAGTTTCGAGCGGTCGACCAGGCAGCCCTTCTTGCCGGCCAGCTGGGTCAGCGCCCCCGGCTTCGCGGCGGCCCCGGCCGGCAGCGCCAGCGCCAGGGCCAGCACCACGACCGCCGCCAGCAGGGCAGGGACGGTTCGGCTAGCGCGAGCAACGGGCACGCCGCGAAACCTAGGCGCCCCGGCGGACGTCCGCCGGGGCGCTCGCGACTCGATACCGCTCAGCTACCGGGCTGGAGATTCCCGATCGTGCCGATCCGGATCCCCAGCCAGGGGTAGGTCGCCGTGAAGAAGGCGTTGTCCTGCGGGTTCAGCCCGATCGCCGAGAGCCAGAGCTGGTAGACGGGCGCGTTGGCGATGCCGCCGTGGAGGCGGCGCCAGACCCGTTTGCCCTTGATCCCGAACGGCGGCGGGGTGATCGTGTCGGTCCACTCGACGGCGTTGCCGCCCTGGTCGAGCGTGCCCCAGGGCCCGAGCGTCCCCGCCTGCCCCACCGTGCCGAGGCTGCCGGCGTAGGCCGTCGCGTATTTTTCGGGATCGAGCCCGAACGGGTTGACGACCGAGCAGGCTTCGGCGCTGAAGGCGGTCGGGCACCAGCTCGGCGGCGTCGTGCCCATCGTGTGGAAGATCGACAGCGGCTGGCTGGCGGCGTTGGTGACGTTGCCGTTGGTCGGGTCGAGCGTCGCCTGGACCGGTGCGGTCGCGGTGTTGTCGCCGAAGACGCCGGGGTTGGTCGGGTACTTCCAGTAGGAGTACGTGCCGCCGCCCTTGGGGTCGAAGTAGGCGGACTTGATCCACTCGTCCTGGCTGGGGATCACGAAGCCGGTCTTCTTCGAGCGGGTCATCGCCCGCACGGTCATGTCGTACATCCCCCGCTCGGTCAGCCGCGAGAGCCGGACCCGGTAGGTGACGTAGCTGAAGCCCGCTTCCGAGCTCGGCTTCTTCGCGAGCAGCTTGCCGTTGTAGAGCGAGTTGGCGAAGCGGGCCGAGCGCAGGAAGTTGGCGAAGCCGTAGGGCTTGTCGGCCCAGGCGGGCGCGGCGACCGAGTAGTGGCGGCCGTTGCCGACGCTGGCGGCGAAGTTGATCTGGCCGAAGCGCGGCCAGGCGCTGCCGCTCTCGTCGGAGCTCCAGAGCTTGTGGCGGTTGGTCCCCTTCGGGTCGACCGTGTTGAGGAAGGCGACGTACTGGGCGACGGTCACCTCGAGCTTGCCGATCCCGTAGCCGTACTTGACCGCGCCGACCTGCTGGCACGGTTTCTTCGGAACTTCGGGCGCTTCCGCGCAGCTGGGGTAGATCGCGTCGTTGAAGGGGATGATCCCGACCGACGGGTTGCCGGGGGCGCCGATCTTGGCGGTCGTGAAGGTGAGCACGGCCGGCTTCGGCGCCGCGGCGGCGAGCGCCGGCAGACCGAGGGCGACCAGGGCGATGGCGACCGCGGAAAGCAGCGAGCGGGGACGACGAGACACGAGCAGCTCCTCCTGTAGGTGGACCGCCGGGGCGCCGATCGGCGCCGCAGCGGAATCCATGTCCATTCGCTGGACAGAGTGAAAACCCTGTGCCGGAGGAGGACATCGAGGCGCCGGCGGGCGACTCAGCGGAAGATCGAGTTGAGCCTTTTGTTGGCGACCGGCTTCGAGAGCGAGAGGCACATGGCGACGTGGACGAGCGTCGAGCGCGCCGGCCGTGGGGTGACGACGAGCCGGCCGCGGAAGCGCGGGTTGTAGCGGGCGCGGGAGACGGTGATGATCCGCAGGCGCTCGTTGCGCAGCTCTTCGAGCAGCGCCGCGTCCTGGACCTGCAGTTCCTCTTCGTCCGCGGGGCAGAATTCGGGCACGATCCGCGCCAGGGCACTGATCGCGTGGTCCACCGTGAGCGTCCCTTTGAACTGGAGGTTGAGGAGCTTCCGGGACACCCAGACCCAGCAATCCGGCAGCGCCGCGATCCGCTGCAGCTCTTCGCCCTCGCTGGAGTTTCGGTCGATCACTTCCCGCATCTCCTCCGGCACCGTTTTCCGCAGGCTCCGCGCGGACAGTTTCTGCTTGCCGTCGAACATCCGGATCGAATCGCTGCCGCCTCTGCGCTGGGTCAGCTTGTTGCAGTTGTCCACGCACGCCCCCCACGCTTCGGCCGGCGTGGTCCGGTGCCGCACCTGCCCCCCGGCGCTCTCCGCCTGGCTCGGGTACCCCGGATGGCGGTCCATCCGCTCCATGATGCTGCGGGCGTTCCAGGGAAGGACGATGCAAACCTTGCCGATGTTGTTCTCGACCAGTGTGCGGCGGCGCTCGATCCCGTGGCAGTAGCGAACGATCCCGGGATCGTCGTGATACAGCGCCGTCGCCCGTTCGCGAATCAACCCGTCATGCAGCAGCAGGGTGGGGATCTCGTTCCTGAGCATGAAGAGCACCCCGTCGTCGTCCTCTTTCGTCGACTCGACTCGCGCCAGGAGATCGTCCAGGCAGCGCTCGAAGGTGCCGCTCGGCAGAGCGCCGTCCGGGCCGATCGCCAGCAGCTCCGCCGCGGCCAACCTCCCCATCGGCCCCTCGGTGGCGACCTTCTTCCCGAGGTTGAAGACGTGATCGAACTCATCCACGGAGTGCGCCGGGTGGGTCATCTCCCGGTCGAAGGACGTGACGCCCTTTTCCCTTGCCTGATCCTCCGCCGTCCCGTCGGCGAAGCGTGACATCAGCGATGACATCTCCGGGATCCAGAAGGACCTCTGCTTCTCCTCCTCCGGGTCTTCGGAGCGGCTGTCCAGGAAGTGCCCGATCCCACCGATCTCGAGCAGGTTGATGCCGCCGGGCGGACCGGAGTCGAGGACGCTCTCGGGCCGCACGATCGGATCGTTCCCGCCGACCACGAACAGCATGCGTTTGCGGAAGGCCGCGAGACGCGTCTGGAAGCTGCCCTGGTAGTCCTGCTGGAACACCTCGTAGAAGGTGCGCTTGAAGAAGGTGAAGAGTTCGATGTCGACGCCGGCGACGGAGTCCTCGCTGATGCCGACGTCGTCGCTCATCATGAGGTCGTCGAGCTCATAGCGGAGCGAGTGGAGAACCGTCTGCCACTCCTCGGGGTGCGCGAACGCCGAGGGGGCCAGCTGACGCAGCGCCCCGCCGCCCAGCAGGGTGCTGCAGGAGCCGATCAGAAACGGCCACGACATGAAGATGGATTGCGCGGTGAAGCCTCCCAGGCTGTAGCCGATCACATGCAGCGCGGGATCGACCACGGCGTCCGGATCGTCGTCGCCCCCGTGGCCGGCGTAGGCGTCGTCGAGGTCCAGCAGCTCGCGGAGCGCGACGATGCTGGCTTTGAACAGCCCCAGCTCCGGCGGTTTGTCGTCGATTTTCGGCGCCCCCCGCCGCCGTTTCGAGGTCTTTTTCAAGGTCAGGCGAGACTGCTCCCACAGCTCCACCCACCTGGCCTGCATCTCGGTCGCCAGGAAGTCGGCGTCCAGGCGGCTGTTTTCTGCGTCCTCGCTCTCGGCCAGCAGGTTGGCGCCCGACGCGAAGCGATAGGTGGAGCGACGCGCGAGGACGCTGAGCAGCCACTGGGTCTCGACCATGTACCGGAGGAACTGGCGAAACAGGTGAGAGCCGTCCCAGAGATAGCGATCGAGCGGCGTTTCGGCAAACGCCTGAAACGGAAACCTCGTCAGGTGGCCGGGGAAGGGCCTGACTATGCAGACCGTGTGTTCGTCTTTCTGGATCAGGTTCGCCGCGAGCGTGTAGTACAAGCCCATTTTGTCGCGCTCGTTGAGCCCGGTGTTCATGAGGAAGATCCGCTTCACCTTCTCCTCCTGGACGCTCGCGTCCGAGGAACGGAGGACCCGGAAGGTGTGGAAGGTTTCCGCCATCCCCAGCGACACATGGTGGGAGTGCAGACGCTGGAGGCCGTGAATCGGAGCCGAGGGAAACCTCAGGATGGACTCTTCGAGCTCGACCGGAACCCGCTCCTTGTGTCGCTTGATGATTCGCCGCAGCGAACCGTCCTGTTGCTCCCATCCATCCGGAACCGTGGTCGCGGGCCACTCGAGCTCGTTCAGGTCGAGGCTGCGATCTCGCTCGAACGGTTTGATCCCCCGAGCCTTGCTAAAGGTGAATTCGGGCAGCACGGTTGAGTGTTATACAACACTCAAGTGGTAAGGGTCATCTTTCTCCCAGCCATCCGGGTAGATCTCCCTGGCCTGGTCGTTGGAGACCGAGCCGGCGATGATCCCTTGGTCGTGAAAGGATGCTGCCGACGAAAGGGAGTCGCGTGAAGAAGTTGTCAGCACTGGCGATCGTCGCAACGCTCGCCGCCCTGGGCCTCGGTGCCTGCGGCAGCTCGTCCCCGGGGGAAACCAACCGGACGACCCTGCGCGCGACCTACGCCAGCTTTCCCGACTACCTCGACCCGGCCCTCTCGTTCACGATCGAAGGCTGGACGGCGATGTGGAACGTCTACGTCCCGCTGCTCACCTACGCCCACGCCGAAGGCGACGCCGGCACCGAGGTGATCCCCGGTTTGGCGAAGTCGCTGCCGCGGATCAGCGCCGACGGCCGGACCTACACGCTGTTCCTGCGGCCGGGCCTGAAGTACTCCGACGGGACGCCGGTCCGCGCCTCCGACTTCACCCGCACGCTCGAACGGCTCTTCAGGATCAACTCGCCGGGCTCCCCCTTCTACCTCGACATCGTCGGCGCCGAACGGTTCGCGGAAACCAAACGCGGTGGGATCGACGGTGTGGAAACCGACGACCGCAGCGGCAAGATCGTCATCCATCTGGTCGAGCCGCGCGGGACCTTCAGCAACGAGCTGGCGATGATGTTCGTGGCGCCGCTGCCGCCGGGCACCCCGGCGGAGGACCAGACCGCCTCGCCGCCGCCGGCCACCGGCCCCTACGAGATCGTCGAGACGAAGCCGGGCCGGAGCTGGCGCTACGAACGCAACCCCGAGTGGGCCCGCAACAACGCGGAGCTGCTGCCGCAGCTGCCCGGCGGCCACATGGACGCGATCGACGTCACCGTGGTCACCAACCCGCAGAGCCAGCTCGCCGACGTCGAGCGCGGCCGCTACGACTGGATGCAGAACCCGCCGCCGGCCGACCGCTACGCGGCGATCAAGCGCGAGTACGAGGGCACCCAGTTCCGCACCTCGCCGCAGATCAACCTCTACTACTTCTGGATGAACGCGCGGCAGCCGCCGTTCGACGACGTGCGGGTGCGCCGCGCGGTCAACTACGCGATCGACCCCGCCGCCCTGGAACGGATCTACGCCGGCCAGATGAAGGCGACCCAGCAGATCCTGCCGCCGAAGATGCCCGGCTACAGGCCCTACACGCCCTACCCGCACGACCTCGCCAAGGCGAAGGAACTGGTCGCCGCCGCCGACCCCGCCGACCGCAGGATCACCGTCTGGGGAATCAGCTCGGAGCCCAACCGCGAAGCGGCCGAATACTACGAAGGGGTGCTGCGCGAGCTCGGCTTCGAGACGACGCTGAAAGTCGTCAACGCCGAGAACTTCTTCACGGTGATCGGCAACCTCTCGACCCCCGACCTCGACACCGGCTGGACCAACTGGTTCGAGGACTACCCGCACCCGAGCGACTACTTCGCGCCGCAGCTGACCGCCGCCAGCCTGCAGCCGGTCGGCAACACCAACTGGTCGCAGTTCGTCGACCCGGCACTGGACAAGCGGGTCGAGCGACTCGGCCGCGAAGTCCTCGGGCCCGAGCAGGAAGCCGCCTACGCGGCCCTCGACCGCGACTACATGAAGCAGGCGCCGTGGGCGCCGTTCGGCACCCTGACGCTCTCGACCTTCGTCTCCCCGGAAGTCGAGGCGGACCGCCTGGTGATCAGCCCGATCTTCGGCCAGGACCTGACCAGCTTCGAGCTCGAATAACCCCGCCGCTCAGGCTTCGCGGCGCTTGATCAGCAGCCACTGGGGCTTCTCGCCGCGACGGGTGCGCTGCAGCGCGAAGCCGCCGCTCAGCTTCTCGCCGTGGAGGACGAAGACGGCGTGGCCGCGCTCCAGCGCCTGCGGCCACGGCACCCGGCCGCCCTGCTCGTAGGTGCCGCGGTCCCAGATCCGCACCCAGCCGCCGTCGGTCTCACCCTCGAACTCGTTGTGGGCGATCTCGTGGTCGCCGACCTCGATCGCCAGCCGCTTCACCGCCGGGTCCATCGAGGGCTCCTTCGGCACCGCCCAGGAGCGCATCGTGCCGCCGACCTCGAGCCGCAGGTCGTAGTGGTGGGCGGTCGCCTGGTGCTCCTGGACGACGAAGGCGCCGGCGCTGACCCCGCGCACCGCGAACTGCTCGTGCCCCTCGGCCTTGACGGGCTCGCTCGCCACCTCCTCGACCGCCGCCCCGGGCGGCCCCTCGCCGAGGAACGCGAGCAGCTCGGCGACCGCCCCCTCGCCGCCCTCGGCGTGGACGAGGACGCTGCCGTCGTCCGCGTTGCGGACCCAGCCCATCGCCCCCAGCTCGCGTGCCCGGGTCACCGCCGCGTCGCGGAACCCAACCCCCTGGACCCGCCCCCGCACGGTCGCGCGGGCCGCCGCTGCCGCCTTCTCACTCACCCGCCAAGGTTCGCAACTCGGCGACCGCGGCGCAGACGTGGTCGCCGATCCGGTCCGCGTCCGGCAGCGACTCGGGGTCGGCGAGCAGTCCGAAGCTGACCTGGCCGTTGTAGCTGAGGATCGCGATCGCCAGGGCGTGGCGGTGGGCGAGGAAGCCGACCGGGTAGATCGCGGTCAGCTCGCGGCCGAGCACGTAGAAGGGGATCTGCGGCCCCGGGAAGTTGGTGACCAGGAGGTTGAAGAGGCGGGTGGAGAAGTTGATCGCCGCGGTCGGGGCGAGCAGCAGCGACGGCGCGAAGTCGCGGAACCAGTCGTTCAGCCCCCAGATCGCTTCCGCCCCCAGCGGCTGCTTGGAGGACTTCAGCCCGTCCATCGCCGCCGACACGGTGCGCAGCCGCTCCGCCGGGTCCTCGACCCCGACCGGCAGCGGCCCCCGCATCGCCGTCAGTTTGTTGCCGAGCTCGCCGTGCTCGTCTTCGGTGCGGATCGAGACCGGGACCAGCGCCTTCAGCTCCAGCCCCTCGACGGCGACCTCTCGTTCGACCAGCCAGCGGCGCAGGGCGCCGGCCGCGACCGCCAGCGAGACGTCGTTGACGGTGCCGCCGAGCGCGTTCTTGATCCGCTTGAACTCGTCGAGCTCGAAGGCCTGCCAGCCGAAGCTGCGCCCGGCCCCGACCCTGGCGGCGTTGAGCGGGATCTTCGGCGCCGGCCGGGCCAGGTTCCAGGTCACCTCCCAGAGCCCGGCGAGGCCGTCGGCGGCGCGGCGGCGGGCCCGGGCGGGGTTGCGGAAGGCACGGCGCAGCCACTGCCCGAAGCGGCCCAGGGTGGCGAGCACGCCGGCGCCGGCGCGGCCGGCCAGGTGCAGCCGCGAGGGCGGCCGGCTCGGCGACCAGGGGGCTTCGGTGCGCGCGGGCTCGCTGACCGGCTCGACGTCGAACAGCAGCATCCCGATGTCGACCGCCGAGATCCCGTCGGCCATCGCGTGGTGGGTCTTGTAGACGATCGCGAAGCGGTCCTCGGCGAAGCCCTCGACCAGGGTCAGTTCCCAGAGCGGTTTGACCCGCTCCAGGGGCGGCGCCAGCAGTTCGCCGACCAGCTCGCGGAACCGGCCCTCGCCGCCGGGCGCGGGGAGTTCGACCCGGTGCACGTGGCGGTGGATGTCGAAGTGCGGGTCGTCGACCCAGAACGGCGTCCCCAGCCCGAGCGGCGGCGGCTGCAGGCGCTGGCGCAGGCGCGGCAGCTGGTGCACGCGGGAGCGGATGTGGGTGAGGAAGTCGGCCTGCGCCGGCGGCGTCCCGGCGAACATCAGCACCGCCCCGATCGCCATGTGGGCGTTGCCGCGCTCGTTGACGAGGAACGAGGTGTCGAACGAGGTCAGCCGCTCCATCGCGGTTCCTCGGCGGTCTTCTTCAATGGCGCCACTTTCTCGGAGACCTGGGCCACGCTCGGGGTTCGATGCGACGAGTATGAAGGGCGGCTCCACCCGGCGCCGATCCCCACGAGGCCCCGGCAGATGTCAAACCGTGTACATGAATTCTCGTAATACTTACTATTGGTATTGGCAGTACATAACGGTACTTCAAGCGGTCTATCGTCCAGATCGTGACTCCAGCGCCGGGATCGGCCTATCCTCGACTCAGTGGCGGCCCCGGCAAACTGGCGCCGGAGGAGGTCGCCCGCCACCAGCGCTCGCGGCTGGAAACGGCGATGGTCGAGGTCGTCGCCCACCACGGCTTCGGCAGCACGACGATGCGCGAGCTGGTCACCCTCGCCGGCGTCTCGAAGACGACCTTCTACGACCACTTCGCCAACAAGGACGAGTGCTTCCTCGCGACCTACGACACGCTGATCGCCGCGATGGCCGGCCGCCTCGAGGCCGCCTACGAATCCGCCGCGAATCGCGAGGCCGGCCGCGTCGCGGCGCTGGCCGAGCTGATGGAGATCGTCGTCTCCGAACCGGCGGTCGCCTCCTTCGTGATCGTCGACTCGCTGACCCTGGGCGGCGCCAGCGTCGTCCACCGCGAGCGCGCCTGGGACACCTTCGAGCAGATGGCCTGGCACGGCTTCGGGATGAAGACGGCGCCGAGCGAGGCGGCCAGCAACTCGGCCCGGGCCGTGATCGCCGGGCTCGGCGGGGTCATCTACCGCCACCTGCGCGGCGACAGCGTCGCCGCGCTGCCGGGCCTCGTCGACCCGCTCGTGGAGTGGGCGCTCAGCTATCTGGCCCCCGATGGCGCGGCCACCAGGCAGGCGGTCGCGGCGGCCGGCGTGCCCGCCCCCTCCCCCGCGCCGATCGACCCCGAGCTGCCCGGCTGGGAGGAGCCCCCCGACAGCCCCCGCAGCCGCGCCGAGCTGAGCCAGCGCGAGCGGATCGTCCGCGCCGCCGCCTGGGTCGGCGTCGAGCGCGGCTACGGCTCGCTCAGCATCCCGGCGATCTCGGCCGCCGCGGGCACCTCCAACCAGACCTTCTACGAGAACTTCGCCAGCAAGCGCGACGCGTTCCTCGCCGCCTACGAGATCCTCTCCGAGGAGGTGCTGCGGGTCAGCCTCGCCGCCTTCCGCGCCGCCGGCGACGGGCCGGGGGCGATCGGCGCCGGGATGCGGGCGCTGACCGAGCACATCGCCGGCCACCCGACGTTCGCCCGCCTCGCCTTCTTCGAGCTTCCCGCCGCCGGGCCGAGCGCCCTCGACCGCGCCGACGCGACGATGGACTCGCTGATCGCCTTCCTCGAACCGGGCCAGGCTCCGAGCGGGATCGAGGGAGCGGCCCCGCGGGTCGTCCTCGAGGCCACCGCGGCCGGGATCTGGTCGGTGATCCAGCGCGAGATCGTTCACGGGAACGAGGCCTCGCTGCCGGCCAAGGCCCCGGAGCTGACCCGGCTGGCGCTGGCCCCTCTGAGCGCCTTCTGAGCGCTTGCCGGGCTCAGCCGCGGACGAGCGCTCGCGCCTCGTCCCGGCCCAGGTAGAAGACCAGCACGAGCTCGGTCAGCTCCGGCTCGAGGTCCTCGAGTCCCTGGGCGTCCTCGGAGAGCAGGCGGGCGGTGACCACCGAGACGATGCCGCCGATCAGCACCCGCTCGGTCATCGGCGGCAGCTCGGGGACCCCCTCTTGATCCCGCCCGCCCTGCAGCAGGGTCGCGAAGCGGTCGAGGGCGACGAACTGCTGCTCGTTCACGGCCATGCTCGAAGCCGCGGCTTCGACCGCGAAGACGCGGGCCAGCTCGCTGGCTTCGCCGATGTAGGCGAGGCCGGCGGAGAGAGCCGCTCGGACATTGAGGATCCAGGCACGGTCGATCTCGCAGGC
This sequence comes from uncultured Thermoleophilia bacterium, assembly GCA_963824245.1. Classification (GTDB taxonomy): domain Bacteria; phylum Actinomycetota; class Thermoleophilia; order Solirubrobacterales; family 70-9; genus VAYN01. The sequence continues at coordinate 334,588 of CAWGON010000001.1, forward strand.
GCTGACGATCTCCAGCCAGAGGCGCTCGATGAAGGCCTCCTGCGCGGCGAGCACGCCCTGCTCGGTGGTCGCGAACTGCGCTTCGTAGGTCTCGCGGGAGACCCCGGCGTAGCGCAGCACGTCCTCCACGGCGAGCTTGGCGTGGCCCTGCTCGGTGACCGCCTTGCCGATTCCGGCGACGATGCGCTCGCGATCGGAGCGCCGATCGGGGGCGCCGAGAGCGGCCGGGGAACTGGGGTCTGGCTGGCGCGTTTCCTTTTGCGCTGGTGCTTTCACTGCATCTCCTCCCTCCGAGGCTGCTGCGAAGATAGACAACGGTACGTTTCCTTGTCAAGTCATTTGTGCCACTTTGGGTAACACAATGGCCCCGGAATCGACATTAGAGAGAAAATGGGACAAGCCCTCTTGAACATCGAACTTTTTCAATACGGTCGCGGATAGGCACGCGCGAATGGTCGCCACGCCCTGGGGAGAGTCGGATCTGCTGCGGACCCGGATGCTGCGTCCGGGTCCCGGCACGCCTGCCCAGCAGGTCGCCGAGAACCAGCGCGAACGGCTCTTCGGCGCGATGGTCACCAGCGCCTCCGAACGCGGCTACGTGGCCACCCGGGTCGCCGATCTCTGCCAGATCTCCGGCGTCTCCAGCCGTTCCTTCTACGACCTCTTCGCCGACAAGCAGGCCTGCTTCCTCTCCACCCTCGATGCCCTCCTGAGGGCGGCGGCCGGCCCCGGCTCGGTCGCGGAGCTGGCGGCGCGGCTCGTCGAGCTGCCCGCCGCGGCGCGGCTCTGCCTGGTCGAGTCCTTCGCCGCCGGGCCGGAGGCCGCGCGGATGCTCGACGGGGCGCTCGACGGGGCCAACGTCGGCGCCGCGCTCGGCCCGGGGGCAGCCGGCGAGACGATGCCGCCGCAGCTGGTCACGGCGCTGACCGGGGCGCTCGCCGACGTCGCCCGCACCCGGCTGCTGAACGGCGAAGAGGAGTCGCTGGCGGCCGTCGCCGGGGAAACGGTCGAGCTGCTGGGCGCCTACCGGCCGCCGGCCCGGCCGCTGCGACCCGGCCGCCGGCCGCCGGTCAGGACCGAGACCCCCGAAGCCCACGACCACGCCGAGCGCGCTCTGCGCGCCTTCGAGGCCCTGCTCGCCGAACAGGGGTACGTGGAGACGACGATGGAGCAGGTCGCCAAACAGGCGGCGATGTCCCCGAAGACCCTCTACGCGAACTTCGCCGGCAAGCGCGAGCTGCTGCTGGCGGCGATCGACAGCGCCGGTGCCCAGATCGCCGCCGCCGTGATGCCGGCCTTCCGCCGCAACACGAGCTGGCCGGACGGGGTGCGGGCGGCGCTCGGCGCCCTGCTCGGCCTGCTCGCCTCGCGGCCGCTGCTGGCGCAGCTCGTCCTCGACGGCTACCTCGCCGAGGGACCGACCGCGCAGCGGCGGCGACTGGAGGCGATGCGGCCGCTCTGGTCGCTGCTGGCCGGGGGACGGCGCTTCTGGCCGCAGGCGCCGCCGCTCGCCCCGGAGGCGATCGTCGCCGCCGTCTTCGCGCTCTGCCGCAACACGGTCCGCTCCTCGCCCCGGAGTCGCTGCCGGCCCTGCTGCCGCTCGCCACCTACCTCGCACTGGCGCCGTTCCTCGGCCCCGAAAGGGCGACCGCGGTGGCCCGCGGCGAACAGCTCGACAGGCAGGGGGCCAGGAGCCGCGAGCTCAAGCGCGTGCAGGCCGAGTCCAGCAGCGGCCGGATCCTCGTCGCGATCGCCCATGTCAAGACCGCCACCGCCGCTGAGATCGCGGCGGAGATCCGGCGGCCGGTCGGCGAGGTCGCGGCGCAGCTGGAGGAACTGTTCAAGATCGGCTTCGTCCAGCAGGTCGACGAGCGCCGCGGCGAGGACGGGCCCGACCCCGTCTACGCAGCGGCCGAGCAGAACTTCGACGCCGAACACTGGGCCCAGCTCTCGATCGAGGAACGGCGGCGGATCTCGACCGAGATCGGCGAGCGGATCGGCGCCGACGTCGACCGCTCGGTCGAGGCAGGGGTCTTCGACGCTCGCGACGACCGCTACCTGATCCGGATCCCGTTCTGGGTCGACGAGGAGGGCTGGCAGGAAATCGGCAGGGTCCTCGACACCACCCTGGCCGACTGCCTGGAGGTGCAGGCGCGGGCCAACCGGCGGATGGAGACTGCGACCGGCGAGGCGATCCGCGCCCGCGCCGTGCTCTCGCTGTTCGAGATGCCCGAGCCGGAGCCTGACCCCGAGCCGGAGTGAGCGTCCCGGCTCAGGGCGAGGCCGGGGTCGCCGCCGAGCGCAGCGCGCCGGCGCTGGCGACGACGACCAGCGCGATCGCCACCGCCTCGGTCAGGGCCAGGCCCTGTGAGAGGGCGAGGAACCCGACCAGCGCTGCGACCGCCGGCTCCAGGCTCATCAGCACCCCGAAGACGGCGTTCGGCAGTCGCCGGAGCGCCTCCAGCTCGAGCGCGTAGGGGATCGCCGAGCTCAGCACGCCGACGCCGAGCCCGACCGCCAGCACCGCCGGCTCGACCAGCTCGGCACCGCCGGCGGCGAGCCCGAACGGCGCCACCAGCAGGGCCGAGAACGACATCGCCAGCGGCGAGGCCGCCGAGCCCCGGGCCGTGGGTTCCGACGCGGTCGCTGAGCAGGATGTAGGCGCCCCAGAAGGCGCCGGCGGCGAGTGCCAGCGCCGCGCCGAGCGGGTCGATCCCGCCGCCGCCGGCGCCGCCACTGAGCAGCACGATCCCGAGCCCGGCGAGGAGCGCCCAGAGCAGGTCGCGGCGGCGGCGCGAGCCGAAGACGGCGACGCCGAGCGGGCCGACGAACTCGAGGGTCACCGCGACCCCCAGCGGCAGGCGCTCCAGCGAGGCGTAGAAGCAGAGGTTCATCGCCGCCAGCACGAAGCCGAAGAGGGCGACGTCGCGCAGCTGCGACCGGCGCACGCCGGCGGCGGCGCGGCCGGCGACGGCGAGCAGCAGCAGGGCGGCGAACAGCGAGCGCAGGAAGACCGCGCCGGCAGTGCCGACCTCGGCGAAGAGGGTGGTCGCCAGGGCCGCCCCGAACTGCACCGAGGCGATCCCGCCGACGACCATCGCCGCGGCGGCACGGGTCTGCTGCTGGGTGGGCGCCATCGGCCGGCAAGGCTACGCCCGCCGGGCGGGGCGGGGCACTCGCGATACTGGATCGATGCTCCCCGCGTGGATCCGCCGCAGGCGCACGCAGACGATCGCCGGCGCGATCCTGCACACCCCCACCGACGAGACCTCGCTCGACCCCGAGACCGGCGCCGTCACCTCCAAGCAGAGCGCCGACATCATCCTCCCGGCAGCCGAGATCGCCGGCCTCTGGGACGCCGAGCACCTCGAGCGCGCCGCCCGCACCTACTGGAGCTCGCTGCGCCGCTTCACGCTCGGCCTGATGCACGTCCACTACACCGAGAGCGAGCGCTCGGTCGTGCTGCTGACGCCGCGGCTGCCGCTGCTGACCTTCCGCGCGCCGGAGTACGAGCTCGGGCGCTGCCGGGGGATCGTCCGCTGGCAGATCGACCGCGGCCTGCTCGTCTCCGGCCGCGGCCGCGACAGCAACGGCTACCTCGAGCTCGACGTCTCCCGCCACGACTACCCCGACTGGGACAAGGTCCGGCTCCACGTCGAGATCGAGGTCGCCAACTACTACCCGCGACTGGGCGGCCTCTCGAGGCGCTTCTACGCCTCGACCCAGTCGCGGATCCACGTGATCGCCTGCACCTTCTTCCTGCGGCGGCTGGTCCGCCGCGACCTCGACGCCTCGCGGATCGGCCGCTACGCGGTCAGCGGTCGGGCCGCACCGTCGCCGAGCCCTGGACCGCCGCGGTGAGGATCGCCACCACCCCGGCCGCCATCGCGCCGGCGATCACGTCGGCGTGGCCGGGGTCGTCGGTCGCCAGGTCGATCAGCGCGCAGGTCTCCCCGACCAGCAGGATCGCCACCGTGACCAGGCTCAGCAGCCAGTCGACCGACTGGCTGCGCCAGCGCAGCGCTCCGGCCTCGATCACGTAGCCGATCAGCAGCACCAGGAGGATCTGCGAGGCCTGTTCCTGGAAGCGCAGCGTCTCCGAGGAGGACTCGGCGAGCGGCCAGGTGACGGCGATGAAGGTGAGCGACGGGGCGAGGAAGGGGACGCTCGGGGCAGCCCAGGCGATCAACCGCCCGAGGTAGTCCCAGAGCTCCCGCAGCCCGGCCGGCGAGAGCCGCGGCCGCGGCGGGTCCGGCGGGTCGACCCCGACCCGGCGCAGCGTGTAGGTGACCAGCCAGACCAGCCCGACGACGGCAACCAGCGGGCCCAGCAGGCCGATTCCGACCACGGTCGCGAGGACCGAGAGCAGCGCCAGCGCCGCCGACGCGACGGCGCTCCGCCTCTTGACTGTCTCCCGTCCACTCTCCATCGGCTGGCCGGGAAGTTAGCGCCGGCCGCCGCCGCCAAGCCCCCCAGGGGTGCTGTGGTCGATCCGGATGCGCGCTCGGCCTCGGCCGGAGGGTGGAGATTCGGCGGTGTGCGTGAGAGCATCGGCCGGTGACCGACTTCCTCGTCAATCGCGACGACCTGCGCGAGACCCGCCTCGCGGAGTCGGCCGCGCCGGAGCTGGGGCCGGGGCAGGCGCTGCTGCGGGTCGAGAGCTTCGGGCTGACCGCCAACAACGTCACCTACGCGGTCTTCGGCGAGGCGATATCCTACTGGAGCTTCTTCCCCGCCGAGGACGGCTGGGGACGGGTGCCGATGTGGGGGTTCGCGACGGTCGAGCGCAGCGAGGCCGAGGGGGTCGAGGAGGGCCGCCGCGTCTTCGGCTACCTGCCGCCCTCCTCCTACCTGGCGGTGACGCCGGCCGCCGGCGCCGGGCGGCTTCGCCGACGCGGCGCCCCACCGGGCGGCGCTGCCGGCCGTCTACCAGAGCTACTCGTTCGTCGACGCCGACCCCTTCCACCGGCCCGAGACCGAGGACCTGCAGATGCTGCTGCGACCGCTCTTCTTCACCTCCTTCCTGATCGACGACCGGCTCGCCGACGACGGCCTCCCAGAGCGCGGGCCGATCCTGATCTCCAGCGCCTCCAGCAAGACCGCGCTGGCCGCCGCCTTCCCGCTCTCGCGCCGCCCGGGGGCCGAGCTGATCGGCCTCACCTCGCCGCGCAACCGCGAGTTCGTCAGCGGGCTCGGGGTCTACGACCGGGTGATCGCCTACGAGGAGATCGGCTCGCTCAAGCGCGGTCCCGCCACCTACGTCGACATCGCCGGCGACGCCGACGTCCGGCTTGCCGTCCACTCCCACTTCGGCGACGGGCTCGCCGCCAGCGTCACCGTCGGCGTCACCCACTGGGAGGAGATGGGCGCCGGCGCCGGCGCCGAGCTGCCCGGCCCCAGGCCCGCCTTCTTCTTCGCCCCCGATCGGATCGAGAAGCGGATCGGCGACTGGGGCAGCGACGGGCTCGCAACCCGGGTCGCCGATGCCTGGCACCCGTTCTGCGAGTGGGCCGGCGGCTGGCTGAGGCCGGTCCGGAGCGAGGGCTTCGAGGCGGTCCAGACCGCCTACCTGGAGGTGCTCGACGGGGACGTCGCGCCGAACCGGGCGCACGTGCTGCGCGTCTCCTAGCTAGCCAGCGAGCCGCTTGCGACATTGCCCCCACTCAGGGGTGGTCAAAGTCGCAAGCGCTGACCGGCGGGCTCACCCGAACCAGCGGGCGCGGCGGCTGGAGCCGAAGCTCTCCTTCTCGGCGCCATCTGTCGGCCGAGGGCGGGTTGAAGCTGCCGCTGCGGGCGGGGCCGGAGAGGAAGTCGATGTCGACGCTGCCGATCCGGCCCTCGCCGAACTCGATGTAACAGGTGCCCTGGCCGAGGTGAGCGGCCCGGCTCGTCCCCGCCCGCGATCTCGGCGAGCAGGTGCTGGGCGACGATCCGCGCCGCGCCCTCGGCGAAGACGCCCGCCTTCGGAACCCCGGCGGTGGCGACGTCGCCGACCGCGTAGACCCCGGCGAAGCGGGTCCGCAGGGTCGCCGGGTCGACCGGCACGTAGCCGTCCTCGGTCATGCCGCTGGCGAGGACGACGTCGGGGGCGCGGTGCTTGGGCACCCCGAGGAAGAGGTCGAAGGGGAGCTCGGCGCCGTCGTCGAGCACGGCGACCGACCGCCCGGGGTCGAGCGCTGCGATCCGGCGGCCGACGATCAGCTCGATCCCGCGCTCGGCGAACTCGGCTTCGAGCGCCGCCGAGGTCTCGGGCGAGGGCGGAACCGGGCTCGCCAGCGGGATCACGAAGGAGATCCGGCAGTCGTCGCGCACCCCGCGCTCGCGCAGCCGTCGTCGAGTAGCAGCGCGCACTCGCTCGGCGCCGGCGGGCACTTGAAGGGCGCCCCGCAGACGCCGATCACGCGCGTGGCCGCTGGAGAAGGCGGGGATGATCTCGGCCAGCCGTTCGGCGCCGGCCACCGAGTAGAACTCGTTGCCGGCCTCGCGCAGGCCGGGGGTCGCCTCGAAGTCGTAGTCGGCGCCGAGCGCGATGACCAGGAAGTCGGCCTCGTGGGTGCCGGCGTCGGTGCTCACCCGGCTTGCCTCGGGGTCGATCGCGGTCACCGTCTCCCGCAGCACCCGCACCCCCGGCTTGACGAACTCGGCGTAGGGCATCCGCACCGCCTCCGGCGCGGCGGCACCGAACATCAGGTCGAGCTTCGAGAAGCCGAAGACGAAGGCCTCGCCCTTGTCGATCAGGGTCACCTCGGCTTCCTCGCCGAGCGACTCCGAGAGCGTGGTCGCCAGCTCGAGGCCGCCGAAGCCGGCTCCCAGGATCAGTATCCGCGCCGCCATCGCGGCGAGCCTAATCCTTCTCGACGAACGTCTTCAGCTTGCCGGGCATGCTGTCGACCATCTTCCCTCGCAGGACGCCGACGACCGGCCCCCGCATCGCCATCCCGAGGATCCGCCCGGGATCGACCTCGAGGCTGTAGGTGACATGGGTGCGCCCGCCGCCCAGGTCCTCCAGCTCCCAGCTGCCGGCGACCGCCTTGAGATCGCCCTTCTCCTGGGCCCAGGAGATCCGGATCGGCTCCTCGTAGTCGTAGCGGAGGGTCGAGTCGATCGTCTTGATCGCGGTCTCCGTCTCCATCCGCACCACCAGCTGCCGGCCCTCGGCATCGCGTTCGAGGCACTCGGCGATCTGGATCTCCGACTGCCACTCGGTGGTGCCCTCGGCGTCGGCCGCGGCCGCGTAGACGGCGGCGATCGGCGCCTCGATCTCGATTTCCGCGGTGCCGCTGATCTTTCCCATGGCGCCAGCCTATGCGGATCGCGGAACCGTGAGACGCCTGTGAGTATGCGTCTGGACGATCGAACGCTCATCGTCCAGCCCATGAACCGATTCTTCCTCTCCGTGCGCAGGCTCAACCGCGACCCCCGCCTGGTCGCGAGGGCGCGCCAGGCTCGCGAGCGCTCGCTTGGGGACGACCGCTTCCTCGACCGGCTCTCGACCGCCCGCGGCCGCCCCTCGGACCTCGCGGCGCGCCAGCTGGTCGCCTTCCGCGGCGACGAGCATGGCCTCTTCGGCGAGCTCGGCCTGACCGCCGTCCAGGCCTGGCAGCGGCTGGCCGAGTCCCAGGACCGCGGCCGCGGCAAGGTCGACGTGGCGATCCTCTTCACCGACCTCGTCGGCTTCTCCAGCTGGGCGCTGGAGGCCGGCGACGCCGCCGCGATCCGCTTGCTGCGCGAGGTCACCGAGGCGATCGAGCCGCCGATCGCCGAGCATCGCGGCGAGGTCGTCAAGCGCCTCGGCGACGGGCTGATGGCGGCCTTCTGGGACGCGCCGAGCGCGGTCGAGGCCGCCTGCGCGGCGAGCGAGCGCTGCGCCTCGGTGGAGGTGGACGGCCACCGTCCGCGGCTGCGAACCGGCATCCACCTCGGCCGCCCACGCAAGATCGGCGGCGACTACCTCGGCGTCGACGTCAACATCGCCGCCCGCCTCTGCGAGGCCGGCAGGCCGGGCGAGCTGCTGATCTCCGACCGGGTGCTCGCCGAGCTCGGTCCGGCGCTGGCCGCGACGGCGAGAAAGCGCCGCTTCAGCGCCAAGGGCGCCCCGAAGGATCTGACCGCCTACGCCCTCTGAGCCCGGCGCCGCCCTCGGCAGGCCATAGATTGACCGCATGCTTCCGGCCGGTACAGGGATAACCGAGGTGCGCCCATGAGCCCGGTGCTGGTCACCGGCGCCACCGGGACCGTGGGACACGCCGTCGCGGCGCAGCTCGCGGCGAGCGGCGAGGAGGTGCGGGCGCTGGTCCGCGACCCCGAGCGCGCCGCCGGCCTGCTCCCGGACGGGGTCGCGGCGGTTCGCGGCGACCTCACCGACGCCGCCGGCGTGGCCGCCGCGGTCGCCGGCTGCGAGCGGGTCTTCCACGCGGCCGGCCTGCCGGAGCAGTGGCGGCTGGACCCGGAGGACTTCCGCGCCGTCAACGTCGGCGGCACCGCCAACGTGGTCGAGGCCTGCCTGGCGCACGGGGTCGCGCGCCTCGTCTACACCAGCACGATCGACGTCTTCGCCTGGACGCCGGGGGTGCCGTTCGACGAGTCGCGCCTCGACCCCGAGCCGCGGCCGACCGCCTACGAGCGCTCCAAGCAGGAGGCCGACCGCCTCGTCGCCGCCGCCGGCGAGCGCGGCCTCGACGCCGTCTTCCTCCACCCCGCCGCCGTCTACGGCCCGGCCCCGGTGGTGACCGTCGCCCTCAACGACCTGCTGCTGCGCCTGGCCGAGCGCAAGATCCCGATGCTGCTGCCGGGCGGGATGCCCGTGGTCCACGCCGGCGACGTCGCCGCCGGCCACCTCGCGGCGGCGGCCCGGGCGCGCTCGGGGGATCGCTTCATCCTCTCCGGCGACTACCTCACCCTGCGCGAGATCGCCACGGCCGTCAAGCAGCACGTTCCCCGCGCCAAGCTCCCCCCGGTGATGCCGATGGCGCTCGCCCGCGCGATCGCCGCCGGCGGCGAGGCGCTCGCCGGCCTGACCAAGCGCCCGCCGCTGATCGCCCGCGGCGAGCAGATCTTCCTCGCCTCCCACCCGGTTCCCGTCGCCGATCGCGCCCGGTCGGAGCTCGGCTGGAGCAGCCGCCCGGCCGGCGAGGGCTTCGGCGAAACGCTCGCGAGCTTCCGCGCCCGCGGCCTGCTCGCGGCCCGATAAGAGCTTCCGACCAGCTCTCGCCCCTGCACTTGTCGCCCCCTGGGCGACAAGTGCAGGGAGAATCGCCCGATGGCGACCGGCTCCGAGTTCGACCTCAGCGCCGAGCAGGCGCGGCGCCTCGCGCTCGCCGCGCAGGGCTTCGGGCGCCCGCGGCCGAGCGGGCGGGTCGACGCCAGGCACCTGCGGCGGGCGATCGACGACGTCGGCCTGCTGCAGCTCGACTCGGTCAACGTCTTCTGCCGCTCCCACTACATGCCGCTCTTCTCGCGGCTCGGCCCGTATCCGCGGGAGGCCCTGGACCGGCTGGCCTGGCACGAGAACCCCGGCGGGAAGGCCCGGCGGGCGGGCCAGCGGGACCTGGTCGAGTACTGGGGGCACGAGGCCTCGCTGGTGCCGGTCGAGCTGCAGCCGCTGCTGCGCTGGCGGATGGCGCGGGCCGACGCGCTGGCCTGGAAAGGCGTGGCGCGGGTGGCGGCCGAGCAGCCCGAGCTGCTCGAGTTCGTGCTCGACATGGTGCGGGAGCGCGGGCCGATCCGGGCCTCGGACCTGGCGGCGAAAGGGCGGCGGCGGGAGCCGCGAGAGATGTGGAGCTGGAGCGAAGAGAAGACCGCGCTCGAGTACCTGTTCTTCGCCGGGCGCGTCTGCGCGGCGCGCCGGGTCAACTTCGAGCGGCTCTACGACCTGCCCGAGCGGGTGCTGCCGCGCGCGGTCCTCGAGGCGCCGACGCCCTCGCAGGACGAGGCCCAGCGGCAGCTGGTCCTGATCGCGGCGAAGCGGCTGGGCGTCGCGACCGAGGCCGACCTCGGCGACTACTTCCGCCTCCCCCGCGCCGAGTCGAAGGCCCGCGTCGCCGAGCTCGCCGAGGACGGCGGCCTGGTCCCCGTCCGGGTCGAGGGCTGGAGCCAGCCCGCCTACCTCATCGCCGAGCGGCCCGCGGGCCTGCGCCGGGCCGCCGCGGCGCGAGCCCTGCTGACCCCCTTCGACTCCCTCGTCTGGGCCCGCGACCGCGCCGAGCGCCTCTTCGACTTCCGCTACCGGATCGAGATCTACGTCCCGGCCCCCAAGCGGGTCTACGGCTACTACGTCCTCCCCTTCCTGCTCGGCGACCGCCTGGTCGCCCGGGTCGACCTCAAGAGCGACCGCCAGGCGGGCATGCTGCGGGTGCGCGGCGCCTTCGCCGAGCCCCACGCCGATCTCGCCCACGTCGCCGCGGAGCTGGCGGCCGAGCTGCGCCTGCTCAGCGAGTGGCTCGGCCTGGGCGGCGTCTCGGTGGCGCGCAAAGGCGACCTCGCCCCGGCCCTGCGCCGGGCGCTCAGCTCGACTTCTTCTTCTTCGTCTTCTTGAGGACGACGTGGATCGTGTGCGTGGCGGTGGCGACTTTGGCCTGGCCCTGCAGCTTGGCTTTGAGCGTCACCTGGATCGTCGCCCTGCCGCGCTGCTTGAGCAGCGCGGTGCCGATCTTGTTCAGGCGCAGCGCCACTTTGCGCGTCGCTCCGCCCGGGATCTTCGTCTTGCCGCTGCCGACCACGACCAGCTTCGGCTTCTTCTTGCCCTTGGGCTTGGCGAGCACGCTCGCGGTGGCGGGACGGAACCTCAAGCCGGCGACGACCGCGCCCTTCGACTTTCCCTCCGTCGAGACCGAGCAGCTGGGGGCGCTGCAGTAGTAGGAGGCGACGAAAACCGGCCGGCCCGCGCTGACGAAGATCCGTTTGGTGATCCAGACGACCTTCGGCTTCTCCGCGCCCGGATGGGGCGGCGGCACCTGCGGGGTCGACTTGACCACGCGCCAGGCCGGTGCCTGGCTCTTGCCGTCGCCGGTCAGCGGCTGGGCGCCGCCGGAGCCGTCGGCGTTGGCGAGGTAGAGGTTGCTGGACCCGCTGGCGGAGCCTTCGTAGACGACCCTCGAGCCATCGGGAGACCAGGAGACGTCACGGGCGTCGCCCGGCCCGGGACTCGCCAGCGGATGGTCGCCGCTGCCGTCGGCGTTCATCACCCGGTAGGCCGTGGCACTGCCCGCGGCGGTCGACCGATAGGCGATCCTCCCCCCGTCGGGGGACCAGGCGCTGAAGGTCCACTCCGTGAACGGGCCGGGGACGATCAGCGGCGTGCCGCTGCCGTCGGGGGAGACGACGTGGAGGTCGACGTAGCCGAAGTTTTTGCCACCCTGGTAACCGTCGAAGGCGATCTTCGAGCCGGTCGGGGACCAGTTCGGTTCGTGGCCGACGCCGTTGGGCAGCGGCGTGCCGAAGCCGCCGCTCGAGGGGGCGATGTAGATCTGTTCCGGCTCGTTCTTGACGACGGCGTAGGCGATCTTCGAGCTGTCGGGCGACCAGCTCGGGTATCGCTTGGCGCCGGTTCCGCCGATCTCCAGCGGGAAGGTCGTGGTGCCGTCGGCGTTGACGACCCAGACGCTGTCGTCGCCGGCGTTGGTGCCGCGCGTGTAGGCGATGCGGCTGCCGTCCGGCGACCAGGCGAGGTCGGCGATCTGCTTGCCGCCCGAGCTGTAGCCGGTGATCCGGGTCGCGAGGTTCTGCGGGTCGTAGGTCGTCCCCGGTGCCATCACGAAGACGTTCCTCTCGCCGTGCCCGGCGTCGGAGAAGTCGCTGACGAAGGCGACCTTGCTCCCGTCCGGCGACCAGATCGGCTTTTCGTCGTAGCTGGTGCTGCCGTTGTAGGTGAGGTTGGTGACCGCGCTCGGGTTGGCGGGGTCGAGCAGGCAGATGTCGACGTCGCACTCGTAGGCGATTTCGTTCGCCGCCAAGGCTGCCGAAGCCGGCGCCAGCATCAGGGCCGCGACGATCAGAGGGAGGGCGAGGGAGGGCCGAAAGCGCATCGCGCAACCCTAGCGCCCGGCCCCGAGCTCACATGCGGTGCCGACCGCCGAGCACCCCGATCGCGGCCCTCGCAGGCGGTGCTGCCGTCGAGGCGACCTGCGCAGGCACTAGCTTGCCGGGCGCAAGTCCGCCTAGAGCGGAGCGGAATTCGAAAAAGGGAGTGCTTGAGATGGGAATCGTGAACAAGGACGAGTTGGTTCGTGGAGTGGCCGAGCGCAGCGGCCTCTCGGCGGGAGATGCCAAGAGCGCGCTTGAGGCGACGCTGGAGGAGATCGCCAAGCAGTTGGCCGCCGGCAACGAGATCCGGCTGACCGGCTTTGGGAAATTCTCTGCGGTGGAGCGCTCGGCGCGCGAGGGGCGCAATCCAAAAACCGGCGAGACGATGCAGATCCCGGCGAAGACCGTGCCGAAGTTCAGCGCCGGCGCGGAGTTGAAGAAGGCGGTTGGGTAGGGGTCAACCAGGCCCTTCGAGCCACCGAAAGACTGAGGCAACCCGGCCCCGGGATAGGCAACGCTGCCGATTCGAGAGGTGGCTGACGGGATTTGAACCCGCGACCGCCTGGACCACAACCAGGAGCTCTACCAACTGAGCTACAGCCACCACGCTGGTCCCAATCTAGCGGGCCAAAGCGGGGACCAGCTCGCTGCCGATCAGGGCGATGGCGTCGAGGTCGCGGTGGAGGAGGTGCTGGGCCATCAGGCGCTGGACGCCGACGGCCTCCAGCTCGCGGGCCTGGTCGATCGCTGCGGCGGCGGTGCCGGCGATCCAGGCATCCGGGCGGCTCTCGATGAACGCCCGGGGGTCGCTTGCGCCTCCCGCTCCCCCTGCCACTCGGCCAGGCGGGCGGCGCGGTCGTGGAGGTCGGCCTCGTCGGCGCCGACCAGCCAGCCCGTCATCAGCGAGAGCGGCAGGGTCGCCGGGTCGCGGCCCTCGGCTTCGCACGCGGCGTCGAGGCCGGCCCGCGTCTTCGCGCACTCCTCCGGCCCGACCAGGACGGCGTTGTACTCGTCGGCGTAGCGGGCCGCCAGGCGCAGGCTGCGGGGACCGCCGCTGCCGCCGAGGATCAGCGGAGGATGCGGGGACTGGACCGGCTTCGGGAGGGCGTCGAGGTCCTCGACCGAGAAATGGTCGCCGTCGAAGTCGAAGGGCCCTTCGGCCCAGTGGCCGCGGACGATCTGCATCTGCTCCTCGAGGGCGTCGAGGCGGGGGCCGATCGGCGGCAGGTCGAAGCCGTATATCCCGTGCTCGCGGTCCCACCAGCCCGCCCCGATGCCGAGCTCGATCCGCCCGCCGGAGACGTGGTCGGCGGTGACCACCGACTTGGCGAGGACCGAGGGGTGGCGGAAGGTCGCCGGCGAGACCATCGTCCCCAGGCGCAGCGCCTCGGTGACGGCGGCCGAGCGGCGATCGTCGCCCAGGCGTCGAGCGAGCCGCGCTCGCGGCGATCGGCCACCGAGAGGTAGTGGTCGGAGCGGAAGAGGGTCCCGATGCCGTGCTCTTCGCAGGCGCCGGCGATCGCCCGCCAGTCCTCCCAGGTCACGTCCTCCTGGCCCTCGATCATCAGACAGATCTCCATCGCGCCCTCCTCGCGCTCGCTTCCCGGCTCCCTACCCGTTTGCGGCGACGAGACCCGCGAAGGCCTCGAAGCCGGGGGCCGTGCGGCCGACCAGGCCGGCCTCCAGCTCCGCCGCCCGGGCCGGCAGCGCCGACTCGCCCTCGTCGCCCAGCGCCGCCACCGCCTCGTCGATCATCTCGGGGACCGCCAGCCAGGCCTCAACCAGGGCGAGGTCGGCCTCGGGATGGAAGAGCGCGCCCCAGGCATTGCCGGCCCGGAAGGCCTGGTTCTCGGTCATCGCCGAGGAGGCCAGGTGGCGGGCGCCGGCGGGCAGGTCGAAGACGTCGCCGTGCCAGTGCAGGACCTCGGCGCCGGGAGCGAGGCCGCCCAGCACCGGGTCGGAGGGCTCGCTGACGCGGACCTCGGCGAAGCCGACCTCCGGCCGCGGCCCGGGTCGCACCTCCGCCCCCAGCGCCCGCGCCAGCAGCTGCGCGCCGAGGCAGATGCCGAGCAGCGGCAGCTCGCGCTCGTGGGCGGCGGCGAGCCACTCGCGCTCGGTGGCCAGGCCCGGGAAGCGGGCGACTTCGTCGGCGTTCATCGGCCCGCCCATGACGACGGCGCCGGCGACCTCCTCGAGCGCGGGCAGCGGGTGGCCGGCCAGCGGCCTGACGGTATGGACATGCAGGTCGGCGCAGGCGTCGAGGATCCGGTGCGGCCCCTCCCAGGGCACGTGCTGGATCACCAACAGGGTTGGACGCTCGTCCACGCTCATCGGTCTCCCAGGCTAGCCGCGCTACGGTTGCGGCGATGGCGAAGCTCCCCGCCTTTGCGACCTTCAAGCCCGAGGCCCGGCCGCTGACCGCGACCGGCGCCCAGGCCCGCGGCGCGCTCGCGATCGGCGCCCTCGCCGTCGGCGCCGCCGCGATCGGCGGCTTCGCGATCGGCCGGCTCTCGGTCGGGCGACTGGCGATCGGCCGCGCCACGATCGGCCGGCTCAGCGTCAAGGAGATGCAGATCGAGGAGCTGGAGATCGGCCGCCTCACCATCCGCGATCGCAACGACCGCCCCTAGCCATCCCGTGGTTCCTTTGTCGTCCCATACCTCACTAAGGAACCACGGGATTCGATTGGGGGCGCTGGCGCTGCTTGCGGGCGCCCTCTTGGCCTCCGCCGCCGGCGGACAGGCCGCCGCCAGCGAAGACCTCGGGGCTTGCCAGGTCTTCCCCGACCCGCCGGCCTCGCTCCCGGCCCGCGCCCCCTCCCTCCCCACCCAGGCCGCCTGGAACCAGGACGTCTCGAAGGCGCCGCGCGACCCGCGCTCGGCCGCTTACATCGCCTACGTCGATGCCAGCGGCGGCGACCGCCTGCACCCGGACTTCGGCTCGCCCCGCCCCTACGGCTTTCCCTTCGCGGTCGTCGGCCCAGGCCAGCGAAAGCTGCCCGTCAACTACACCGCCTACGGCGAGGAGAGCGACCGCGGGCCGTTCCCGGTCCCCGGCGGCGCCCGGGTCGAGGGCGGCAACGGCAGCGACGGCGACCGCCACGTGCTGACCGTCGACCGCGGTGCCTGCAGGCTCTACGAGCTCTACCGCGCCACCTACGTCGCACGACCCAGACCGCACTGGAATGCCGACTCCGGCACCGCCTGGGATCTTCGCTCCGCCGCCCTGCGGCCCGAGGGCTGGACCTCCGCCGACGCCGCCGGGCTGCCGATCTTCCCCGGCCTGGTCCGCTACGACGAAGTCGCCGCCGGCCACGTCGACCACGCGATCCGGGTCACCTTCGAGAGCACCCGCGACGCCTACGTGCACCCGGCCGTCCACTGCGCCGGCGACACCGCCAGCGCCGCCGCGCCGCCGATGGGCCTGCGGCTGCGGCTGAAGGCGGGCTACGGGCTCGCTCGTTTCAGCGGCGCCGCAAAGACGATCGCCACGGCGATGAAGCGCTACGGGCTGATCGTCGCCGACAACGGCTCCAACTGGTACTTCAGCGGCAGCAGCGACCGCCGCTGGGACGACGAGGACCTGAACCAGCTGAAGACGATCCCCGGCAGCGCCTTCGAGGTCGTCAAGAGCGGCGCCCCGATCCACCCCTGCTGAAACCAAAGAGCAACATTGCCGGCGCCGCGACGGGGCTAGAGTTCCAGGCGGTAGGGAACTTGGCGCTTTCGCACACACTCAGCCATCGCGGCATCCTCGCCTGCGCCCTGGCGCTGGCGGCGCTGGCCCTGTCCGCGGGCCCGGCGGCCGCCGCTCCCGCCCAGGACCAGGACCCGCTCGGCGCGCTCGGCCGCACCGCCGTCGCCGCGCTCGGCTCGGCCGGCGCCGACGACGCCCTGCAGCGGATCACCGAGAACCTGGCGATGCTGGCGGCCCAGGAACGGATCGAGGAGAGCGCCGAAAAGACGGCACGGGAGGCGCGCTCGGCGACCGGCTCCGATTCCGCGGCCCCCGACTACAGCGACATCGAAGACCCCTCCGAACTGCCCCCCGCCTCGGCCGGCAGCAACGGCACCGAGCACATGCTCTCCTCGAAGTCCAAGCGGGAAAAGATCTTCGCCCGCACCCCGGCCGGCGCCGACCCCGAATCGACCTCGACCCTGCTGACCGGGATCGCCCTGCCCCCGCCCGCCGCGCCCGCCGTGATCAAGGACGTGATCAACAACGCCAACACGATCGTCGGCCGCCCCTACATCTGGGGCGGCGGCCACGGCTCCTGGTACTCCTACGGCTACGACTGCTCGGGCTCGGTCAGCTTCGCCCTCTTCGGCGGCGGCCTGATCCCCCGCCCCCTCACCTCCGGCGAGCTCAAGGGCTGGGGCGCCCCCGGCCCCGGCAAGTGGATCACCGTCTACGCCAACTCCACCCACACCTGGGCGACGATCGCCGGGCTGCGCTGGGACACCTCCGGCACCGAAAGCGGCACCGGCCCCCGCTGGCACATCGACACCCGTCCCACCGAAGCCTTCGCGGTCCGCCACCCGCCCGGCCTCTAGACGGTCGACGGATCTCCGACTGACCCGTCAGTCGACCGCCGGGGGTTTGAATTGCCCCCAGCCTGGGGACCTCCTACCCGTCTGAAAAATCGAACTGGGAGGCTCAACGTGACCATCGTCGGAATCCTCATCGTGATCATCCTCGTCCTGCTCGTGATCTACCTGTTCCAGCGGGTCCGCTAGCCGGGAAAGAAATTTGAACCAAATTGGGTACTCATCGGGTCCTAGTTGTGGCCAGGCGCAACGCGGTACGCCCGCAACCGAACCCCAGGAGGTACCCAAATGCGTTTCGCAATCATCTACACGCCCAAACACCCTGTCCCGCCGGCCGAGCTCCCGGAGCTGCTGAATGGCATGGCGGCCTGGATGCAGAACCACCAGAGCCGGCTCGAGGGAGTGCAGTTCTTCGTCGGCGGCGGCGGCTTCGGAACGGCCGAGGTCGACGACGCCGCAGACCTCAGCCGGATGCTCGCCGAGCACCCGTTCACCCAGTACTCCGAGGTCGCGATCAAGCCGCTCGTCGACCCCGCCACCGCGATGTCGATCCTCCAGGAGGCCTACGCCTAGCCGCCCATCGACCCACGCCCCCGGCTGGATTCGAACCAGCGACCGTCGGATTAGAAGTCCGGTGCTCTGTCCACTGAGCTACGGGGGCTCGCGGCAAGCGTAGAGCGCGGCGGGGCGTTCGGCCGGGCCCCCGTGCCCTACGATCCCGGCCATGCCGACGGCGGAGGTCGCAGGGACCGAGCTTCACTACGAGCGCGCCGGCGCCGGCGAGCCGCTGCTGCTGATCCAGGGGATGGGCGGCACCCACCGCTCCTGGGGGGACCTGTTCCTGGGGGCGCTGCGCGAGAGCTTCGACTGCGTCAGCTTCGACAACCGCGGCATCGGCCTCTCCGCCGCCGTCGCCGATCCCTTCTCGACCGCCGAGATGGCGGCCGACGCGCTCGCGCTCCTCGACCTGCTGGAGATCGAGCGGGCGCACGTTCTGGGCATCTCGATGGGCGGGATGATCGCCCAGGAGCTGACCCTCGCCTCACCCGAGCGGGTCCGCAGCCTGACCCTCGGCTGCACCTACTGCGGCGGGCCCGGCTCGGCGCTGATGGACCCCGCCGATTTTGGGCCGCTGGCCGCGGCGATGGCCTCCGCTAACCGCGACGCCGTCTTCCGGGCCTCCTACGAGATCAACCTCTCCCCCGCCTTCCGGGCCGACGAGAGCCGCTACGCCGCCTTCGCCGAGATGGCCGCCGCCGCGCCCGCCGCCCGCCAGGTAATCGAACTGCAGATGCAGGCGATCTTCGGCCACGACACCCAGGAGCGGCTGCCGGGCCTCGAGCCGCCCACCCTGGTCGTCCACGGCACCGTCGACCGCGTGCTGCCGGTCGCCAACGGCCGCCTGATCGCCTCGCTCGTCCCCGGCGCCCGCCTCGAGATCCTCGAGGACGTCGGCCACATGTTCTGGTGGGAGCAGCCCGCCGGCTCCGCCGAGCTGGTCCGCGAGCACGCGCTCGCCTCGAGTCTGTCGTAGCCCCCTATACGGGGGCCTGGAGCAGACTCGGCGCTAGCCGGGAGGCGGCGGGCAGCCGGTCGGGTCGAGCTCGCCTTCGACCTTGAAGACGTAGTCGGGCTGGGGCACGATCTGCTTCTCGGCGACCACCAGCTTCAGGGCCGGGTCGTCCTTGACCCAGTCGTAGATCGGGTACCAGAATTCGGACGCCGGGCTGTCCTGCGTCCACTGGCTCATGATCAGGTAGTCGTAGTCGCCGGCGTTGATCAGGCGGCGGAAGGTCTCGCAGTCTTCCGGCAGGCGGTTGGAGCCGTGGTCGCCGCGGACGCCGATGTAGTCGACGTCGTTGTTGAGCTTGCCACCGTAGAAGCCGTACTGGCCGAAGATGATCTCGCTGGAGCCGATGATCCCGATTTTCTGGTTCTCCAGCCCGCGGGCGAAGTTGTAGGCCTGGCGCGGCCCGCCTTCGCCGAGGAAGGGCAGCGGGTTCGCGTAGTGCTCGTTCGCGTACTGGACCTGCTGGGCCCGGCCGAGGACGACGACGGCCAGCAGCATCGCCACGCAGGCGCCGGCGACGACGACCCGGCTCATCGACCCGCGCACCCGGCCCAGGGTCAGCGAGACCGGCAGCCAGACCAGGGCGGCGGTGATGATCACCGTGCCGACTATGTAGCCGGGATACCAGCGCGGCGTGGTCAGCACCGTGATCGCGTAGACCGCGGCTAAGAAGAGCAGGGTCTTGAAGGCGCGCCCGTCGGGAGCCCGCAGCGGCCGGGCGATCGGCAGCAGCACCATCGCCAGGACCAGGCCCGGGATCAGGTAGCGCGTGTTGGTGAAGAACCCGGTCGGCGAGCCCTCCTGCCCGGCCGCGGTCAGCGGCGTGAACAGGTAGACGAAGGCGCCCGCCAGCGCCGCCGCGGCGACCACCCGGAGGACCTTGTTGTTCGACTTCCAGACGATGTAGACGGCGGCGGAGACGGCCATGATCAGGATCAGCGGCCAGAGCGGCCCGAGCGCGTTTTCCAGCTCCGGGAAGAACCAGCGGCGGTAGATCGTCGGTTCGGTCAGGTAGTGGGCGACGGCGAAGCGCGGCCGCGGGTCGAGCGGCATCTGGTCCGGCGTCGGCAGCTGCAGCGGCCCGAACTTGGTGATCGGGATCGGGTTGCCGCCGGTCTTGATCGCCGCCCGCAGGTACCAGTAGCCGCCGACGATCAGCATCGGCAGGCCCATCACCCAGGCGGTCGTCCAGCGCCGGCCGCGGCCGCTGAAGACGATCATCCCGAGGGTGATCGCGGCGATCGGGACGAGGAAGGTGAACTTGACCGAGCCGGCGAGCCCGGCGGCGATCCCGGCCATCACCAACGGCCCCTTGTCGAGCAGCGGCGCGTTCTCCTCCGGCGCGTCCTTGACGGCGCCGGCGCTCGGCGCCCGCCGCTGGTGGCCGTTGATCAGGAAGGCGGCGAAGGCGAGCAGGAAGGCGAGCCCCATGATGTCGTTGCGCGCCTCGCCCGGCTGGGTTTCGATCATCACCCCGGAGTCGAGGACGAGCGCGGCGGCGACCAGGGTCGCCGGGCCGACCTTGTAGGGGCGGCCGCAGCACCAGGCGGCGAGCAGGGCGATCGCCAGCCAGAAGAGGTTCTGCAGCGGCGCCAGCCAGTCGCTCTTGAAGATGACGATCGCGCCGGCGTTGATCAGCTCGGTGCTCTGCGGGTAGAACCAGGCCGCCAGCCGCAGCGGATCGGTGAAGTGGAGGTGGACCGTCGAGCCGTCCTGGGCGATCGCCGCCGAGAAGGGCATGTGGTACCAGGTGGTGTCGCCGCCGAACATCCCGAAGTCGAGGCTGGAGAGCGAGGGGAAGGTCCACTCGGCGACCGTGAAGGAGGCGACGGCGACGGCGATCAGCAGCGCCACCGTCTGCACGCTCGGCGCCTGCACCTCGCGCCGCTGGTCCGGCGCTTTCGACCAGCCGAGCCAGGCGGCGAGCAGGCCGGTGCCGATCCCGCCGACGACGATCCAGCCGAGCGTGAGGATGCTCAGGGTGCCGAGGATCTCCAGCACCAGGACCAGCAGGGCGACGGCGACGGTGAGGTCGGCGAGCCGCGCCAGGGCGCCGGAGAATTCGGGCACGATCCAGCGCCGCAGCCAGTAGCCGCCGAGGCCGAGCGCGCTGACGATGCCGATCAGGGCAAGGCAGCCGCCGATGTAGGAAGCGAAGGTGGGCGCCACGAGCGCGGGATGCTATTCACCCGCGCCCGCGCCGCGGTCCGCGGTCAGGGAGCGGCCGCGGGGATGCGGCAGGAGACGCCCGTGCCGGCCAGGCCGCAGTAGCCGTTCGGCACCTTGTGCAGGTACTGCTGGTGGTAGTCCTCGGCGTAGTAGAAGGGGCCCGCGGCCTCGACCTCGGTGGTGATCGGCTCGTGCCCGGCGCTCCGCAGCGACTCGTCGTAGGCGTCGCGGGCCATCTCCGCGGTCGCTCGCTGTGACTCGTTGACGGTGTAGATCCCCGAGCGGTACTGGGTGCCGACGTCGTTGCCCTGGCGCATGCCCTGGGTCGGGTCGTGCTCCTCGAAGAAGACCTTGAGCAGGTCGGCGTAGGA
The DNA here is from genome assembly GCA_963824245.1 of uncultured Thermoleophilia bacterium. Lineage (GTDB taxonomy): Bacteria > Actinomycetota > Thermoleophilia > Solirubrobacterales > 70-9 > VAYN01. The sequence goes on from CAWGON010000001.1 coordinate 355,266, forward strand.
GATCTTCTCCGGGTCGAAGCCGACCAGCACCGCCTCGGCGTGACCGGTCTGCGCCGAGCAGACCTCTTCATAGGTCGGGTTCGGAGTGGTCCCGTTCATGTAGCCGACCGCCGTCGTGTAGACGCCGTCGAGGTCCCAGAACAGACGCTCCGCGCCCCAGAAACAGCCCAGCGCGAAGTAGGCCGTCTCGATCCCGTCGGGGAACGGCGGCCGCAGCGGGGTGCCGAGCACGGCGTGGGTCGCGGGGACCTCGAAGGTGGGCTCGCTGCGGCCGGGCAGCGCGTCCTCGGGTGCGGGCATCTTCGTCTTCTCTGGATTCAGCATCGCCATCAGCTTTCCAAGTCTCGTCATCTGTGTTCCTCCTTACTTGGAAGGTACGCCCCAGGCCTAACGAATCGGTGAACTGGAGACCCTAGGAGCGCCGCAGCTGGGCGAGGATCGCGCCCGTGTCCATCTCGTCCCAGGCCTCGGCGATCAGCCCGTCGCGGACCCGCAGCAGCGCCGTCGAGGTGAACTCGACGCGGTGGCCGCCGGCGGCGACGCCGAGGAACTCGCCCCCGTGGGTCCCGGCCCAGCGCTGGTGGGCGGCGACGAGGTCGTCCTCGCCGAGGATCAGCTCGATCGCGTGCTCGAGGTCGGGGAAGGCGGCGAGGAAGCCGTCGACCGCCTGGCGCTGGCCGGTGCGCCCGCGCGGCTCGCCGTTGTGGACGAAGTCGATTGCCAGCAGGCGATCGCAGGCGGCGGAGTCGCGCTCGACGATCGCTTCGCGGTAGAAGCGGCGAACCAGGTCCTTGTTCGCGGCGATCGACACCCGGCGACCGTAATCGATCCGCCGCCGTGGAGCGCTAGGTTGCCCCCATGGGTTGCCTGCTCGTCCTCTTCGCGTTCATCTCGCCGCGGCTGGCGCTGTTCGCGATGTTCCTCTTCAGCGACCTGCTGAGCCGCGCCTTCGACAGCTGGGTGATCCCGCTGCTCGGCTTCTTCCTGCTGCCCTGGACGACGCTCGCCTACGCGGCGATGTGGGGCGTCGGCAGCGACAGGGTCTCGGGCTTCGAGTGGTTCATCGTCATCCTCGCCTTCGCGATCGACCTCGGGGCCTACGCGAACAAAGACCGCGCCCGCCGCGGCTGACTCAGGGCTGGACCGGATAGGCGATCCGGATGTGACTCTTGGAGAGGACGATGAACGGCCGCTCGCTGACCTTGCCGTCCGCCCGCGAGGTGATCTCGACGTTGGTCAGCGGCACGAATTCGAGGTCGCCCCGGTTCAGCGAGTCCGAGAAGCGGCTCTGGTATCCGGCCGGCGGCAGGGTGACGTCGCCGACGATCGTGTGCGCGTCGGTCTCGAATGCGGCACGTTCGACCCGGCGCTCGATCTGATCGCCCTCCGGCATTCCGCCGGCCGCCCTGTCGCTGATTCCGTTCAAACCGTTCATTCCGTTCAAGCTCATATCGGCACTTCCTCCCGTGTTCGCGAGCCCAATTTGGGTGATTGTTCCCCTTTTGGCTATTGGACAAACGTCCACAGAGCATTAATCCGCACTGGAGCGGGGAATCCCGACATTGATTAAGAAATTCCCTGTTTATTTTGATCGCCAGCGCCCACGGTTGGCCGTCCCCGAGCCCTACGGCCGCAGGGTCCACTGCGGCAATCCCGGGTACTCGTAGGCGCCGGAGACGAGCGCCCGGCCGGTGCCGCTGGCGCGGACCGTGTAGATGGCGCTGTCGAAGCCGCGGCGGCCGGGCACTTCGCCGACGAAGACGAGGTTCTTGCCGTTGGGCGAGTAGTCGGGGTCCGGGTATTCGCCGCCGGTCGAGGCGATCACCCGCGGGCCGGCGCGGTCGATCCGCTGGATCGCGACGAGGCCGCGGCGGGTGCTGTGGTTGAACTGGCCGAAGGCGACGCTGCGACCGTCGGGGCTGAAGACCGGGTTGACGTCTTCGAGCCCGTTTTCGGTCAGCCGGACCGCTTCGCCGCCGCTGGTCGGGACCATGTAGAGGTCGGGCCGGCGGCTCTCACCGACCGTGCGCGAGAAGACCACGCGCCTGCCGTCGGGCGAGAGGGTCGGCATCGCGTCGTTGCCGGGGTCGGTGGTCAGCTGGCGCAGGCCGCTGCCGTCGCTGCGGACCAGCCAGATCTTCGACTGCCGCGTTCCAGCCTCGGAGTAGCGGGCGGAGATCGCCAGCAGCCTGCCGTTGCCGGAGATGCCGAGGCCATTCGCCGCGAAGCCCTCGATCCGCTCGCCGAACACCGCCCTGCGCTTGCCGCCCGGGGCGATCAGGTAGACCTGCGTGAAGACCTCCGAGTTGGCACCGCCGCCGGCGACGTTCTTGGAGAGCACGGCGATCGTCCCGCGCTCGCTCGAGGCGGTCTCGGCGACCGAGCTGATCAGCGCCAGGCGCCTGTCCCCGGCTCCGTGCGGGGAGATCGAGCGGATCGCGTCGAAGCGGTTGCAGGCCCCCATCCGGCAGCGCTCGGCCTTGCCCGAGACGAAGACGATGCGGCCGGGACCGGCGGCGTCCGCCTGGGCCGCGGAGGCCAGGCCGGCGAGCGCGGCCAGCGCCAGCAGCGCCGCGGCGAGGATCTTCAGGTCGTGCAGGACGTGGTTCTTGACGGTGAGCATCTCGGGCCTCCTGAGCCGTGGGGTTGGCGATAGGCGAATCCTCGCCCGCGCCGGCCCCCCGTCCCAGACCCCCAAGGGTGGAATCGACTCACCCCTCCCCCGGCCACCACCGGGTCCGCTCGCCGCACCGGGCGAGGGCCGCCAGGACCGATCCTTCAGTCGGGGTGCCCGGATTCGAACCGAGGACCTCGGCCACCCAAAGGCCGCGCGCTACCAGGCTGCGCCACACCCCGAACCCGGCGATTGTAGTTAGGGTCGGGGAGATGGCTGACGTCAGGCCCTTCCAGGCGCTGCACTACGACCTCGCCAGGGTCGGCGGTCTGGATGCCGTCGCGGCGCCGCCCTACGACGTGATCGACGCCGCCGGCCGCGCCACCCTGCTCGCCCGCTCGCCCTACAACGCGGTCGCCGTCGACCTGCCGAAGCCGTTCGACCCGGCCGATCCCGACAGCGATCCCGACCACGACCCCTACGAGAAGGCGGCGCGGACGATCGAGGCCTGGAAGGCCGAGGGAGTGCTGGTCGCGGACCCGGAGCCGGCCTACTGGGCGCTGACCCAGGACTACACCGCCCCCGACGGGGGCCGCCACAGCCGCCACGGGATCCTCGCCCGGGTCCGGGTCGAGGACTACGAGAGCGGCACCGTGCGCCCGCACGAGCGCACCCACCCCGGGCCGCTGCTCGACCGCCTCGAGCTGACCCGTGCCACCCGGCTCAACCTCTCGCCGATCTTCTCGCTCAGCACCGCCGACGCCTGGCCGCTGATCGAGCCGGCACTGGCCGCCGAGCCCTGGGGCGAGGCGACCGACGAGGACGGGACCGTGAACCGGGTCTGGCGGGTCGCCGACCCGGCCGTCGTCGCCGCGGTGAGCGAGCGCCTGGCCGGCGCCCAGCTGCTGATCGCCGACGGCCACCACCGCTACGAGACCGCCCGCGCCTACCGCGACGAGGTCGGCGGCGAGGGCCCGCACGACTACACCCTGATGTCGCTGACCGGGCTCGACGACCCCGGGCTCACCGTCTTCCCCACCCATCGCCTGCTCTCCGGCCTCGCCGCCGACCCGGAGCGGATGCGCGCCTTCGGCGCCGGCCTGCGCGAGCTCTTCGAGAGCGAGGAGGTGGCGTTGGCGGAGATCGACCCGGCCGGCGCCGACGGGGTCGGCGTCTTCGGCCTCTACGACTCCTTCCACAAACAGGCCCACCGCCTGCGCCTCAAGGACGTCGAGGCGCTCGACCGCCGGCTCGAGGGCAGGCCCGAGGCCTACCGCCGGCTCGACTCGGCGATCCTCGAGACCCTCGTCCTCAAGGGGCTGGCGGGGATGAGCGACCACGACATCGACGAGCGCAACGGGCTCGAATACGCCAAGAGCGTCCCCGCCGCGCTCGCCGCCGTCGACGCCGGCGCCGCCGACATCGCCCTGATCCAGCGCCCGGTCCCGGTCGAGCAGGTGAAGGCCGTCGCCGAGACCGAGGAGAACATGCCGCCGAAGTCGACTTACTTCTTCCCCAAGGTGATGACCGGCATGGTCTTCAGCCCCCTCGCCTGAGTGCGGCAGACCTTTGTTCCGGTAACCGGAACAAAGGTCTGCCGCACCCGGCTGCGCCGCGCGTAGACTGGGCGCCGTGGTGAAGATCTACACGAAGAAGGGCGACGACGGCAGCACTTCGCTCTGGTACGGCGGCCGGGTGCCCAAGCACCACGGCCGCACCGAGGCCTACGGCGCCCTCGACGAGGCCTGCTCGCAGCTCGGCGCCGCCCGCGCCCTCTGCGGCCCCGAGCAGACCGAGCTCGCAGCCGCGATCCTCCGTCTCCAGGACGACCTCTTCGTCGCCGGCGCCGAGCTGGCGACCGCGCCGGAGGCGGCGGCGCGCCTCGAGGACGGGGTCAGCCGCACCACCGAGGCAATGGTCGCCGAGCTGGAGGGGCTGATCGACCGCTACATGTCCGAGGTCGAGCTGCCGCCGAAGTTCGTGATCCCCGGCGGCAACCTGCTCTCCGCCCAGCTCGACGTCGCCCGCACGGTGGTCCGCCGCGCCGAGCGCCGGATCTCCGCGCTGAACGAGGAAGGCGAGCTGGCCGGGGAGACGGTGATCCACTTCGTCAACCGCGCCTCCGACCTCGTCTACGCGATGGCCCGCTACGCCGACGTCGACGACCCGGCCCTGTTCGAGGGCCGCGGCAAGAGCTGACGCGTGAAGGTCGCCGCCCGCCGGATCGAGGGCTTCGCCCACGAGATCGACCTCGAGGGCGGGCACGAGCTGATCGTCGACGAGCCCGCCGACCGCGGCGGCACCGACACCGGGCCGCGCCCGACCCAGCTGCTCGCCTCCAGCCTCGCCGGCTGCACCGCGATCACGATCGAGATGTACGCCGACCGCAAGGGCTGGGACGTCGGCAGGCTCGAAGTCGAGGTCGAGATGGGCTACGACGGCGCCGTCCCCAACTCCTTCGAGGTCGCGGTGGCGCTGCCGGGCGGGCTCGACGACGAGCAGCGCCGGCGGCTGCTGACGATCGCCGCCAAATGCCCCGTCCACAAGGTCCTCGCCGGCGAGGCGACGGTGACCGTGACCGAGCGCCTCGAGCCCGCCTGATGGACCTCGGCCTGGCCGGGAAGGGCTGCGTGGTGACCGGCGCCAGCCGCGGGATCGGCCGCGAGACCGCGCTCGCGCTCTGCGCCGAGGGCGCCTCCGTCCTGCTGGTCGCCCGCGACGAGCAGCGCCTTCGCGAGGTCCAGGAAGAGGCCGACGGGACCGGGCGGGCGGCCGGCGGGCGGGCCGCGGTGCTGGCCCTCGACGTCACCGCCGCCGAGGCCGGCGAGCGGATGCTGGCGGTCACCGAGCAGTACTTCGGCAGCCTCGACGTGCTCGTCAACAACGCCGGCAGCGCCAGCTGGCGCGACCTCGACGAGGTCCCCGACGAGGACTGGCGCGCCCAGTACGAGCTCAACGTGATGGCGCCGCTGCGGGCGATGCGGGCGGCGGCCCCGGCGATGGCCGAGCGCGGCTGGGGGCGGATCGTCAACGTCTGCTCGACCGCCGGCAAGCGTCCCTCGGCGGCGATGCCCGAGTACTCGGTGGCGAAGGCGGCCGAGCTCTCGCTCTCGCGCCTGTTCGCCGACCGCTACGCGAAGCGCGGCGTCCTCGTCAACGCGATCTGCCCCGGGCCGACCGAATCGGAGATGTGGATGGCCCCCGGCGGCCTGCTCGACCAGTCGCGGGAGATGGCCGGCGCCGAGAGCCGCGAGGCGGCGCTGGCCGAAGCCGGCTCCAAGCGCCCGATCGGCCGCCTCGCCGCGGCCGAGGAGATCGCCGGCGCGATCGCCTTCCTCTGCTCCGAGCGCGCCTCCTACGTCGCCGGCGCCGCCTGGTCGGTCGACGGCGGCACCGTCCAGGTCATCGTTTGACGGCCGACCTCGCGGCGCTGCTGATCGATCCCGCGGAGGCCGCCGCGGTGGCGGGGCCGGGGACCAAGGCGGCGGTGCTGCTGGCGCTCTACGGCTGGCCGCAGGAGCCGGGGCTGATCTTCACCGAGCGCCGCTCCGACCTGCGCCGCCACGCCGGCGAGATCTCCTTTCCCGGCGGCCGCCAGGATCCCGGCGACGCCGACCTGGCGGCGACGGCCCTGCGCGAGGCCGAGGAGGAGATAGCCCTCGACCCGGCCGCGGTGCAACTGCGCGGCGCCCTGCCCGCGGTCTCGACCTTCGTCACCAACTACCGCGTCCACCCCTTCGTCGGCCTCGTCCCCGACCCGCTCGAGCTCGGCCTCGAGCCGAACCCGGGTGAGGTGGAGACGGTGCTGACGGTCTCGCTGGAGCGCCTGCGCGCGGGCTATGAGATGCGCCGCCTGGTCCGCCGCGGCGTCCCGATCCGCACCCCCACCTACGAGGTCGCGGGCGGGCAGCTGATCTGGGGCGCCACGGCGCGGATCCTCGGCGACTTCCTCGACCGCCTCGCCGCGGCCCCCCAGCGGCCGGCGGCCTAGCCGGAGGCCTTGTCGTTGTCCGGCTGCGGAACGATGCGGATGTAGGGGCGCGGCTCCTCCCAGCCGTCGGGGTAGATCTCCCTGGCCTGGTCGTTGGAGACCGAGCCGGCGATGATCACGTCCTCGCCGCGCTGCCACTGGGCCGGGGTCGCGACTTTGTGTTTGGCGGTCAGCTGCAGCGAGTCGACGACCCGCAGCACCTCGTCGAAGTTGCGCCCGGTGGTCATCGGGTAGATCAGGATCAGCTTGACCTTCTTGTCGGGGCCGATCACGAAGACGTTGCGGACGGTCTGGTTGTCGGCGGGGGTGCGCTCGGCGGCCTCGCCGGAGACGTCGGCGGGCAGCATCCCGTAGAGCTTGGAGACCTTGAAGTCGGCGTCGCTGATGATCGGGTAGTTGGGCGCCGTGCCCTGGGTCGCCTCGATGTCCTTGGCCCACTCGGAGTGCTTGTCGAGCGGGTCGACCGAGAGGCCGATGATCTTCACGTCGCGGCTGGCGAAGGCGGGCTCGATGCTCGCCATGTAGCCGAGCTCGGTCGTGCAGACCGGGGTGAAGTCCTTGGGGTGGGAGAAGAGCACCGCCCAGGAGTCGCCGATCCAGTCGTGGAAGTGGATCGGGCCCTCGGTCGTCTCCGCCTCGAAGTCCGGTGCTACGTCGCCCAGTTGCAGGCCCATCGTCATCACTCCTTTTCGGGTGCGCCGTTTTTGGCGCTTCAGCAAGATTGCCCTAATTCCTATCGGATTTTAGCTAATTTGCCCTGTCGGCAGGTGAGAGCAGTTGCTGAGCCAAATCCGCCATCTCCCCCACCCAGCGCCCGGGATCGGCCTGCTCCGTCCTGGCGATCGCCACGGGGATCCGCCAGGTCCGCCCGGCGCGCTCCACCGCCCCCGCCCCGGCCTCGAGCAGCGCCGGCTCGACGCTGCCGGCCGCCTCGTAGACGAAGCCGCGCAAGGGCGTGTCGACGAGGTGTTCGAGCAGGCGCTCCAGCCGCGGGCCGTGGATCGCCTCCAGCAGCTCGCCGTCCCCCTCCGCCGAGCCCAGCAGGTAGTAGGCGACCGCGACGTCGGCGACCAGGTCGAGCAGGGTCCCGGGCCGGTCGGGGTCGGCCGGCGCCGCCTCCAGCCCCGCCGCCTCGATCGCCGCCAGTCCCTCCTCGCTGCGGCTGGTCCCGCGCACGGCCCAGCCGTCCGCCAGCAACCGCTCGCCGAGCAGGCGGCCGCGGCAGCCGCAACCGACTATCAGCGCGCGGGCCACACGGCGGACTCTACGGCTACCAGCCCTGCTCGAACGGGCCCCGGCCCTGCAGCCGCGCCCGCTCGTCCTTGGCGACCTCCGCCTCGAGGTCGGCCTCGGTCATCTCGCGGGCGCCGCGGCGGCGGCGCATCTCGTTCTGGGCCTCCAGCATCTGCCGCACGTCGTCGATCTCGTTCTGCGCTTCGAGCTCGGGTGAGCGCGTCGGCTCCCAGTGGACCAGCTCGGCCGAGGAGCCCGGATAGGCCCGACCGACCACGACCACCACGCCGACGATGAACAGCACGATCCCGATCGTCCCCAGAACGAACAGCATTGATCCAGGATACGGTCTTCGGATGATCGATTTCCAGGAGCTGGCCAGCGTCGACGGCACCATCACCGCCACCGGGGAGGCGACGATCGGCCTCAAGGACGACGGCTTCTACCGCGGCGACGGCGCCTTCGAGGTGATCCGCCTCTACGACGGCCGCCCCTTCGCGCTCGCCGAGCACGTCGATCGCCTCGGCCGTTCCGCCGCGGCGATCGCGCTCGAGCTCGACCGCCCGGCCCTGGAGGCCGAGATCGCCGCGCTGCTCGCCGCGGCCGGCCCGGTCGACGGCCAGCTGCGGCTGATCGTCACCCGCGGCGGTCGCCGGATCGCCGCCACCGAGCCGGTCCCCGCCCACGCCGACTCGGTCCGCGTCGCCACCGTGCCCTACTCGACCACCGGCATCCTCGACCGGGTCAAGTCGCTCTCCTACGCCGCCAACATGCATGCCACCCGGCTCGCCAAGCGGGGCGGCGCCGACGAGGCGGTGCTGATCGAAGCCGACGGGACCGTGCTCGAGCCGCCGACCTCGACCGTCTTCTGGGTGAGCGCCGACGGGGCCCTGCGCACGCCCTCGCTGGAGCTGCCGATCCTCGACTCGATCACCCGCGACCGGCTCGTCGCCGCGCTCGAGGTCGAGCAGGACAGCTGGAAGGTCGGGGACCTGCGAGCCGCCTCCGAGGCCTTCCTCGCCTCGACCACGCGCGAGGTCCAGGCCGTCTCCGCGGTCGACGGCATCGAGCTCCCCGCCGTCCCCGGCCCCCGCACCCTGGAAGCGCAGGAGGCCCTGGCGGCGAGCGTCGCCCGCGAGCTGGAGGCGGGCTGATGGCCCTGCTCGAGGTCGCGGTCGACGACCGCCACGTCGGCCTGGTGACGCTGAGCAGCCCGGAGACCCGCAACGCCCTCTCGCCGCAGATGAAGAGCGAGCTGATCGCGGCGCTGGAGCGGCTCGACGCCGACCCCGAGGTCCGCTGCATCGTGATCGCCGGCTCCGACAAGACCTTCGCCGCCGGTGCCGATATCCGCAACCTCGCCTCCGCTCCGGTCGACGCCGCCCCCGACCCCGAGCGCGCGGCCTTCTGGACCCGCCTGGGCGAGCTCCAGACGCCAACCGTCGCCGCCGTCTCCGGCTACGCGCTCGGCGGCGGCTGCGAGCTGGCGATGGCCTGCGACCTGATCGTCGCCGACGAGAAGGCCCGCTTCGGCCTGCCCGAGGTCACCCTCGGGATCATCCCCGGCGGCGGCGGCACCCAGCGCCTGACCCGGGCGATCGGCAAGCACCGGGCGATGGAGTACGTGCTCACCGGGCGCCACTTCGACGCCCAGGCGGCGGCCGCCTGGGGCCTGGTCACGAAAACCGCGCGCAAGGGGGGCTGGCTGACCGAGGCGGTGCAGACCGCCCAGACGATCGCCGCCCGGGCGCCGGTCGCGACCAGGCTCGCCAAACGCGCGGTGCAGGCCGCCGAGCAGGCCGGGCTCGGGGTCGGCCTCGAAGTCGAGCGCGACCTCTTCGAGCAGGTGATGGCGACCGAGGACCGGGTCGAGGGCACCACCGCCTTCCTCGAGAAGCGCGAGCCGAACTTCAAGGGGCGTTAGCGCAACCGGCTCAGTCGGAGTGCTCGTCGGCGAGCCGGAACATCAGTTCGTCGGGGTAGCACCAGCTCCAGTCCTCGCCGGGCTCGGCCGAGCGGATGATCGGGTGCCCGGTGCCCTGGTGGTGGGCGGTGGCGTGCTTGCCGATCGAGTTGTCGCAGCAGCCGATGTGGCCGCAGGTCTGACACATCCGCAGGTGGACCCACCGCATCCCCGTCGCCAAGCACTCTTCGCAGCCCTCCACATCGGCCGGGAGGTCGACGAACTGGACCGAGTCGAGATGGGTGCATTCCGTTGCCGTACCCCGAAGATACAGCCCCGCGTTCGGTCAGGAGGTGTAGAGCAGGATCCAGATCGCGGTCGCCAGCAGCGAGACGATCGTCAGCCGCGTCGCCTCGGCGCGGTCGTCGCGCCAGGCGACGGCGGCGAGCAGCAGCCCCACCGGCGGCAGCAGCACGGCGAGGACGTAGGGGAAGTATTCGGCAGCGCGCTCGCCCATCCGTGCCCACCCTAGGGGAAGCCGGGGCCCGGAGCGCTAAGGGGCGATCTCGACGGGCTCGCCGCCGGGCATCCAGTGGGCCTCGACCGGGGGCGGGCTGTCGCGGAGGAAGCGCTCGGCGTCGAGCGCGCCCATGCAGCCGGTGCCGGCGGCGGTGACCGCCTGGCGGTAGGTGTGGTCGACGACGTCGCCGACCGCGAAGACACCGCCGAGGTTGGTCCGGGTCGAGCCGGGCTCGACGACGATGTAGCCGTCCTCGTCGGTCTCGACGACACCCTTGACCACCTCGGAGCGGGGCACGTGGCCGATCGCCACGAAGGCGCCGGTGGCCTCGATCTCCTCGGTCTCGCCGGTCTCGGCGTGGCGGAGGCGGATCTTCTCCAGTTTGCCGTCCTCGCCGGAGACGAACTCCTCCGGGATGAACGGGGTCTTGAGCGAGATGTTCTCCTTCTCACGGGCGCGGTCGAACATGATCTTCGAGGCGCGGAACTCGTTGCGGCGGCCGATGATCGTCAGGTGCTCGGCGAACTTGGAGATGAAGATCGAGTCCTCCATCGCCGAGTCGCCGCCGCCGATCACGATCACCTCGTGGCCCTTGAAGAAGGCTCCGTCGCAGACGCCGCAGGTGGAGACGCCGCGACCGGCAAGCTCCATCTCGCCGGGGACGCCGAGCCGTTTCGGCTCCGCCCCCATGGCCAGGATGACGGTCTTGGCGCGGTGCTCCTCGTCGCCGAGGAAGACCTTCTGGACGCCGCCGTCGGAGAGCTCGACGCGGTCGACGTCGTCGGTCACGAAGCGGGTCCCGAAGCGCTCGGCCTGGGCGCGGAACTGGCTCATCATCTCCGGGCCCATGATCCCCTCGGGGTAGCCCGGGTAGTTCTCGACGTCGGTGGTGTTCTGCAGCTGGCCTCCCCACTGGAAGCCCTCGAAGACGAGCGGCTCGAGGTTGGCGCGGGCGGTGTAGAGCGCCGCCGTGTAACCGGCCGGACCGCCGCCGATGATGATTACGTCCTCGACCTTCTTGCTGTCAGTCATATCCGTCATTTCTGCCGTTCGGAGTCTATTACTTTACTTTGTATAGTAGCCTCATCCGAGGCGGATGGCAACCCGCTCATGGCCGGCTCCAGCTCTGAGATCGCCGCGCCTCCGCGTTCGATCGGCAGCCCCTCTGTCTCCCATCCGTGGACAGTCTTGCGTAGCTGGAAGAAGGCGACGATCCCGATCGGGATCGGCATCCAGAAGGCGACCAGGCGGAAGATCAGGATCGCCGGGAAGACCGTCTCCTCGGGGATCCCGAAGAGGACGAAGGCGCCGATCATCCCGGCGTCGACCGCGCCCACCCCGGCCGGGGCCAGCGGGAAGAGGTTGGCGACCATGCCGAGGAAGAAGCCCTGGACGACGACCGCCAGCGGCACGTGGACGCCGAAGGCGTGGAAGGAGGCCCAGAGGACGCCGATGCTGGCGGCCCAGTAGCCGGCGGCGCCGAGCACCGCGAGCCCGCCGCTGGAGGGGTGGGCGAAGAGCCCGATCGCGAAGCGGAACCCCTCCCCCACCGTGGCCGGCACTTTGGCGGCGCTGTGGACGAAGTGCTTGGCTTTCTCGCCGCGGGCGAACGGCTGCAGGCGGCGCTCGACGTCCTCGGGGATCAGCGCGATCAGCACCCCGATCAGGAGCAGGAGGCCGGCGACGCCGGCGGGCACGATCGTCAGCTCGACCGAGTCCTCGCCGTGCAGGACGCCGGTGCGCAGCAGGACGCCGAAGACGATCAGGGCGATCGGGTAGAAGGCATAGTGGAGGGTGATGAAGGCGACCATGCGGCGGGCGACGTCGCGGCGCCGCATCCCGGCTTTGCGCAGCGACCAGTAGGTGAGGGCGATGCCACCGGCGCCGCCGGCCGAGAACAGCAGGGTCGCCGCCACCCCGGCCATGTTGATCTCGTAGGTCTCCAGCCAGGTCAGCCGCAGCGCCCGGCCGCCGACCACCGCCTTGAAGAGGGCGATGTAGGTGGCGAAGGCGAGGACGTTGAAGCCGATCGCGATCCCGATCCAGAGCGGATCGGCGTCGTCGAGCTTGCTCATCGCGTCGCCGAGCCCGACCAGCTTCGGGAACAGGAAGTAGATCCCGCCGAGCAGCAGGAGGACGACGATCACCGTCTGGATCAGCCGCCGGGTGGTGAGGAGCGGCATCTCGACGGAGCCGCTCCCGTTCGCCGAGTCTTTCTCAGACACGGGGAAGACGCTACCCGCTGGCGATCCTCTCCAATTGCCGCAAGACGCCGTTGAAGCCCTCGACCAGGGGCTCCGCCAGCGGCTCGCCGCGGCGCACCGCCGCGACCAGCAATCCCCCTGCCAGGAGATCGGTCACGTAGTGCTCGCCGAGGTAGACGAGCCCGAAGCCGAGCGTCAGCGCGTAGGTCCAGCCCAGCGCTCCCTCGACCCTGCCGGCTTCGGAGAGCGAGAGGGCGGCGCTGACCGAGGTGGCGAAGTGGAGCGAGGGCATCGCCGCCCAGGGGTTGCCGCCGAGCGTCTCGTACATCTTCGGCCAGGCCGGCCCCCAGGTCCGTTCGCCGACCTCGACCATCACCCGCTTGATCTGCTCGTCACCGGTCTGCCCCTGTTCCGCCGCCCACCAGGGCGGCGCCGTCGGCACCGCGAAGTAGACGGCGCAGCCGCCGTCGAAGACCGCGGCCATCCGCCGCGCCGCCCGCGGGAACTGCGGGTTGTGGCGGACCAGGATCAGGGCGAGGGCGAGGTAGGGCTCGGCGAACCAGAGCCAGTGGGTCCAGGCGAGAAAGCGGTCGAGGCCGGCCTTGGCCGGGGCCGGGAGGTGCCCGGAGAGCCGCTGCAGGCGCGCGTTGGGCAGCTGGCCACCGCCGAGCGCGCGGTCGATGGCGATCGGGTAGCGGCTGCGCAGCCGCGCCCGCAGCTTCTCCGGGTCGTCGTAGGGGATCTCGTGGACGACCGTGAAGGCGAGCATCTGCAGAGCGAAGATCGCGACGTCGCGCTTCTTCGAGCGCGGATAGAGGACCGCCACCGCCAGCGGCGCCGAGTAACAGGCGGCTGCGGTGACCGGGGCCGGGATCCGCAGGCGGCGGCGCAGGGCGGGGACCGCGACGGCTCCGGCGAGCGTCGCGTAGGCGCCTGCCCGAACCGCCAGTCGAAGCCGGCTCGAGGGCCGGGCGCGCCGCTTCATAGGGTCGGCGAGTATAGGTCCAGGGACACGAGGACCCGCGGCGCCGCCGCGCGTGAATAGAATGGCCGCGCTTTGGCGCCGCACTCTCCTGCCACGGACCAGATCGACACGCTTCTTTGGATCGGCTTCCTCGCCGCGGCCATCGTCGTGGTCGCGATCAACGTCGCGCTGTTCGCGGCTGTCCGCAAGTATCGCTCCGAGCGGGGCAGCGAGCCGCGGCAGGTCTCGGGCGGCCCCAGGGTGCAGTTCCGGGTCGGCGCCGTCCTCACCGCCTTCGCCGCGCTGATCTTCATCCTCGGCGTCGTCTTCACCGACAAGGCGCGCGAGCGGCCCAGCACCGGCAGCGAGGGCCTCGCCGCGGCGGCCAAGGGCGTGCCGCTGGAGATCAAGGCGACCGGCCAGCAGTGGCTGTGGCGCTACGACTACCCGAACGGGGCCTTCTCCTATTACAAGCTCGTCGTCCCGGCCGACACCGCGGTCGAGCTCGACCTGGTCAGCACCGACGTCGTCCACACCTGGAACGTGCCCGATCTCGCCGGCAAGCGCGACGCCGTCCCCGGCAAGACGACCAAGATCCTCTTCAGCACCAAGGATCAGGGCGAGTACACCGGTCGCTCGGCGACCCTCTCCGGCCAGGCCTACGCGGCGATGGGAACCGAAGTCGAAGTCGTCCCCGCCGCCGACTACCAGGATTACGTCGAGCAGCTGAAGAGCGACATCGAAACGGCTCAGGAAAGGGTCGTCAGCCAGATCGAAAGCGGAGAAACGCCATGAGCGACAAGCCGAGCCCCGAGGTCGCGATCGCCGAGCACCCGCCGAAGCAGCGGCCGCGCTGGATCGAGCTGGCAACCAGCGCCGACCACAAGGACATCGGCCGGGTGCTGATCGGCGCCTCGCTGGGCTTCCTCTTCATCGCCCTGCTCGAGCTGCTGCTGATGCGGCTGCAGCTGGCGATCCCCGACAACACCTTCCTCTCCCCCGTCACCTTCAACCGGATGCTCTCCAACTACGGGGCGACGGCGGTCTTCCTCTTCGCGATCCCGCTGGTGATGGGGCTCTTCTACTACGTGGCGCCCCTGCAGGTCGGCGCCCGCGGGACCGCCCTGCCGCGGCTCGGACAGCTCGGCCTGGCGCTCTACGTCGCCGGCGCGACCGTCCTCTACGGCGCCCTCCTCTTCACCCCCTCCGAGGCCGGGGTCAACCCGCTGGCGCCGCTGACCGAGGTCGCCTTCCTCGCCAACAACGGCGTCGACGCCTGGGCCACCGCGACCGGCCTCGTCACGCTCGGCTTCATCTTCCTCGCGATCGACCTGCTGACGACGCTGCGCAACATGCGGGCGCCGGGGATGGCCTGGCGGCGGGTCCCGATCTTCGCCTGGGCCGCCGCGGTCGGCTCCTGGCTGATCCTCTTCATCGGCCCGGTCCTGCTGGCGGCGCTGACGATGCTGATGATCGACCGCAACTACGACGGCGTCTTCTTCGCCGACGGCTCCGGCGGCGCGCCGCTGCTCTGGCAGCACCTGAGCTGGATCTTCTTCACCGGCAGCTACATGCTGATCCTGATCTTCGCCTTCGGCGCGATCGCCGAGATCGTCGCCACCTTCTCCGGCAAACCGCTGTTCAACCGCGGCGTGGTGATGGGCTCGCTGGCCGCGATCGCGGTGGTCGGCACCCTGGCCTGGATGCAGAACATGCTGACCGCGCCGATCGGCTCCGGCTGGATGTACTTCGCGATGCTGATGTCGCTGGCGCTGATCGTGCCCTTCGGGCTGATCATGTTCAACCTGATCTCGACCCTGGTCGGCGGGGCGCTGCGGATGCGGGCGCCGCTGCTGTTCGCGGTCGGGGCGATCTCGATGATCTCGATCGGCCTCGCGGCCGAGATCGAGCACTCGCTGGTCGCCGCCGCCTGGAACCTCAAGAACACCACCGACGCGACCGCCTCCACCCACTTCGCGCTGGTCGGCGGCGCCGTCTTCGGCGGCTTCGCGGCCCTCCACTACTGGTACCCGAAGATGACCGGCCGGACGATGGGCGAGAGCCTCGCCCGGATCTCCTTCTGGACGATGGTGGTCGGCATCCTCGTCGCCTTCGTGCCGCTGTTCCTGGCCGGCGCCGAGGAGGGGCAGGTGATCGACGCCTACAAGTACTTCAGCGGCGACGGCGTCAGCGCCTACAACCTGATCGCCTCGATCGGGACCCTGATCCTCGCGATCGGGATCGTCCTCACGCTCGCCAACGCGATCTCCAGCCGCGTCAACGGCCCCGAGGCCGGGCACGACCCCTGGGGCGGCGACACGCTCGAGTGGTTCACCCTCTCGCCGCCCGACCCGCACAACTTCGACGTCCTGCCCGACGTTCGCAGCACGCGCCCGATGCGCGACATCCGCCTGGCGATCGCCCACCGCGGCGGCCGCGGCGAGGAATCGGCTCGCGAGCGCCAGCCGGTAGCCTGACCCGCATGGAATCCGGCGCGCGCACCGCGCCCAGCCCGGCGGCCGCGGCGGTTCCGCGCTCGGCCGCCTCCCAGCTCCTCCGCGACTACCTGACGCTGACCAAGCCGAAGGTGCAGTCGCTGCTGCTGTTCACCACGGTGACGACGATGTACGTGGCCGGGGATCCCTCGCTGGGGCTGATCCTGCTCACCTGCCTCGGCGGCGCCCTCTCGGCCGGCGGCGCCGGCGCCGTCAACCACGCGATCGACCGCGACGTCGACCAGCTGATGGCCCGCACGGCAGACCGCCCAGTCGCCTCCGGCCGGATCTCGCCGCGAGCGGCGATCGCCTTCGGCGTCCTGCTCGCGACCGCCTCCTTCGTGCTGATGTCGCTGACCATCAACCCACTGGCAGCCTCGCTCTCGCTCTCCGGCTTCCTCGGCTACGTCTTCCTCTACACGCTCTGGCTGAAGCGGACGACCTGGCAGAACATCGTCTGGGGCGGCGCCGCCGGCGCGGTCCCGCCGCTGGTCGCCTGGGCGGCGGTGACCGGCGAGCTCAGCGGCATGGCCTTCTACCTCTTCGCGATCGTCTTCTTCTGGACCCCGCCGCACTTCTGGGCGCTCTCGCTGCTGATGAAGGACGACTACGCCAAGGCCGGGATCCCGATGCTGCCGGTAGTCCGCGGCGAGGCCGAGACGCGGCGCCAGATCATGCTCTACACCGTCCTCCTCTATGCGGTCACCCAGCTGCCCTTCTGCGCCGGCGGCCTCGGGATCGCCTACCTGGTGCCCTCGATGCTGCTCGGAGCGGCCTTCATGTTCTTCTCCTACCGCCTGCTGCGCGCCGCCGACCGCACCTGGGCCCTGCGCACCTACCTCTTCTCGCTCGCCTACCTGGCGCTGCTCTTCCTCTCGATCGCGATCGCCGCCAACGTCTGACGCGCCGCCCGGACCGGCGTCCCTGATAGAAATCCGACCGTGGATCGCGAGACCGCACGCAAGAACATGAGCTCCGGCCTGGTCGCCGGCGCCTTCGCCACCGCCGTCTTCGCGCTCTGCTTCGTCGCCGCCTTCCTCTACATCGCCCAGTAGGACGATGAGCGAGCACCGACACATCCCCGAGCCAGGCGAGACGATCTACACGCCGCGCCCCTCCTGGGCCCCGGCCTTCTTCGCCTTCGGCGCGATCGGCCTGATCTGCGGCATCTACGCCTCGGGCTTCATCTTCGCCCCTTACATCTACGCGGTGATCGGTGCCATCTTCGCCCTCGCCGCCTTCCGCAACATCGTCCGCGGCGCGATCCGGGACTACTTCCGGCTCCCCCGCAAGCAGCACGTGCGCGGGGCCGCTCTTCCCGTCGAAACCATTTCGGCGCCTCCCAAGCCGTAGCGCTTCGGAACTGGGAAGGGACGGAGGGAGGGCGGTTGCCTCTCCCGGGAATTTGTCGCGCCCCCTAAAGGGGGCAACTCCCTCATGAGGAGCCCGCCTATGGCGGGCTGAAAGGGACGGACGCTTCACCCAACGGACAGGGGTGCGGCAGACCTTTGTTTCGGTAACCGCGACAAAGGTCTGCCGCACCCGGAAGGGGCCGGGCGTGTCTTGGCCCGTCCGGTGGGCCCTTGGGGGAATGTGCCCGAAGGGCCCTTCCTTGAATTTGCCCGCCATAGGCGGGCTCGAGATTCCGGAGCCGCTCCCTTCAGGGAGCGCGACTCAATTCCCCCAAGGGCCCACCGAACGGCCCCCGCTCACCCAGGAGTCATCCCGGAGGTCGCCCCGTCCGAGGTCCAGACCCTGACGATGTCGCGCATCGAGAGGACTCCGATCGCATCGGGGCCCTGGAAGACGACCAGGTGGCGGACGCCGCGGCGGGACATCTCCGCCGCCGCCCGCTCGAGGCTCCAGTCCGGCGTCGCCGCGATCACCCCCTCGCTCATGTGCTGGCCGACCAGCTCGGCGTCGGGATCCTCGCCGGCGCCGACCGAGATCAGCAGGTCGCGCTCGGTGACGATCCCCGGCTCGGGCGACTCGCCGTCGGAGACCAGGGCCGCCCCGGTCCCCTTCTCGACCATCATCCGGGCGGCTTCCCGCAGGGTGTGCGTGGGGCCCACGGTGAGTGAAACCTCGGTCATCCCGTCTCTGACCTGCATCGTGTCCTCCTGGCGACGATTGGGAGTTAGTGCGAATCGCATCGAGAGTACCCCAATCAGGATCGTCCACACGACGCTTTCGGGGGGCCTCGACATATAGACTCCGCCCCGCTTCCGCCGTATGAACCGTCGCCCGAAACTCATCAACCCGCTGCTCGCGCTGATCGCCCTCGGCGCGATCGTCGTGGTCGCCGCCGGTTGCGGCACGACCACCGCCGATCCCGAGCGCGGCCGGATCCTCTTCACGCAGAAGTGCGGCAACTGCCACGCGCTCGCCCAGGCCGGCGCCTCGGCCCAGATCGGGCCCGACCTCGACGACGCCTTCGCCGCCGCCCGCGAATCGGGCCAGAACGGCGACACGATCGAAGGCGTGGTCAAGGCGCAGGTCGAGAGCCCGCGCCCCGACAACGGCGACCCCGCCGTATCGATGCCGGCCGACATCGTCACCGGCCAGGATCTCGACGACGTCGCCGCCTACATCGGCCTCTACGCCGGCGTGCCCGGCGCGGCGCCGCCCAAGGTCCCCGGCGGCCCCGGCGCCCAGGTCTTCGCCAACAACGGCTGCGGCGGCTGTCACATCCTCACCGCCGCCGGCTCCGGCGGCGTCACCGGCCCCGATCTCGACGAAGTCCTGACGCCCGAGGACACCGCCGCCCACGTCGAAGAAATGATCGTCGACCCGAACAAGGAAATCGCCAAGGGCTACCCAGCCAACGTGATGCCCGAGAGCTTCGGCGAAACGCTGTCGGCCAAAGAACTCGAAGATCTCGTCCAGTACCTGGTCGAAAACACCCCCGCCGGCGGGGGTAAATCCGGCAAATCCTCCGGCTGATCCGCAACCGGCTCGAAGATCTCACCGGCGCGCTACGCGCAGGTGACCGCGGTCGCCCTCGCCTCGCTGGCGCTGATCGTCCTCACCGGGGCAGCGGTACGGCTCACCGGATCCGGGCTCGGCTGCCCGGACTGGCCCAAATGCTACGGCGGCACGGTGCCGCCGCTCGACACCCACGCGGTGATCGAGTACGCGAACCGGCTGCTGACCGGGTTCGTCGGCGCCGCGGTGATCGCGGCCAGCGCCCTCGCCTTCTTCCGCAAGCCATACCGCTGGCACCTGGCCCTGTTCGGCGCCCTGCTGCCGCTGGGGGTGGTCGGGCAGGCGATCCTCGGCGCCCTCGTGGTCAAGTACCACCTCGCTCCCGGCCTGGTGATGTCGCACTTCATCCTCTCGATGATGCTGCTCGACGCCGCCTTCGCGCTGGCCTGGTGCGCGCGCTACGAGCCGGGCGAGCGGCGCAGATCGGATGACCGGGTGGGCGTCTGGGCGGTGCGGGCGCTGATCCCGCTGGGCCAGCTGACGATCCTCGCCGGCACGATCGCCACCGCCTCCGGCCCCCACGCCGGCGCCCACGACGGCGAGCTGGTCCACCGCTTCGACTTCTACGGCGGCGAGACGCTGGAATGGGTGGTCCAGCGCCACGCCGTGCTCGCCACGGTCTACGGCCTGGCGGCGATCGGCGTCTGGCTCCTGCTGCGGCGTCAGGGAGGCGACAGGAGAGCGCTGAAGCCGCTGACGGCGGTCCTGGGCCTTCTGGCGCTCCAGGGGCTCGTAGGAGGCGTCCAGTGGGGCCTGGAACTGCCCAGCGAGATCGTCTGGGTCCACGTCGCCCTGGCGACCGGCAACTGGCTGGCGATGCTCTGGGCGGTCGCCACCGCCGGTCAGCTCGAGCCGCGCCGGGAACCCTCCGCCGGGCCGGCCCCCGCCGTCTCCGGCGCCGGCTAGGAGGCGGGCGGGACCGTGCTCCCGTTCTGGCTCTCGATCGGGGCCCTCAGCCTCGTCCAGGCGGCCCTCGTCGCGGCGCCCAAAGCTGCGGTGGCGCCGCTGCTGGAACGGGCCCGCAGCAGCTGGTGGGCGCTGGCCCTGCCGCTGCCGATCATCCTCGTCGTCGGCGCGATCGCCCTCGACTCGGCCAGCGCCGACTTCCTCACCTACCTGGCCCTGTTCGCGGTGCCGCCGCTGGCGGCGCTGGCGCTGGGGACGATCGTCCGCGGCGGCCGGCCGCCGCTGGCGCTGCTGGCCCTGCCGCTGTTCGCGGTCGCCTGGGCCTGGAAGGGCGACCTCGGCGGCCACGCCGCGGCCCTCCTGCTCTCCGCCCTCGCCTGCACCAGCCTCGGCTGGCTACTGGTCTGCGTCGTCCCCGGCCGCTGGGTCAAGCTCGGGATCTACGCGATGGCGGCGATCGACGCCTACCTGGTCGGCAGCAACCTGCTGCAGGAACCGAACGCCACCCTCAACGCCGCCGCCCCGGCCGCCGGGCTGCCGAAGCTGCAGCTGGCCCACTTCGGCACCGCCGTGATGGGCTTCGGCGACCTCTTCGTCGCCGCCACCCTCGGCGCCGTGCTCGCCTACGACCGCCGCCTGCAGCTGACCGGCGCCGTGCTCCTCGCCGGCTTCGGCATCGGCTTCGACCTCCTCTTCTTCGCCGTCGACACGCTCCCCGCCACGGTCCCGGCGGCGCTGACCCTGGCGGCGCTGGAGCTGAGTGGACGGAGTCGGCCGAGCAGGCGCTCGAGTCCCTAGACCTGCGTCGCGATCGCGACGAAGCCAGCGATCATCGCCGACGAGAGCGTGATCGAGCCGAAGACGATCGCCTTGCCCAGGGAGTCGATGCGGTCGTGGATGCGGGGCAACTCGGTGCCGAGCCTGTCATCGATCCCGTCGAGGCGACGGTTGACTTCACCGAAACGCCGGTCAACCTCCTCGAAGCGCCGGTCAACTGCCTCGAAGCGCCGGTCCACGTGGTCGAAGCGTTCGTCCATCCGTCGGCCGAATTCGTCCAGTCGCTCGTCGGTCCAGCTCTGTCTCATCACCGCCATGGTTCCATAGTAGGCGGAAATATGCGACGTGTTGTCTGCACATCGCAAAATAATCGTGTCAGATGGTGCGCCGTTTCTCCCGCGCCCAGCGAATCCCATAGACACAGGCGGCGATCACCAGCACCAGCCCCCACAGCGCCCCGACCAGCTGGTTCGTCAGCAGGGTCACCACGATCACCGTCGCCGCCGCCACCCCGACGATCAGCACCCATTTGAAGACCGCCGCCTCGTTCAGCTTCATCGCCACGATTCTCCCTCATCAAGGTGTGACCGAAGCACGCGGGCCGCGAAAACCAAGTCTGGTAAGACGCAGGGGGCGAGACGAGGGGAGCGCACTCCAGTGGGTGACCCGAAGGCGAGCGACCGAGGACACCTCCAGACGCCGATTTGCAGCCGCCTCAGAGGATGTAGACCGTGACGTACACGACGATCCACATGACGTCGACGAAGTGCCAGTAGATGCCTGGCACCTCGACGCCGAGGTGGTCCTCCGCCTTCGGGCCGAAGTGACCGCGGAAGGCGCGGATCGAGGCGAAGCTGAGCAGCAGGAGACCGACGAAGACGTGGGCGCCGTGCAGGCCGGTGAGGCCGTAGAAGATCGAGCCGAAGGCGAGGTCGCGGGCGCTGAAGCCGATGTGCACGTACTCGTTGACCTGGATGAAGAGGAAGGTCGCGCCGAGGATCCAGGTCAACACCAGGCCGAGTTTGAGGCCGGCGCGGTTGCCGCGGCGGATCGACTCGAGGGCGTAGTGGATCGTGAACGAGGAGGAGACGAGGATCGCCGTGTTGATGCCGGCGACGGCGACCGGGAGTTCGTAGGGCTCCGGCGGCCAGGTCGCCGGGTCGACGACGACCCGGAGGAAGAAGTAGGAGGCGAAGAAGGCCCCGAAGAGCATCACCTCGGAGACGATGAAGAGGAGGATCCCGAGGACCTGTTTGTCGATCCGCGAGCTCTGGTTGGCCTCGGGCGGGCCGTGGTGCTCCTCGGCGTGGCCGTGGCTGACGGTTGCCGTCGCGCTCTCCATCAGGCTGCTCCTCCCTCGGAGGCGACCGCGGCCGCGACGGCGGCGGCGGGCCGGCCGACCTCGATGTGCTCGACCGGCTTGTCGGTGATCTCGCGGACGCGTCCGATCAGGTCGTCCTCGAGCCAGCGCGAGCCCTCGCCGGCGAAGGTCGAGATCAGGACCTCGTCGATGCGGTAGTGCTCGATCGCGTTCTTCACGGCCTGGAAGGGGTCGGGGCTCATCGGCTGGCCGGTGGCGTCGACCTCGGCCCGGTAGAGCGCGGCGAGCGTCGCGGCGAGGTCGCGGACGATCTCCGCCTCGCTGACCTCGTCGCTGTTCGGACAGACGATCGTGTAGCGGTGCGGGCTGGCCGCGGCGCGCTCCTTGAGGCGATCGACCAGGTCCGGGGTCGAGACGGTCTGGGTGGCGACGACGAGCGTGTGGATCAGGTCGAGCCTGATCGCGTCGTCTTCGATCCGCACCGGGATGTGGGTCAGCTCGGTGTCCGGTTCGACCCGCTCGCGGACCCACTCGACCAGGTCTTTGCGGGTGAGGCCGAAGCGCGAGTCGGAGAGGCAGGAGAGCAGCAGCTCACCCGGGCGGTGGGCGCGGACGGCGTCTTCCACCGCGAGGGCGGGGTCGGGGTCCATGACCTCGCCGACCGAGTCGATGCCGAACTCGGCGAGGACGGCCATCGTCACCTCGACCCGGGCCCGCGCGGCCTCGCGCAGCTGGCCGGCGTCGATCAGCTGACCGACCGAAGGCTGGTTCTGGGGGGCGGCGACGACGACGCCGGAGACCTCGTCCTGGCGCTCGCGCACCGCCTGCAGCAGCTTGCGGCCGCCGGCGACCTCGTTGAGGAAGACCAGCAGCGGGCGCTTCTCGCCCTCGGCGCTCATTTGGCCCCCACCACGCTGGGCTCGCCGGCCGGGACCTCGGCCCCTTCGCCGGCCATGATCGCGTGCCGGGCACCGGGGACACCGAACTCGTACGGGCCGCCGACGACCCGCGGGATCTCGTCGAAGTTGAAGATCGGCGGCGGCGAGGAGACCTGCCACTCGATCGAGTTGCCGCGCCAGGGGTTGGCGCTGGCCTTCGGGCCAAAGCGCCAGCTGACGACCATGTTGTAGAGGAAGACGAGCTGGGCGGCGCCGAGGAAGAAGGCGCAGCAGGAGATCAGCAGGTTCCACTCGCCGAACTGGGTCGCGTAGTCGGCGACGCGTCGCGGCATCCCGTCCATCCCCACCCAGTGCATCGGGATGAAGGTGCCCCAGGTGCCGATCACGGTGCCCCAGAAGTGGACCCGGCCGAGTTTCTCGTCGTACATGCGCCCGGTCATCTTCGGGAACCAGTGGTAGATCCCGGCGAAGATCGTGAAGACCGAGCCGCCGAACAGCACGAAGTGGATGTGGGCGACGATGAAGTAGGTGTCGGAGACGTGGATGTCGATCGGCACCATGCCGAGCATCACGCCTGAGATCCCGCCGATGGTGAAGGTGACGATGAAGGCCAGCGCGAACAGCATCGAGGTCGAATACGTGTGGATTTTCCCGAAGTAGAGCGTCCCCAGCCAGGAGAAGATCTTGATTCCGGTCGGCACCGCGATCAGCAGCGTGGTCAGCATCATCGGCACGCGCAGCCAGGAGAACATCCCGGCGACGAACATGTGGTGGGCCCAGACCGAGTAGCTGAGGACGACGATCCCGATCAGCGCCAGCGCCATCAGGCGGTAGCCGAAGATCGGCTTGCGGGAGTGGATCGAGATGACCTCGCTGATGATCCCGAAGCCGGGCAGCATCATGATGTAGACGGCCGGGTGCGAGTAGAACCAGAAGATGTGCTGATAGCTGATCACGTCGCCGCCGGAGGCGAACTCGAAGAAGTTGGTGTGGAGGATGCGGTCGAAGAGGACCATGAACTGGGCGCCGGCGATGAACGGGGTCGCGGCGACGACCAGCAGCGAGGTCGAGAGATTGGCCCAGACCAGCAGCGGCATCCGCCAGAAGGTCATGCCCGGCGCCCGCATGGTGATGATCGTGACCAGGAAGTTGAGCGCGGTGGCGATCGAGGAGGCGCCCGCGAACTGGACACCCAGGTTGAAGAAGGACTGACCCAGCGGCGCCCCGGTGGAGAGCGGCGCGTAGCCGGTCCAGCCGGCGTCGAAGGCGCCGCCCGGGGCGAGGAAGCTGCCGATGAACAGCAGCCCGGCCAGCGGCAGCATCCAGAAGCTGAGCGCGTTGAGGCGCGGGAAGGCCATGTCCGGGGCGCCGATCATCAGCGGCAGGACGTAGTTGGCGATGCCGGCGAAGACCGGGATCACGAAGACGAAGATCATCAGCACCGCGTGGGTGGAGAAGAGGCTGTTGTAGGTGGCCGCGTCGACGATCTGCGTGCCCGGGGCCGCCAGCTCGGCCCGGATCAGCATCGCCATCAGGCCGCCGACGAAGAAGAAGAAGAAGGTGGTGCAGATGTACTGGATGCCGATCACCTTGTGATCGGTGTTGAAGCGGAAGTAGTCCTTCCAGGTCTTGGCCCCGTGCTGGGAATGGTCGTCGGGGATCGTCGGCGCGCCGGCGGCCCAGCGCAGCCAGTAGTCGAAGCAGCCGAAGCCGGCCAGGAAGCCGAGCGGGGCCAGGGTCAGCGGCACGATCACGTGCGGGTAGCCCGTCTGTTCGGTCTGGAAGATCGGCAGGTCGGAGACCGCGCGCAGGGCGACGACGAGAGCGAAGCCGAACGCCGCGGCGGCGAGGGCGCCGAGCGCGCCTCGAATCCAGCCCGGTTGCTTTATTGCGGTGACCATCTCAGCTCGCCTCCATTATGCCCCGCCCGCACCGACGGGAATCGGGTCGGTCTCGGTGTCCTGTTTGACCGACTCGAGCAGCGGGTCCGGGATTTTCTCCTGCAGCCCCGAGACCCATTCGCGGAATTTGCTGGGCGACTCGACGACGACTTTGGCGCGCATCGTCGCGTGGCCGAAGCCGCAGAGCTCGGTGCAGATCAACTGGTAGGTGCCGACCTTGTCCGGCGTCACGATCGCCGTGGTCGTGATCCCGGGGACGTTGTCTTTCTTGATCCGCCACTCGGGGACCCAGAAGGAGTGGATCACGTCCTGGGCGTGCATCTTGAAGTGGACCTGGCGGTTGACCGGGACGTGGAATTCGCCCTCCGAGTAAGCCAGGTCCTTGCCGGGGTAGCCGAAGCTCCAGGCGTACTGCTGCGAGAAGACGTCGACGGTGAGCGGGTTCTTGGCCGGCTCTTCGATCGAGTCGAGGACCGACCAGCTGTAGCCGCCGGCGAAGAGGACGATCACGGTCGGGATCAGGGTCCAGGCGACCTCGAGCCGGGTGTTGCCGTGGATCGGCTCGCCGTCGGATTCGTCGCCGGGCTTCGCTTTGAATTTCCACAGCGCGTAGAAGAGCATCACCATGACCAGCGAGAAGACGAACGACGAGAGAACGATCATCACGTTCAGCAGGTTGTCGATCTCCGGCGCGGCCGTGGATGCCTGCTGACCGTCCCAATTAATCGAGACCATCACCGCCGAGAGCGCCGCCCCAATGGCGACGGTCGCGGCAAGCATCTTCACTATCGGCAGGCGTCCGTACATGCAGCGGCGGGCATTCTATTGAAGCGGCGGCGGGAGGCTTTGCGGTCCGGATGAAGAGCGCGGCCGGCTAGGCCGGAAGCGGCAGCGCGTCCAGGTCCCCGGCCGCGGCGGAAAGGACCCCGCGGGCCACTCCCTCCCAGCTCCAGAGCCGTCCCACGGTCGCGACCAGCGCCTCGCGGGCCTGCTCGCGGCGGTCTTCCGGCAGGGCCAGCCAGGCCGCCAGGCGATCGGCGATCGTCTCCACCGATCCGGCCGCGACCGGGAACGAGATCAGCTCGGCGACCTCGGGCGCGAGCCCGGCGGCGAGCTCGCGGGAGACCTCGAGCATCCCCGAGTGGGCGGCCGAGACCGGCAGGGTGCCGCAGGCGGCGGCCTCGGCGGCGACCATCCCGAAGGCCTCCGGGAAGGTGCTCGGCATCACCAGCGCCTCGGCCCGTGGCATCAGTCCGGCGACCTCGTCGTGCTCGAGCCGGCCGACCAGCTCGACCGAGCCGGCGGCGGCACGGGCGGCCTCGGCGTAGCCGGGGGGCGGGTCGGCGAGGAAGGCCGAGAGGATCGGCAGCGGCGCCTCCTCCCCGCCCTCGAGGCCGCGGCCGAGCCGGGCCACCTCGCGGGCGTCGTCGAGGTCGCCGCGCTCCAGCGCCGCCTGCAACCGCCGCAGGCCGTCCTCGAACTCGCCGAACCCGGCGACCTCCAGGCGCGCCCCCGGATGCCGCCGGTGGACCAGCGGCCAGGCGGCGAGCAGCAGGTCGACCCCCTTGGAGACGATCAGCTTGCCGACGAAGGCGACCAGGCCGGGCTCGCGGCCCGGCCGCGGCGCGAAGGCCTCGACGTCGACCCCGGGCGGGCCGAGGCGGGTCTTCGCCTCCAGGTCAGGGGACCCCGGGAGCGCCTCCCAGAGCGACTCGCCGGTGTGGCGGGAGCCGACCAGGACGCCGGCGGCGGCCCGCATCCCCTTTTCGGCGTAGGGCAGGAAGCGCGGGTGCGGTTTGACCGTGTACTCGAGCGCCGAGCCGTGGATCTTCGCCGCGTAGGCGCCGATCCCGGCGCGGGCGAGAATCGCCGGGCCCATCACCAGGTGGTTGGCGAGCGCGGCGTCGATGCCGCCGACCGCCTCGGCGACATCGCGGACCGCGGCGACGTTGGCCCTTATGTAGTGATCGAGCTCGGCCTCGCTCAGTGCCTGGAACGCCTTCACCTCGAACCCCTCGTAGGGGTCCTTGACGTAGACGGGCAGCAGACCGCCGATCTCGGGGTTGTGGATCCGCACCCCCTCGAGCTCGACCTCGCGGTCCTGGCAGAGCAGGTGGACCTCGTGCCCGAGCCGGGCCAGCGCCGGCGCCAGGTTGGCGTTGTAGATGTTGCTGCCGGTGCCGCGCAGCATGTATCCATGGAACAGGAGGACCTTCATGCCGCCCAAGCTATAGAGATGATCTAGTCTTCCCCGCGATGAACGACCGTCAGCTCTACCGCCTGCGCGCCCCGGCCTCCGGCCGCGAGGCGATCTCGCACGTCGAGCCCGGCCAGATCTACGTCGATCGCGAGACCGGCGAGGAGATGGAGCCGGTGGCCAAGGTGCTGCCGCTGGCCCCCTCGGCCTCCGCCCTCCCCCGCACCCCGGCCAACCTCCGGGCCTGCCGCCGCTGCGACCAGCTGATCGGCATCGACGTCAGCGACTGCCCGCACTGCGGGCTGCGCCAGGCCGCGCTCTAGACCGGCCGCCGCTACCGGTCCTCGTCGGGCTCGCGGGTGCCGCGGGCGTGGCGACGCATGAACAGCCCGGCGATGAACCAGGGTGGTGCCAGCCACTTGCGGACCAGGTCGTCGGCCCCGCCCAGCGCCTTCGTCCGCAGCGGCCTGCGCGCCTCCGGC
Source organism: uncultured Thermoleophilia bacterium (assembly GCA_963824245.1). Classification (GTDB taxonomy): domain Bacteria; phylum Actinomycetota; class Thermoleophilia; order Solirubrobacterales; family 70-9; genus VAYN01. The sequence continues at coordinate 382,658 of CAWGON010000001.1, forward strand.
CGGCGCTCCGCCTCGCGCCTGGCGCGGTGCAGCATCCGGCGGGCGACCGCCGCCGCCCGGTAGCCGAGGCCGAGCTGCCGCGAGCGGGTCAGGTTCTTCGGCGTCTGCTCGCCGATCGCGTGCTCCCGCAGGTAGGCGCGCCAGTCGCCGTCGGGCCGCTTCAGGGCGTCCGGGCAGTCGCTGGCGAGAATCTCGACGATCGCCGCCTCGGTCGCCGCTTCGCGCTGCTCCGGCGTCGCCTCGGCGAGGACCGCCCGGACCAGGGTCTCGGCCGCGTCGAGGCGCCCCCAGAGGATGTCGTTGCAGCGCCAGGACCGCTCGAGGAAGCCGCCGAAGTGACCGGCGGCATCGCCGGCGAGCTTCCGCTTGGCCGGGACCCCGGTGGCCGTCGCGGCTTCGGGGCTGACCTGGGCATGGTTGACGAGGTCGCGGTAGCGGACGCCGCCGCCCGCCTCGATCGGCAGCAGGAAGGAGTCGCGCAGCGGGAAGCCGTCGAAGACGCCTTCCAGCGGGACCGCCACGCTCTCGGCCTCGGCGGGGAGGACGACGGCGACCCCCCGCAGGGCCGAGCCCACGGCCTCCTCGACCTCGGCCCCGACCTCGGCGAAGGCGCCCCAGCCCTCACCCAGAGCGGCGACCGCGAAGTCGAACGGCCGCTCGTCGGCCCCGAGCTCGAACGGCCGCGAGGCGAGCACCTCCCACAGCACCGCCGAGATCCGCTCGAAGGCACCCCAGAGGACCGCCCGCAGCCGGGCCGGGTCCGCCCCGTCCTCGGAGCCGCGCAGCTCGAGCGCCATCTCCAGGAGCTTGATCAGGTAGTAGACGCGGCGGCGCTGGAAGGCGAGGTCGGCGCGCGCGACCTCGGTTTCGGCGGGTGGGCCGGCGCCGCCGAGCAGGGACTCCTCCCGGGCGCGGATCTGACTCAGGGCGCCCGCCGCCAGAGCGGCGCGGGTCTCGTCGGGGTCGAACTCGTTGGTCGAGGCGGGGCGCGCCGCCGCCAGCAGCTGAGCGGCGATCTCCTCGGCCCAGAGCTGCTGCCTGAGCCGGCGGTAGGTGGTGTTCGTCGGGGCGCCGGCAGCCGCTCCGGCCCCCTGGAGAGCGAACTCGACCTCGAGGTCGAGCAGCGCTTTGGCGACCCGCCGCACCGCCGCGTTGTGGGCTTCCAGCGACTCGAGGTCGGCGACCAGGCTCTGGTAGCGCGGCACCTTGGTCATCCCCGCCAGCGCGACTTCGTCGAAGCCCGGCTGCTCGCCGGGCCCGGTGCCCTCCCAGGTCGCGGTCGGGTCGGGATCGATGCTGAGCAGCCAGCGCCGCACCGGCCGCTGCTCGGAGGAGCGGGTGAAGATCGCCTCCAGCGCCTCGGTGAAGGGCTTGTTGTTGAGGATGCCGCCGTCGGCCATCCAGGCCGCCGGTTCCTCGTCGGCGCCGAACAGGCGCTGCTCGGGGCCCAGCTCGACCGGCTCGAAGGCGACCGGGAAGGCGCTGGTCGCGCGGGCCAGCGCCACCAGGCGCGCGTTGGCGGGCGTGCCGGGTGCCACCTCGTCGCGGAAGTCGTCGAGGGGGCTGCGGTAGCGGTCGCGGATCTTCAGCCGGAAGACGAAGCGGTGCTTGAGGGTCTGGATCGAGCGGCCCAGGGCTTCGCGGAACTCGCGGCGGTCGCCGCGCAGGTGGGTCGCCGAGACGAACAGGTCGAGGGCGGCGTCGCGCTGCTTGGGGTCGGGGGCGCTGCCGAGCCGGTCGAGCCGGTCGAAGCCCTGGCGGAGGTGCCGCTCGAAGACCTCCGTGCTCAGCAGCGAGGCCGGCTCGGGGCTCCCCTCGGCGTCGTCGATCAGGCCGCCGATGTCGCCGCCTCTCACCCAGAGATCGCGGACGCTGCCGATGTCGGCGCCGGCCGAGATCGCCTTGGCGAGGAGGATGCCGTTGATCCCGCCCGCCGAGGTGCCGGCGATCACGTCGACCACGGCACCGGAGAGGCCGGCGTCGGCGAGCGCCCGGCCGTAGGCAGAGTCCTCGCCCTCGGCGGCGCCCAGCAGGCGCTGGACCTCGAGCACGACGCCGTAGATGTAGACGGCGAGCGAGACCCCCCCGTAGAGGACCAATCCGATGCGCAGCTCGGCGCTGTCAGGCCCGGCCATCCGGCGATGCTAGACGAGATTTGCGCTAAACAAACGGCGCTGAGAAGTACGTCAGGGTTTCCCGACGAGCGTCGCCGTGTAGAGCAGGCGCGCTTTCGAGTAGTAACAGCCGTAGGGCTTCGTCTTGCCGACGCCCTGCTGCGGGTGGCCGCTCTGGATGTCCCCCGTGGAGATGCAGTGTTCCGGCTGGCGGCTGCCGCGCCAGGTGTTGTCAGCGCCGATGTCGACGGCGAACATCGGCGCCCAGGTGGGGATGGTGAGGGCGACGATCTGGCCTTTCAGCACGGTCAGCGGGTGTTCGAGCGCGAAGACCGGGGTGGTCCCGAAGTAGGGGTTGAGGATCTTCAGCGGGCTCTGGCGCACCAGCGTGTACTTGGGCGGCTTGGAGCCTTCGACCGGGCGGAGGACGCCGATCCGCGCCATCGACGGCTCGCCGAAGAAGTCGTTGAAGAAGCCGACCTCGTCGGTGGTCGTGTCGGTTTCCGCTTTCGCCGGCTTGGAGAGGGTGATCGACCAGGCGACGATCTTGCCTTCGAACGGGACTTCGAACGGTTTCGGGACGCCGCCCGCGATCGCTTGGAACCCGGTCACGTGGCCCTCGACCCGGCAGGAGGTGATCGGGACGTTGTTGACGACTTTCCCCGGGCAGGAGGCGGGCGGGGTTTCGGCGGTCTGGCCGAGCACGATCACCCGCAGCGGCGCCGACTCGGCACCGGGAGCGGCGATCGCGACCAGCAGCGCGAAGGCCGTGGCGGCGGAGGCGAGCAGCAGCCAGCTGCGGCGCGAGCGGGATTTGATCTCAGCGAAGTCCATGAATTAAGCCAACACCGGCCGCGAAGGCCAGTTGCGCGGGATTCTGCCTTCGACGCCGGGGGAATGTCCCCCTGCCTCGGCGCTTGCACGATCCCGGCCAAGCGGCTCGGTAGGGTTGCGACACCAGATGGAGGTTGCGAACCGCGCAGACGATTTCATCCCGGCCGGTCTCGCCTCCTTCGGGTTGGAGGCGGACGAGATCGAGCTGGCGGTGATCGGAGCCGCCCACGCGATGTTCTGGCCGCCGATCCTCGAGCTCTTCGCCCTCGACGTCAGCGAGGCGACCCCCGAACCGCGCCCCGACCTCTCGCAGCCGCCGCCGGCCCGATGAGCGCCGCGCTCGATCTCCCGCTGGCCGGCCAGGCCGCCGCGATCGCTGCCGGCGAGGTCGACGCCGGCGAGCTGCTGGAGGCGACGCTGGCCCGGATCGAGGAGCGCAACCCGGCGCTGAACGCGATCGTCGAGACCTTCCCCGAGCGCTCCCGCGAGATGCTCGCCGCGGCGCCCCCCGGCCCGCTGCACGGGGTCCCCGTCGCGATCAAGGACGAGTGGCCGCTGCCCTGGCGCGCGCAGCGCTTCGGGGCGGCCGAGATGCTCGCCCCCAGCGCTCCCGGCGAGTCCGGCCCCTACCGGGCGCTGCGCGACGCCGGCGCGGTGATCGTCGGCGTCGGCAACATGCACGAGCTCGGGGCCGGCAGCACCGGCAACGTCTCCTTCTACGGGCCCGCCCGCAACCCCTGGGACCCCGAGCGCTGCCCGGGCGGCTCCTCCAGCGGGCCGGCGGCCGCCGTCGCCGCCCGCCTGGTCGCCGGCGCGGTCGGCGCCGACGGGGTCGGCTCGATCCGCTATCCCGCCGCCTACTGCGGCCTGACCGGGCTGAAGCCGACCTTCGGCCGGGCGGCGATGGCCGGTCACCACATGGCCGCCTACTCGACGATGATCGTCTCCGGCCCGCTCTGCGCCGACGCCGCCGACTGCCGCCTGCTCGGCTCCGCCCTGTTCGGCGAGGAGCTGGCCGCGGGCGAGGCGCGGGGGCTGCGGATCGGGGTGATCCGCGACCCGGTCTCCGAGGACGTCGAGGCGCCGGTGGAGGCCGCCTGCGCGCGGGCGATCGGGCTGCTCTGCGAGGCGACCGGCGGCGAGCTGGTCGAGGTCGAGCTGGCCGACCTCGAGGCCTCGGCCCTGGCCGGGGTGCTGATCGCCAACACCGAGGGGATGAACGGGCTCACCCCCGAGCGGCTCAACGACCTCGACCCCGAGCTGAGCCCGCTCGGCCGCGGGCTGCTCAAGTACCGGATGCTGCTGCCGGCGGCCGCCGGCGTCAAGGCCCACCAGGTGCGGGCGCTGATGCGCCAGCGCCTCGCCGCCCTCTTCGAGCGGGTCGACGTGATCGCCTGGCCGACCGTGCCGGCGGTGGCGCCGCCGCTGCAGGCGCCGCTGGTCGAGCTGCCCTCGGGCACGCTGACCGCCGATCAGGCCAACGTCCGCGGCGGCGCCCTCGCCAACCTGACCGGGATCCCGGCGATCAGCGTCCCGGCCGGCTTCTCGGGGGGCCTGCCGATCGGCCTGCAGCTGCAGGCGGCCTGGGGCCGCGACGAGCTCCTGCTCGACGCCGCCGAGGCGCTGGAGCGGGCCGACGGGCGCGCCATGGTCGAGGCGCGGCCGCCGCTGGCCGCGGCCGCCGGCGAGCCGGCGGGGGCCTAGCGTGCAGGCGATCGTCGCCGCGGGGCTGGAGCGCGCGTTCGGCGACGTGCTCGCGGTCCAGGGCATCGACATCGCCGTCGAGGAGGGCGAAATCTTCGGCTTCCTCGGCCCCAACGGGGCCGGCAAGACGACCACCGTGCGGATGCTGACGACGCTGCTGCTGCCGACCGGCGGGCACGCCAGCGTCGCCGGGCACGACGTGCGCTCGCAGTCGCGGGCGGTGCGCGCCTCGATCGGGGTCGCCCTGCAGGAAGCGGCGCTGGACCCGCTGATGACCGGCCGCGAGCTGATCCGGCTGCAGGCGACGCTGCAGGGGATCCCGACCGCCGAGGGCCGGCGCCGCGGCGACGACCTGCTCGAGCGGGTCGGCCTCAGCGACGCCGCCGACCGCCGGGTCGGCACCTACTCGGGCGGGATGCAGCGGCGGCTCGACCTCGCCGCCGCCCTGGTCCACGAACCGCGCGTGCTCTTCCTCGACGAGCCGACCACCGGCCTCGATCCGGTCAGCCGCAAGACGATCTGGGAGGAGGTGCGGGCGCTGAACGACGACGGCACCACCGTCTTCCTCACCACCCAGTACCTCGAGGAGGCAGACCAGCTCGCCGACAACGTCGGGATCATCGACAGCGGCCGGATCGTCGCCGAAGGCACCCCGGAGCTGCTGAAGGCGGAAATCGGCAACCCGCACATCCAGCTGCAGCTGGCCGCCGGCTCGGTCGCCGAGGCGGAGGCGAAGCTGGGCGAGATCGGACGGCTGCTGCCTCCGAAGGACGGCAGGAAGGTCCTGGTCGAGGTCGAGAACGGCGCCGCCGACATCCCCCGCGTGGTGCGGGTGCTCGACGACGCCGGGATCGCGGTCGAGTCGCTGGAGCTGGTCCGGCCGACCCTCGACGACGTCTTCGTCGCCAAGACCGGTCACCACCTCGAGGCCGAGGAGGACTCCGCCGAGGAGCCGGTGCAGGCGTGAGCGGGCGCGCCTCGCTGGCCACCAACCTGCGGGTCGTGCGCGGGCTCGGGATGCGCTCGGTGCGCCAGACCTTCCGGCGGCCGCAGCTGATCGCCCCGATCGTCGTCTTCCCCACCCTGCTGCTGGCGGTCCAGACCGGCGGCGCGGCGGCCGCGGTCGACCTGCCCGGGTTCCCTGAAGTCCAGAGCTTCCTCCAGTTCATGCTGGCCGGGGCGATGATGCAGTCGATGATGCTGGCCGGCAACAGCGGTGGCATCGCCCTCGCGGTCGACATCGAGATGGGCTTCACCGACCGCCTCTTCGCGGCCCCGATTCCGCGCTTCGCGATCGTCCTCGGGCGGCTCGCCGGGACCGCCGCGCTCGGCCTCTTCGCCTCGATCTGGTTCCTCCTGCTCGGGCTGATCTTCGGCGCCGAGATCGCGGGCGGCCTGCCGGGGGCGCTGCTGGCGGTGGCGCTGATCACCGCCTCGGCGCTGGCGGTCGGCGGGCTCGGGGCGGCGATCGCGCTGCGCACCGGCAGCGCCAGCGTCGTCCAGGGGCTGTTCCCGCTGGTCCTCGTCCTGCTCTTCCTCTCCTCCGCCTTCTTCCCGGTGGAACTGATGATCGAGCCGGCCCGGACGATCGCCGAATACAACCCGCTCAGCTTCGTCGTCGAAGGGGTCCGCGAGCCGATCATCTCCGGCATCGACGCCACCGACACGCTCGGCGCCGTGGCGGCGATCCTCGGCATCGTCGTGCTCGGGCTCGGGCTCAGCGCCCGCGCCCTCCGCCACCGCCTGCGGGTCGGCTGATGGAGGCGACCGTGAGGCTGCCGAGCTGGCGGGTCAACCTGGCGACGATCGCGGCGCTGATGGCGCGCTCCAAGAACGAGCTGCTGCGGGTCCCCGGGGCGGCGATCCCCGGGGTGCTGGCGCCGACCATCTTCTTCCTCGGCCTCAACGGCGTCTTCGGCGCCCTCACCCAGGTCAACGGGTTCAGCACCGGCAGCTACGAGTCCTTCATCGTCCCGGTCAGCATGCTGCAGGGGGCCGGCTTCACCGGCGCCGCCGCCGGGGTCAACCTCGCCCGCGACATCGAAGCCGGCTGGCTTGACCGCCTGCTCGCCTCCCCCGCCCCGCGCTGGGTCCTGCTGGCGGGCACCGTGATCTCGGCCAGCGTGCGGTCGCTGATCCCGGCCACCTTCGTGCTGGCGATCGCGCTGGCGCTGGGCGCCGGATGGCCCGGCGTCGACGGGCTGATCGTCGCCTACGCGATGGTCGTCTCGATGGCCGCGGTCGGTGCCTGCTGGGGCTGCTTCCTGGCGCTGCGCGCGAAGAGCCAGTCGGCGGCGCCGCTGATGCAATCGGGGATGATGGCGCTGACCCTGCTGACCCCCGCCTACGCGCCGCTGGCGCTGCTCGCGGGCTGGCTGCACGCGGTCGCCGAGGCCAACCCCGCCACCGACGTCCTCGAAGCGGCGCGCCAGGGCTTCATCGGCTCCGTCACCTGGGCCGACACCTGGCCCGGCCTGCTCGCCGTCGCCGGCCTGCTGGCCCTGCTCGGTGCCCTGGCGCTGCGCGAGATGCGCCGCACCGCGGTATGAGCGGAGACCCGCGGCAGGCGGTCCTCGCCGAGGCCGAGCGGGTGCTGCGGCAGAACTGGAACGAGGGCGAAGGGGGCGGGCGCCGCTACCGGTACACGGAACCGAGCCCGGGGCGCTATCCGTGGCAGTGGTACTGGGACTCCTGCTTCGCGGCGATCGTCTGGCGCCGCCTCGACCCGGCCCGCGCCCGGGCCGAGCTGGAGAGCCTGCTGGAGGCGCAGCGACCCAACGGCTTCATCGGCCACACGATCTTCTGGCGCGAGCCGGTAACCCTCCCCCGCCTCGCCTTCTACAACGTCGCCACCCGCAGCGGCTTCCTGCAGACCGAGACGATCCAGCCGCCGCTGCTGGCCTGGGCCTGGCGGATCGCCGTCGGCGACCCCGGCGAGGAGCCGCGGATCGGCGCCCAGATGGACTGGCTGGCGGCCGAGCGCGACCTCGAGGGGGACGGCCTGCTCTGGATCCTCCAGCCCGACGAGTCGGGTCTCGACGCGGCGCCGAAGTTCGAAGACGTCTGGGGCTGGCACGCCAACGGCCGCCCCGGCTTCCCGCTGCTGGTCCGCCGCAACCGCCGGCTCGGCTTCGACGCGCGGCGGGTCCGCGAGCGCGGTGGGCCGCTGCTCTGCGAAACGCTCGTCAACACCTTCTGGTCGCTCTCGCTGCAGGCGATGGGCCGGCCCTCGGCGACGCCGGCCCTGGTCGAGCGGCTCTGGGACGAGCGCCGCGGGCTCTTCGTCGACGAGGCGCAGCCGGGGTCGGTCCGTCCCGGTCCCGTCACCTGGTCCTCGCTGGCGCCGCTGGCGCTGCCCGACCTGCCGGAGGCGATCGGCCGGCGCCTGGTCGAGCAGCACCTGCTGAACGACCGCGAGTTCCTCACCCCGGTGGCGCCGCCCTCGGTCGCGGTCTCCGAGCCGAGTTTCGAGCCGGGCGGCGGCCGCGGCCCGATCCGCCGCTACTGGCGCGGCCCGACCTGGATCAACTCGGCCTGGATGGTCTGGCTGGGGATGCGCCGGCTCGGCTACGACGCCGAGGCCGAGCGCCTCGCCGACGGCGTCGTCGCCGCCGCCGCCCGCGAAGGCCTGCGCGAGTACTACCACCCGCACACGGGCGCGGGCCAGGGGGCCAAGGACTTCGCCTGGTCGGCGTTGGTCGCAGAGCTGGCCGACCCGGACGGGGCCGGAGCGGCGAGCTATTTGTAGCGGTAGGTGATCCGGCCTCTATCGAGGTCGTACGGGGACAGCTCGATCTTGACGCGGTCGCCCGGGAGGATGCGGATGTAGTGACGGCGCATCTTGCCGGAGATGTGGCCGAGCACATCGTGACCGTTGTCGAGCTTGACCCGGAACATCGTGTTGGGGAGAGCCTCGGTGATCTCTCCCTCCATTTCGATCTTTTCCTCTTTAGCCATGCGGCGCGCAGCGTACCTGACCAGGCGTGGCAGCCCGGGTCAGGCCTCTTCGGCGGACCAGGCCAGCCAGTTGCGCGCGTGCTCGACCGCGGCGGCGCGGTCATCGATCTCTCCCGCGTACCGGGCCGCCTCGAGCTCGGCCATCAGCCTGCCCAGCTCCGGCCCGGGAGCGATCCCGAGCTCGCTCGCCAGCTCGTCGCCGCGCAACAGCGGCGCCGGCGGTCCCTCGCGGCGCCAGTCGAGTGCGGCGGCGAGCATCTCGCGGGCCAGGGAGAGGTGCGCCTCGACCATCTCGGGGCTGGCCAGGGGGCCGGCGCCGCGGGCCGAGAGGCGGTCGGCGACGGTCAGCAGGGTGACGTCGGCGCTGACCGGCTCGGTCGCCCGCAGGTACTCGTGGACCCGGCGCGGCGGCAGCGGCGCCTCCGGGATCAGGAAGCCGAGCCGCAGGTGGTGCAGGGCGAGCCCGCTGAGGTGCTGGGTGAGGCGGCGGCTGGCGCGCAGCCGCGTGCAGATCGTGGCGATCGTCTCGGCGCCGGCGACGTCGTGGCCGCGGAAGCCGACGAAGCCGCCCTGCTCGCTGCGGGTCGCGGGCTTGGCGATGTCGTGCAGGAGGGCGCCGAAGCGCAGGGCCGTGCCGCGGGTCATCTCGTCGGCCAGCGGCTCGGCGAGCAGCGCCGCGACCTCGGCGGCGCGCTCGCCGGCGAAACGGTCGAGGTCGCGCTCGACTTCGAGCGTGCGCTCGAGCACGGCGATCGTGTGGCCGTGGACGTCGAGGTGGTGGTTGGGGCCCTGCTCGACCCCGCGCAGGCCCTCGAGCTCGGGCAGGACGATGGCGGTCAGCCCCAGCTCGTCGAGCAGAGCCAGGCCGCGCAGGGGGTCCGGGCCGCCGATCAGCTGGCGCAGCTCGGAGAGCTGGCGCTCGCCGGCCGGCTCGGCGGCGCGGGAGGCGGACGCCCGGGCCAGCTCCGCGGTCCCGGCGTCGATCTCCAGCCCGAGCCCGGCCGCCAGCCGCGCCGCCCGCAGCAGCCGCAGCGGGTCCGACTCGAAGCTCCGGGGGGAGACCACCCGCAGCAGGCCGCGGCGGAGGTCGGCGAGACCGTCGTGGGGGTCGATCAGCTCGGCGGCGCCGAGCGCCATCGCGACCGCGCCGATCGTGAAGTCGCGCTCGCCGAGGTCGGCCTCGATCGCCGCGCCGCGGAGCAGCGTCGCGTCGACCTGCCAGCCGCGCGAGTGCGAGACGACCCGCCAGGTGCCGAACTCGGCCGAGAGCTCGAAGGCGTGCTCGCCCAGGCCCCGGCCGACCGCCTTCGCCACGGCGCCGGGATCGCCGGCCACCGCGAGGTCGAGGTCGGCGACCTCGCGGCCGAGGGCGGCGTCGCGGATCGCGCCGCCGACGATCCAGACCCCCTCGACGCCCGCGAGCGCAGCCTGGACCTCGACCACGAGCGGCGCCTCGGCGAGTCGGCGCTGCGGCTTGTCGACTTTGTCAACCACAGGTTGACTAAGTCGACAAGCCCCGGCGGGGGACGCGAGCGGTGAGGGCGCAGGTGATCTCGTAGTTGATCGTCTCGAGGCGGCTGGCGAGCTCCTCGGCGCGGATCTCCTCCTCGCCCTGGGCGCCGATCAGCACCGCCTCGTCCCCGGGCCGCACCTCGGTCTCGGGGCCGAGCTCGATCGTGATGTTGTCCATCGAGACGGTGCCGACCAGCGGGTGGCGGCGGCCCCGGACCAGGACCTCGGCGTTGTTGCTGAGAGCACGGCGGACGCCGTCGCCGTAGCCGAGCGGGATCACCCCGACCCAGGTCTCCTCCGCGGCCCGCCAGCGCCGGCCGTAGCCGGCGCTGGCGCCGGCCGGGAAGCGCTTGACGTCGGCGACGTAGGAGCGCAGCGAGAGCGCCGGCGCCAGCCCGCGCTCAGCCGGGTCGCCCTGAAAGGGGTCGAGGCCGTAGATCGCGACGCCGCAGCGGGCGAGGTCGAAGTGGGAGCGCGGCTCCCGGAAGACCGCGGCGCTGTTGGCGGCGTGGACGAGGACGTCGGGGAACTCCGCCTTGACCGCGGCGGCGACCCGCTCGAAGCGCTCCAGCTGCTCGTCGAAGAACTCCGACTCCGGTTCGTCGGCGCTGGCGAAGTGGGTCCAGACGCCGGCCAGCTCGAGGTTCGGGTCGGCGTCGCAGGCGCGGGCCAGCGCCAGCACCTGATCGGGGTCGGGATTGCCGAGGCGGCCCATGCCGCTGTCGTGCTTGACGTGGACGCGGGCCGGGGCGCCGTGCGCCCCCGCCCGCTCGGCGAGCAGGGCGCGGAAGCCCTCGCGCCAGACGCTGAGCTCGGAGCCGGCGGAGAGGACGATGTCGACCTCCTCGCGGGTCAGCGCGCCGAGGGTGAGCAGGGGCACGTGCCGGTAGCGGCGCCCCACCGCCTCCGCCTCTACCGCCGTAGCGACCGCGAGCCAGGTGGCGCCGCCGGCCAGCGCCGCGCCGGCGCAGGCGTCGGCACCGTGCCCGTAGCCGTCGGCCTTGACGACCGCGCAGAGCTCGGTTCCCTCCCCCAGCTCGGCCTTGATCCTGGCGCAGTTGGCACGGATCGCGTCATAGTCGATCCGGGCGACCGCACGCTCCATCGCTCGCAGGTTATTCGACCGCCCCGGGGGGACGCAGGCCAACCGCGATCGCGTCGATCACGTCGGTCGCGATCACCGACTCGGCGGCGCCGATCCGCCGCGCCGCCTCGCGGCCGGCGCGGGCGTGGGCGAGAACGGCGGCGCAGGCCGCCGCGAAGGGCTCGAGACCGCGGGCCAGCAGGGCGGCGAGGATCCCGGAGAGCACGTCGCCGCTGCCGGCGGTGGCCAGGCCCGGCGCCGGGAGCGCGTTGACGGCGACCCGCTGGCCGTCGGTGACGATCGTGTCGTCGCCCTTGAGGACGACGATCGCACCGGCGCCGGCGGCGGCCTCGCGGGCGTGCCGCAGCCGCTGCGCGTCGACCGCGGCCGACTCGATCCCGAGCAATCGGGCGAGCTCGCCGGCGTGCGGGGTGAGCACGGTCGGCGCCTCGCGGGTGCCGATCCGCGCGGCCTCGCCGGCGAACGCGTTGAGACCGTCGGCGTCGATCACCAGCGGGCACCCGATCTTCGCGGCGACCTCGCGCGCCAGCTCCAGCGAGCCGGGGTCGCGGCCGAGGCCGGGACCGAGGACGCCGGCCGCGGCCCGCTCGAAGGCCCGCGACACGGCCTTGGCGGAGGCCGGCACCAGGCAGCCGTCGCCGCCCGGACAGGCCGCCGACATCACCTCCGGCTGGCCCGCTTCGAAGACCGGCTCGAGGTCGGCCGGGATCGCCACGGTCGCGTAGCCGGCGCCGGCCCGGATCGCCGCCGCGGAGGACATCCGCACGGCGCCGGTCAGCCCGCGCGAGCCGCCGGCGATCGTCACCTGCCCGGAGCTGAACTTGGTCGAGCGCTCACCGCGGCGCGGCGCCAGCTCCAGCACGGCGGCGTCGATCGCGCCCGCGGCCGGGACCGGCGGCGCGCCGGCGGGGATCCCGATCGGGACCACCCGCAGCTCGCCGGTGTGCCACTTGCCAGGGGCCACCCGCTGCCCCAGCTTGGCGGCATGGAAGCTGACCGTGAGGTCCGCCGCGACCGCCTCGCCGGCCACCTCGCCACTGGAGGCGTCGACCCCGGAGGCGATGTCGCAGGCGACGACCGGCGCCGGGCAGCGGTTGATCGCCGCGATCGCCGCCGCCGCGGGCTCGCGCGGCGCGCCGGCGAAGCCGGTGCCGAAGATCGCGTCGACCACCGCCGCCGAGCCGGCCAGCCAGGCGTCGAGATCGCCCGGCGCCCGCTCGGAGAAGAGCTGGAGAACGTCGACCTCGAAGCCGAGGCCGGCGAGCAGCCGGGCGGCGATCTCGCCGTCGCCGCCGTTGTTGCCCTTGCCGCAGACGACGCGAATTGGGCCCTCGGGCGCGAGCCCGGCCACCGCCCCGGCGAGCGCCGTCGCCGCCGCCTCCATCAGCCGCGCCGACGGCACCCCCTGCTCGTCGATCGCCCAGGAGTCGACGGCGCGGATCCCCTCAGCGTCGAAGAGCGGCTGCAGCCAGGGCTCCATCGCCCCAGGTTAAGGGTGGACGATGGCGACCGCGGCGGCGTTCTCGCGCGAGTGGGTCAGCGAGACGTCGACCCGGCGCCCGGCGGCGGCCTCGGCCGCCCGGCCCGAGAGCCGCACCGTCGGCGGTTCTCCGGCCACGACCTCGATCTCGCTGAGCTTCACGCCCTCGCGCATCCCCAGCGCCTTCACCACCGCCTCCTTGGCGGCGAAGCGGGCGGCGAGGTGGCGAGCCGGGCGCGAGCGGGCCGCCGCGTACTCGCGTTCGGCGGCGCTGAACAGCCGCTCGGCGAGACGCGGGCGGCGCGACAGGGCACGCTCCATCCGCTCGATCTCGAGCAGATCGATGCCGACGCCGGAGTCCATCCGATCCCTATTCGGAGAAGCCGACGATCAGCTTCGCCGTCGCCTGGTCGCCGGAGGAGCCGGCGCCGATCGCGGCGTACTCGACCTTGTCGAGGTAGGGCCGCAGCTCTTCGAGCTCGCCCTGTTCCGCCGGCGAGATCATATTTTCGATCAGCGCCAGGGCGGCCGGGCCGGCGACGAAGCCGCTCAGCGGGATCTCGCCGAGAGACGACTTGGCGGCCTTGAAGGCGGGGTTCTCGGCCAGGGTCGCGCTCTTGCCGGCGCTCAGCGCCTGGGCCGAGGCGGCGAGCCCGTAGGAGATGGCGATCTTCTCGCCCTGCGCCGCGACCACGATCGGCTGGTCGCCGAGTTCGTCGCTGCGGATCGAGAAGCCAGCCGATTCGCCGCCGAGCTTGGTCACCCCGGGGGTGCCGGTGGCGCGCAGCAGCAGGCCGATGTTGGAGACCGTGTTGGTCGCTTCCTCGGCGCTGGTGGTCTCGAGCACGACGGCGCCGGTGAGGTTGCGCTCGGTGTTGCCCTGGGCGAAGACGCCGACGTCGCCGATCGAGCTGCCGATCTTTTCGAGGTCGATCCCGGCCGCCTTCATCGTGTCCTTCAGCTGATTCGGCGGGATCTCGCCGGGGATGCCTTCTTCGTCGAGGCTGTCGACCACTTCGCTGAGACGGGCGCCGAAGTCGGCGGAGGCGAAGGCCGCGAAGGAGCCTCCGGGCAGCGAGCCGAGCAGGCCCGAAGCGTCGCCGCTGGGCGGACTGGCGCCGGCCGCGTCGGTGCTGAAGTCGATCTCGATCTGGTCGGAGCCGGGGACCAGGCTGGCGGTCGCCGTCGCTTCTTTGGCTTCGATCCCCGCGGTTTCCAGCAGCTGCTGGGTTTCCGGGTCGATCGTTCCGCCCGATTCTTCGATCAGGCCGCCGATGTCGACGTAGACGTCGGCGAGGCTGCCGTCGGGCACGTTGCCGATCGCGGCGGCGTAGGCGTCCTCGTCGGACAGCGCTTCGCCGTCGGCGGCGTCGACCACCGCTTTGAAGGCGTCTTCGTCTTCGGCGACGACGAGGAAGTCGCCGACGATCCCGACCGCGGTCTCCTCGCCTTCCTCGATCAGGAAGTCGGAGCCTTCGTAGGAGCCCTTCTTGGCTTCGTCGTCAGCCGAGTGCTTGTCGATGAAGTCTTGGGTGGCGGCGGTGTCGGTGCTCTGGATCGCGACCGCGTAGCCCTGGAAGTCGTCGCCGTCGTATTCCTGCAGCGAGATTCCGGCCTTTTCGCCGAGCCATGGCTCGACTTCCTTGGCGTAGTCGAAGTCCTCGCCGTCGGCGAGCGCCGAGCTCTCGATCTCTTCGACGATCAGGCCGCCGAGATCGTCGACCCCCGCGACCTTCGAGGCGAGCGCCTGGACGTTCGAGGCCAGCGTCCCTTGCGGCTTCAGCGTGACCTCGACGAAGACCGGCGAAGCCGATGGCGCGACGGCGGCCGGGTCGGCGCCGGAGCTGCCGTCGCCGCCCCCACAACCGGCCACGAGCAGGGCGACGGCGGCGGTGGCCAGAGCGAGAATCAGGACTAGGCGTACCCTCATGCGACGGCGCACGCTAGCAAGCCCGATGGTCCGATTCACTCGACCGTGACCGTCTTGGCCAGATTACGGGGCTGGTCGACGTTGAGCCCGCGGGCGCGGGCGATGTCGTAGGCCAGCAGCTGCAGCGGCAGGATCGCGACGATCGGCTGCAGGATCCAGTCGGTGGCGGCGACGGAGATCGTCTCGTCGGCGACTTCGCCGGCCCGCTCGGAGCCGGCGGTCGCGATCGCGATCGTCTGGGCGCCGCGGGCGCGCACCTCCTCGACGTTGGAGAGGACCTTCTCCAGGACCGGGCTGTCGGTGGCGACGCAGACGACCGGGGTCGACTCGTCGAGCAGGGCGATCGGGCCGTGCTTCATCTCCCCCGCCGCGTAGGCGTCGGTCGGGATGTAGGAGACCTCCTTCAGCTTCAGCGCCCCCTCGAGGCAGACCGGGAGGCCGATGTGACGACCCAGGTAGAGGAAGAAGTTCTGGTCGGAGTGGGCGACGGAGACCGCCTTGACGGCCTCCTCGGCCTGCTCCAGGGTCTCGTCGATCCGGTTCGGCAGCGCCTTCAGCTCGGCGACCAGCTCGGCGATCCGGGCCGGCTCCAGGGTCCCCCGCAGCTCGGCCAGCCGCAGCCCCAGCAGGTACATCGCGGCGACCTGGGCGACGAAGGTCTTGGTCGCGGCGACGCTGATCTCCAGGCCCGCCCGCGTGTAGAGCACCGCGTCGGCTTCGCGGGTCACCTGGCTGCCCATGATGTTGGTCACCGCGAGCACGGTGGCGCCGGCCTCGCGGGCCAGCCGCATCGCCGCCAGGGTGTCGGCGGTCTCGCCCGACTGGGTCATCCCGATCACCAGGTCGCCGGGCCCGACCACCGGGTTGCGGTAGCGGTACTCGGAGGCGATGTCCATCTCGACCGAGACCCGCGCCCACTCTTCGATCGCGTAGCGGCCGATCAGACCGGCGTGGTAGGAGGTGCCGCAGGCGACGATCACGATTCGCCGCACCCCGCGCAGGAACTCGTCGTCGAGCTCGACGTCGGAGAGGTCGACCCCGTCGGTGCCGGGCAGGCGGTCGGCGATCGTCTCCGCGACCGCGTCGGCCTGTTCGTGGATCTCCTTCAGCATGAAGGTTTCGTAGCCGCCCTTCTCGGCCGCCTCGGCGTCCCATGTGACCTCTTCGGGCTGACGCTCGATCGGCGTGCCCTGCGGGTCGGTGATGCGGATCCCGGCGGCGTCGATCTCGACGATCTCGTCGTTCTCGATCGGCATCGCGACGCGGGTGTCGGCGAGGAAGGCGGGGATCGCCGAGGCGAGGAAGGTCTCCCCCGCGCCGATCCCGGCGACCAGCGGGCACTCCTTGCGGGCGCCGAGCAGGCGCTCGGGCTCGTCGGCGTGCATGGCGACGAAGGCGTAGTGGCCGCGCAGCTCGGCGTAGGCCTCGCGGACCGCGGCGGCGAGGTCGCCGTCGTAGTGGCGGGCGATCAGGTGGGCGACCACCTCGGCGTCGGTCTCGGAGGTGAAGTCCTCGCCTTCGGCCTGCAGCTGGCGGCGCAGCTCGGTGTGGTTCTCGACGATCCCGTTGAGGACGATGTGGACCTTGCCGGAGCTGTCGTCGTGCGGGTGCGCGTTCTCCTCGGTGACCCGGCCGTGGGTGGCCCAGCGGGTGTGGGCGATGCCGGTGTTGGAGGGCGGCAGGGCGCCGCCGTCGGCGACCGCCCGGCGCTCGACCGCGGCGCGCAGGTTGGCCAGGTTGCCGACCGCGTGCACGCTCTCCACGGCGCCGTCCTCGAGCACCGAGAGCCCGGCCGAGTCGTAGCCGCGGTATTCGAGCTTTTCCAGCCCCGAGAGCAAGAGCTCCTCACAGGGCCGGCCGCCCACGTATCCGACGATTCCGCACACGAGGCGAGACAGGGTAGAGGGCGGCTGCCCTCGGAACCTCCTAGCCCAGCTCTGCGCGGACGATCGCCACCAGCCGCCCACAGACGGCGTCGGCTTCCTCGGCGCTCGGCGCCTCGACCATCACCCGCACCAGCGGCTCGGTCCCGGAGGGGCGCAGCAGCACCCGCCCGCGCCCGCGCAGCGCCGCGTCCTCGCGCTCGACCGCCTCCCAGACCGCGGCCGCGTCGCGCACGGCCTCGCGGTCGGCGACCTCGACGTTGACCAGCGTCTGCGGCAGCTTTCGCATCGGCGCGGCGTCCTCGAGCCGGCGCCCGCCGAGCTCGCGCATCGTCATCAGCGCCGCCGCGATGCCGTCGCCGGTGGCGACGAAGTCGGTGGCGATGATGTGGCCGGACTGCTCGCCGCCGAGCTGCCAGCCGCGCCGCAGCATCTCGTCGATCACGTAGCGGTCGCCGACCTGGGTGACGGCGACCTCGATGCCGGCCGCCTCCATCGCCTGGTGGAAGCCGAAGTTGGTCATCACGGTGACGACGACGCCGCCCAGCTCGCCGCGGTCGGCCAGGCCGCGGGCGCCGAGGGCGATCAGCTCGTCGCCGTCGTGGACGCGGCCGTCGCCGTCGACGGCGAGCACGCGGTCGCCGTCGCCGTCGAAGGCGAAGCCGATCTCGGCGCCGCTGGCGAGCACCCGCTCGGCCAGCGCCTCCATGTGGGTGGAGCCGCAGCCGGCGTTGATGTTGCGGCCGTCGGGCTCGATCCCGATCGTCTCCACGCTGGCGCCGAGGCGCTCGAAGATCGCTGGGGCGGCGCGGAAGGTGGCGCCGTTGGCGCAGTCGAGGACGATCTGGCGGCCGGAGAGGTCGAGCGCGAAAGCGGCGCTGAGCTCACGCAGGTAGTCGTCGAGGCCGCCGTTCAGCTCGCGCACCGCGCCGGCCGCTGGGCCGGCCGGCGGCGGCTCCTCCATCAGCGCCTCGATCCGCGCCTCGAGCTCGTCGTCGAGCTTGGTGCCGCGGGCGCTGAAGAACTTGATCCCGTTGTCCTGGAAGGGGTTGTGAGAGGCGGAGACGACCGCGGCGAGGTCGAAGCCCAGCTTGCGCACGAGGATCGCCGCCGCGGGGGTCGGCAGCACCCCGCCCAGCATCGCGTCGCCGCCGGCCGCGGCGACCCCGGCGGCCAGCGCCGCCTCCAGCATCGGCCCCGACTCGCGGGTGTCGCGGACGATCAGCACCTGCGGCCGCGCGACCTCCAGCGAGGTGGTGACGGCGCGGCCCAGCGAGGTCGCCAGCTCGGCGCTCAGGAACGTCCCGGCCTCGCCGCGAACCCCATCGGTGCCAAAGAGCTTTCTACTCGTCTGGGTGGCCATCACGCTCCTCCTGTTCGCCACTGGATACCCAATCCTTGCCCCTCGAAGCGCTGAGGCGAGCGAAAACCAAGCCTGGCAAGGACGCAGGGAGCCCGGTGAAGCGAGCTTAGTAGTTACTAAGTGAGCAAGCCGGGCGACCGAGGACGCCGCCAGGCGAAGGTTTGCAGCCGCCTCAGCGCTTCGAGAACTGGGGCTTCTTGCGGGCCTTCTTGAACCCGGCCTTACGACGCTCCTTGACGCGGGCGTCGCGGGTGAGGAAGCCGCGGCGCTTGAGGTCGCCGCGCAGCTCGGGGTCGATCTCGGTCAGCGCCCGGGCGATCCCGTGGCGGACCGCGCCGGCCTGGCCGCTGATGCCGCCGCCGTGGACGCGGACGCGGACGTCGACGTTGCCCTCGTAGCCGGAGACGGTCAGCGGCTGGCGCGCCATCGTCTGGTGCAGGGGGCGGGGGAAGAACTCCTCGAGGCTGCGCTTGTTGACCTCGATCTTGCCGTCGCCCGGGACCAGGGTGACGCGGGCGATCGAGCGCTTACGCTTGCCGGTGGCGAGGAAGCGCGAGCCGGTCTCCATCTTCGCCGGGGCGCGGCTGGCGGCGGCGTCGTCATCGGCCTCGTCGGCGGTGAGGGCGGCCTCGCGACGCGCTTTCTCCTCTTCCTCGGCCTCCTTCCGCGCTTTCTCCTCGGCGCTCAGGGCGGGGCCGTCGGGCTCGACCAGGATCGGCTCCAGGTCGGCGCCCGGGATCACGTCTTTTTTCTTCTCCTCGGCCGCGGGCTGCTCAGCCTCGGCGGCCGCGGGCTCCTCGGCGGGCTCCTCAGCCGCGGGCTCCTCGGTCTCGGCAGCGGGCTCGGGCTCGGCGTCGGGCTCGGGCTCGGCGTCGGGCTCGGCGTCGGCGACGACCTCGGCCGCCTCCTCGGCCTCGGTGCCGTCCTCGACGGCGGCGTCCTCGGCCTCGGCGACCGGGGCCTCCTCGGTCTGCTCGGCGGCGGCCTCGTCGGCGGGAGCGTCGTTGGTGCCCTGCTCCTCGGCCACGGGCGCCGGATCGGCGCTCTCGGCGGCCTCCTCGGGGGCGGGCTCGGTGGTCTCGTCCAAGGCTTTGTCGTCGTCTGCCATCAAGTCGTCTCCATCGGTTTGGGCTGCTGCGCCTCGTGCGGGTGGTCGGGGCCGGCGTAGACCTTGAGCTTGGTCAGCTGCTGGCGGGCGAGCCGGTTGCGGGGCAGCATCCCCTTGACCGCCTTGCGGATCACTTCCTCGGGCCGGCGCTCGAGCATCTCGGCCAGGCTCCGCGACTTGATCCCACCCGGGTAGCCGCTGTGGCGCCAGTAGGTCTTCTGCTCCAGCTTGTTGCCGGTGACGCGAATCTTCTCGGCGTTGACGACGACGATGAAGTCGCCGGTGTCGACGTGCGGCGTGTACTCCGGCTTGCGCTTGCCGCGCAGGGCATCGGCGATCTGGGTCGCCAGCCGGCCCAGGGTCTTGCCCTCGGCATCGACGACGTACCAGTCGCGCTGGCGGTTCTCGGAGTTGGCTACGTAGGTCTTCATCAAGGTCTTATCGCGCAAAAGCCGCGCGGACGAACCTGCGCGGCCGGGGGATAATAGCCACCTTGGCGTCTATACTGCCGCGCCAGCAATGCCGAATCCCATTCGGACCACCGTATGGGAGCGGAGGACCCGCAGAGACCGAGGCAGGTCTCAGGGGCGAATCGGACGAATCTGAGTCCGTAGCGCATCTCTTTCAGCGCGAGCCCGACAGCTAACTCCGCAGGCGAATCGAGAGAGAGGCTAGCGGTGCGTAACGAGAAGACCCGGCTGGGATCGGCCGGGAAGGTTTCGATATTGGCGGCGCTCCTGGTGCTGGTCTGCGGCTGCGGGTCGGCCCTGGCGACCACCGGCGGCGCCTCGACCCCGAGCGGCAACCCTCCGCCCCCCGCCAGCGCCGCCGGCACTCCCTCGGCAGCGCCCAGCGCCGGCACGCTGAGCCTGGTCACGGCGGAAACCAAGCCGCGCAAGTCCTTCTACTTCGGCTTCCGCTACCCGCGGCTCAGCTTCACGATCGCCAGCAGCCAGCCGCAGAACGACCTCCGCGTCGACGTCGTCAACGCCGCCGCGGAAGTCGTCCGCACCTTCTACATGGAGGACGTCGCGCCGAACGTCCCCTACGGGATCCGCTGGGACGGCACCACGACCGAAGGCAAGCCCGCCCGCAACGGCAGGTACAGCTTCCGGATCAGCCCCCAGGCCCCCGCCGCCCCGGCGGCCCGCAAGGCGGCGGCCTCGACCACCCTCAGCCTCGCCTTCACCCTCTACGGGTACACGTTCCCGATCCTCGGGGCCCACGATTACGGCGGCGCCGGCGGCCGCTTCGGCGCCGGCCGCTCGGGCCACACCCACCAGGGCCAGGACGTGATGGCGGCCTGCGGCGTCCCCCTCGTCGCCGCCCGCGGCGGCCGCGTCCAGTACTCGCGCTACGACGGCGCCGCCGGCAACTACATCGTGATCGACGGCAAGGGCACCCCCAACGACTTCGCCTACATGCACCTGGCCGAACCCTCGCCGCTGAAAGAGGGCGAAACCGTGCGCACGGGCCAGCCGATCGGGATCGTCGGCGACACCGGCGACGCCAGCGCCTGCCACCTCCACTTCGAGATCTGGGGCGCCCCCGGCTGGTACGAGGGCGGCAGCCCCTTCGATCCGCTGGCCGAACTCGAAAAGTGGGACCGCTACTCGTAGTCGGGCCGACGAGCAGCGGTTCGTACTCAGCTGCAGCGGTCGCAGCGGCCCCTGAGGACGACGTCGTGCTCGGAGACGTCGAAGGCGATGCTCTCGGAGATGGCGCCGATCGCCTGCTCCAGGCTGCGGTCCTCGAACGGGACCATGCGGCCGCAATCGCGGCAGATCGCGTGGTGGTGATGGTGGCCGGCGGGGTCGACCCGCTCGTAGCCGGCGGTGCCGCGACAGACCTCCACCCGGCGCACCAGGCCGAGCTCCTCGAGCTGCTCGAGGGCCCGGTAGACGCTGGCCCGGGCGACCGCCGGCTTGCTTCGGCGCAGCTCGTCGTCGAGTTCGATCGCGGTGACCGCGCAGTCGTGGCCGGCGAGCGCCTCGACGACCGCGGTGCGGGCACCGCCGCGGCGGTGCCCGGACTCCTGCAGGACGGTCAGCGCGTGCCCGGACCAGCCGCTGTCGGTGCTCGTCGTCATCTCAGTGATCGTAGCCCGCGACCGGGCTGAGACGGCCCGCCTTCGGCCGCCGCAGACCGGGCGGCAGCGAGAGCAGGTAGAGGACGACGATCGCCAGCGCCACCGAGGCGCCGCCGGCCGTCCCGGCGTAGTAGGAGAGGTAGAGGCCGGCGAGGCCGGCGAGCACGGCGACCGCGGCGGAGATCGCGATCATCGGGACCAGGCGGTCGCTGAGGTTGCGCGCGGTGGCGGCGGGGCCGACGAAGACGGCGACGACCAGCAGGTTGCCGAGGCCCTGGACCGCGACCACGGTCGCGGTCGCCAGCAGGATCAGCAGGGCGGCGTCGGCGAAGCCCGGCGAGAGGCCAAGCGAGCGCGCCGCCTCGCGGTCGAAGCCGGTCGCCAGCAGGCGCCCGTGCAGCAGCGGCAGCGCCACCCCGACCAGGGCCAGCAGCGCCGCCGCGGCGGCGATGTCGCCATCGCTGGGGCCGAGGATGTCGCCGAACAGCAGCCCCTCGATCCCGGGCGGCGAGTCCGGCGAGAGCGCCAGCAGCACCCCGAGCCCGAACATCGTGGTGACGACGACGGCGACGCCGACGTCGCGGCCGACCCCCTGCAGGCGCGAGGCCAGGGCGATCGCCAGCGCCGCGACGATCACCGCCGGGGTCGCCCCGAGCAGCAGCGGCAGGCCGGCGATCGCGGCGATCACCAGACCGGGAAAGAGCGAGTGGGCGAGCGACTCGGCGGCGTAGGAGAGCTCGTAGAGGACGACCCAGCAGCCGAGCGCGCCGCCGGCCAGGGCGAGCAGGGTCATCTCGGCGATCGCCCTCTGCATGAACGGCTCGGTCAGCGGCTCGAACATGTCAGTGGTGGTGATGGTGGTGGGCGGGCAGGACCGCGCGGCCGCCGCCGCCGGGCAGCTCGACGATGGTGCCGCCGTAGGTGGCTTCGAGGACCGGGAGGTCGAGCGTGCGCTCGGGAGGGCCGACGGCGATCTGGCGGCCGTTGACGCAGAGGACCGAGTCCCAGCGCCGGGCCTGCTCGAGGTCGTGCGTGGCCATGACGATCGCGTGGCCCTCGGCGGCGAGGGCGGCGATCAGCTCTTCCAGGCGCTCGGAGGCGGGGCGGTCGAGCCCGGTGAAGGGCTCGTCCATCAGCAGCACCCGCGCGTCCTGGACCAGCGCGCGGGCGATCAGCACCCGCTGGCGCTGGCCGCCGGAGAGCTCGCCGAAGGTCGCCTCGGCGCGGTCCTCGAGGCCGACCCGGGCCAGCGCTCGCCGCGCCTCCTCGCGCCCCTCGCGCCCGGGCCGCCGCCACCAGGGCAGGCGCGAGAGCGCGCCCATCGCCGCCACTTCCAGGGCCGAGACGGGATAGTCGAGCCGCGAGCGCTCGGTCTGCGGGACCGAGCCGCAGGAGGCCTCGACCAGGAGCTCGCCGGCGAGCGGGGCCAGCTGCCCCAGCAGCGCCCGCAGGATCGTCGTCTTGCCACCGCCATTGGGACCGAGCAGGGCCAGCCGCTCGCCGCCGCGCAGCTCGAACTCGACCTCGCTGACCACCGCGGGCCCGGCGCCGTAGCCGAGCGCCAGAGCGGCGGCGGCGATCAGGGGTCGATCCTGCACGTCACCCTCCCGTCGCTGAAGCCGCTGGCCATGGCGGTCGCGTTCGCCGCCTCCATCCCGAGGTAGGTGGCGCCCTCGGAGCCCTCTGGCCCGAGCGTGTCGCCGTAGAGCTCGTGGTCGGCCGAGGCGCCGGTCTGGCGGGCGATCGCTTCCGCGACCTTGGCGCTCAGCGAGCTCTCCGGGAAGACCGCCCCGACCCCTTCGCGCTCGATCAGGTCGATCAGCTCGCTGACGTCCTTCGCCGAGGGCTGCGCCTGGGTGGTCTGCGAGGGAATCACGGCACCGACCACGTCGACCCCGAAGCGGCGGGCGAAGTAGCCGAAGGCGTCGTGGTCGGTGACCAGCTTGCGCTGGGCCGGGGGGATGCGGTCGAAGCAGCCGACGATCTGGGATTCGAGACGGCCGATCCGCTGCTGGTACTCGCGGGCGTTGCGCTGGTAGAGGCGGCGATTGGCCGGGTCGACGGCGCTCAGCCGGTCGGCGATCTCCCGCACCGCGGCGGCCGCGTTGCGCGGGTCGTGCCACCAGTGCGGGTCATACCTGGCCAGCCGGGCCTCACCGCTCGACTCGCCGGGCAGCCGCTCCGGGACGCCGGCACCGAGATCGACGACGGTCGCGTCGCCGCCGCCGTCGGAGACGATCTGGTCGATCCAGCTGTCGAGGTCGTCGCCGTTCGCGAAGACCAGCTCGGCGCCGGCCGCGGCGGCGACGTCGCTGGGCCGGGGCTCGTACTCGTGCGGGTCGGTGTTCGGCTGCAGGACCTGGTCGACGCTGACCGCTTCGCCCCCGACCACGCTCACCCAGTCGCCGATCTGGGTAGTCGTCGCGACCACCGGCAGCTTGCCTTCGTGGTCGGCGCCGGGGCCGCCGCAGCCGGCGACCAGCAGCGCCGCCGCGACGGTGGCCGCGGCGAGCGTCGCCGCCCGGCGGGGCACCCGCGCCAGCAGCTCGCGGCCGAGCGCCGCCAGCACGAAGACGGCGCCAGCCACGCAGGCGATCGTCGCCCCCGGCGGGGCGTCGGTCTTGACCGAGAGCCAGAGGCCGGCGATGCCCTCGGCGGCGACCAGGAGCACGCTGGCGACCTGCCAGCTGCGCATCCGCTCGGCGAAGAGACGGGCGGTGGCGGCGGGGACGACGAAGAGCGAGGCGACCAGGAGCGCGCCGACGACCGAGAGCGCCGCGGTCGTCGCCAGCGCGATCAGCCCCAGCAGCGCCGCGTCGAGGGCCAGCGCCTGACCGCGGTCGACTGGCCCGCCGTCGGGGTCGAACCCCTGCGCGAGCCAGCGCTTGCCGACCAGGGCGCTGACCAGCAGCGTCGCCAGCGCCGCGATCGCGGCGAGCCGGATGTCGGCGGCGTCGACCAGCAGCAGGCTGCCGAAGAGCAGGGTCTCGACGTTGGCGCCGGAGCCGAAGACGTCGCTGGCGAGGATCACCCCGGTCGGCCAGGCAGCCAACCAGGACCAGGGCGACGACGCTGTCGCGGCCACGGTCGCGGCCACGCCCCAGCGCCGCATTGCCGGCGGTGAAGACGAGCGCGGCGGCGAGCGCCCCCAGCGGGCCGGCGAACCCGAGGCCGTCGGCGAGGACGAGGCCCGGGAAGGCCGCGGTGCCGACCGAGTGCGAGAAGAAGGCGAGCCCGCGGAGCACGATCCAGGTCCCCAGCAGCCCCGCCGGGACGGCGAGGATCAGGACCTCGACCAGGCCGCGCTGGACGAAGGGGAGTTCGAAGGGCTCGAGCATCCCCGCCAGCATAATGAGAATGAGTCCAATTTGTATTTAGAACAAAACACGGATGCTTTGATCCATCTCATTAGTCAGGACGTATCAATGTACGTTACGAACGTCGCGGTATCCATCCCCAAAGGAGTCACTGATGAGTTCCCAACAACCAGAAATGATCGATCAACGCCTGGTCAAGGCAATCGCGCACCCACTCCGGGTGCGGATTCTCGAGGTCCTCAGCGATCGCGTGTCCAGCCCAAATCAGATCTCGGAGACACTCGAGACCGGCCTCACCGACGTCGCCTACCACACGCGAGCGCTCGACAAATGCGGCTGCCTGCACCTCGTCGACACCGCCCAGCGGCGCGGTGCCACCGAGCACTTCTACAAGGCCATGCCGGACTCGTTCCTCGGCAACCCCGCCTGGCGCGGCGTCCCCAGCGCGATCCTCCCCGGCGTCTCCGGGGCGACCCTGCAGACCTTCATCGACAAGGCTGCGGCCGCGATGGCGGCGGGCACGCTGGACGGGCGCGAGGACACGATGCTGCGCTGGCTGCCGCTGCTGCTCGACCAGATCGGCTGGAAGGAAGTGGTCGCGATCATGGAAGAAACCACCGAAAAGGTCCTCGCCGCGCACCTGCGCAGCCAGGACCGGCTCGAAAGCTCGAGGACCGCCACAGACGACTCGATCTCGGCCGTGGTCGGGCTGGCCAGCTTCGAGACGTCCGGATCGCAGGCCGGCTAGCTAGATGATCGATTCCACGGCGA
The DNA here is from genome assembly GCA_963824245.1 of uncultured Thermoleophilia bacterium. Lineage (GTDB taxonomy): Bacteria > Actinomycetota > Thermoleophilia > Solirubrobacterales > 70-9 > VAYN01. The sequence goes on from CAWGON010000001.1 coordinate 407,825, forward strand.
GATGTGACTGGGGGCGCGCCATCCAGGTGGGCCTGGTCGTGGAATCGATCATCTAGGCCCGGAGGGCGAACACTCGACCGCCGGGCGGGAGCCCGGTTACTCCCACTCGATCGTCGCCGGGGGCTTCGAGGAGATGTCCAGGGCGACGCGGTTGACGTCGCGGATCTCGTTGATGATCCGGTTGGAGACGCGCTCCAGGAGGTCGTAGGGCAGGCGGGCCCAGTCGGCGGTCATCGCGTCGTCGGAGGTGACCGCGCGGATCACGATCGGGTAGGCGTAGGTGCGGCCGTCGCCCTGGACGCCGACCGAGCGGACCACCGGCAGCACGCAGAAGGACTGCCAGAGCTGGCGGTAGAGCTCGGCCGCGCGGATCTCCTCCTGGAGGATCGCGTCGGCGGCGCGGAGGATGTCGAGGCGCTCGCTGTTGACCTCGCCGCCGACGATCCGGATCCCCAGGCCGGGGCCCGGGAAGGGCTGGCGCCAGACCATCCGCTCGGGCAGGCCGAGCTCGGCGCCGACCGCGCGGACCTCGTCCTTGAACAGCATCCGCAGCGGCTCGACCAGCTCGAAGTCGAAGTCGTCGGGCAGGCCGCCGACGTTGTGGTGGGACTTGATCGTCGCCGCGTGGTCGGAGCCGCCGGACTCGATCACGTCGGAGTAGAGCGTGCCCTGGACCAGGAAGCCGACGTCGTCGAGCTTCGCCGGCCTCCTCCTCGAAGACGCGGATGAACTCCTCGCCGATGATCTTGCGCTTGCGTCTCGGGCGTCCTCGACCCCGGCCAGCTTGGCGAGGAAGCGCTCCTCGGCGTCGACGTGGACCAGCGGGATGCCGAACTGCGCGAAGGTCTCGACCACCTGCTCGGCCTCGTTCAGCCGCATCAGGCCGTGGTCGACGAAGACGCAGGTCAGCCTCTCCCCCACCGCCTTGTGGACGAGCAGCGCCGCGACCGAGGAGTCGACGCCGCCGGAGAGGCCGCAGATGACCTTGCCCTCGCCGACCTGGGCCTGGATCTTCTCCACCTGTTCGGCGATCACCGACTGCGGCGTCCACTGCTGCTCGCAGCCGGCGACGTCGCGCAGGAAGCGGGTGAGGATCTCGGTCCCGTAGGGGGTGTGGACGACCTCGGGGTGGAACTGGATCCCGTAGAGGCCGCGGTCGGGCATCTCGCAGGCGGCGACCGGCGAGCTCGGGCTGGAGGCCAGCGCGGTGAACCCCTCCGGCGCCTCGAAGACCGCGTCGCGGTGGCTCATCCAGCAGCTCTGCTCCTCGGGCAGGCCGCCGAGCAGGCGCCCGCCGCCGTCGGCGCAGGGTCAGGTCGGTGCGGCCGAACTCGCCCGACTCGGCCGACTCGACCCGGCCGCCGAGCGCCAGCACCATCGCCTGCATCCCGTAACAGATGCCCAGCATCGGGATCTCGAGGTCGAGCAGCTGGGTCGGGAACGGCGGCGCCCCCGGCTCGTAGACCGAGGCCGGGCCGCCGGAGAGCACCAGCGCCTTCGGCGCCCGCTCGCGGATCTTCTCGACCGCGGCGGTCGAGGGCAGCAGCTCGGCGAAGACGCCGCATTCGCGGATCCGGCGGGCGATCAGCTGCGAGTACTGGCCGCCGAAGTCGAGGACCAGCACCTCCTCGACACGCTCCGCGGGCACGTGCGCATCCGCGCTGGCACGATGCGGTCTCGGCGGGACGGCCGACGGATCGTGCTCAGTCATCGCTGATACGGCGACTCCCGCGGAGACCGCGGCACGGCCGTTCGAGCCCATCCCGACCGACTGCTCGTTCTGGAGCTTCTTGCCCTCGCTCATCAGCGCCGGCGCGACCATCACCTCGGCCCGCTGGAAGGAGCGGATGTCCTCGTAGCCACAGGTGGCCATCGAGGTTTTCAGCGCCCCCATCAGGTTGAAGGTGCCGTCGTTCTCCTGGGCCGGGCCGAGCAGGATCTCCTCCATCGTCCCGTCCTGCTTGGTCGAGACGCGGGTGCCGCGCGGCAGCGAGGGATGGAAGGTCGCCATCCCCCAGTGGAAGCCGCGGCCGGGGGCCTCTTTGGCGCGGGCCAGCGGCGAGCCGATCATCACCGCGTCGGCGCCGCAGGCGATCGCCTTGGAGACGTCGCCGCCGGTGCGCATGCCGCCGTCGGCGATCACGTTCACGTACTCGCCGGTCTCCAGCATGTGCTGGGCGCGGGCGGCGGCCACGTCGGCGATCGCGGTCGCCTGCGGGACGCCGATCCCGAGCACGCCGCGGGTCGTGCAGGCGGCGCCGGGGCCGACGCCGACGAGGACGCCGACCGCGCCGGTCCGCATCAGGTGCAGCCCGGTCGAGTAGGAGGCGCAGCCGCCGACCACGGTCGGGACCGGGACCTCGGCGATGAACTCCTTCAGGTTCAGCGGCTCGACCGTGGTCGAGACGTGTTCGGCGGAGATCACCGTGCCCTGGATGACGAGGATGTCGAGGCCGGCCTCGACCGCCGCCTCGTAGTGGTCGCGCACCTTCTGCGGCGTCAGCGAGCCGCAGACGACGGCGCCGCGCGCCTTGATTTCCGCGATCCGCTTGGCGATCAGCTCCGACTTGACCGGCTCGGCGTAGATCTCCTGCATGATCCGCGTCGCCTCGTGCTTGGGCGCCGCGGCGATCGCCTCGAGCCGCTCCTCGGCGTTCTCGAAGCGGGTCCAGATGCCCTCCAGGTTGAGCACCCCGAGGCCGCCGAGCTCGTTGACGAGGACCGCGGTGTCGGGGCTGACCACGCCGTCCATCGCCGAGGCGACGCAGCGGGATGTCGAAGCGGTAGGGACCGAGGGTCCAGGTGATGTCGATGTCGTCGGGATCGCGGGTGCGGCGCGAAGGGACGATCGCGATGTCGTCGAATCCGTAGGCGCGCCGCCCTTTCTTGCCGCGGCCAATTTCGATTTCCAAGTGAGTCCTCCAAGGGCTGGCGTTGAATAGCCAGCCTACACTTCGGCGGGGACCTCCAAATCGTGCACCGCGACCTCGCCGAGCAGTCGCTCGACCTGGTTGCGGTCGACGGTGCCGGCGCCGAAGTGCTGGGTCGACTCGGCGCCGCAGGCGACTCCGTAGGCGAGGCAGTCCTCGGCCGAGCGGCCCTCGTAGCGGGCGGCCACGTAGCCGGCCAGGAAGGCGTCGCCGGAGCCGACCGTGGAGACCGGCTCCAGCGGCTCGGTGTGGATCTCCAGCAGGCGCCGCTCGGAGCCCTCGCCGACCGCCGCGACGCAGCCTTCGGGGCGGGTGATCGCCGCCTCGCGCGGCGCCGAGGCGGACCAGCTCCAGCAGGCCCGGTGGCGAGGTCGGCGCGATCGGCGAACTCCTGGCCGACCAGCTCCTCGGCCTCGCGCTCGTTCGGGGTCACCATCGAGGCGCCGGCGCGGACCCCGGCCAGCATCGCCTCGCCCTCGGCGTCGAGCACGACCGGGACGCCGCGGCGGCCGAGGTCGGCGATCAGGCGCGCGTAGAGGTCGTCGCCGGCGCCCGGCGGCAGCGAGCCGGCGAGCACGCAGATCTTGGCGCCGCCGGCGAGGTAGCCGATCCGCTCGAAGAGCCGCTTGACCTCCTCCGGGCTGACCGCCGGGCCGCGCTCGTTGATCTCGGTCTGGTCGCCCGAGGTCGGGTCGATCACCGCGAGGTTGATCCGCGTCTCGGCGGCGATCCGGGTGAAGTCGGTCAGCACCGACTCTTCGTGCAGCTGTTCGAGCACGCGGGTCCCGGTCGGGCCGCCGACGAAGCCGGCGGCGATCACCGGGCGGCCGAGCAGGCTCAGCGCCCGGGCGACGTTGATGCCCTTGCCGCCCGCGACGGTGCGGCTCTCGACCGCGCGGTGGCGGCGCCCGAGGCGGAAGTTCGGGACCGCGACCGTCCGGTCGATCGCCGCGTTCAGCGTCACCGTGAGGATCACTTCGGCGTCCACCCGGTCCGTTCCTCTTCGTCGTTCGGCGGGACAGCCGGCGGTAGCAGCAATACCCCGCCCATGAGTATCACGAACACCGCGATCGCGATAGGGATCAAGTTGTTGCCGACGAAGTCGCGGACGCGGTCGAAGCGCGCTCGCCTCGGGAATCGAGCGGCCGGCGCGCAGCGGCACCGTGCCCGCCGCGCAGGCCGTCGACGAAGACCGTCGGCCGTGCCGAGCCGGGCGCCGCGGCGGATCGGCCCCTCGACCTCGCCGGGCGCGTCGACCTCGACTTCGACCTTCTGGCCGTCGCGCATCGCCGACCTTCAGCGCAGTGGCCGGCGCGCAGCGGCAGCTCGCCGCCGGAATAGCGGATCGAGGGCTCGGCCAGGTCCTCGCCCGTCTGCGATCGGCTTGCGCCGGCTGGTACTGGCGGAAGCCGTATTCGAGCAGTTCGAGGTTGTCGGCGAAGCGGTCTTCGTCGGTCGGGGCGCCGATCGCGATCGAGATCAGCTGGACCCCCTTGCGCCGGCCCGGAGCCGACCAGCACGTAGAGGGCGCCGAAGGTGTGGCCGGTCTTCACCCCGGTCACCCAGGGCGCCATCTCGAGCAGCTCGTTGATCGTCTTGATCTGCCGCGGCGGGTGGACGCTGCGCAGCGTCGCGCTCGCGCGAGTCGGCGATCTTGGCGAAGGCGGGGATCCGCAGCAGGTGCCGGGTCAGCGTCGCCAGGTCGCAGGGCGCTCGAGTAGTTGCCCTTCTGGTCGAGCCCGACCGGGTTCGCGTAGTGGGTGTTGGAGAGGCCGAGGGCCGCCGCGTAGCGGTTCATCTCGGCGACGAAGCGCTCTGCGCCGAGCCGGCGGCGCGCGATCGCCAGCGTGTGGGCGGCGTCGTTGCCGCTGCAGCAGGATCAGCCCGTAGAGCAGGTCGCGGACGCTGATCTTCTGCGCCCGCCCGCAGGCCCATCAGCGACTCGCCGTATTCGGCGTCGTAGGGCTGCGGCGCGTGACGATCTTGTCCAGCGGCAGGTCCTTCATCGCCACGTAGGCGGTCATCAGCTTCGTCGTGCTGGCGATCGGCAGCTGCCGTTCGGCGGCCGCGTGCGAGAGCAGGACGTCGCCGGTGCGGGCGTCGATCAGCGCCCAGGACTTGGCCAGCGAGCCGTGCGGGCCGTCGGCCTCGGCTCGGCTTGGGCTTCGGCCGCCCTGGCCTGCGCCTGGCTGCTTCGCTTCCGCCGCCGCAGGCGGCGCGGCGAGCAGCGCAGCAGCGGCGCAGCAGGACCGCCGCAGGAGCGGCGCCGAGCCGGCGCCGGCTCACTTCTGCAGCTTCAGGGTCTTCGCCCGCGATCAGGATCTGCGGGTCGACTTCGGGGTTCAGCGCCTGGATTTCGGCGACCGGGACGCCGGTCTTGTGGGCGATCGAGGTCAGCGTGTCGCCGCTCTGACTTCGTAGGTCTTCGCCTTGCGTCGCGGCTTCTTGTGTCGGCTGTTCTGCGTGGTCTGCTTGGCCGTGCTGCCCTTGCCGTCGATGCGAGTTGCCGTTCGAGCGCGTCGGAGACGACGACGACGATCGCGACGACCGCCGCCACCAGGGCGAGCGAGCGGCGAGGATGCGGGCGATGCAGCTGCGTGCGTTTCTTCATCGGGGACTGGAGCCTGGAGGCTCGGTCGGGAGCGGCGATCGTAGTCGGCGAGGCGTCAGCCGCGTCGTCAGGCGGTCGAGATCTCCCAGACGGTCGCGCGCAGCCGCTCGGCGGCCGCGGCCGGGTCGGGGTCGGCGGCGATGCCGCGCGAGGCGGCGACCAGCGCCGCGGCCGGGCCGGGCGCGAAGGCGGCGCCGAGCAGCTCCGGCTCGCCGCCCTGGGCGCCGACGCCGGGGATGCAGGAAGATCGAGCGCGGCATCAGCTCGCGCAGGCGGGCGATGTGCTCGGGCTCGGTGGCGCCGACGACCGCGCCCATGCCGCTCAGGCCGCCCTCGCCGAGCAGGCGCCGGAGAGCTCGTCGACCAGCGCCGGCGAGCCGCTCGTGCAGCGGCGCCTCGCGGCGCCGGCAGGTCCTCGACGTCGGCGGCGCCGGGGTTGCTGGTGCGGACCAGGGCGAAGATCGCCGGCCCCGGCCTCGGCCGCGGCGGCGACCAGCGGCTCGAGCGCGTCGCGGCCGAGCAGCGGGTTGGCGGTGAAGGCGTCGGCGCCGAGGCCCGGCGACCGGGCCCCACGGGCGTCGGCGTCTCGCCGACCAGCGCCTGCGCGTAGGCGGCGGCGGTGACCGGGACGTCGCCGCGCTTGCCGTCGGCGAGCGACCAGCAGGCCGGCCTCGCGGGCGGCGTCGCAGACCTCGGCCAGCGCCGCCCAGCCGGGGGCGCCGAGGCGCTCGAAGCAGGCGAGCTGCGGCTTCACCGCGACGCAGGCGGGGCCGGCGCGCTCGATCAGGTCGCGGCAGTGGGCGGCGACCGCGGCGGCCGGCCAGCTCGGCGGCGCGGCGCCGTCGGCCGCCGGCGCTCGACCCCGTCCCCGGCCGAGCTTGGCCGGGATCGGGGTCGAGCCCGAGGCAGATCTGGCTGCGGCGCTCTTCGACGAGCGCCGCGAGCCGATCCGCGAAAGGCTGTCAGGGAATCAGCCGCCCTTGACTTTGGTCTTCAGGGCCGAGCCGGCGGAGAAGCGCGGAACTTTGCCGCCCGGGATCGTGATCCGCTCGCCGGTGCGGGGGTTGACGCCCTGGCGCGGGCCGCGCTCGGCGACGTGGAATTTGCCGAAGCCGGTGAAGCTGACCTCGTCGCCGCCGCTCAGGGCGCCGGTGATCGCGTCGAGCACGGCGTCGACGGCGTCGCTGGCAGCCTTTTTGCTGCCGAGCCGGTCGTCGCCTGCAAGTTGGTCCAGAAACTCAGCCTTGGTCACGTCGAGAATCCTCCTCGGGGGTTGAAGATGCGGCCGCAATCTAACAGCGGCCACGGCCGTAAGAGCCGCGCTGAGCCATGACGCGCAGATCGTCACGAGCCGCTGATCGACATCTCGCCGACCAGCAGCGGCGGCGTGCTGACCGAGCCGCCGAACGGGACCCAGCGGGCCTCCGACCCGGCCGCGCTGACCGCGCTCAGCATCGCGACCAGGTCGCCGGCGATCGTGAACTCGCGCACCGGCTCGGCCAGCTCGCCGTCGCGGATCAGCGCGGCCCGAGGCGCCGACCGAGAAGACGCCGGTGACCGGGTTGACGCCGGAGTGCAGGCCGGCGACGTCGGTGACGTAGACGCCGTCGCCCGCCTCGGCCAGCAGCTCCGCCAGTCGAGCAGCTCGCCGGCGGCGACGACCAGGTTCGAGGCCGAGACCGAGGGCAGCGAGCGGTAGCCGCTGCGCGCGGCGCCGAGCCGGTCGAGTGCGCCGCCCTCGCGGTTGGCGGTGTAGGTGTCGTAGAGGTAGGCGCGCAGGCGGCCGCCCTCGATCAGCGCGGTGCGGCGGCGCGGCACGCCCTCGCCGTCGAACGGGGCCGAGGCGGCGCCCGCGCGGGTCGCGGCCGTCGTCGTGGAGGGCGAAGGCGCTCGCTGGCGAGCTCCTCGCCGAGCCGGCCGGCGAAGGGCGAGCGGCCGCGCTGGACCGCGTCGGCGCCGAGGGCGCCGCCGATCAGGCCGGCGAAGCTGGCGGCGACGGTCGGGTCGAGGACGACCGGGCAGGAGCGCGAGGCGGGCTTGCCGGCGCCGATCATCGCCAGCGCCCGCTCGGCCCCCTCGGCGCCGATCGCCTCCGGGTCGAGCCCGTGCGGGGCCGCGGGCGAGGCCGAAGCCGAGGCCGGTCTCGCGGCCGCCGTCGCCCTCGGCCAGCGCCTGCAGGTAGGCGAAGCAGCTGGAGGTCTCGTACTCGCCGGCGACGCCGGTCGAGGAGGCGATCGCGACCTGCTCGGCGGAGTCGGCGTAGACGGCCTGTCTCGACGCCGGCGACGCGCGGGTCGGCGGCCAGCGCGGTGCGCTCGACCGTCAGCGCCAGCTCGGCGACCTGGTCGGCGTCGCCAGTCGGCGAGCGCCGGGGTCGCTCGAGCCCGGCGCAGCGCCTCGACCTCGGCCGGCGCGGGCGGCGCCGCGAACTCGTCCTCGTCGGCGACCGCGGCCGCCTCGGCGGCGCGGGCGGCGATCGCCGCGACGCCGGCCTCGGAGAGGTCGGTGCCGTAGGCGTAGCCGACCCGGTGGCCGATCCAGGCGCGGATCCCGATCCCGCTCTGGGTCGCGGCGGTGAGGCTCTCGACCTCGCCGCCGTGGACGCGCACCTCGCGGCCGCTGTCGCGCGAGGCGTAGGCCTCGGCCGTCGCCGGCGCCCGGCCGCCGAGCGGCGGCCTCGACGGCGCGGCTCGCGGCCGGCTCAGCTCGACGCTCGAGCGCTCGCTCGCGTCACAGCTCGGTCCCGCCGACCGTCATCGCCGCCGACCCGGACGTGGCCCTGGCCGGTCCCGACCGGGACCTGCTGGCCGCCCTTGCCGCAGATCCCGGTCTTCATGAAGAAGTCGTCGCCGACCGCGTCGATCGCCGCCAGCGCGTCGAGGCAGTTGCCGATCAGGGTGGCGCCGCGGCAGGGCGCGGTCACCTTGCCGTCCTCGATCAGGTAGCCCTCGGAGACGCCGAAGACGAAGTCGCCGGTCGCCGGGTCGACCTGGCCGCCGCCGAAGGAGACCGCGTAGAAGCCGTTGCTCGACCTCGGCGATCATCTCCTCCGGGGTGGCCTCGCCGGGGGCGATGTAGGTGTTGGTCATGCGCGGGATCGGCAGGTGGCGGAAGCTCTCGCGGCGGCCGTTGCCGGTCGAGGCGACGCCGTCGCGCTCGGCGCTCGAGGTGGTCGTAGAGGTAGGCGATCAGGCGGCCGTCCTCGATCACCTGCGTCTTCTGGGTCGGCGCGCCCTCGTCGTCGATCGCGTCGCTGCCCCACTCGTTCGGCAGGCGGCCGTCGTCGTAGGCGTTCAGCAGCGGCTGGGCGACCTGCTCGCCGAGCTTGCCGACGTAGACGCTGGCGCCCTTCTGGATGTGGTCGGCCTCGAGCCCGTGGCCGGTCATCTCGTGGAAGAGGACGCCGCCGAAGCCGCCGCCGACGACGACCGGCATCGAGCCCGAGGGGGCCGGGCCGGCGTCGAGCAGGGTCAGCGCCTTGCGCGGCCGCCTGCTCGGCGATCAGGCCCGGGTCGTCTTCGAGCAGCTCGAAGCCGCGGTGGGCGCCGAGCGTCTCGGCCCCGGTCTCGACCGTGTCGCCGCGGCGGGCGACCGCCTGGGCGCCGATCCGGGTGCGGGTGCGGTCGTCGCCGGTGAAGCAGGCCGTCGGAGTTGGCGATCGCGACCTCGCGGCGGGCCTCGGCGTAGGAGGCGGTGAACTGGGCGATCTCGCCGCCCTGGCGCGCGGCCGCGCTCGTCGAGCTCGCGCAGCAGCTCCGCCTTGCGCGCGGCGGCGACGTCCTCGGGCGCGGCGCTCGATCGGCAGCGGCGTCGCCGCGCCGCGCGCTGCAGCGGCCGCGGCTCGGCGGCGCTCGCCGCGCAGCGCCGAGGCGGCTTCGTCGGCGGCGCGTTCGAGGTCGGCCGGGTCGAGCCCGTCGACGTGGGCGAAGTAGGTGGTGGCGCCGTCGACGACGCGCACCCCGGCGCCCTCCTCGGCGCCGGACTGGACCGACTCGATCCGCGACTCGTCGATCGCCATCGACAGCCCGTGGCGGCGTTCGGCGAAGACCTCGGCGAAGCGGCCGCCGTTGGCGAGCGCGCGGGCGAGCACGCGCTCGGCGACGGCCGGGTCGATCAGCTCGCTCATGACGTCCCTTCGGCTTCGTCGGCGCCGGCGACCTCGATCAGGCGGCCGGCGGCGACGAACAGCTCGGCGCCGCTGCGTCGAGTCGCCGGCGTGGTCGGCGCTGCGGCCGTCGGCGTAGTAGAGGCGGGCGAAGGGGCGGCGGGAGACGCGGCGGCGGCGCATGTAGGCGGCGGCCTCGTCGGCGTAGCCGGAGACGCGGTCGAGCAGGACCCGGTGCGGCTTCGGCGGCATCAGCCCTCCGCCCGTCCGCCGCCGCGGGCCAGCTCGCGCAGGGTCGCAGCGCATGTCGAAGAAGATCAGCGAGGCGAGCGCGAAGCGCTCGGTCGACGGCGACCGCGGCGAGGCCCGCGTGGCGCAGGGCGAAGACCTCGCCCTGCTCGGTGGCGACGTGGACCTGCTCGACCGGCTCGCCGCCGGCCGCGTCGGCGACCGCGAAGCAGCGTCGCGGCGTCCTCGCGCCAGCGCTCGGCGCTCGCCGGCGGCGGCGAGCACGGCGCCGTCGGCGGCGAGGATCGCGGCGCCGCGCAGGTCGGGCGACATCTCGGTCGAGGAAGGCCAGCGCCGCCTCGGCGGAGTCGCCGGGAGCGAGCGCGGTTGCGGCGGCGTCGGGCACGTCGGCGAAAATACCGACCGTGACCCTCGCCCGAGCATCCTGGATCACCGTCGTCGCCGTCTGCGCGATCGCCGCGATCCTCTTCGCGTTCAGCGGCTACACCGGCTACACGATCACCCTGGTCGCCGTCGGCCTCGCCGCCGCGGTCAACCTGCTGCCGCCCGCCTCTGAGTCCGCTCTAGCCGGAGCGGTAGGGGCCCGCTGCGGCGCTCGTCGTCGGGCTCGCGGAGCGAGGTCTCGGGCTCGGCGTGGATCAGCACCTCGGCCTGCGGGATCTCGGCCTCGATCGAGTCGCGCATCTCGTGGGCGAGCTCGTGGGCGCGCTCGAGGCTGGTCCCGGAGCGGAACTGGACGTGGAGGTCGATGTGGCGGCGGCTGCCGGCGCGGCGGGCGCGGAGCTTGTGGTAGCCGGCGACCTCCGGCGGTGCGGGCGGCGGCGATCGCCTGCTCGATCCGGTCCATCTCGGCGCCGGCAGCGCCTCGTCGACCAGCACCGCGACGAGCGGCTGAGGATCCGGAAGCCGGCCCAGACGATCGCCACGGCGACGACCAGGGCGGTGATCGAGTCGAAGGCGGCGTCGCCGGTGATCTGGACCAGGGCGAGGCCGACGAGCACGCCGGCCGAGGTCAGCGCGTCGGTGCGCAGGTGGGCGGCGTCGCCCTCGAGCGCCGGCGATTCGTGCGCCTTCGCCTGCCGCTAGAGGACCGCCGAGACGCCGAGGTTGGCGACGACCGAGAACCCCATCACCGCGATGCCGATCCCGAGCGCGTCGACCGCGGCGCCGACGACGAGCCGGTGGGTCGCCTCGTAGACGATCATCCCGGCGCCGACCAGGATCAGCATCCCCTCGATCGCGGCGGCGAGGTTCTCGACCTTCTCGTGGCCGTAGGGGTGCTCGGCGTCGGCCGGCTCGTCGGCTTTGCGGACCGAGAAGAAGGCGACGACCGAGGCGACCAGGTCGATCAGCGAGTGGATCGCCTCGGTGATGATCGCGATCGAGCCGGTGATCGCGCCGGCGGCGAGCTTCAGCGCGATCAGGGTCGCGTTGGAGGCGATCGAGAGGCCGGCGGCGCCGCGTTTGGTGCGGATCACGGCAGCGCCCCTGCGCGTCGAGGCCGAGGTGCGCGGCGAGCATCCGCGCGGCGCGGCCGCGGTGGCTGATCGCGTTCTTCTCGGCGGCGCTGAGCTCGGCCATCGTGCGCTCGTCGTCGGGGCCGGTGTCGTCGGGGACGAAGGCCGGGTCGTAGCCGAAGCCGCCGGTGCCGCGGCGCTCGCGCAGCAGGCGGCCCTCGCAGCGGGCCTCGAAGACGTGCTCGGTGCCGTCGCGCGTCGATCAGCGCCAGGGCGCAGACGTAGGCGGCGCGGCGCTCGCCGCCGGCGGCGTCGACTTCGCGCAGCAGCTTGGCGAGGTTGACCTCGTCGCCGCGCCGTCGCCGGCGTAGCGGGCCGAGTAGATCCCGGGCGCGCCGCCGAGGTCGTCGGCCTCGATCCCGGAGTCGTCGGCGAGCACCGCCTCGCCGGTCGCCGCGTGGGCGGCGCGCGCCTTGATCAGCGCGTTGGCCTCGAAGCTGTCGCCGTCCTCGGGCGGCATCTCGAAGCCCGTCCGGCAGCGGCCGCAGCTCGACTCCCGGCAGCAGTTCGCGCCATCTCCGCCAGCTTGTGGCGGTTGCGGGTCGGCGAGGATCAGGCTCGAGCGACCCGCTCCTGCACCTCCCGCAGGCGGGCGATGCCGCCCTCCGCGAGGCCAGCAGCTCGTCCAGCGAGGCGCGCGAGAGCGGCGTCCGCTCGGCCGTCGCCTGCACCTCGACCAGGCCGCCGTCGCCGGTCATGACGACGTTGGCGTCGACCTCGGCGGTCGAGTCCTCGGCGTAGTCGAGGTCGCAGAGCGGCGCGGCCGTCGACCATGCCGACGCTGACCGCGGCGATCGAGCCGGTCAGCGGCATCGTCTCGATCGCTTTCCGGTCGAGCAGCTTCTGGAAGGCCTGGCGCAGCGCCACGTAGCCGCCGGTGATCGAGGCGCAGCGGGTGCCGCCGTCGGCTTCGAGCACGTCGCAGTCGACGTAGACGCTGCGTTCGCCGAGCGCCTTGAAGTCGACGACGACCCGCAGCGAGCGGCCGATCAGGCGCTGGATCTCGACCCCGCGCCCGTCCTGCTTGCCCTTCGAGATGTCGCGCTGCTTGCGGTCGCCGGTCGAGGCGGGCAGCATCGCGTACTCGGCGGTGACCCAGCCTTTGCCGCGCCCCTGCATCCAGCGCGGCACCGGTCTCGTTGACCGAGGCGGTGCAGATCACCCGCGTCTTGCCGATCGAGATCAGCGCCGAGCCGTCGGCGCTTTCGACGAAGCCGGGGTCGATCGTCACCGGCCGGATGTCGGCCGGGGCGCGGTCGTAGCTGCGGGAGGCTGGCATCGGCGGCGAGTCTTTCACGACAACGGGGCGGCCGACAAGGCCGCCCCGCCCCTCATTTGAAGGCGACCTTGTCGACCGCCTCCTTGATCTTGTTGACGATCACGTCGGCCAGCTCGGTTCCCTGTTTGCCGTTGAACCCTTTCATCGCCGCGACCATGCCGACCATCAGCAGCGAGACCAGCAGGATCAGGCCGACGTACTCGACCGTCCCCTGCCCCGCTCGCCCCCGGCCAGCCGCTGGATCCGCCGCACCCGCTGGCGACCGCGGCGTGCAGGTAGCCGAACAACATGTAGAGCATCGATTCCTCCCCCTCGTCGTTTGAGGGATCGATGCTGGGCCCGGCGGGCGCACCGAACAAGGCCCGGGTGCGCCGATTCGCCGGCGGGTTCTACGCGAGAGCCGCGCTAGACGCCCAGCGCCTGCTTGACCTCGCCGATCGCGGCGCTCTCGGCCTCGCTGACCTCACTGTCGCCCTCCTTCTTGGCGCCGGCCACGCGCTCGGCCAGGGAGACGACGAACCGGCGGTAGTCGGCGAGCTCCTCGGGGCTCGCCTTCTGCTCGACCAGCGCCACCGCTTCGCGGAGGTGCTGCAGGCCGTGCTGCCTGAGCTCGTCGGGCGAGTGCGCCTTGGTGCGGTCGACGTCGGGCTTGTGGGAGACGATCGCGTCGAGGAGCTCGGAGTCGCCGTGCTCCTGGCGCGCCTCGGCGTAGACCTTGGCCATCGCGAAGACCTCGCGGAAGCTGCCGCCGCGCTCGGCGGTGGAGACGATCAGGCCGGCGCTGGTCGGTCCCTCGCGGACGGTCTCCCACTCCTCGGGGGTGAAGTCGGTGCTGGTGGTCATCGTATTCTCCTCTCGCGGTCTCCCCGGCGAGGTTAGCTATCCGCGGATACCCTGCCCCGGTGCGCGTCCTCGTCGTCACCAACTTCGATGCCCGACGCCGCGGCGCCCGCAGCGCGGCCGCTGGGTCCGCGACCAGGTCGACGAGGTGCGCAAGCGCGGCGATCGAGGTCGACGTCTTCGGCTTCCCGCCGCGGCCGCGGCGAGTACCTGCCGGCGACCCGGCGGCTGCGGGCGCTGCTGCGAGCGCGAGCGCTTCGACCTCGTCCACGCCCACTACGGGCTCGCCGGCTGGTGCGCGAAGCTGGCCGGGGCGCGCGCCGCTGCTCGTCACCTTCCACGGCACCGACGTCCGCCACGAGCGTCGTCGGCCCGCTCTCGCGCCGGCTCGCCTGGCGGGTCGACCTCGTCGCCGGCGTCTCGCGGGCGCTCTTCGCCGAGGAGGACGGCCGGCCCGGCCTGCCCGCCGTGCCCGGCTCGGCGGTCCTCCCCTGCGGCCCCGACCTCGACCGCTTCGGGCCGCTGCCCGCGCGCCGAGGCGCGCGCGCGCGCTCGGCCTCGACCCCGACGGCCGCTACCTCTTCTTCCCCGCCAACCCGGCCCGGCCCGAGAAGCGCCACGACCGCGCCGCCGAGCTCGCCGCCGCGCTGCGGCGCCGACCTGCTCACCGGCGGCTCGATCGAGCCCGAGGCGATGCCGATCTGGATCAACGCCGCCAACGCCGTCCTCGTCACCTCCGACTACGAGGGCTTCGGGATGGCGGCGATCGAGGCGCTGGCCTGCGACGTGCCGGTCCTCTCGACCCCGGTCGGCATCGCCCCCTACGCGCTCGCCGGCATCGACGGCTGCCTCTGCGCCCCCTTCGACGCCGAGGCCTGGGCCGCCGCCGCCCGCCCTCACCTGGACGCCGCCGACCCCCGCGTCGCCGGCGCCGCCCGCGCCGCGACCCTCTCCGCCGGCGCGCATGGCCGAGCGCGTGATCGAGGCCTACCGCGACGTGACCGCGCAGCCCGGTATTAGATTGAGCCTGCGATGAGCACCGAAACGGGCGGCACCCGGCGGACGGGGGCATCGAGCGCGCGGATCGACGAGGCCGAGCGCCGGCTGGTCGCCGCGGCCGAGCTCGCGCAGCCGCGGCCGAGGAGCGCGCCGAGGCCGAGATCCAGGCGCTCGAGGCCGACCTCGAGCGGCCGCGCGCCGAGGCCGAGCGCGATCTGCGAGCAGCTGCGACTCGCGCCACGAGGAAGACCTGCAGCGCGAGCGCGAGGCGCAAGGAGCAGGCGATCGCCGCCGCCGAGGAGCGGCTGAGCGAGATCGAAGCCCAGGCCGACGCCGCCGAGCAGCGGATCGCAGGCCGCCGAGCAGCGCGCCGCCGCCGCCGAGAGCGCGGTCGCCGACGAGCGCGCCCGCGCCCGCGAAGGCGCCGCCGCCTGGCTGCGCGAGCAGCTCGAGCACGATCCGCCGAGAGGCTGAGCGGCAATAGCCGCGGCGCCGAGTACGACGTCGCCGTCGTCGGCGGCGGCGCCGCCGGCCTCTGGACCGCGCTGCGCGCCGCCGAGCAGGGCGGCAGCGTCTGCGTCGTCTCGCGCACGCCGCTCTCCCAGAGCGCCAGCTTCTGGGCCCAGGGCGGGCTGGCGGCGGCGCTCGAACCGGGCGACACGCCCGGGCGCCACGCCGCCGACACGATCGCCGCCGGCCGCGGCCTCTGCCGCCCCGCCGCGGTGCGGGTGCTGGTCGAGGAGGCGCCGGCCGCGGTCCGCGACCTGCAGGCGCGCGGCGTCGTCTTCGACCTCGACCACGAAGGCCGGCTGGCGCTCGGGCCTCGAGGGCGGCCACACAGCCGCCGCATCGTCCACTCCGGCGGCAGCCAGACCGGCCACGAGATCACCTCGAAGCTGGCGGCGATGGTCGCCGTCGAGCGAGCGGATCGAGGTCCGCGAGCGGACCTCGGCGACGGCGCTGTGGAGCGACGGCGAGCGCTGCCACGGGGTGATCACCGACACCGGCGCCGCTCGCCGCGCCGGCGACCGTGCTGGCGACCGGCGGCGCCGCGGCGCTCTGGCGGCGGACGACCAACCCGCGCGGGGCGATCGGCGCCGGGCCGGTCTTCGCCGCCGCGGCCGGCGCCGACCTCGCCGACCTCGAGTTCTGCCAGTTCCACCCGACCGCGTCTGCGCTCCCCGACACCCGCTTCGACGGCGTCCTGATCACCGAGGCGATCCGCGGCGAGGGCGCCAAGCTGCTCGACGCCGCCGGCGAGCGCTTCACCGACGAGCTCGCCCCGCGCGACGCGGTCACCGCCGCGATCCTCGCGCAGATGCGCGCCGACGGCCGCCCCGTCGGTCCGCCTCGACCTGCGCGGGATCGACCCGGCCCGCTTCCCCAACGTCTTCGCCTCGCTGGCCGAGGCCGGCCTCGACCCGCGCACGCGAACCGGTCCCGGTCTCCCCCGCCGCCCACTACACGATGGGCGGGGTCGCGGTCGACCTCGACGGCCGCTCCTCGCTGCCCGGCCTCTACGCCGTCGGCGAGTGCTCCTGCACCGGCCTGCACGGCGCCAACCGGCTCGCCTCCAACTCGCTCAGCGAGTGCTTCGTCTTCGGCGGGCGCGCCGCCGCGGCGGCGCTCGAGGAGACGGCTGCGGCGGGCGCGCCCGCGCCGCCCGGAGTGGCGCTTCGACCCGCCGACCGAAGCGACCCGCGACGCGGTCTGGCGCTACGCCGGGCCGATGCGCAACCCCGACGACCTCGCGCGGCTGATCTCCGACCCCTACCCGCTGGCGCGGGCGATCGCGCCGGCGCCGCGCTGGCCGGCGCGAGTCGCGCGGCGGCCACCTGCGCACCGACTGCCCGGAGGCCGACCCCGCCCTCGACGGCGTCCACGTCGTCCTCGGCGCCCGACGGCGAGGTCCGGCGGGAGACCTGGGAGTGACCCGCTAGCTTCACGCCATGCTGCTCGGAGTCGACGTCGGCGGGACCTTCACCGACGCGGTCCTGCTCGACGGCGGCGCCGTCCACACCGCCAAGGTCCCGACCACGCCCGGCGAGGAGTCCGACGGGGTGATGGCGGCGATCGAGGCGGTGCTGGAGCGGGCCGGCGCCGAGGCCGGCGAGGTCGAGGTCTTCGCCCACGGGATGACCGTCGGCACCAACGCGCTGCTGGAGGAACGCGGCGCCCGCACGGCGCTGATCGCGACCGCGGGCTTCGCCGACCTGCTCGAGATCGGCCGCCAGGACCGCCCCCACCTCTACCGCCTCTGCGCGCCGAAGCCGGCGCCGCTGATCGCCCCGCGAGCTGCGCTTCGAGGCCGCCGAGCGGACCGGCCCCGAGGGCGTCGTCGAGCCGCTCGGCGAGGACGAGCCGGAGCGGCTGGCGGCGCAGCTGGAGGCGAGCGGGGCCGAGTCGGTCGCGATCTGCCTGCTCTTCTCCTACCTCGACCCCGGCCACGAGCGGCGCGCTCGCCGCGCACCTGCGCGAGCGCCTGCCCGACCTCCACGTCTCCGCCTCGCACGAGGTGCTGCCCCGCTTCCGCGAGTACGAGCGCTGCTCGACGACCGCGATCGACGCCTACCTCAGCCCGCTGCTCGGCCGCTACCTGGGCCGGCTCGGCGAGGCCAGCGCGGCGGCCGGGCTGCCGCAGCCGCTGGTGATGCAGTCCTCCGGCGGCGTCGCCCCGGCCGCCGAGGCGGCCCGCGCCGGCGCCTGGAGCGTCCTCTCCGGCCCGGCCGGCGGCGCGGTCGGGGCCGGCCTGCTGGCCCGCGCCAGCGGCGACGGCAACGCGCTCGGCTTCGACATGGGCGGCACCTCCTGCGACGTCTGCGTGGTCGAGGACGGCGCGTCCGGCGCACCGACTCGCGCGAGATCGGCGGCCGCACGATCCAGCTGCCGATGGTCGACGTCCACACGGTCGGCGCCGGCGGCGGCTCGATCGGCTGGCGCGACCCCGGCGGCGCCCTGCGGGTCGGCCCGCGCTCGGCCGGCGCCCAGCCCGGGCCCGCCTGTTACGGGCGCGGCGGCAGGCGAGCCGACGGTCACCGACGCCAACCTCCTGCTCGGCAACCTCGCCGCCGACTCGCGCCTGGCCGGCGGCGTCGCCCTCGACGCCGAGGCCGCCGGCGCGGCGGTCGACCGGCTCGGCGCGGAGCTCGGCCTCGACCGGACCGAGACCGCCGCCGGGATCGTCCGCGTCGCCAACCAGGAGATGGTGCGGGCGCTGCGCGTCGTCACGGTCGAGCGCGGCGTCGACCCGCGCGGCTTCGCGCTGCTGCCGTTCGGCGGCGCCGGGCCGATGCACGCGGCGGCGATCGCCGCCGAGCTGGGGATCGGGACGATCCTCTGCCCGCGCGCCGGCGGCGTCCTCTCCGCCTTCGGCCTCTGCGCCTCCGAGCGCCGCCGCGACACCGCCCGCACGGTGATGCTCAGCGGCGAGCGAGCTCAGCGCCGAGCGGATCGCCGCGGAGGTCGCCGAGATGATCGCCGCCGACCGGCGCCGGGCTGGAGGGCGCCGAGGCCGGAGCTGGTCTACGAGCTGCGCTACGCCGGCCAGGCCTTCGAGCTGCCGGTCCCCGGTCCGGCCGACCCCGACCCGGCCGACCTGGTCGAGCGCTTCGAGCGCGCCCACGAGGAGCGCTACGGCCACCGCGACCCCGAGGGCGAGGTCGGTCCTGGTCGACATCCGCCTGGCCCTGGTCGTGACGGGCCCGGAGCCGCGGCCGGCGGCGGCGGCGGGCGATCGCCTCGAGCGCCGCTCGCGCCCGGTCTGCTTCGGCGAGGAGTGGGTCGAGACGCCGGTCCTGCGCGGCGAGCCGGGCGCCGGCACCGCCGCCGAGGGCCCGGTCGTCTTCGAGCTGCCCGAGGCGACCCTGGTCCTGCCCGCCCGGCTGGAGCGCCGAGGTCGACCAGCCGGCACGATCGTCGCGCGGTTCCTTTGTAGTCCTATGCACGACAAAGGAACCGCGCGATGAGTGGGCTCGACCCGATCACGCTCCAGGTGCTGATCGGCGGCCTGCGCGCGGCCTGCGAGGAGATGGGCGCGGCGCTGATCCGCTCCGCCTACTCGGCCAACATCAAGGAGCGCCACGACTGCTCGACCGCGCTCTTCGACGCCCGCGGCGAGCTGGTGATGCAGGCCGAGCACATCCCCGTCCACCTCGGCTCGATGCCCGACGCGGTCGCCGCCGTGCTCGGCGAGGAGCACCGCCCCGGGGTCGCCTGGATCCTCAACGACCCCTACCGCGGCGGCACCCACCTGCCCGACATCACCCTGATCTCCCCCGTCTTCGTCGCCGGCGAGCCTGCTCGGCTTCGCCGCCAGCCGCGCCCATCACGCCGACGTCGGCGGCCCGACCCCGGGCGGAATGCCCGCCTTCTCGCGCACGCTCGCGGACGAGGGCGTGGTGATCCCGCCGACCAGGGCGAGCGCGGAGGCGCTGGAGCGGCTGGCGGGGCAGATGCGCGCGCCGCGCCAGCGACTCGCCGACCTGCGCGCGCAGCAGGCGGCGAACCGGGTCGGCGAGCTGCGGCTCGGCGAGCTCGCCGAGCGCCTCGGCACCGGTGCCCTGCGCGAGGGGATGGAGGAGATCCTCGCCTACTCCGAGCGCCGCACCCGGGCCGCCCTGGCGGCCCTCCCCGACGGCACCTACAGCGCCGAGGACGTGCTCGAAGCCGACTCGGACAGGCACCGAGCGGGACGTCGTCCTGCGGGTCGAGGCGACGATCGCGGGCGAGGAGCTGCGACTCGACTTCGCCGGCACCGACCCCCAGGTCGAGGGCAACCTCAACTGCCCGCTCTCGGTGACCAAGTCGGCCGCGTTCTTCGCCGTCCGCGTGCTGACCGACCCCGAGGCGCCGCCCTCGGCCGGCGCCCACCGGCCGATCGAGGTCCTCGCCCCGCCCGGCTGCCTGCTCAACGCCGAGTTCCCCGCCGCGGTCGCCGCCGGCAACGTCGAGACCTCGAGCCGGGTCGCCGACCTCGTGATCGCCGCCCTCGCCGGCGCCCGCCCGGTCCCCGCGCAGGGCCAGGGGACGATGAACAACCTGACCCTCGCCAACGACGACTTCACCTACTACGAGACGCTCGGCGGCGGCCAGGGCGCCTGCCCCGACGCCGACGGGCCGAGCGCGATCCACGTGGCGATGTCGAACACGCTGAACACGCCGATCGAGGCGCTCGAGACCGAGTTCCCGCTTCGTGTGACGAACGTCTCACTTCGCGAGGGCAGCGGCGGCGCCGGCGCCAGCCGGGGCGGCGAGGGCCTCGTTCGCGAGCTCGAAGCGCTGGCGCCGATGCGCTTCACGCTGATCACCGAGCGCCGCCGCCACCCCCCGCAAGGCCGCGATGGAGGCGGGAATGGAGCCCCCGGGCGTAACCTCATGAACGGCCAGGAGCTGCCCGGCAAGGCCGAGGGAGAGCTGGCCCCCGGCGACCGCCTGCGGATCGAAACCCCGGGCGGGGGCGGGCAGGGCTGACTTCCCAAACTCGCGGTTTTTTTATTTTGCGATTTGGCGACCCTGCTCTAGAATGCCGGACCCCGGGCGGGCGAACGGCTCTTGTCGACGGCCGGTATGAGCGCCAGCCCCTCACCTCAAACGACCTTCTCAGGTAGAGATTTCAAAATGCCGATCGCTCTCAAGGAATGGGCTGTAACCGTCCGCGCTCTCGCCGAGGGTGAGCAGCTGCTGACCCTCCGCAAGGGCGGGATCCGCGAGGAGAACAAGCACTTCGAGCTCGAGCACGAGCGCTTCTTCCTCTATCCCACCTTCGACCACCAGCGCAACGACCTGGTGCGCGAATCCCACCACCCCGAGCTGCGCCGCGCGCTCGAGGAGGGTGTCTGGCCCGACGAGGAGCCGCCGCCGAAAGCGCTGATCCAGGACGGCGGCATCCCCCAGCCCGACCGCGTCCGGCTGCGCGCCTGGGCCGAGGTCACCGATCACGTCACGATCGACGACCGCCGCACCCTCGACTGCCTCTCGCCGTACTACATCTGGACCCCGGACTACGCCGAGAAGCGGCTCAGCTGGAAGCGCCGTCACCCGCTCCACATCCTGCTGCTGCGGGTCCACCGGATCCCGCGCCCGGTCACGGTGCGCGTCCGCGACGAGTACCACGGCTGCCGCTCCTGGGTCGAGATCGACCGCGAACTGCCCTTCGAGGGCACGCCGGTGATGGCCGACGAAGAGTTCGACCGCGCTCGCGAAGAGATTCGCTCCGTCTGCGGGGCCGCCGAACCCGCCCTCGTCTGAGCCTCTCCGGCGGTCGTTAGTCTCGATCCATGGCCTGGATCGAGACCGAGTCGCTGTCGCTTCACGGCGCGGCACGACTCCGAGGACTCCGCCTTCGCCGAGCGGACGCTGGACCGGCTGGAGAAGCTGCGGCTGCGGCTGGAAGACCGCTTCGCCGAAGGTGCCCGGCGAGGTCACGGTCGTCGTCCACACCAACCCGGCCTGGCTGACCATGGCCCACCCGTTCCTGCCCGCCGCCCGCTGGTCGGCGGCGCCGGCCGGGCGCCGCTACCTCGCCGGCTGGCCGATGGCGACCGAGCTGCACGTCCTCAACGACCCCCACCTGGAACGGCGCGCCGCCGGCGACGACTCGCTGGAAGCGCTGCGCGGCACCGCCGAGCGGCTCTACGCGCAGCTGGTCGTCGCCGCCAACAACCCCGCCCTGCCCCCCTCCTGGACCCCGCGCCGCTTCGCCCGCTACCTGCGCTGGGCCTGGCTGGTCGAGGGCGGCGCCCAGTACTTCTCCCGCCAGGTCGGCCTCTACCGGGCGGCGGTGATCCGGCGCCTGCGCGAGAGCTCGCGACCCTCCTTCCCGCCCTCGCGCCGCGACGCGGTGATCCTCGGCGGCACGATCTTCGACCTGCTCGAGAACGAGCGCGGCCCCGAGGCCTGCGAGCGCCTCGTCGACGGCCTGCTCCCCGGCGGCCCCGCGGTCACCCTCGAAGACGCCTTCGACGCCCGCTTCCGCGACATCGAGGACGCCTGGCGCGACTACCTGCGGGTGATGGTGCGGCCCGCCGGCGTCAGCTGAGCCCGGGCTCGGACTCGTCGTCGCTCTCGGCCAGCGCCGACGCGATCAACGCCTCCGCCTCCGCCAGCCGGTGCGCGTGGACCAGAACCTTCTGCGCGCCGCCGTAGACGGGCACGCCCCCGAACCGTGCCGGGTCCCTTCGAACATCCCGGCCGCCTGGACCATGCTCGGAATCCCGGCGCTCTCCAGCAGGCCGCGGATCATCTCCGCCTCCATCTCGTTGCGGACGAAGGCGGCGCAGACGAGCTTGGGATCGTCGACCAACGCCCGAGGCCCGCTCAGCTCAGCTGGTAGAGGATCCAGACGATGATCACGGCGGCGAGGAAGGCGACGCCGACCCAGAGCGCCAGCCGCGCCGGAGTCGTTTCGGTGTCGCCGCGGACGCGAGGCCCGATCTGCTCGTTCAGCTCGGCCCGCTCCTCCCCCTCGCTCTCGACCATCGTCTCGGCGAGCACGGCGCGGGCCTTCTGGGCCTCGTCGGCGTTGACCAGACGTCGTGCGGGCCGGCGGCGAGGAAGTCGGGATTGTCGAAGCCGCCGCTGCGCTTCAGGACGCTCGGGATCCCGGCCTCGGACAGCAGCCCCTGCAGCATCTCCGCTTCGGCCTGGTTGCGGGCGAAGGCGACCTTGACCAGCTTGCCGCCACCGCCTCCGCCGCCACCGCCGCCGCCGCCGCCGTGGGAGCCGTCGCCCCCGCCGCCGTGGGCGCCGCGGGAGTGCGAGCCGCGCTTATGCGACGTCGAGCTCGACATCGGCGATCTTCAGGTCTTGGAGCAGGTAGGCCTTCACGTCGGGCGCGTCTTCGTCGGCCAGCGAGACGATCACGTAGATCTGTTCGGGCCAGGCAACCGCCTGGTTGACGTCGGTCTGCGACGGATAGGCGGCGCTCTTGGTGTGCGAGTGGTAGATCGCGAGCAGCTCGCCGCCGCCCTCTTCGATCGTCTTCAGCGCGTTGTACTGCTCCTGCGGGTCCATCTCGTAGCGCAGCGGGCTGGCGGCCGAGTTGCCGACCCGGATCACCGAGGTCGCCTCGCCGTCGACGCCGCCGATCATCCCGCAGCACTCGTTCGGCAGATCCTCGCGCGCGTGCGCGACCATCTCGTCGATCAGGCCCTGGGAGATCTTCATCGCCCGCGAGGCTAGTGGGCGGGCGCGCCGCGGGGGCGGGCGCCTACCACCAGACGGTGGAGTCGAGGTTCTCGATCTCCTCGATCGGCTTCGTGTAGACGCCGGAGGAGAGGTACTTCCAGCCGTCGTCGGGGATCAGGAAGACGACGTTGCCGGAGTCGAGCTCGCCGGCGATGCGGGCGGCGATCGCGGCGATCGCGCCGGCGGAGACGCCGGCGAAGACGCCCTCCTCGTCGAGCAGCTTCTTGGTCCAGACGATCGCGTCGCGGTTGGAGACCATGATCTTGCGGTCGAGGATCGAGAGGTCGATGATCGGCGGGATGAAGCCGTCGTCGAGCGAGCGCAGGCCCTGGACCAGCTCGCCCTGCATCGGCTCGGCGGCGACGATCAGCGTCTCCGGGTTGGCCTCCTTGAGCCGGCGGCCGTTGCCCATCAGGGTGCCGCCGGTGCCGAGCCCGCCGACGAAGGCGGTGACCTGCGTCGAGCTCGTCGAGGATCTCGACCGCGGTGCCGTTGTAGTGGGCGAGCGGGTTGGCCTCGTTGCCGTACTGGTAGGGCATGTAGAAGCCGGGCTGCCTCGGCCAGCTCCAGCGCCACCTCGACGGCGCCGTTGGAGCCCTTGGCGCCCTCGGAGTAGACGATCTCGGCCCCGTACATGTGCAGCAGCTGGGTGCGCTCCTCGGTGACGTTGTCGGGCATCACCACCTTCAGCGGGTAGCCCTTGCGGCGGCAGATCATCGCCAGCGCGATGCCGGTGTTGCCGGAGGTCGGTTCGAGGATCGTCTGCCCCGGTTCGATCGCCCCTTCGGCCTCGGCCGCCTCGATCATCGATTTGGCGACCCGGTCCTTGACCGAGCCGGTCGGGTTGTGGCCCTCGAGCTTGGCGTAGATGCGGACGTCGGGCTTCGGCGAGAGACGCGGCAGCTCGACCAGCGGCGTGTTGCCGATCGACTCGACGACGTTGCCGAAGCGTCCCCCGCAGGGTCTGTTGAGAAGTTGGTCCTGAGCCATCAGCCGGGTCCCCGTTACTTCAGAAAGTGTAGCGACGCCTGTTTGGACCGATGGATAAAGGGCCCAGCTCGTGGCGGGTGTATCTTCGCCAGCGTCCCGCAACAAGTCCTTCACACCCTGGATCGAAAGGCAGGATCGATGAGCAAGACCCGGCTTACCGCGCTCTTCGCGGTTCTCCTCGTCGGCGTCGTCGCGGTGGTCGCGGCAGGATGCGGCAGCTCCGACGACAGCACCAGCAACGGCGGCGAAACCAGCGCCAGCACCGAAGGCGGTGGCGGGGGCGAACCGCTGACGCGTCGGCTCCGACATCCCCTATCCCCCGTTCGAGCAAGGGAAAGCGGGCGACTACACCGGCTTCGACATCGAACTGATGGAAGCGATCGGCGAAAAGATCGGCCGCACGCCGGAATTCATGGACACCTCGTTCGAAACGATCTTCCGCGACGTCGCCCAGGGCAAGTTCGAAGCTGTGATCTCGGCGGCGACGATCACCGAAGAACGCGAAGAAGCCGTCGCCTTCTCCGATCCCTACTACCTCTCCGAACAGGCGATCCTGGTCAAAGAAGGCAGCGACATCACCGGGCTCGCAGACCTCAAGGGCAAGACCGTCGGCGCCCAGCAGGGCACGACCGGCCTCGAACTCGGCAAGGAAAAAGCCGAAGCCGGCGAACTCCGCCCCTACCCCGAAGGCCCCGACGCGGTCAACGCGCTGAAGGCGGGCACGGTCGAAGCGGTGATCATCGACGCACCGGTGGCCCAGAACGCGGTCGAAGAAAGCGGCGGCGTCGAAATCGCCGAAAAAGTCCCGACCGAAGAAGAGTATGGAATCGCCGTCGCCAAGGACAACACCGAGCTGCTCGAAGAAATCAACGAAGGGCTGGCGGAAGTGATCGAAGACGGCACCTACACGACGATCTACGAAAAGTGGTTCAAGCTCGAACCGCCGAAAGAGATCGTCGGCTAGCGCCACAATGGCGATGCAGCGACCAAGCGGTCTGATCGTCGAGGGAGGGGCGCCAGCGATGGCGCCCCTCTCTGTTTCGGCCGGCGAAGCGCGACGAGGAGAGAGCGATGAGCGAATTCTTCCACCAGTACTTCGACTTCGACGTCATGGGCGAGCACTTCGGCGAAGTCCTCGAAGGCTTTCTGCAGAACCTCCTGCTCTTCGCCGTGGTCGTCGCTCCTCGCCCTGATCTGGGGCCTGATCCTCGCCCTGCTGCGCCAGCTCCCCGGGCAGGAAGTCTGATGCCGGTCCGCTTCCTGACGATCGCCTACATCGACGTCTTCCGGGCGATCCCGCTCCTGATCATCATCCTGCTGATCTCGGGCGGCATCCCCTACCTCAACTTCCTGCCGAAAGACATCCGCATCCCGAGTGGTTCGGCCAGCCCGACCCGTTCTGGTACGGCGTCTCGGCGCTGGTCCTCGTCTACGGCGCCTACATGGCCGAGGTCTACCGGGCCGGGATCGAAGCGGTGCCGCGCGGCCAGATGGAGGCGGCGCGCTCGCTCGGGATGAGCCACTCGCAGGCGATGCGCCACGTGATCGTCCCGCAGGCGGTGACCAAGATCCCGGCGCCGATGCTGAACGAATTGATCTCGCTGCTGAAGGACACGACCCTGGTCAGCGTGATCGCCTACGCGGAGTCGGTCCTGGTCAGCCGCGAAATCCTCGCCGAACAGTTCAACAGCTCGGCGCTGATCCTGGCCGGCGCGATGTTCCTGGTCATCACCCTGCCGGTCGCCCGCCTGGTCGACTAACTGATCAAGCGCAACCAGGGCAAGGTCGCCCGCGGCGCCCACATCGAGGTCGGCTAGATGGCCGAGCCGATGCTGCAGCTGAAGGGCGTCCGCAAGCGCTTCGGCGAGCTCGAGGTGCTGAAAGGCGTCGACCTCGACGTCGCCAAAGGCGAAGTGATCTGCATCCTCGGGCCCAGCGGCTCCGGCAAGAGCACGCTGCTGCGCTGCGTCAACCTGCTCGAGCCGCCCGAGGAGGGCGAGATCTTCCTCGAGGGCAAGGACATCTGCAAGGGGCCCGGGTCCGGGACCGGCGAGCAGAGCTGGAACCTCGACTTCGTCCGCCAGCGGGTCGGGATGGTCTTCCAGCAGTTCAACCTCTTCCCCCACAAGACCGCGCTGGAGAACGTGACCATGGCGCCGGAAAAGGTGCTCGGCCAGTCGAAGGCCGAGGCGAAGGCGAACGGGACCGCGCTGCTCGAACGGGTCGGCCTCGGCCGACAAGCTCGACCAGTACCCCGAACGGCTCTCCGGCGGCCAGCAGCAGCGGGTCGCGATCGCCCGGGCGCTGGCGATGGAACCGCACGTGATGCTCTTCGACGAGGTCACCAGCGCCCTCGACCCCGAGCTCGTCAAGGAGGTGCTCGACGTGATGCGCGAGCTCGCCTCGGAAGGGATGACGATGCTCGTCGTCACCCACGAGATGGGCTTCGCCCGCGAGGTCGGCGACCAGGTCGTCTTCATGGACGGCGGCGTGATCGTCGAGCAGGGCAAGCCCGCCGACGTGCTCGACAACCCCCGCAGGAGCGCACCAAGCAGTTCCTCGGGCTGGTGCTGGAGCGCTGAGGCGCCGCTAGCGGCCGCCGGCCATCGCCGGCAGGATGACGACGGTGTCGCCGTCCTTGACCGCGGTCTCGAGGCCGTCGAGGACCCGGACGTCCTCGTCGTTGAGGTAGACGTTGACGTAGCGGTTGAGCTCGCCGTCGGCGCCGAAGAGCTGCTCGGCGGTGTCCGGGTGCTCGGCGGTCAGCGCGCGCAGGACCTCGCCGACGTCGGCCGCCGGCGGCCTCGACCTCGGAGGCGCCGCCGGTCTTCGGGCGCAGGACTGGGGGGATGCGGACGGTCGCCATCGCGCGGTGATCCTATCAGGTCGCGAAGACCGGTGGGTCGGACTCTAGCGGTCTCCGCCGGCGCCGGCGCAGAAGAGGTCGTAGTCGGGGAACTGGCCCATCTCCGACTCCGGGACTCTCGGCGCGTCTCGCCGCAGATCGGGCAGTCGGGATCGCGGCGGACCTTGAGCTCGGTGAAGCTGGTGCCGAGCGCCTCGTAGAGGAGCAGGCGGCCGATCAGCGGCTCGCCCGTCCCGAGCACCAGCTTGATCACCTCGTTGGCCTGCAGCGTGCCCATCGTCCCGGCCATCACGCCGAGCACGCCGTTGGCGGAGC
The DNA here is from genome assembly GCA_963824245.1 of uncultured Thermoleophilia bacterium. Taxonomy (GTDB): domain Bacteria; phylum Actinomycetota; class Thermoleophilia; order Solirubrobacterales; family 70-9; genus VAYN01. The sequence goes on from CAWGON010000001.1 coordinate 434,710, forward strand.
AGCTCGGGCGCCAGCTCGGCCGGCGGCGGGGTCGGGTAGAGGCAGCGGTAGCAGGGGCCCTCGAAGGGGACGAAGGTCGAGATCTGCCCGTCGAAGCCGAGGATCGAGGCCGAGACGACCGGCTTGCGCAGCCGCACCGAGGCGTCGTTCAGCAGGTAGCGGGTGGGGAAGTTGTCGGCGCCGTCGACGACGATGTCGTAGTCGCTCGATGATCTCGAGGATGTTGCTCGGCGTCGAGCCGGCCGTTGTGCTCGACCACGTTGACGTCGGGGTTCAGCGCTTCGATGAAGATCGCGCGCCGACGTCGGTCTTCGGCATCCCGATCCGCTCGGTGTTGTGGATCACCTGGCGCTGCAGGTTGGAGGCGTCGACGACGTCGTCGTCGACGAGGCCGATCGTGCCGACGCCGGCGGCGGCGAGGTAGAGCGCGGTCGGCGCGCCGAGCCCGCCGGCGCCGAGCAGCAGCACCTTCGCGTTCAGCAGCTTGAGCTGGCCGTCGACCCCGACCTCGGGCAGCAGGGTGTGGCGCGAGTAGCGCTCGCGCTGCTCGGCGGTCATCCCGGACGCGGAGACGACCGGCAGCCCCTGCTCCTGCCAGAGCGAGGATCCCGCCGCCGACCGAGGCGACGTTCGTCGTAGCCCAGCGCCTGCATCTGCGCGGCGGCGATCGCCGAGCGGTTGCCGGAGCGGCAGTAGAGGATCGTGCGCGCCGACTTGTCGGGCGCGGCGGTCTCGATCTCGTCGGCGAGCAGCGCCCGGCGGGACCAGCTTGCCGCCCTCGAGGTGGGCCTCCTGGTACTCGTGGGGCTCGCGGGTGTCGATCAGGACGACGTCGCCGCCCTCGATCTCCTGCCGCGGCCTCGAAGGGTTCGATCTCCTCGATCTGCTGACGCTCGGTCTGCTGCGCCAGTGGCCATTGCGTAAATCCCCTAATTCGGATCAGCTTTTACTTCAAAAAGTATAGCGAGCGCTCTGAAGGCGCAAACCAAAAGCGCGGCCGCCGCGCAGACGGACGGCCCGCGGCGCGCTCAGGTCGCCGGACATCCCGTCGGCTAGCGCTCAGAGGCTAGGGGCGCATCTGGCGAAGCCTGCGGACCCGCTCCTCGATCGGCGGGTGGGTCGAGAAGAGGCCGGCGATGCCCTCGCCCTTGAAGGGCGTGACGATGTAGAGCGGCTCGGCCGCCTGGTTGACCTGCATCGGCATCGCCGCGGCGCCCTGCTCGAGGCGCAGCAGCGCGCTCGCCAGCGACTCCGGGTTGCCGCAGATTTCGGCGCCGCCGGCGTCGGCCGCGTACTCGCGCTGGCGCGAGATCGCCAGCTGGATGATCGTCGCCGCGATCGGCGCCAGGATGACCATCGCCGAGCGAGGCGACCAGGCCGAGCGGCGAGTTGTCGTCGCCGCCGAACCACATGCAGCATGTAGGCGAGGTAGGTGATCGCCGCGCCGATCGCCGAGGCGACCGACTGGATCAGGATGTCGCGGTTGCGGACGTGGGTGAGCTCGTGGGCGAGCACGCCGCGCAGCTCGTCCTCGGAGAGCAGCTTGGTGATCCCGCGGGTGACCGCGACCGCCGAGTGCTTCGGGTTGCGGCCGGTGGCGAAGGCGTTCGGCTGGTCCTGCGGGATCATGTAGAGGCGCGGCATCGGCAGCCCGGCGCGGGTCGTCAGTTCGCGGACGATCTGGTAGAGGCGCGGCGCTTCCGGACTCCTCGATCGGCTGCGCGCGGCTCATCTTCAGCGCCAGTTTGTCGCTGAAGAAGTAGGAGCCGAGGTTGATCAGCAGCGCGATGCCGAGGAAGATCGCGGCGCGCGCTGGGACCGCCGATCAGGGCGCCGATCACGACCAGCAGGCCGGCGAGGGAGGCGAGCAGGATCGTCGTGCGCAGCGTGGCGCCGAAGGTCGACTGCTTGGTGGTCTTCATCGCGTCGGTCTGCTCCTGGAGAATGTGGTCGCCGAAGTATTGCGGCGAACGAGCGTCTGACCATAGGGGCCAACCCCTGACGAGCCCGGGGGAGTCCCTAGGCCGATAGGGTCCCGCGCAGCCCGCCTAGGCTTGCCGCGTGCGAAGCGCGTCCTCTTCACCCAGGTGCTGGTCGTCAACGCGGTGCTGCTCGGGGCCGTGGCGATCGTCGCCGGTGCGATCGCCGGGCTCTCGCCGTGCGATCGTCGGTCGCGGCCTCGCCGTGTCGCCGGCGCTGCTGTCAACGCGATCCTGCTGCGGCGCCGCTTCGCGCCGCTGGAGCGAGCTGATCGAGGAGATGGAGAAGGTCGACCTCAGCGGCCCGGGCCCCTCCTCCCCAGCTCGATCGACGGGGTCGGCGAGACCGAGGAGGTCGAGCGGCTCGAGCTCGCCTTCCTGCGGATGATGCGGCGCCTGGAAGCCGAGCGGCGGCGCGCCGGCTCGGCGGCGCTGCGCGGCCCAGGAGGAGGAGCGGGCGCGGGTCGCCCGCGACCTCCACGACGAGGTCAACCAGTCGCTGACCGGGCTGCTGCTGCGGCTGGAGGCGGCGCGCGAGGCGGCGCCGCCGGAGCTCGAGCCGGAGCTGGCCGAGACCAAGGCGCTCGCCAACCAGGCGATGCGCGAGCTGCTCTCGCTCGCCCGCCAGCTGCGCCCGACCGCGCTCGACGACCTCGGCCTGGCGGCGGCGATCGCCGGCCAGGTCGAGCAGCTCGGCGCGCGGCGAGATCGAGGCGGAGCTCGAGGTCGACGGGCGACTTCTCCGACCTTCCGCGACGACGCCCAGCTGGTCGTCTACCGGGTCGCCCAGGAGGCGCTCTCCAACGCCGCCCGCCACACCGGCGCCGCGCCACGTCGACGGTGCGGCTGCGCCGCCGCGACGGACGGCGGCGTCGAGCTCGAGGTCGCCGACGACGGCCGCGGCTTCGCCTTCGACGAGTCCGAGCGCGGCCTCGGGATCGGCGGCATGCGCGAGCGCGCGCTGCTGGTCGGCGGCGAGCTGACGATCGAGTCCCGCCCGGACGCGCGGCACCACGGTCCGGCCTCGGCCGATGCCGGGAGAATCGGGCACGATGAAGGTCCTGATCGCCGACGACCACGGGATCGTCCGCTCCGGGCTGCGGCTGCTGCTCGAGCGCCAGCCCGACATCGAGGTCGTCGCCGAGGCCGCCGACGGCGCCGAGGCGCGCGACCTGGCGGTCCGCGAGCGGCCCGACCTGGCGATCCTCGACGTGAAAATGCCGAAGCTGACCGGGCTGCAGGCGACCCGGGAGATCAAGCGGCAGGCGCCCGAGGTCTCGGTCCTGATCCTCTCGATGCACGACGACGAGCGCTACCTGTTCGAGGCGCTGAAGGCCGGCGCCTCCGGCTACGTGCTGAAGGCCCAGGCCGACACCGACCTGCTGGCGGCGATCCGCGCGGTCGAGCGCGGCGAGCCGTTCCTCACCCCCGAGGCGCAGCGGACGCTGATCAAGGACGTGCTCGAGCGCGGCTCCAGCGGCGAGGAGGAGCTGACCCCGCGCGAGGAGGAGATCGTCAAGCTGGTCGCCGAGGCGAACACGACGAAGCAGATCGCCGAGCTCCTCCACCTCTCCGAGAAGACGGTCGAGAACCACCGCGCCAACGCGATGCGCAAGCTCGGCATGCGCGACCGGGTCGAGCTGGTCCGCTACGCGATCCGCCGCGGCCTGATCGAGCCCTGAGTGTCGCCATAACCGACCTCTTCGATAGGATTTAGGGGACGATGCTGTTCTCGACCAAAGCCGAGTACGGAGTGCGCCTGATGGTCGAGCTGGGGCGCCAGCCCGGCTCGCACGCCGATCTCGCTGAACACAGTCGCCGAGGCCGAGCGGCTGCCGCTCTCCTACCTCGAGCACCTGGTCGCGAAACTGCGCAAGGCGGGCCTGGTCACCTCGACCCGCGGCGCCCACGGCGGCTACCGCCTGGCGCAGCCGGCCGAGGAGATCACGATGGACGCAGGTGGTCGCAGGCGCTGGAAGGGCAGATCGCCCCGATGGAGTGCTTCCACGAGACGCCGGAGGGCAAAGTGCTCTGCTCGCACGAAGACGACGGCGACCGCGCCTGCTCGACCAAGCTGCTCTGGACGCGGGTCCAGGGCGGCGTCACCAAGGCGCTGGCCGGGACCACCCTGGCCGAGCTGGTCGAGTTCTCGCAGCCGCGGCGGCCGCACCGAGGCGGACATCGCCACGCGCCGCCTGATTCAGCTCCCACTTCGAAACCCTAGAAACGGAGCACATTGGCTGAGCTGGAGATCCGCAACCTGCACGTGAAGGTCGAGGAGAAGGAGATCCTCAAGGGCCTCGACCTCGACGTCGAGAAGGGCAAGGTCCACGCCCTGATGGGGCCCAACGGCTCCGGCAAGTCGACGCTCGCCAACGTCGATCATGGGCCACCCCGCCTACGAGGTGACCGAGGGCACGATCACCTTCAAGGGCGAGGACATCACCGAGGCCGCCCCCGAGGAGCGCTCGCAGGCGGGCCTCTTCATGGCCTTCCAGTACCCGGTCGCGATCCCCGGCGTCTCGGTCTCCAAGTACCTGCGGATGATCATCAACGCCCAGCGCGAGGCGCGCGGCGAAGACCAGATCAAGATCAAAGACTTCGCCAAGACCGCCCAGGAGGCGATGGCGCTGGCGAACATCCCCAAAGACTTCTCCAGCCGCTACCTCAACGACGGCTTCTCCGGCGGCGAGAAGAAGCGGATGGAGCTGCTGCAGCTGGCGCTGCTGAGGCCGCGAGATCGCGGTCCTCGACGAGACCGACTCCGGCCTCGACATCGACGCCCTGCGGACCGTCGCCGACGGCGTCAACAAGTTCGCCGGCCCGGACATGGGCGTCCTGATCATCACCCACTACCAGCGCATCCTGCACATGGTCAAACCCGACTTCGTCCACGTCATGTTCGAGGGCCGGATCGTCAAGGAAGGCGGCCCGGAGCTGGTCGGCGTGCTGGAGGAGAAGGGCTACGGCTGGATCCGCGAGGAGGTCGGGGCAGGCGCTGCCGCCTGACCCCGTTCGGGACATGGAGCCGCTGAGCACGGAGAGCGCCTGCCCCGTCGCCGCCTTCCCGATCGAGAAGGTCCGCGCCGCCTTCCCGGCGCTCGAGCGCGAGGTCAACGGCCAGCCGGTCGCCTACCTCGACAGCGGCGCCAGCTCCCAGCGGGTGCTGGCCTCGATCGAGGCGGTCGACCGCTACGAGCGCCGCCACCACTCCAACGTCCACCGCGGCTCGCACACGCTCTCGGCCGAGGCGACCGAAGCCTACGAGGGGGCGCGGGCCACCGTCGCCGACCACATCGGCGCCGCCGACCGCCGCGAGGTCGTCTTCGTCCGCAACGCGACCGAGGCGATCAACCTCGTCGCCCGAGCCTGGGGCGACGCCAACGTCGGCGCCGGCGACCGCATCGTGCTGACCGAGATGGAGCACCACTCCAACATCGTCCCCTGGCAGCAGCTGGCCGAGCGGGTCGGGGCGGAGATCGACTGGGCGCCGATCGACGACGAGGGCCTGCTCGACATGGACGCCCTCGCGGCGCTGCTCGAGCGCGGGCCGAAGCTGGTCGCCGTCGCCCACGTCTCCAACGTGCTCGGGACCGAGAACCCGCTCGCCGAGATCGCCCGGCTGGCCCACGAGGCCGGCGCGATGGTCCTCGCCGACGGCGCCCAGGCGGCGCCGAAGCTGCCGCTCGACATGGCCGCGCTCGGCGTCGACTTCTACGCGATCACCGGCCACAAGCTCTACGCGCCGACCGGGATCGGCGCGCTCTGGAGCCGGCTCGACCTGCTGCGCGAGATGCCGCCCTTCCTCGGCGGCGGCTCGATGATCCGCAAGGTCGGCGCGCGAGGGCACGACCTACGCCGACGTGCCGGCCCGCTTCGAGGCGGGGACGCCGGCGATCGCCCAGGCGATCGGGATGGCCGCGGCGCTGCGCTGGCTCGACGCGACTCGGGATGGAGGCGGTGCGCGAGCACGAGCGGGAGATCGCCGACTACGCGCTGGAGCGGCTCGCCGAGGTCCCCGGCCTGAAGGTCTTCGGGCCGCCCCGCGGCCCCGAGCGGCTCGGCCCGGTCTCCTTCGAGATCGACGGGCATCCACGCCCACGACGTCTCCGAGATCCTCGACCGCCACGGCGTCGCCGTCCGCGCCGGCCACCACTGCGCCCAGATCCTGATGGACCGCCTCGGCGTCGCCGCCACCGCCCGCGCCAGCTTCGGCGTCTACACGACGCCGGGCGAGATCGACCGCCTGCGTCGACGGCCTCGAAGACGCCCGCCGCGTCTTCGGCCTCTAGCTCCGCTGTTCCTTTACCGCGGTATGCGCGGAAAAGGCGCAGCGCATCGCTTCGCTAGCCTCGAAGGCATGGACGAGCTCTACCGCGACCAGATCCTCGAGCACTACAAGCGGCCGCACAACTTCGGCGCGGTCGAGAGTCCCGACCTCGAGTTCGAGGACACCAACCCGTTCTGCGGCGACGAGCAGCACGTGACGATCCGGCTCGACGAGGACGACCGGGTCGCCGAGATCGCCTTCGAGGGCAAAGGCTGCGCGATCTCGACCGCCGCCACCTCGCTGCTGACCGACGAGCTGGTCGGCAAGACCCGCGAGGAGCTGCTGCGGCTGCCGAAGGAGTACGTGCTCGAGCTGCTCGGGATCGAGATCTCGGCGACGCGGATGAAGTGCGCGATGCTCGGCCTGAAGATCGTCAAGAGCGCCAGCCCTCGGCCAGCCCGCCGAATGGGAGGACGAGGGCGAGACCGGCGACCCGGCCGAAGCGGCGGCGCTCTAGCCGCTGGGCGCGATCGTCGGCGATCTTGATCACGGCGAAGCCGACGCCGGCGGGGTCGGCGACCACGGCGAAGCGGCCGGCGGGGATGTCGACCGGGCCGAAGTGGACCGCACCGCCGGCGCGCCTGATCTTCTCGACCGCCGCGTCGGCGTCGGCGACCGCGAAGTAGACGAGCCAGTGCGCCGGCACCTCGTCGGGAACGCGGCCGCTGATGTCCATCATGCCGCCGACCGAGGCGTCGCCGAGCTTCCACTCGGTGTAGGTGCCCATCTGGCCCATCTCGTGGTCTTCGAACTCCCAGCCGAAGACGGCGCCGTAGAAGGCTTTGGCGGCCGCGGGGTCGCGGGTGCTCGAGCTCGTTCCAGCAGAAGGCGCCCGGCTCGTTGACCATCTCGGCGCCGGCGAAGGTGCCCGGCTCCCAGACCCCGAAGACGGCTCCGGTCGGGTCGGTGAAGACCGCCATCTTGCCGATCCCCTGCGGCACGTCCATCGGCTCGGCGATCACCTGGCCGCCGGCCTCGCTTGACCTTGTCCGCGGTGGCGTCGGCGTCGTCGACCGAGACGTAGGTCGTCCAGGCCGGCGGCCGTCCGTCCATCTGCGGCGTAGATCCCGGCGACGTCGGAGCCGCCAGGATGGCGCGGCGGTAGCCGCCCATTTCGGCCGAGTTCGGCAGCTCCGGGATCTCCCAGCCGAGGAGCTCGGAGTAGAAGGCGCCCGCGGCGTCGAGGTCGGCGGCGCCGAGATCGACCCAGCAGGGGGTTCCCGGGGTGTAGCTGCTTCTCTCGCTCACGGCGGCTCCTCTGCTCGCGGGTTTCGCCGATCCTCTCACTCCCGGGCGGGGTCGTTGGTGAACCCACGGTTACGCAGGCGAGGGCCGGGCCGCCGCGCCCGCTAAAATCCGAGCGCAGAAGTAGGATTAAGTCTCATCCGGCACTAGCTACCCCACTGGAGCGCCACTCTCTTGACCGACACCGCAGGAACCACGATCGCCGTGTGCCCGGCTGCCGAGCTCGACGCCCGGAGAGATGCGCCTGGTCGAGCACGAGGAGTTGAAGATCGGCGTCTTCAACTGCGCGGGCACGCTCTACGCGATCGAGGATCGCTGCTCCCACGACGACGGGCCGCTGGCCGAGGGCGAGTTCGACCAGTCCGAATGCACCGTCGAGTGCCCCCGCCACGGCTCGCTCTTCGACCTGACCACCGGCAGGCCGAAGACGCTCCCCGCTTTTCAGCCGGTGCAGACGTTCCCGATAGCCATCGAGGACGACACCATCACCCTGGAGGTCTGACATGGCAACGCCCGAGGCAGTCGCAGAGAAACGAGAGCTCGCCGGCATCAACGCCAACTACAAGGAGAAGTTCGGCTTCCACGACTCGGAGTCGGGCTACGCCTACAAAGCGCCGAAGGGGCTCTCGAAGGAGATCGTCGAATCGATCTCCGACTACAAGGACGAGCCGGCCTGGATGCGCGAGTTCCGCCTCAAGGCGCTCGAGCACTTCTACTCGCGCCCGACCCCGAAATGGGGCGGCAACCTCGACCAGATCGACTTGGACGACATCCACTACTTCGTCCGCGCCTCGGAGAAGAACAGCCGCGACTGGAGCGAGGTCCCGGAGGACATCAAAAACACCTTCGACCGCCTCGGCATCCCGGAGGCGGAGCGCAAATTCCTCTCCGGCGTCGGCGCCCAGTACGAGTCCGAGGTCGTCTACCACCAGGTCAACGAGAAGCTCGAGGCCCAGGGCGTGATCTTCACCGACATGGACACCGCCCTGCGCGAGCACGAGGACCTCGTCCGCGAGCACTGGGCGACGATCATCCCGCCCAACGACAACAAACTGGCGGCGCTGAACTCGGCCGTCTGGTCGGGCGGCTCCTTCGTCTACGTGCCGGCCGGGGTCAAGGTCGAGATGCCGCTGCAGGCCTACTTCCGGATCAACACCGAGAACATGGGCCAGTTCGAGCGCACCCTGATCATCTGCGAGGAGGGCGCCGACGTCCACTACATCGAGGGCTGCACGGCGCCGGTCTACTCCAGCGACTCGCTGCACTCGGCGGTGGTCGAGATCGTCGCCAAGAAGAGCTCGCGGGTCCGCTACACGACGGTCCAGAACTGGTCGCAGAACGTCTTCAACCTCGTCACCAAGCGCGCCGTCGCGCACGAGAAGGCGACGATGGAGTGGGTCGACTGCAACCTCGGCTCGAAACTGACGATGAAGTACCCGGCGATCTACCTGATCGGGCCCGAAGCCCACGGGGAGATCCTCTCGATCGCCTTCGCCGGCGAGGGCCAGCACCAGGACGCGGGCGGCAAGATCATCCACGCGGCGCCGCGGACCTCGTCCTCGATCTTCTCCAAGTCGATCTCCAAGGACGGCGGCCGCTCGACCTACCGCGGCCTGATGGAAATCGCCGACGGGGCGACCGAATCGCGCTCGAAGGTGGTCTGCGACGCGCTGCTGCTCGACGAGGACTCGCGCTCGGACACCTACCCGACGATCCGGATCGACGAGAACGACGCCGACGTCGGCCACGAGGCGACGGTCTCGAAGATCGGCGACGAGCAGCTCTTCTACCTGCAGAGCCGCGGCCTCGACGAGGAGGAGGCCTCGAAGATGATCGTCAACGGGTTCATCGAGCCGGTCACCAAGGAGCTGCCGATGGAGTACGCGGTCGAGCTCAACCGGCTGATCGAGCTGCAGATGGAGGGCTCAATTGGCTGAGGTCGCGACGGAACCGGCCTGGCTCGAAGAGAGGCGCCGAGCACGGCGCCTCTCTGACGGAGAGCCTCCCCCTCCCCGACCCGAAGGCGAAGGGCTGGGAATTCACCGACCTCTCCGGGCTCGACATCGAGCTCCTACGAGCCGGCCGCGGCCGAGGCCGAGGTCAGCGGCGCCGAGGGCGCGACCGTGGTCTCGCTGGCCGAGGCGGTCTCGACCCACGCCGAGCTGCTGCGAGCGCGCGCTGGGGTCGCTGGTCCCGGTCGAGGACCCGTTCGTCGCCCGCAACGAGGCCGGCTGGAGCGACGGCGTGCTCGTCCACGTGCCCCGCGGGGTCACGGTCGCCGAGCCGATCCGGATCGAGGTCCCGGTCGACGCGGCCGGCGCCGCGATCAACTGGCGCACCCTGATCGTGCTCGAGGAGGGCGCCGAGGCGGAGGTCTGGGAGCACTGGTCCTCGCAGGACGACGAGGTCGACGCGATGCTGAACTCGGTCGTCGAGCTGAACGTCGGCCAGGCGGCGACGCTGCGCTACGTCAACACCCAGGACATCTCCGAGAGCGCCTGGATCTTCGCCACCCAGCGCGCCGAGGTCGAGCGCGACGGGCGGCTCGACTGGGCCGCGCTCGGCTTCGGCTCGGCCCGCGGCAAGGTGCGGATGGAGACCAAGCTCGCCGGCCCGGGCTCGGAGGCGCGGGTGACCGGCGGCTACGCCGGCGGCCCCGGCCAGCACCTCGACTACGACACCACCCAGGAGCACGCGGCGCCGAACACCAACTCCGACCTCGCCTTCCGCGGCGTCCTCGCCGCCGGCGCGACCGCGGTCTGGCGCGGGATGATCAAGGTCGACCCCGGCGCCCAGCAGACCGACGCCTTCCAGGAGAGCCGCAACCTGCTGCTCTCGACCGAGGCCCACGCCGACGCGATCCCCGGCCTGGAGATCCTCGCCGACGACGTCCGCTGCACCCACGCCGCGGCGATCGCCCAGGTCGACAAGGACCAGCTCTTCTACCTGACCTCGCGCGGCCTCGACCCGGCCGGCGCGAAAGCGCTGATCATCGAAGGCTTCCTCGAGTCGCTGGTCGAACGGCTGGCCGAGGGCCCGGTCCGCGACGAGATCTCCGCCGCGCTCGAGCGGCGCCTCGGCGAGATCCTCTAGCCGACCGCGCCTACTCGCCGTCCTTGCGCCTGCGCTCGATCAGCACCGAGCGGAGGATGCCGCCGATCACGATCGCGACCGGCACCAGGTAGAAGACCCAGAGGTAGTGGCCGACGTGGGCGAGCGGCAGCGTCACCCGTTGGAGACTGACAGCAGGTAGAGGCCGAAGCAGGTGAAGGAGACCATCACCGCCAGCATCCAGTACTGGGAGCGAGCGGCCTCTTTGTAGTCGGACCAGTAGGCGATCGCGCGGTCGTGGGCCAGCACCAGCCCGAGCACGTGGCCGAAGATCAGGGCGCCGACCTGGACGTACCAGATCGCGTTGGCGCTGAGGATCGTGAAGTCGATCCCCCAGTTCACGGTGCCGAAGAGGTCGGTGGTGCCGTTGCCGAGCGGGTCGGAGAGCAGGTAGCCGAACTGCGCCTGCTCCTGGAAGACGAAGAGGCTGAAGTAGTGGGCGACCAGGTAGGCCAGCGCGATCGGGATCAGGGTGTGGGCGAAGCCGTCGCGCAGCTTCGCGAAGGAGGGTGCGCCGCGGACGGTCCGCATGCCGCGGACGCCGATCAGGTAGACGAGGGCGACGCCGGCGAAGCAGGCGAGGATGAAGATCGTGTCGGTCAGCCGGTGCGAGGCGTTGGGGCTGAGACCGGCGTCCTTGAGCCAGCCGAAGACGGTTTCGATCGCGTCCTTGAAGGCGCCCTCGGAGGCGCCGTCGAAGCTGGTCGTGGCGATCGAGGCGATCACCACGGCGGCCGAGCCGGGGATCGTCGCCCAGCTGGTCGCGGCGGAGAGCATGCGGCGGCGCCCCAGCCGGCCGTCCTCGACGCCGAAGGCGCCGAGCCGGCCGAACATCCCGAAGTAGACCGAGAAGATCTCGCCGCGCTCGCACCAGGTCTCGACGCCGAAGGCGGCCATCATCGTCAGCGTGTAGGCGCTGTAGACGAGCGCGGCGACGGCGCAGGCGTGCGGGTCGAGGCCGACCGCGACGCCGCCGCTGGAGCCGTAGACGACCTCCAGCCAGACGACCGCGATGAGGCCGATCGCGGCGGGCCAGCGACCGAGCCGCCCGGGGTAGGCGAGGTGGGCGGGGCGCTGTCCGGCAGCTTCTGGAAGCCGCCGCCGGCGACGCGGCCGACCGCGCGCCAGGGGTTGAAGGGCCGGAAGACGTCGCCGAGCAGGGCCGAGAAGAACGGGAAGCCGAGCCAGGTGGTGACGAAGAAAAAGGTGAGGGCGAAGTTGCGGTCCGGCGCTTCGGTCCCGCGCAGGCCGGCGTAGACGCCGACCCCGAAGAGGAAGACCCCGACCAGGCCGCAGACGACCTGGACCGGGGCCGAGACGGCGGCGCGGGAGAACCCCGCCCCGAGCGCCCGCCAGTGCTGGCGCTCGAAGCGGGGCTTGCGCCAGGCTGCCGCCAGCGCGAAGAAGGAGGCGATCAGGACGATCGACGCTCCCCAGGCGAACAGCCAGGCGGGGACCGGGAGGTCCTGCCTGGCGGCCAGCGCGTGCGCCAGCGGCAGCCAGCTCACGGGTTCACCCGCAGCTCGGCGATCTGCACTCCCACGCCCTCCAGCTCGGCCTCGAAGATCCCTTCGATTTCGGCGGGGAAGTCGAATTCGACCGTGCCGCCGCCCTCCGGGATGTCCTTCATCAGGTCGTAGCCGTGGACGTGGATCTCTTCGGCTTCGTCGCCTTCGACGCGGAAGCGAATCTGTTCGCCGGCGCTGAATTCGAGGTCCTGGATGCCGCCGACCGGTTCGCCGTCCTTGACGACGATCGTCGGCACCGCGGCGGAGGCGTCCCCGCCGGCGGCGGCTTCCGAGCCGCCTTCGAGATCGGCGCAGGCGACCTCGTCGGGCGCTTCGTGCTCGGGCTCGGCCTCGCCTTCCTCGTGCTGACCGGCGTCGTCGTCGCCGGACTCGCCGTGGTGCTCGCCTTCGTGGACGAAGAGCGCCGCGAACTGAGTGTGGCCGCCGGCACTCGCCACCGCCTCGGGGTCGGCGAGGTGGAGGACGACCGAGCCGGCTTCGCCGACCGGGACTTCCTGGTCGCTGCTGGCTTCGGCCTTGCCGCTGCCGTCGCCGTTCGAGGTGAACGAGAGGTGGATCTCGTTCGGCGGCTCGTCACCGCCCTGCGGATCGAACTTGAAGTGCGGGCCACCGGGGTCCGAGCCCTCGCAGCCGCCGCTGTGCAGGTGCGCCATGTAGGCGGTGTCGGGCTCCAGCCCGGTGAGGTCGATCGTGGTCGTGGTGCCGCCGTCGGCCCGGGTCAGCTCGGCTTCCCCGGACAGGTTGTCGTAGCCGGCGGGGGCGCCCGGCAGCACCTCGAAGGTGCCCGCCACGGTGTCGTCGCCGCTGTCGCTGCCGCCGCAGGCGGCGAGCCCGACCGCGACGAGTGCCAGCGCGAGCAGCGCCAGCGTCTTCCTTGCGTGGTTCATCTGAATCCAGCTCCTCTCAGTCGAGCGCGCGCATCGAACGGCGCCGCCTCCGGAGGTCCGGATGGCGCCCGCGCGCGCGGGAATCGGTTCGAGATCGAGCTAGGCGGGCGGGGCGCGGCCGGAGAGCGCGAGGCCGAGCAGCAGGCCGCCGCTGGCGGCCCGGGTGGGCGGCCAGCCCGGCTGGCGCGGCTCCACCGCCGAGCCCGATCGCGGTCCGCGGGCGGCGATCCGCTCGGAGAGGCGGACGATCGCCCCGTGCCCGGGATAACGCCCGAGCAGCAGGAACGCAAGCAGCCCGAGCAGCGGCACCGCGGGCAGTAGGAAGGCAGCTACCTCGATCACTGCCGGCCAGGATAACGTCAGCGCCGATGCTCCCCGGTCGCGACAACATCGCCGCCCCCGACCTGCCCTCCGGCCTCGCCTGGATCGGCCAGGAGCCGGAGTCGATGCCGAGCCTGACGGCGGGCGGGCCGGCGCTGGTCCACTTCATCGACTTCTCGCAGCTGAACAGCGTGCGCACGCTGCCCTACGTCAGCGAGTGGGCGCGGCGCTACCGCGAGGCCGGGCTCAGCGTGATCGGGGTGCAGGCGCCGCGCTTCCCGTTCGGCAACGACCCGGAGGCGGTGGCCGCCGGGGTCGCCGGGCTCGGGATCGAGTTCCCGGTGGCGATCGACGCCGAGCGCGAGCTCTGGGCGGCCTACGGGTGCGAGGGCTGGCCCAGCCTCTTCCTCTGGAGCCTCGATGGGGCGCTCGCCTGGGCCCACTTCGGCGAGGGCGACTACCTCGGCACCGAGGAGGCGATCCAGGCCGAGCTGCGCGAGATCGACGCCCTGCGCCAGGACCTGCCCGAGCTGATGTCGCCGCTGCGCCCGACCGACGGCCCCGGGGCGCGGGTGATCGCCCCGACCCCCGAGCTCTTCCCCAGCGAGTCCTGGGAGCGCGCCTGGACGGCGGGCGAGGACGGTGAGGTGCTGGCGCTCGACTACCAGGCGGGCGGCGTCTTCGCGACCGTCGAGGGCGAGGGCCGGATCGAGGCGGAGATCGACGGCGAGTGGGCCGAGCCGATCGCGGTCGGCCCCGCGCCCGGGCTGGTGGCGATCGCCGAGCACCCCCGCCACGAGGCCCACAGCCTCGTCCTCCGCCCCTCCCCCGGGCTGCGGATCTGGTCCGTCAGCTTCGCCGCCGGCGCGCCCTAATTCGATCCGCCCACGGTGGGTATGAGAACTTCAAGCAGCCGCCAACCCGAGGAGGAACCATGATCACCAAGCTCGATTTCGTCGGCGTCCCGTCGACCGATGCCGACCGCACCCGCGCCTTCTACGTCGACACGCTGGGCCTCAAACCGGACCCGAAGTCCGACTACGAGTTCTGGGTCGGCGAGACCTGCTTCGGGATCTGGGAGCCGCAGAAGATGGGGATGGAGTTCGCGCCCTCCAGGAACGCCCACCCGGCCCTCCACGTCGACGACGTCGCCGCCGCCAAGGCCGAGCTGGAGGCCAAGGGCGTCAACTTCAACGGGGACGTCTTCGACACCGGCGTCTGCCACATGGCGCTGTTCAGCGACCCCGACGGCAACGACCTGATGCTGCACAACCGCTACGCGGACTAGGCCCGCGCCGCGAGCTCCTCGCGGATCTCCTTGGGAAGCATGAAGCGGACGTCCTCGTGGACGGTGCGGAGCTCGGAGACGTCGTCGGCGCCGCGCTCGCGGAAGAAGTTGACGAGGCTCTCGACCAGCTCCTCGGGGGCGCTGGCGCCGGAGGTGATGCCGACCGTCTCGACGCCCTCGAGCCACTCCTCCTCGACCTGGGTGTGGTTGTCGATCAGGTGCGAGGCGGCGCCGTGTTCGCGGGCGACCTCGACCAGGCGGTTGGAGTTGGAGGAGTTGGTCGAGCCGATCACCAGGACCAGGTCGCACTCGCGGGCCAGCTGCTTGACGGCGATCTGGCGGTTGGTCGTCGCGTAACAGATGTCGTCGGACTTGGAGCTGACGATGCCGGGGAACTTTGCCCGCAGGGCGGCGATCACCTCGGCGGTCTCGTCGACCGAGAGCGTCGTCTGGGTGATGAAGGCGACCTTGTCGGGGTCGGGGACGGTCAGGGTCTCGACCTCGTCGGCGGTTTCGATCAGGACGATGCTGTCGGGGGCCTCGCCCGTCGTCCCTTCGACCTCCTCGTGGCCCTCGTGGCCGATCATGATGATCGTGTAGCCCTGGGCGGCGAAGCGGCGGGCGGAGACGTGGACCTTGGTGACCAGCGGGCAGGTGGCGTCGATCGTCCGCAGGCCGCGGCTGGCGGCGTTCTCGTGCACCGCGGGGGCGACGCCGTGGGCGGAGAAGACGACGATCGCGCCCTCCGGGACCTCGGTCTCCTGCTCGACGAAGATCGCGCCGCGCTTGGCCAGCTCCTCGACCACGTGCTTGTTGTGGACGATCTCCTTGCGCACGTAGACGGGGGCGCCGTGGAGCTCGAGGGCGCGCTCGACCGTCTGCACGGCGCGGTCGACGCCGGCGCAGTAGCCGCGCGGGGCGGCGAGCAGTACACGCTTCGGTGCGGCGGTGGCGCTGTTCGACATGTATGCAGGGTATCCGGCTAGCCTTGCGGGGTGAGCACGGAGGGACGCCACCTGGACCGCCTGACGGCCGTCGACGCCTCGTTCCTGACGAACGAGAGCTCGTCGAGCCACATGCACGTCGGCGCGATCCTGATCTTCGAGGGGCCGCCGCCCAACTACGTCGACCTGGTCGAGCACATCCGCGGCCGCCTCTCGCTGGTGCCGCGCTTCCGCCAGAAGCTGGTGGTGCCGCCACTGGAGGCCGGGCGGCCGCTCTGGGCCGACGACGTCAACTTCAACCTGACCTACCACATCCGCCACACCGCGCTGCCCGAGCCGGGCGGCGAGGCGCAGCTGAAACAGCTCGCCGGGCGGGTCTTCTCGCAGCAGCTCGACCGCTCGAAGCCGCTCTGGGAGCTGTGGCTCGCCCAGGGCCTGGAGCGCGACCGCTTCGCGATCCTGACCAAGACCCACCACGCGATGGTCGACGGGATCTCCGGCGTCGACATCGGCACCGTCCTCTTCGACCTCGAGCCGGTGCCCGAGCCGGCGGAAGTCAGCGACGACTGGGTGCCGCAGGCCGAGCCGGGGACGACCGAGCTGGTCGCCCGCGGGATCAGCGACGCGGTCGCGATCGCCGGTCAAGGCCGCCGAGCGGGCGGTCGACGCGGTGCGGCAGCCGGAGAAGGCGGCGCGCAGGGCGGTCGAGGCGCTGGAGGGGCTGAGCGAGATCGTCACCGCCTTCGCCGACCCCGCCCCCGACGTGCCGCTGAACCAGCCGATCGGGCCGCACCGCCGCTACGTCTGGGCGCGCTCGGAGCTGGCGACCTTCAAGAAGATCAAGGACGCGCTCGGCGGCACCGTCAACGACGTCGTCCTCGCGGTCGTCACCGGCGCGGTGCGCAAGTGGCTGCACAGCCGCGGCATCCGCACCGAGGGACTGGAGCTGCGGGCGCTGGTCCCGGTCTCGATCCGCGGCGAGGACGAGCGCGGCAACCTCGGCAACCGGATCGCGCTGATGCGCGGGCCGCTGCCGGTCTACGTCGAGGACCCGGTGCGGCGGCTGCGCACGATCAGCGAGGCGATGGAGGGGCTGAAGCGCTCCAAACAGGCGCTCGGGGCGGAAGTGATCTCCCGCTTCAACGACTTCGCGCCGCCGACCCTGCTCGCCCAGGCCTCGCGGATCAACTTCTCCACCCGTCTCTTCAACCTGATCGTCACCAACGTGCCGGGGCCGCAGATCCCCCTCTACGTGCTGGGCCGCGAACTGGAGGAGGTCTTCCCGGTCGCCTTCCTGCCCCAGAACCATGCCCTCGCGGTGGCGATCATGAGCTACAACGGCAAAGTCGGCTTCGGCCTGCTCGCCGACTACGACTCGATGGAGGACATCGAAGTCCTCACCGACGCGCTCAACGACTCGCTCGCCGAGCTCGAGCAGCTCGCCACCGACGCCGCCGCCGCGGCCTGACTCCGCTTCCGAGTTTTGGGGCCTATAGCGCCCAAAAAGTCGGAAGCGCGCGGCCGACCATCTACGCTTGAGACGTGCCGCTGTTCCTCATAGTCCTCTTCATCGTCGTCCCGATCGCGGAGCTCTACGTGATCATCCAGGTCGGTCAGGCGATCGGCGTCTGGCCGACCCTGGCGCTGCTGCTGCCCGACGCCCTGCTCGGCTCCTGGCTGCTCAAGCACCAGGGCCAGGGCGCCTGGCGCCGCTTCAACGAAGCGCTGGCGCAGGGGCGCTTCCCCGGCCGCGAGGTGGTCGACGGCCTGCTGATCGTGGTCGGCGGCACCCTGCTGCTGGCACCGGGCTTCATCACCGACATCTTCGGCCTGATCCTGCTGATCCCGCCGACCCGGGCGATCGTCCGCAGCGTCCTCAGGCGCTTCACGATCGGCCGCTTCACGGTGGTCGGGATGGGGATGCCCGGCGGCGTCGGCGGTCGCGGCGGCTTCGGGCCCGGGCCGGGTAATGGCGAGCGCCCGCCCAGCCGCGACTACGACTACGACGTCAGCGCCGAAGAGATCCCGCCCGAAGACCAGCCGCGCCTGCCGCACGAGTAGCGCTTGGGTCCGAGCGGACCGTTAACCAGTACGGGGTGCGCTCCTCCACGCCGCCGCGCCTCAACCGGGTGATCCCGCTGATGCTCGCCTTCGGCCTGATCGTCGGGCCGGGGGCGACCTGGCTCGGCGACGAGGTCGACCGCGGCCACGCCGAGCTCGGCGCCTTCAGCTTCGCCCTCGCCTGTCTGGGACTGGTCTGCCGGCCGTTCGCCAACGAGATCCAGGAGGCCGTCTTCGCGATCCCCCACGGTCCCTGGCTCGGCGGCAGGCTGAAGCGCTGGCAGCGGCTCCTCCTCCCCTACTCGAGCGCCCTCTACCTCACCCAGGGACTCACCCTGGCCTTCGGAGGCTCCAGCTATCTCCTCACCGCTTCCCCCGGCTTCACCGCGATCAACGCGATCGCCATTGGCTTCACGCTCGCCGGCGGAGCGCTGATCGGCTTCGCCCTCGGACGCCTGCTCGGCGGCATCGTCGTGATCCGCTCCGCGGGCAACTGGTCCGCGCCCGGGTGGTCGTGGGCGCTCGCGGGAGCGCTGGTCGTCGGGCTCTCCCTGGCCTCGGCCGCCAGGGCGCTGACGATCGCGATGGAGTTCTCGTCAGTCGTCTGACCGGGCCTGAAGGCCAGGAGTCCGAGCTGCGCTAGGAGGGCGTAGTTAGAAGCCCAGCGCGAACTTGGCGTCGTCGGTCATCATTTCCGGGGACCAGGCGGGGTCGAAGACCATCTTCGGGTGCACGGCGGTGACGCCGGGGAGGTCGCCGACGAACTCCTTCATCTGTTCGGAGACCTGGGGGCCGATCGGGCAGGCGGGGGTGGTGAGGGTGAAGGTGACGTAGACTTCCTCGTTCTCGATCGTCGACGTCGTAGACGAGGCCGAGGGAGACGAAGTCGAGGCCGAGCTCGGGGTCGATGACCTCCTCGAGGGCCTCGAAGACGTCTTCCTCGGTGAGGGCTTCGCTCTGGGCGGCGGGCGTGGTGTCTAGCTGCGGGTTCGTCGGGCATCGGACAATGGTAGCCGGGCGGCTAGTCGCGCTCGGGCACCAGCGGCTCCGGCGGCGGCTCCTCGTCGCCGGGCGCCAGCTCCAGCTGCCACCAGCCGACGTCGCGCCAGGCGCCCGCCTTCCAGCCCACCTCGCGCATCAGGCCGACCCGCTCGAAGCCGAGGCTCTCGTGCAGGGCGACGCTGGCGGGGTTCGGCAGGGTGATGCCGGCGAAGGCCATGCGGAAGCCCTGGCGGCGCAGGCGCTCGACCAGCTCGGCGTAGAGGGCGCGTCCGACGCCCTCGCCGACCGCCGCGGCGGCGACGTAGACGGAGACGTCGACCGACCAGCGGTAGGCCGTGCGCAGGCGGTGCGGGCAGGCGTAGGCGTAGCCGACCACCTCTCCCCCGCGCTCGGCGACCAGCCAGGGGTGGGTCGCGGCGGTGCGCTCGATCCGCGCCGCCAGCTCGGCCGCGCCGGGCGCTCGCTCCTCGAAGGAGACCGGGGCGGCCTCGACGTGCGGGGCGTAGATCGCCGCGCAGGCGGCGGCGTCCCGCTCGGGGTCGGCGCCGCGGATGGTGAGTGCGCCCGTCAAGTGCGGGGACAATAGGCTGCCAGGACAATGGGCGACTCGAGCCAGATCCTGCGCCGCTCGATCGGCATCGTCTTCGCCGACGGCGGGCTGCTGGCGCTGACCTCGACGATGCCCTCGCGGCGGCCGCGAGCACGGCGACGAGGAGACGGTGGCGGTCCTCTGCGACCCCGACGGCGCCCCGGTCGAGTTCGAGGAGACGCTGCTCTCGACCGAGTACGGCGAGGACGGGGTGCAGCGGCGGGCGACGCTGGAGCTCTGGCAGCACGCCGACGACGGCCACCCGCTGCGCGGCGCCGGCACCCTGATCAGCTCGGTCGCCGTCAAGCGCGGCCGGGCTCGACGCCGAGATCGCCTTCTTCCGCTGGTCGCTCGAGGGGCGCGAGGGCCTCGGCCACTACGAGGTCGCCCGTGCGGATGGCTGAGATCCGCGCCGATCGTCTCCGACTTCGGCGGCGTGCTGACGACGCCGCTGCTGCCGGCCTTCCTCGCCCTCCAGGACGAGATCGGGGTCACGCCCGAGCACTTCGCCACCGCCCTGCGGGGCGATCACCGCCGAGCGCGGCGAGAACCCGCTGTTCGAGATGGAGCGCGGGGAGATCAGCGAGGACGGCGTTCCTCGAGCAGCTCGGCAAGGGCCTGGAGCCGCTGCTCGACCACCAGCCCCACCTGCACCGCTTCCGCGAGCTGTTCATCGGCGGGCTCGACCCGAACCCGCAGATGATCGAGCTGATGCGCGAGCTGCGCGGCAGCGGCCTGCGAATGGCGATGCTGACCAACAACGTGCGCGAGTGGGAGCCGCTGTGGCGGGCGATGCTGCCGGTCGACGAGATCTTCGAAGACGTGATCGACTCGGCCTTCGTCGGCTGCCGCAAGCCGGAAGCGCGGATCTACGAGATGACCCTGGAGCGGATCGGGATGCGGGCCGAGGCGTGCCTCTTCGTCGACGACCTCGCGCCACAACATCGACGCCGCGCGGGAGCTCGGCTTCGCCGCCGTCCACTTCCAGCGACAACGAGCAGGCGATCGCCGAGATCCGCGCCGCGCTGGCCTGAGCCGCCCGCTCGAGGCGAGCGCCGCGCCAGCGGCGGGCGAACGGCAGCCGCCAGCTGTTGGGCGCGATCAGGCGGCCGACCTCGGCCGGTCCCCAGGACCCCTGCGGGTAGGGCTGGACCGGCGGCGGGTCGTCGAGCAGCGGCATCGAGATCTCCCAGAGGCGCTCGATGTCGCGGGCCGTGGTGAAGAGGGTGTGGTCGCCGGCCATCGCGTCGCGGATCAGCCGCTCGTAGGCCTCCAGGGTCTCGCCGCGGTATTCGGTTTCGTCGAGCGAGAACTGCATGCTCGCCTTGTCGAGCACCATCCCCATCCCCGGCTTCTTGCCGTAGAAGGAGAGCGAGACGCGGGAGGACTCGTCGAGGTCGAAGGTGAGGTGGTCGGGCCCGTAGCGGCCGACCCGCGAGTGGGCCGGGAACATGCTCTGCGGCGGCTCGCGGAAGGCGATCGAGATGATCCGCGCGCTTTCGCCCATCCGCTTGCCGGTCCGCAGGTAGAACTTGACCCCGCTCCAGCGCCAGTTGTCGATCTCGTTGCGCAGGGCGACGAAGGTCTCGGTGCTCGACTCCGGCTCGACCCCGGGCTCGTCGGCGTAGCCCTCGTACTGGCCGCGGACGACCCAGTCGGGGTCGAGCGGGCGCAGGCTGCGGAAGACCTTGTTCTTCTCCTCGGTGATCGGCATCCGGTGCCAGCGCGGTCGGCGGCTCCATCGCGACGAAGGCGAGGATCTGCATCAGGTGGGTGACGACCATGTCGCGGTAGGCGCCCGTCTTCTCGTAGAAGCCGGCCCGCGAGCCGACCCCGAGCGTCTCCGGCACGTCGATCTGGATGTGGTCGATGTGGTCGCGGTTCCAGATCGGCTCGAAGAGGCCGTTGGCGAAGCGCAGGGCGAGGATGTTCTGCGCCGCCTCCTTGCCGAGGAAGTGGTCGATGCGGAAGATCTGGTCCTCGCGCAGAACCGCGTGGACGGTCTCGTTGAGCTCGTGGGCGCTCTCGAGGTCGGTCCCGAACGGCTTCTCCATGATCACCCGCGAGCGGTCCGGTCAGCCCGCACTCGCCGAGCATCGGGACGACGTCGGCCGCCGCCGCGGGCGGCACGCTCAGGTAGTGCAGGAGGCGCGCCTCCTGGCCCCCAGCTCCGCCTCGGCCGTCGCGACGATCTCCGCGAGGCCCTCGGAGGCGGTCGCGAGCGGCACGTAGGAGAGGCGGCGCGGAGAACTCGCCTCCAGAGCCCCTCGTCGAAGGCGTGGCGGGCGAACTCGCGGCAGGCGGCGTCGGCGAGCTCGCGGAACTCGTCGTCGGCGAGCTCCTCCAGCGAGATCCCGACGATCCGGAACTCCGGCATCAGCCCGGCCTGGAAGAGGCGCAGCAGCCCCGGCAGCAGCTTGCGGCGCGCGAGGTCGCCGGTGGCGCCGAAGAGGAGGATCACGTGCGGCGGCAGTGGCGGGGCGACGTTGCCGACCGCCTCGACCGGATCGTCGTGGACGGAACCAGCAGGAGGGGGAGCGCGATCGGCTGAGGCCAAGCCGGCAATTTAGCCGGTCGGGCCCGAAAACCAAGCAGTTCGGGGGACGCAGGGAGCGTGGCGTGCTCTGCACGCGAGCGACCGAGGGCCCCGAAATGCGCCGGTTTGCAGGGCCCGAGCTAGTTGTCGGAGCCGGCGCGGTCCCAGACGTACAGCTCGACCGCCTCGACCGCGAGCGCCATCAGGCGCGGTGGGGCGAGCAGGCCGAGGACGAGCTCGAGCGCGTCCTCCTCGGTGACGCCGGCGTCGACCGCCTCCTCGCCGCGGAAGCCGGCGGCGAGCTTGAGGGCCTCGCGGCGGTTGTCGCCGAGCGAGCCGAAGGCGCCCATCAGGAAGTCGCGGTTGGGGACCGGCTGGCCGACTTCGAGCGAGCCGTGCCAGGCGGCGAGCATCGAGAGGTCGTGCTCGTCGAGCTCGGAGATCGCCTTCGCGTAGTGGACCTCGAGCTCGGAGTCGGGGATCTCGTCGACCCAGGCGCGGACCGCCTCGCCGAGCAGCTGGCGACGGGCCTCGCGGCCGATCGAGTCGGAGATCGCGCGGATCGCGTCGGCTGGGTCTACGAAACAGAGGGACATGGGCTGAATCGCAATCTAGAGGGGGCGGTAGACGGGAAAATCGACGCGCGTGGAGCCGCAGTTTGCGGGGTGATGCGCCGGGCGCCCGAACGTAGGCTGGGTGGGTGCCCTCGATCTGATCCTCGGCCCGCCCAACTCGGGCAGGGCGGGCCTCGTCCGCGAGCGCTTCACGGCCGCCCTCGAGCCGCGACCCGGTGCTGGTCGTGCCGACCGTCGACGACGTCTTCGCCTTCGAGCGCGAGCTGTGCCGCGAGGGCGCCCTGCTGGGCGGCTCGGCGATGACCTTCGGGGCGCTGTTCCGGACCGTCGCCACCGCCGCCGGGGCGCCGCCCGGGGCCGAGCTCTCGCCGGCCCAGCGGCTGCGGGCGATCGCGGTCTCGGTCGAGTCGCGCCTGCCGCGCCTGGGGCCGCTGCGGCGCTCGCGCCTCACGTCCCGGCTTCGCCCGCGCCTTCGAGCGGCTGCTCGACGAGCTGCAGGGCGCCGGGGTCGAGCCGGAGGCCGTCGAGGCGAGCGCCGCCACGCTCGAGGGCTCCGCCTACCTGAGCGACCTCGCCGCCCTCTACAGCGGCTACGGCGAGGCCCGCCGGCGCTCGCGGCCGGATCGACTCGCACGGGATCGCGCGCGGCGGCGATCGCGGCGCTGCGCGAGGACGCCGGCTTCTGGGGCGGGCGGCCGGTCTTCCTCTACGGGTTCGACGACCTCACCGCCAACCAGCTGGAGCTGGTCGGCGGCCCTGGCGGCCACCGCGGAGGTCACCGTCGCCGTGCCCTTCGAGGCGGGCAACACGGCGCTGGCGGCGCGCGGGCGGCTGCTGGCGCAGCTGCGCGAGCGGATCGGCGCCGGCGCGGAGACCGCGACCGCCGCCGATCCCGCCAACACCGGCAGCCCGCTGCTCTTCCACCTCGCCCGCGGCTTCGGCGACCCGCGGCCGCAGCCGCGGCCGCCCGGGCCCGGCCTGACCCTGCTGCGCTCCGCCGGGACCCGGTCGGAGGCGGAGGCGATCGCGCTGGAGGTCTCGCGGCTGGTCCACGGCGGCGCCGACCCGGCGCAGATCGCGGTCGCCCTGCGCGACCCCGGCCGCCGCGGCGGCCGAGATCGCGGCGGCGCTGGAGGCGAACGGGATCGCCACCGCGCTGGAGGCCGAGCTGCCGGTCGCCGGGACCGCGGTCGGCGGCGCCCTGATCGCGCTGCTCGAGGCCGAGTTCGGCCAGCGCCGGGCCGCCGACCTGCTGCGCTACCTGCGCGGGCCGTCGGGCTTCTCGCCGGGCCGGGTCGACTGGCTGGAGCGGGCGCTGCGGCGCGGCCGGGTCGAGGACGCGGAGACGGCGCTGGCGCGCTGGCGCGGCGAGGACGGCGAGGAGCCGCGCGACCTCCTGCGCCTGCGCGAGGCCGCCGGACGCTCGCCCGCGGCGCTGGCCGAGGAGGTCGGCCAGATCGCCGCCCTGATGTCCTCGCGGCCGCTGCGCGGCGAGGGGGACGGGCCGGCGCTCGGGCGCCACGACGGCCTCGAGCTGCGGGCGGCCGGGGCGATCGCGGCGGCGCTCGGCGAGCTGGCGGAGCTGGGAGCGATGGCGCCGCGGCCGGAGGAGCTGGCGGCCACCGTGGCCGAGCTCGAGTTCCGGGTCTGGTCGGGACCGGTCGAGGGCCGGGTGCGGATCGCCAGCCCCTACCGGCTGCGCGCCGCCAGCTTCGACTACGTCCTCGTCGGCTCGCTGCAGGACGGCGAGTTCCCGCGCCGCGACCGCGGCGGCGACCCCTTCCTCGCCGAGGCCCAGCGCGGCACCCTCGGGCTCGACCCGCGCCGCGACAGCGAGGCCGAGGAGCGCTACCTGTTCGGCGTCTGCCTGGCGCTGCCGCGCCAGCGCCTCTTCCTCTCCTACCGCGACAGCGACGAGGGCGGCGGCGCCGAGGCCCGCTCGCCGCTGCTCGACGAGGTGCGGGCGCTGCTGGCGCCGGCGCCCGACGGGACCGCCCCCGACCCGGTCGAGGCGGCGCTGACCCACGGCCGCGAGCTCGCCCAGGTGGTGGCGCCGCTGGCCGAGGCGCCCTCCGTGGACGAGCTGGCGCGGGCGCTGGCCGCCCACGGGCCGGGGGCGGACGCGGCGGCGCTGCTGGCCCGCGCCGGCGTCGAGGACGGTCTCGCGGCCGACCTGGAGCGGCGCCTCGGCGGGGCCCGGCGGGCCGAGGCGGCGGCGCGCGCGCCCGGCCCGCTGACGAACCCGGCGGCGCTCGAGTCGCTGGCCGCCGTCCGGGCCTACGGCGGCACCACCCTGGAGCAGTTCGACGTTTGCTCCTACCGCTGGTTCGTCGGCCACGAGCTGGCCCCGCAGCCGCTGGCGCCGCCGCCCGACCCGCTGGTCCAGGGCGGGCTGATGCACGAGGCGCTCGACCGCCTCTATGAGGAGCGCCCGGGCGGGGGGGCGCTGCCGCGGCCCGGCTCGCTGGCGGCCTGGCAGGCGCGCGGGCGCGAGCTGGTGGTGGCGATCGCCGCCGAGCGCGAGCTCGGCACCCACCCGGCCGAGCGGGCGATGGTGCGGCGGGTCGAACGGCTGCTGGAGCGCTTCCTCGCCGAGGAGGCCGAGCGCGAGACCGGCGGCTTCGAGCCCTGGCTGCTGGAGGCCGCCTTCGGCGAGCACGAGGACGCCGAGCGGCCGGCCCTCGACCTCGGCGGCTGGGGCCTGCACGGGGCGATCGACCGGGTCGACCGCGCCGCCGACGGCCGCGCCGTCGTCATCGACTACAAGCTCTCGGGCTCGGTCACCCCGCGCGAGAAGTTCGTCGAGCAGGCGAAGCTGCAGCTGCCGCTCTACCTGCTGGCGGTCGCCGAGCACTGGGGCGCGGAGCCGGTCGGCGGCCTCTACCACCCGCTGCGCGGCACCTCCTCGCGGCGGCCGCGCGGGGTGGTCGGCGCCGGGGCGGCCGGAGACCTCGCCGGCTACGGCCTCTACAAGGGCGACGTCGTCGACGAGGAGGGCTTCGAGGCGCTGCTGGAGGACTCGCGCCGGCGCGGCGGCGAGATCGTGGCCCGGATGCGGGCCGGCGAGATCCGCCGCGACCCCGGCCCCGCCGAGGGCCGCTACCACGACGTCTGCCCCGCCTTCTGCGAGTTCGCGCCGATCTGCCGCCGCGACCGCGCCCCGCAGTACGAGGAGGACGTCGAAGTGGAGGAGCGGTGAGCGAGCGGGCGCCGACGCCGGAGCAGGCGGCGGCGATCGGGGCCGGCGGCCGCGACGTCCTGCTCGAGGCCGGCGCCGGCACCGGCAAGACCGGGGTGATGGTCGACCGCTACTGCCGGCTGGCCTGCGACGAGCGGGTCTCACCGGACGCGATCCTCGCCTTCACCTTCACCGACAAGGCGGCGGCGGAGCTGCGCCAGCGGATCCGCGCCGAGCTGGCGCGGCGGGCCGAGGCGGGGTCCGAGCGGGCGGCGGAGCTGCTGGGGACGATCGGCAGCGCCTGGGTGACGACGATCCACGGCTTCTGCAACCGGGTCCTCGGCGCCCATCCGGTCGCCGCCGGGATCGACCCCGGCTTCCGCGTCCTCGACGCGCCGGAGAGCGCCCGCGCCGCCCGCGAGGCCTTCGACGAGGCGCTGGCCGAGTTCCTCGCCGGCGAGGATCGGGAGGCCCGCGAGGAGACCGTCGCGACCTTCGACGTCGACGGTCTGCGGGCGATGGTCGCCGGCATCCACGCCGAGCTGCGCAGCCGCGGCGAAGCCGAGCCGCGGTTGCCGGAGCCGCCGCCGAGCGACCCGGTCGAGGCGATCGCGAAGGCGATCGAAGCGGCCGGGACGGCGCTGGAGGAGCTGCGCGAGGGCGATCCCAAACGGGAGCTGGTCGAGACGGCCCTGGAGCGGCTGGCGCGGCCGGGGCCGCCGCCGGGCCTGGAAGAGCTGGGGGCGCTGCGGCCCGGCAGCAAGGCGAAGGCGATCCTCCCCTACCGGGAAGCGATCGACGCGGCGATCGCGGCCACCGCGGAGGCGGGCGAGGGCGGCGTCTCCTACCGCCACGTCGGCGCGCTGCTGCGGCTCTTCTCGGTCCGCTTCGAGCAGGCCAAGGACCGTCGCCGGGGGATCGACTTCGAGGACCTGCAGATCCTCGCGGCGCGGCTGCTGGAGCGGGCCGAGATCGGCGAGGCCTACCGGGACCGCTTCCGCCACCTGCTGGTCGACGAGTTCCAGGACACCAACCGGCTGCAGCTGCGGCTGATCGAGTCGCTGCGGGGGCCGCGCGGCGAGCTGATCGTGGTCGGCGACGAGTTCCAGTCGATCTACGGCTTCCGCCACGCCGACCTCGACGTCTTCCGCGAGCAGCGGCGGCGGATCGACGAGCGCCACGACGCCGAGCTGATGGCGCTGAGCGGCAACTTCCGCTCGCGGCCGCCGCTGATCGCCGCCGTCAACGCCTTCGGCGAGGCCCTGCTCGGCCCCTCCTACCGGCCGCTGCGGGTCGGCGCCGTCGCCCAGGACGAGCTCCCCTTCGGGCCCGGCCCGGCGGTCGAGCTGCTGCTGACCGCGCGCGACGGCTGGGACGGCGAGGGGATCGAGCTGGAGCCGGCGATCGACGGCCGCACGCCGCTCAACTGCCTGGCCGAGGCGCGCTTCCTAGCCGCCCGCCTGCGCGAGCTCGCCGACGCCGGCGTCGCCCGCGGCGAGATGGTGGTGCTGCTGCGCGCCTTCACCCACCTCGACGCCTACGAGGACTCGCTGGAGCGGGCGGGGCTGCGGCCCTACGTGGTCGGCGGCCGCGGCTACTGGTCCCAGCAGCAGGTCGCCGACGTCTGCGCGCTGCTGGCGACGCTCGCCAACCCGCTCGACGACCAGGCGCTGTTCGGCGCCCTCGCCTCCCCCGCCTGCGCGCTCGCCCCGGACACGCTCTGGCTGCTGCGGGCGGCGGCGGGGCCGCGACGCCACGTCTGGGGCGCGGTCCAGCAGGCGGCCGGGACGCGCGAGGAGGAGCTGGCCGAGCCGGAGCGCCTGGAGGCGATCCCGGCGGCCGAGCTGGAGCTGCTGGGCGAGTTCGTCGCCCGGGTCGAATCGCTGCGCGAGCGCGGCTCGCGGCTGACCCTGGCCGGCCTGGTCGAGGCGGCGGTGAGCGAGACCGGCTACGACCTGGCGGTGCTGATGCGGCCGGCCGGCGAGGCCCGCTACGCGAACGTGCGCAAGCTGGCGCGGCTGGCGGCCGAGTTCGAAGCGCGCGAGGGCCGCGACCTGCGCGGCCTGCTCGACTTCCTCGCCGCCCGGGCCGAGAGCGACGCCGAGGCGCAGGCGGCGACCGCCGCCGAGGGCCACGACGGGGTGCGGATCATGACCGTCCACAACGCCAAGGGGCTGGAGTTCGGCGTCGTCGCCGTGCCCGACCTCTCCCGCAGCCTGCTGGCCGGGGCGCGGCCGCCGCTGCTGCTGCTCGGCCGCGAGAGCGAGCCGCGGGTGGGGATGCAGCTGCGCCGGCTCGGCGCCGGCTCGATCAACATGTTCGGCTACGCCGGGCTGCTGGAGGAAGCGCGCGAGCGCGACTCCGAGGAGGGGCTGCGGCTCTTCCACGTCGCCGCCACCCGCGCCCGCGAGCACCTGATCCTCAGCGGCGTCGTCAAACCCGAGCCCGGCCGGGAGACGAAGCCGGGGACGCCGGTGGTCGAGCGGCTGGTCGAGGCGCTGGGCGTCGATCGCGACGCCGACGCCGAGGTCGCCGTGGCGCCGCCCGAGGCCCGGCCCGGGCTGGAGGCCAGCTTCGCCCCCGGCGCGATCGCCGTCCGCGCCAACCTGCCCTCCCCCGAGCGCGCCGCCGAGCTGACCCTGAGCCGCCGCGACGCCGCCGGCGAGCGCCCGCTCGGCTCCGGGCCGCCGCCGCTGGTCGAGCGCCGGCCGCCGATCGTCCCCAGCCGCCCGCTCTCCTACACCGCGATCGCCGCCTACGAGGAATGCCCGTACCGCTTCTACATGGAACGCGTCCTCGGCCTCCCCCCGCGCGGCAGTGATTTGGGACGGCAGGCGGCACAAAACGCTGCCGCGCCCGGTGAGGGGACGCCCTCGGCGCGGGAGGAGCGCAGCGCCCGCGGGGCGGCGGTGCACGCGCTGCTGGAGTGGAGCCAGGCCAACGGCTGGGCCGAGCCGGAGCCGGAGCTGGCGCGCCGGCACGCGCTCGCCGCCGGCCTCGACCCGAAGCCCGGCGATCCCGAGAGCCTGCTGGGGCCGGTCCGCGACTGGCTCGGCTCGCCGTTGCTGCGCGAGCGGATCGCCGGCGCCGACCGGGTCCGCGCCGAGGTCCCGATCCTGCTCGGGATCGGCGAGACGGTCCTGCGCGGCTCGATCGACCTGCTGGCCGAGCGCGAGGGCGCGCCGCCGCTGGTCGTCGACTACAAGACCGACCGGCTCGGGGGCACCGACCCGGCCGAGCGGGCGGCCAAGTACGAAGTCCAGCGCTCGATCTACGCGCTGGCCACCGCCCAGGCCCTGGGGACCGGGAGCGTCGAGGTCGCCTACGTCTTCCTCGAGCGAGCCGAGCAGCCGGTCCTCTCGACCCTCGACGCGGCCGCGATCGAGGCCGGCCGCGAGCGCCTGGCAACGGCGATCGAGCGGATCGGCGCCGGCGACTTCCCGGTGGCGCCGGTGGAGGACCGCAACTGGGACCTCTGCCGCGGCTGCCCCGCCCTGGGCCCCCTCTGCTCGGGACCCCCCGACGCGTGACCCGACGGGATCGGGAGGTGGGTGAAGCGTCTTGTACTTTTTCGGCGCCGCGAAACTCGAACGGCCGCAAACGACCTCGAAAAAGTTAAGCGAAACCCACCTCCCGATCCCGTCGGGTCAGGACTCGGAAGGAGCCTCCAGCTTCGCCGCCAAATCGTCCAGCCGCAGCTCCTTCAACCCCTCGCCGACCGCGTCGAGCTCGGCGGCGCAGTAACCGACCAGCTCGCGGCCCTCGGTGCAGAGGTCGAGCGTCTCGCGCAGGCCCGCCTGGCCGGAGTCGAGCCGGTCGATGATCTCCTCTAGGCGCTCCACGGCGACCTCGTAGCTGGCTGGTTTCTCGCTCATCCCTCTCCCTCGATCTTCGCTTTCACGCGCCCGTCGGCGAACCGCAGTCTGACCTCCGCGGCGGCGACGGCGGCGACGGCGCTGGTCACCGGCTCCCCCTCGGCCGTCTCGGCCAGCGCGTAGCCGCGCTCCAGGGTGCGCTCGGGGTCGTGGGCGCGGAGGGCGACGGCGGCTCTGCCCAGGGCCTCGCGGCGGCGTTGCAGCGAGCGCGCGGCGGAGCGCTCGATCGCGGCGCCGCGGCGGCGCTCCTCGACCGCGGCCAGGGCGGTCGCCTCCAACGCCCGCTGCCGGGCCCGCTCCAGGACCACGGACGCGATCCGCCGCTGGAAGCCGAGCCGCTGGCCGACCCCGCGCTCGGAGGCGGCGCGGATCTCGCGGATCTTCTGGTTCAGCCGGCCGCGCTCGCGCTGCAGCGCCCGGGCCGGGCCCCGGGCGAGCGCGCCGAGGTGGCGGGCGCGGGCGCCGACCGCGCCCTCCCCCGCCCGCCGCAGCCGCAGGGCGCTTCGCTGCAGCCCCTCGCGGGCGGCGAGGCAGTCGAGCCGCACCGCCGCCTCGGCGGCGTGGGTCGGGGTCGAGCAGGCGACCGCGGCGACGTCGTCGATCAGGGTCGAGTCGCGCTCGTGGCCGACCGCGCTGACCACCGGCACCCGCAGCATCGCCACGGTGCGGCAGAGGGTCTCGTCGCAGAAGGCCCAGAGGTCGGCGAGGCTGCCGCCGCCGCGGGTGACGACGATCGCCTCGACCTCCGGCCGCGCCGCCAGGTCCTGGATCGCCGCCGTGATCGCCGGCGCCGCGCGGCGGTCCTGGACCGGCGCGAAGGCCCAGATCAGCGTCCCCTCCCAGCCGCGGCGCTGGAGCCCGGCGAGGAGGTCGCGACGGGCGGCGCCGCTCTCCGCCGTCACCACCCCGATCGCCTTCGGCAGCAGCGGCCGGCGCAGCTGCTTCTGCAGCTCGAAGAGGCCCTCGGAGCGCAGCTGCTTGCGCAGCGCCTCCAGCCGCGCCATCAGGTCGCCCTCGCCGGCCAGCCGCACCTGGGTGGCGCGGAAGCTGAAGCTGGGCGAGGCCTGGCCGCCGCCGGGGTAGTAGTCGGGGCCGCCGCCGATCACCAGTTCGGCGCCGTCGCGCAGGGCGCCCTCGGGCAGCCCCGCCTTCTCGAGGTCGTTGAGCCAGATCGAGCAGGGCACCGCCCCCTCGGCGTCGCGCAGCTCGAAGAACGCCTGCACACGGCTGCGCCCGACCCCGGTCACCTCCCCCATCAGCTGCACCCGCGCTCGCCTGCGCATCTCCTCCTGGAGCTTCTGCGCATAGCGACCGACTGGAAACGGTCCGGGGAGGTCCATTTCTCCAGGCTAAGTCCTGACGCGGATTGACCAAGCAGATCAAGGACGCAGGGAGCGTGGCGTGCTCCGCACGCGAGCGACCGAGGACGCCGATATGCGCCGGTCAAGCCGCGTCAGGAGCGCCAGCGCTTGGCCCAGGACTTGAGCTCGCGGATCGCCGGGCCGAGGTCGGTGCCGACCGCGGTCAGCGAGTAGGTGACCCGGACCGGGGTCCCCGCTTCGACCTCGCGCTCGACCAGGCCTTCCTCCTCGAGCTCGCGCAGGCGCTGGGAGAGCAGGCGGTCGGAGAGGCCGGGGATCGCCTTGCGGAGCTCGCCGAAGCGCATCGGCCGCTCGGTCAGGGCACTGACGATCGCCCCCGTCCAGCGTTTCCCGATCAGCTCGATCGCGGCATGGAAGTCGGGGCAGACGGCGCCGGGCTGGCCGGCTTGGACCTGAGTCGAGGCGACCGGTTCCACCCGACGACCTTACTGAACGTAAGTGCTCGGCTCGCCGGGGCCTCAGAGCGTGCAGGGACCGGTGCCGACCTCGGTGCCGGTCTGGCGCAGCGCCTCGCGCACCGCCTCGGCCGGGATCGCGAAGCCGCCGGGGATGCCGCTGGTGGTCGCCGCGAAGACGGTGCCGACGACGTCGCCGCGGACGTCGACGACCGGCCCGCCGGAGTTGCCGCTGCGGACCTGGCCGCCGAGGGCGAGGATCTCGCGCTCGACCGGGCCGCGGCCGTAGGAGTCCTCGCTGAGCGTCGTCCGGGTCTCGCCGATCCGCGCCGGCGCCAGCGCGTAGGGGCCGTTCTCGGGATAGCCGAGGACCGCCGCCCAGCCATCCTCGCGGGGGCGGGCGGCGATCTCCAGGGGCGGGATCTCGGCGCCGACCCGCAGCAGCGCCAGGTCGTCGGCGGGCGAGTAGAAGACCGGGATCGCGTCGAGCTCGACCCCCTGCGGGGTGGTCACCGTGGTGTCGTCGGAGCCGGCGATCACGTGGGCGTTGGTGACGACGAGGCCCGGCGCCACAGACCAGCCGGAGCCCTCGATCCCGAGCCCGCAGGCGGTGCTGAGCACGCGCACGACCGAGCCCCCGGCGGCAAGCACGTCGGGGTCGCCGGCGACCCGGGGGTCGGGCGGCGCCGTCGGCGTCGCCGGGCCGGCGATCGCCGGCGCCGGGTCGACCCGGTCGAGCGCGTTGAGCACCGGCCCCGAGGGCGGCAGCACCTCGTTGAGGCTGCGCAGGATCACCGAGCCCTGGACATCGCCGCGCAGCCGCGCCGTCCCGGGCGCGTGCAGGGCGACGGCGCCGAAGACCCAGACCAGGCCGAGCGCGACGGCGGCGATCAGCGCCGCGCCGCCGGCCCCGTCGGCCAGGTGCAGCGCCTGGCGGCGGACGATCCGGTCCCGCAGCCCGAGCGCGAAGTTCTCGACCGCGACCGCCACCAGGGCCCCGACCAGGAGCGCTCCGAGGGCCGCGCAGAGCGGCGCGTAGGGCGACTCCGAGCCCTCCGAGAGCAGCAGCGGGGCGAGCCGGCTGCCGGCGAGCGCGCCGAAGCCGAAGCCGAGCAGGGTCAGGGCGCCGACGATCAATCCCTGCCTGTAGCCCCAAAGAGCGAGGGCGATCGTGAAGGCGACTATCGCCCAATCTAGAACGGTCACATATGAATAGAAGCACGCGGGTGACCGCTCTATTACCTTTCCGCTGGTGAGTCATAAGCCTCCCGAGGCGGAGCGGCGTCGCCGTCTCCTCACCCGGACCCTCCCCCTCGCCCTGATCGCGCTCGTCGCTTTCATCGTCGGCGCCGTCGCGGGCGTGCCCGGGTCGCCCGAGAAGGAAGCCGCCGGCGACTACCTCGACGCCTGGTCGGTCCAGAACTACAAGGCGATGTATCGCGAGCTGAACGACGGCTCGAAGGCCAAGTACGGCCTCGACGAATTCCGCGACGCCTACCGCGAAGCCGAAGAGGTCTCGACGATGCGGGGGCTCGAGCCGGGCTCGCCGCACGACCCGACCAGCCTCGAAGGCAACACCGTCGTCGCCACCCCGCTGACGATCACCACCGTCGCCTTCGGCCGGCTCGAGAACGAGCTGCTGCTGCCCTACGCCGAAGGCGGCATCGCCTGGGAGCCGAGCCTGGTCTTCCCCGGCCTCGAACCGAGCGAGCACCTCGGCAGCCAGATCGAGCTGGCGCCGCGGGCGCCGATCCTCGCCGCCGACGGCACGCCGCTGGCCGAAGGGCCGGCCGACGAACGCGAGCACCCGCTGGGCAGCGCCGCGGTCGACGTCACCGGCGAAGTCGGCGAACCCTCCGAAGAAGACGTCGCGCGGCTGGCCCGGCACGGCTTCACGGCGGAAACCCCGGTCGGGGTCAGCGGCCTCGAGCGTGCCTTCAACACCCGCCTCGCCGGCAAGCCGGGAGGCTCGCTGCTGGCGCTCGACGAAAGCGGCACCTCGATCCGGGTGATCGCCGAATCCGATCCCGAACAGGGGGCGCCGGTGAAGACGACGATCGACCCCGACCTGCAGGAAGCCGCGGTGGCGGCGCTGGGCGGGCGCTTCGGCGGGGTCGCCGTGCTCGACTCCCGCAACGGCGACGTGCGGGCGCTCGCCGGCCAGGCCTTCTCGGCGCCGCAGCCACCCGGATCCACCTTCAAGATCCTCACCACCACCGCGGCCCTGCAGAAGAACCTCGTCGACCTCGACGACGAATTCGAAATCAGCGACGGGATCAACGTCGGCGGACGCTTCCTCTACAACGCCAACGGCGAGTTCTGCGGCGGCACCTTCACCCACGCCTTCGCCGAGTCCTGCAACGCCGTCTTCGCGCCGCTCGGCCCGAAGATCGGCAGCGACGAACTGGTCGCCACCGCCGAGCGCTACGGGTTCAACGCGCCGCCCAGCCTCTACGCGGACAAGTACCTTCGCGAAGCCGACCTGCCGGAGTCGACGATCCCGACCGAGATCCCGACCGAAATCGAACTCGGCGTCTCGGCGATCGGCCAGGGCGAAGTGCAGGCGACTCCGCTGGAGATGGCGAGCGTCGCGCAGACCGTCGCCAACGGCGGCGTGCGGATGCCGACCTCGATCGTCCAGAACAAGAAGCTGCGGCCCGAGGCCGAGCCGGAGCGGGTGATGTCGAAGGAGATCGCCGACCAGCTGACCGAGCTGATGGTCGGCGTCGTCGTCGAAGGCACCGGCACCGCCGGCGCGATCAGCGAGGCCCAGGTGGCCGGGAAGACCGGGACCGCCGAGCTGGGGCCGAAAGAGGGCCAGGAGGAAGAGGAGAACCCGATCCAGATCAAGGACGCCTGGTTCGCCGCCTTCGCGCCGGCCGAGAAGGCGAAGCTGGCGGTCGGGGTGCTGCTGATCGAAGCCGAAGCCTCGGGCGGCGAAGTGGCGGCGCCGATCGCCGCCGAAATTCTCTCCAGCGGCCTCTAGGCCGCCCGCGCCGGACCCCTAGAGGTCGAGCGTGACGGTGCCGTTGTCGCCGTCGGCGCCGGGGATGTGGAGGGTCAGCGGCCGGTTCTCGTTGGCCTCTTCGGGCAGCAGGAAGAGCGCGACGGAGCCCTCGATCGGGCCGAGGTCCGGGGTCGAGTCGAGGACCGGGATCTGTTCGTGTTCTTCGACCTCGCCGCCGAAGGGCAGCGCGTAGAGGCTCTTGCTCGGCAGCACGTCGTACGTTTCGCCGTCGGCGTCGGTGATCGAGAGCGTCGAGGGCAGAGCGTGCGACTCCTCGGTCTCGTTCTGGACTTCGAAGAAGACGCCGAAGTAGGTCATCCCGTCCGGCGGCGGGTTCTCCTGGCCGACCAGGTAGGCGCTGTCCTCGGTGTCGTTCGGGTTGAGGTAGCGCGAGAAGGTGACGTTGAAGGAGAGCTCGCCGAGCTCGACCGGCTCGCCCTCGACCACGTTGGTCTCCTCGCTCTCGTAACCGCAGGCGGAAACGCCCACGGCGAGGGCTCCGAGCGCGAGCGCGGCAAGCAGCGTCATCAGGATTCTGCGGTGCTGGAACATCGGCGGCCGGGAGTCTATTAAGCGTCGCGGCTCAAGGGATGCCGGTCGCGTATCGGTTGCCGCCGGCGACCGCGATGCGGTCGATCTCGACCCGCTCGGCCTCGAGGTTGTCGCGCAGGCGGCGCAGCGCCTGGCGCCAGCTCCGCTCCTGCCAGATCGAGCCGGCGGAGAGCAGCTCGACGCCGCGATCGAGGTGGCCTGGCTCGGTCCAGTGCGAAAAACGGACGCGGGTCAGCTGGCCGGCGCCGCTGGTCAGCTCCCAGACCGTGTGGTTGGGAATCCGGTTGACGCGGCCGCCCTGACCGCGCTCGACGACCCGGAAGGGCGCCTCCAGCTCGACGATCGAGGTGTCCATCCAGGGCGAGCGGAACGGCGCGTCGACCCGGAACCGGGCCCCCGCCCCCAGGCCCCGCGCGTCCAGGCGGGTGAGGTGAAAGTCGGTGAGGAAGTGGTCGGTGAAGGAGGGGCGGGCGGCGAGGTCGGTGAGCAGCTCGAAGACCCGCTCGCGGGGGACGTCGACTTCGATTTCGGCGCTGATCGGACCCATCGCGGCGATTGTATTCCCCCGCCCCCCGGCACATCGGACGGAGATATTTGAGTGACGGGAGCCCGCTCCGGGAGTAGGCTCGGGGTCGACTCGGGAAGGAAGGTCCCCATTTTCGACAGCGTCGGCAGCAGCCCGCTCGATGACCCGTACACGGCTGGATTCATCCCCGGCTGTGGCACCTACTTCTGCCTCGGCTGCGGCACCCAGGTGGCGCTGCGGGAGACCGACCCGGTGCCCGAGTGCGCGAGCTGCGGCGGCACCCGCTTCCGCCGCGATTCGATCTTCAGCGCCCACCAGGAGCACGAGGCGACGACCGCCGAGCACCAGGTCCCGGTCGCGGCGGGGCCACCCGACTGGCTTGCGGACGCCCGCGACTCGCTCGCCCTGCCGGGCGACCACATCGCCTACCGCGACGACGCGGGCGAGGTGCGGACGCTGCGGATCGCCCGCGGTTGGACCCGGATCGGCCGCAGCGACAACGCCGACCTCTGCCTCGACGACCCGACCGTCTCCCGCCGCCACGCGCTCCTGCTCGACCGGCCGGGGCGGCAGCTGCGGGTGCTCGACGACCGCAGCCTCAACGGCGTCTTCCTGAATGGCCGCCGGGTCGAGCTGGCCTCGCTGCGCGACGGCGACGAGCTGGCGATCGGCCGCTTCCACCTCTACCCCCTGCGCGGCTAGCGCCACCGTTCCGGCCACCCTCGTCCCTAGGATCTGGCCCGTGAACGCCGCTCCGAGTCCGGTAGATCCCCCTGCGGGCCCGCAGGGCGTCCCCGCGGTCAGCGCCGCCGCCGACCGCGCCCGCGCCGAGCTGCACGCCGAGATCGAGCGGGTCCGCGTCGGGGTCGAAGAGGTCCTGGCCGAGCAGGGCGGCCCGGTCGACGCCGACCTCCAGCGCGAGCTCGCCGACCTCCGCGAGGACACCCGCCTCTACGTCAAGAAGCGGATCCGCCGCAGCGAGAAGAAGCTCTCCCGCTCGGTCGGCAAGGTCGAGGAGTCGGTCGAGCGGATCGACGAGCGCACCCGCCGCCTCGAGGCCCGGATCGACCAGGTCGAGGCCGACCGCGCCGCCGCCGAGCACCGGATCCATTCGGATACCGAGCGCATGCTCGACGGCCTGCTGCACGAGGTCCGCGAGATCGCGGACATGCTGACCAAAGACTCGTAGCCCGAGAGCACCCAGTCTGCTCCAAGGCGGGCATAGCCCCACCTACAGCAGACTCACCGAACCCTCACTCGGTCGAGATGCTCGGGTCCGCCTGGACCTTCTGGGGGATCACCATCAGGAAGTTGCTGGTCGCGTCGGCGCTGAGGTCGAGGACGCGGTCGGCCTCCTCGTCCTGGCCGGTCGCCCGCAGTTCCTTGGCGTAGTCGGTTGAGCAGGTCGTCGAGGTCGAGCAGGCCCTCCGAGTCGAGGTCCTTGAGTTCGACTTTGGCGCCCTCGCCGAGCCGCCGCTGGATCGCCTCGCGGTCGATGCCGAAGGCGTTGTGGCGGACGTAGACGCGGCCGCCGGTCATCCCGGCGCAGGCCCAGGGGCCGATGTCGCCGAGCACGACGGCCCGCCCCGAGGTCATGTACTCGAAGGCGAAGCCCTTGGCGTTGGCGCGGTCGACGACGCAGCCGCGGCTGTCGTCGATGTCCTCTTCCGGCTCGCCGCCGAGGACCACGTCGGCGCCGGAGAGGCGGATGCAGAAGCGCGAGTCGGCCGAGCCCTGGACGTAGAGGCGGCCGCGCTGGGCGCCGTAGGCGAAGGACTTGCCGACCGAGCCGTTGAGCCGCTTGCCGTCGCGCGCCCTTGCCCTTGAGGATCGCGATCGAGCCGCCGAGCATCGTCTTGCCGACGCCGTCCTGGGCGCCGCCCTCGACCCGGATCGAGACCCCGTAGGAGTTGAAGGCGCCGAGGCCCTGGCCGGCGACCGAGCCGCCGTTGAACTCGAGGCTCGGCAAGCACCTCGTCGCTCGACTCCGGCCCGTCGTCGAAGATCCGCGAGCGCGCGATCGCCCCCGCCAGCTCGGTCCCGAGCACGCGGTCGTTGGCGTCGGTCGCGCGCGGGAACTCGCTGCGGACGGTGTCGGCCGGCGCAGATTTCCGGCGCCAGGGCGGCGATCTGGCTCGAGGCCTGCTTCGCCTCCATGCGGATCGGCCGGGCGACGACGAGGCCGGCTTCGGCCCGCGCCTCGACCAGCTCCTCGGCGACCGGCAGGTCGATCGGCTCGAGGTCGAGGAACTCCTCCAGCGGCGTGATCAGCGGCGCCAGGTCGATCTTGTCCTTGGCCGCCACCTGCTCCAGCAGGTCGTAGCGACCGACCAGGTCCTGGGCGCGTTCGTAGCCGAGCGAGGCGACCACCTGCTTGACCTCCTCCCCCATCGAGGCGAAGAAGCGGGCGCAGCTCTCGGCCGCCCGGTCGACCTCCTGCGGGGTGAACTTCTTCAGCCCGTGCTCCTGGGCCTCCTCGGTCGTCTCGATCTGGGTGGCGATGCCGACGTGGCAGGTGTCGAGCTGGCAGCCGCGGCAGATCGTGCAGCCGATCGAGACCATCGCCAGGGTGCCGAAGCCGACCCGGTTGGCGCCGAGGCAGTGCAGTTTGACGATGTCGTGGCCGGTCCGGTAGCCGCCGTCGGCCCAGATCTCGACCCGGTTGCGCAGCCCGGCCTCCATCAGCGCCCGGTGCACGGCGCGGGTGCCGATGTCCGAGGGCAGGCCGACGTGGCGCAGCGCGTGCTGGCGGGCCGCGCCGGTGCCGCCCTCGAAGCCCGAGAGGGTGATGATGTCGGCGCCCGCCTTGGCGATCCCGAGGCCGATCGTGCCGATGTTCGGCACCACCGGGACCTTGACCGAGACCCGCACGTCCGGGTTGACGGTCTTCAGCTCGTCGATCAGCTCGGCGAGGTCCTCGATCGAGTAGAGGTCGTGGTTGTTGGAGGGCGAGATCAGGTCGGTGCCGGGCGCCGCGTTACGGGCGGCGGCGACCTTCTCGGAGACCTTCTTGCCGGGCAGGTGGCCGCCCTCGCCGGGCTTCGCGCCCTGGCCGATCTTGATCTCGGCGACGTAGGAGGAGTTCACCATCTCCGCCGAGACGCCGAAGCGCCCCGAGGCGATCTGCTGGCCGCGCCAGTTGCGGTACTTGCCGTACATGTCGCGGATCTCGCCACCCTCGCCGTTCATGCAGAGGATGTTGGTCGCCTTGGCCGCGTCCGCGTAGGCGCGGAAGGCCGGCTCCGACTGCGAGCCGAAGCTCATCGAGGAGATCACGATCGGGTAGTCGTGGTGGCCGACGCCGGCGTCGACGGTCGCTCGGGTCGA
Organism: uncultured Thermoleophilia bacterium; assembly: GCA_963824245.1. GTDB lineage: Bacteria > Actinomycetota > Thermoleophilia > Solirubrobacterales > 70-9 > VAYN01. The sequence continues at coordinate 473,349 of CAWGON010000001.1, forward strand.
CCGGCTCGCGGTCGCCCTTCAGGGCCATGATGTGGCGCATCGAGATCGGGCTCTGCTTCTCCAGGTCGCGGACCTTCTCCGAGTACTCCTCGTAGGTGCCGGTGCCGTTGGCGGTCGCGATCGCCGACTTGTAGACCTTCGGGTAGAAGCGGAACGTCTTCGCCGGTTTGGCGGCCTCGTCGTCGCCGGAGAGCGCGCGGGCGCGCTCGTTGGTGTCCTCGTCGAGCTCGGCGAAGCCGGTGCCGGCCTTGGCCGAGGCGGCGAACGCCTTGGTCTGGAAGATCTCGGCCAGCTCCGGCTTGACCCCGATCGAGGAGAACTGCCGCGCGTAGCCGCGCACCTCGTGGATGCCGATCGTCGAGATGACTTTCTCGATGCCTTTGCGCAGCGCCGCGCAGAGGTTGGAGACGTCGTTCTCGTAGTCCTCGACGCAGATCACCTCGACCATCATGTACGGGCAGACGCCGTTGGCGCCGAGCCCGAGCGCCAGCATCACGTCGTGGACGTTGCGGATCGCCGCCGAGCGCAGGACGAGGCCGCAGCGGCGGCGCAGGTTCTCTTCGCCGCGCTCGACCTTGAACTGCTTCAGCGCCTGGTCGACCGCCGAGGTCGCCAGGTGCGGGTCGAGGTAGCGGCGCTCGCCGTCGTAGACGGTGCGGTCGGTGAGGATCAGCAGCTCGGCCCCGTTGCGGACCTTCTTCACCGCTTCCTGCTTGATCCGCTCGATCGCGCCGGCGGTCGTCTCCGACTCCAGCAGCGAGATGTCGACCGCGGCGGCGCGGCCGCGGAACTCCTCCCAGAGGTCCTCGAGCAGGTAGGTGTGGTGGTCGCGGGCGATCTTGCGGTAGGTCTTGTCGGAGAGCGGCGCCAGGCCGTGGTGGCCGCCGAGGATGACCGGGAACTCGGTTTCGACCGTGCCGGTGTCCTCGCCGGCGGCGTCGAGCGAGGGGCGGCGGCCGAACAGGGCGCGGGTCGAGAAGTGCTCGAGCTCCCGTTCGCGGTCGAGCGCCGGGTTGGTGACGACGGCGACCGTCTCCTTGAAGTAGTCGGCGAGGTTCTGGCGCTCGGGCGAGAGCGCCGCCAGCGGCCCGTCGTAGCCGAGCGAGCCGACCGGCTCGGCCCCGTTGGAGGCCATCTGCTGGACCAGTTTGACGTCGTCGCGCTGCCAGCCGAAGCCGGCCAGGACGCGGTCTTCGACCTTGACCGGCTCGGCCGGGCCGGCTTCGGAGTAGCCGGGGACGTCGTCGCCCTCGAGCGGGCCGCCGGTCTCCAGGGCGCGGTCGTAGCCGGCGACCGCGTCGACCCCGTTGCGCGCCAGCCAGCGGTCGCGGACGATCCGCAGCATCTCGTCGTGCGGGTGCAGGGTGGAGTGCGCGGGCGCCGCGGTCGATCAGGACCATCGCCTTCTCGCCGGGAGCGAGCGGCTTCGGCTCGGAGACCATCGCGTGGACCGAGACGACGCCGGGCTCGGAGCTGAAGACGAAGTCGGTCCTCGGTCTCGACCTGCCAGAGCGGGCGCAGGCCCATCGCGTCGGCGGAGAAGACGCACTCGTCGGCGTGGCGGGCGATCAGCGCGACCGGGCCCTGGGCGAACGGCCCCATCGCCTGGTGCAGGTACATGTAGAAGCTGTGCAGGTCCTCCGGCAGGCCGCTGGATCTCCTCGACGATCGGCGGCAGCAGCATCTCCATCGCCTCGGCCAGGCTGAGGCCCTCGCGGCTGACCATCGTGTCGATCGTCCGGTTCAGGTCCTGCGAGTCGGAGGCGCCGGGGCGGATCGGCACCGCCAGCATCTTCGCCTCCTGGCGCAGCTGTTCGATCGTGTTGATCTCGCCGTTGTGGCCGATCGCCGAGAACGGCTGCACCCGCTTGAACGAGGGCCAGGTGTTGGTCGAGTAGCGGTTGTGGCCGAAGCAGCCGACCGTCTCGAAGCGCGGGTCGGTGAGGTCCGGGTAGTAGTCGCCGAGCACGTTCGGCGCGCCCATCACCTTGTAGACGCAGGTGGTCGCCGAGAACGAGGGCACGTGGACGTCGAGCGGCTGCTCGAGCCCGATGCAGCAGCTCGAAGAGGATCGGGTCGCGGCGCTCGGCGTCGGGGACGAGGCCGGCGAGCTGCCAGAAGATCGGCTCCTCCTCGCGCGCGGTCGGGCCCAGCGCCGGTCGAGTTCGACCATCGCCCTCGCGCTCGGCGAGGATGCGGAAGCCGCCCTCGGCGAGCAGCTCGCGGGCGTCGTGCTGGACCTTCTCGCGGTCCTGCGAGCGCTCGATGAAGACGTGGGCGACGGCGAAGTGCGTCGTCGAGGGTCAGCGAGGGGTCGTGACCGCCGCTGCGGACCTCCTCGGCCCAGATCTTCCGCGGGATGTCGAGCATCAGGCCGCAGCCGTCGCCCTCCCCGTCGACGTTGCCGGCCCGGTGGAGCATCTTCTGCAGCGCCGGCAGCGCCAGCTCGATCGGCTCGTGGCTGGGCGTCGCGTCTTTGCGGACGGAGGCGTAGATCCCGCAGGCGTCGTTGTCTTCGACGCTCGGCGGCGAGACCAACGGTTTGTAGGCACGCTCCGGTGAGTAATGCTCGACGTCGGCGCCGCGGCGCGACTGGGACTGCTGCGACATAAGACCTCCCGGGTTCCACGCCTTCTTCGAGCGGGTGCGCGACGGGGTTGACGGGTCAGAGAATTATAGGGCGCCGATCAAGCCCAGGACATCGGCCGGTAGCCACCGCTGGGATCGACGCCGATCAGCAGGGCCGTCACCGGCGCCTCCGAGCGGTTGTGGATCGTCCGCCTCGCAGACGGCTCCAGAGAGGCGAAAGTGCCCGCCGGTGCAGGGGTTTCCTCGCCGTCGATCACGAAGATCGCCTCCCCCTCGAGGATCGCGTAGACCTCGACCTGACCGCTGCCGGACTCGTCGTGCTCGGGGATCTGCCCGCCCGGCCCGATCTCGACCAGGTTGAAGCCGAAGCACTCGGTCCCGAGCGCCTTCCGCGCCAGCATCCAGGTCGAGTCTCCCGACCCCTCCATGCGCTCGAACTCGTCGCGGTGCTTGATCGTCGAGCCGTTCGCCATCTAGGCTCGACACTATCGCCGCGAACGACTCAGATCCAGGGCCTGACTCGCCGGCCGCCCTCGAGCGTGCGATCGACCGCTACAACGCGGCCTGGAACGCCCACGACCTCGACGCGATCGTGGCCATGCACGCGCCCGACATGGTCTTCGAGAACCACACCGCGGGCGAGTCGGCGATTGGCGCGCAGGCGCGCGCCCACATCGGCTCGATCTTCGAGACCTGGCCCGACATCGCCTTCACGACCCGGCGCCTCTACGTGCGCGAGGGCCTGGTCGTGCAGGAATGGACCGCCGCCGCGACCCACGCCAAGACGATGCGCCGCGGCGACCTCGTCGCCGAGCCGACCGGCCGCCGCGTCGAGTGGGACGGGATCGACGCGATCCCCTTCGAGGACGGCCTGGTCAAGCGCAAGGACGTCTGGTCGGACAGCGTCTCGATCCTGCGCCAGGTCGGCCTCCTGGGCTGACCTTGTCGAGTTCCTCTCCCTATCCGACAGGAACTCGACAGCGCCTAGAAGCTCCAGTCCGGTTCGGAAGCGTTGGCGACCAGCGCCTTCGCCTTGCCGCCGCCGAAGGGGCGGGTGACGACGGTGTGCTTGTTGCCGGGGTCGAAGCCGCCTTCGAACCCGAGCACGGTCTTGCCGTTACCGGAGAGCGCGGTGCCGACGAAGCCCGACTCGCCCGCCGGGCCGATCGGCTTCTGGGCGCCGCTGACGGCGTTGACGCCGACCGCGTAGCTCGTGTCCTGGCCCTGGAACTCGGTCAGCAGGCGCATGCCGTCGCCGGACCAGGCGGTCGGGAAGAGGCCCTGCAGCAGCGGGTCGACGTCGGTGTGGGTGAGCCGCTTGACGCCCTTGCCGCTTTCGCTCATCAGGTAGATCTCGTTCTTCGGGCCGTACTTGCGCTTGTTGGCGTCGAGCTGCTTGACGAAGGCGATCTTCCCGGTCGGGCCCCAGAGCGGGTCCAGCGAACGGTGGTCCTTGGTCAGCGCCACCGCTTTGCCGCCGGCGGCGGCGACCCGGTAGACGTCGCTGCGCGGCGGGTAGCTTTCGCTGTTCGACTTCGCGTAGACGACCTGGTTGCCTTCGGGGTCGAAGCTGAAGCCGCTGAAGTAGCCGCTCCCGAGCACCTTCTGGGCGCCGGTCGCGATCGTGATCAGCACCAGCTTGCGCTTGCCGAGCTCGGCCCCGCGCAGGGCGAGGATCTGTTCGCCGTTGGGCGAGAACTGCGAGATAGGAGGGTTCGCGCCAGCCGACCATCAGCGTCTTCCCCGGCCCGCCGGAGACCGGCGCCAGCTTCAGTTCGGTGCCGTGGCCGGGACCTTCGTGGAAGTAGGCGACGGAGGCGCCGTCGGGCGCCATGTGGGGGCTGTCGCCGGGGCCGATCTTGCGGATCCCGCTGCCATCGTCCTTGGCCACGTACACGGCGCGGCTGAGCTGCCCGCGCACGAAGGTGAGCGAGGCCTGGGCGGCTGCGGGGAGGACCAGCAGCAGCGCGGCGGCGGCGAGGACGGCGAGCATGGGGAACTTCCGGGAGGTCGGCATGGCGCGATCCTAAGCCCGCCGGCCGGCGGATCGGACGGATCTCCCATCCCGGTCCTGGACGGGGCGACTCAGGCAGGACCGACGATCGCCGCCGCGACCAGGCCACCGCTGACGCCGATGAACGAGATCGTCGCCAGCACCCGGTACCAGGCGCGCTTCTCGACCGCCGGGTCGAAGGCGAGCGGGACGAAGAGGAAGGGGTTGACGAAGGTCCCGAAGACCAGCGCCGCCGCGATCCAGGTCGGCAGGTCGGGCACCGCGAGCCCGACCCCGATCAGGATCAGGCCCATCATCACGTAGTCGAGATGGACCTGGCGAATCCGGTGCGGAGCGACGATCCCGATCCGTTTGAGCCACTCGGGCTTGTCCTCGCGGATCACCATCGCCCAGCCCAGCAGCCCGCCGAGCGCCAGCTCGACCAGCCCGATGCGAACGACCCAGTCCATCCGGCTAGAGCTCGGGGACGTCGGCGCCCTGGGGCGCGAAGGGCAGGCGCCTGACCTCGGCCCAGCCGGCGCAGCGCTCGGCCAGCGCGGCGGCGACCTTGCCGGCCTCCTGCCAGGTGGTCCAGACGAGCACGGTCGGGCCGGCGCCGGAGATCGTCGCCCCGAGGGCGCCGATCTCGCCCGCCGAGTCGACGATCTCCATCGAGCGCGGGTAGAGCTCACGCCGCCGCGGCTGGTGGATGCGGTCGGCGACGCCGCGCGAGACGAGGTCGAGGTCGGCGCTCTGCAGGCCGAGGACCAGCAGCGCCGCGGCGGAGACGTTGGCGACCGCGTCGGCCAGCGGCACCATGTCGGGGATCGCCTCGCGCGCGAGCCGGGTCGAGACCTCCTCGGCCGGGATCACGACGATCCCCTCGAGCCCCCCGGGCGGGTCGAAGCGACTGGCCAGCGGCTTGCCGTCGGGGCCGGGGCCACAGACGACGAAGCCGCCGTAGATCGCCGCGGCGACGTTGTCGGGGTGACCCTCGATCTCGCTCGCCCGCACCAGCATCTCCTCGTGGCTCAGCGCCAGCTCGAAGAGATGGTCGGCGGCGAACAGCCCGGCGACGATCGCCGCCGCGCTGGAGCCAAGCCCGCGGGCCAGCGGGATCTCGCTGCGCAGGCGGAAGGAGATGCCGTCGGCGGGTTTGCAGGCTCTCGAAGGCCCGGACCACGAGGTTGTCGCGACCGGTCGAGACGTCGAGCCCGCCGGGGTCGACCGAGAACTCCCCCGTCTCCTCCACCTCGAGCTCGAGGTGCAGCGCCACCGCCGCCGCCATCGCGTCGTATCCCGGCCCGAGGTTGGCCGAGGAGGCGGGGACGCGGACGAGTCGGTGGCGCGCGGTCATGGCAGCCCCTCAGTCGAAGACAGCGCGCTCGACGGCGCTGAGCTCGTTCTCGCAGGCGATCACCGGTGGCGCTTTGCCGAAGGCGGTGTCGGGGTCCTTGAGGCCATGGCCGGTGAGCACGCAGACGACCGACTCGGGCGGGGCCATGCCCTCGACCACGGGCAGGCCGTTGGCGAGCAGGCCGGCGACCGAGGAGGCGGAGGCGGGCTCGCAGAAGACGCCTTCGGTGTCGGCGAGCCAGCGGTAGGCGCCCAGGATCTGCTCGTCGGAGACGGCGGCGACGCGGCCACGGGAGCCGGTGAAGGCCGACATCGCCTCCTCCCAGCGGGCCGGGTTGCCGATCCGGATCGCCGAGGCGACGGTCTCGGGGTTGGCGACCGGCGCGCCGGCGACCAGCGGCGCGGCGCCCTCGGCCTGGAAGCCGTAGAGGATCGGCGCCGTCTCCAGCTCCTGGAAGCCGCGCCAGTAGGCGGTCACGTTGCCGGCGTTGCCGACCGGGATCGCCAGCGCCCCCGGTGGCCCGCCGAGGTCCTCGACGATCTCGAAGGCGCCGGTCTTCTGCCCTTCGATCCGGTGCGGGTTGACCGAGTTGACGAGCTCGACCGGGTGCTTCTGGGCGATCTCGCGGACGATCGTCAGGGCGTCGTCGAAGTTGCCCTGCAGGGCAACCACGCGGGCGCCGTGCATCAGCGCCTGGGCGAGCTTGCCGATCGCGATCTTGCCCTCGGGGACGATCACGGCGCCGCGCAGGCCGGCCCGCGCGGCGTAGGCGGCGGCGCTGGCGGCGGTGTTGCCGGTGGAGGCGCAGATCACCGCCTCCGCCCCACGCCCCTTGGCGCGGGAGACGGCGACGGTCATCCCGCGGTCCTTGAAGGAGCCGGTCGGGTTGGCGCCCTCGAACTTGAGGTAGGCGCGGGCGCCGATCCGCTCCGAGAGCCGCGGCGCCTCGATCAGCGGCGTCGAGCCCTCGTTCAGGGTCACCACCGGGTCGCCGGGCTCCAGCGAGAGCCGGTCGCGATAGCGCTCGATCAGCCCGGCGGCCATCAGAACTGCTCCTCGATGACGTGGATCGAACGCGGGGAAGAGCGCAGGTCGCCGAGCTCGCCCAACGCCTCGACCGCCGCCGCGAAGCGCGATTCCAGGCACTCGTGCGCGACCATCACCAGGCGGGCGTCGGCGCCGATCCCGCGCTGGACGACGCTCTTGACGGAGACGTCGTGGTCGCCCAGCACCGTCGCCACCCGGGCCAGCACGCCCGGTTTGTCGGCGACCTCGAGGTGCAGGTAGAAGGAGGAGGGGACGTCGGCGACCAGCGGCAGCTCCGCCCGGGTTTCATGCACGGGGGCGTCGCCGGCGAGGATCGAGACGACGTCGCCGAGCACCGCCGAGGCGGTCTGCAGGCCGCCGGCGCCGGGCCCCGACATCGTCACCTCGGTGATCGCCGGCGCCTCGACCATCACCGCGTTGAACGGGCCCTCGATCGGGGCCAGCGGATGGCCGGCGTAGAGGAAGCAGGGGAAGACGCGGACGCTGATCCCGCCGTCGCGCCGTTCGGCCACCCCGAGCAGCTTCAGCGAGAGGCCGAGCTCCTTGGCGTAGGCGAGGTCGTCTGGCTGGATCGCCTCGATCCCCTCGTAGGGGACGTCGGCGAGGCTGACCGGGGTGTGGAAGGCGAGGCGGGCGAGGATCGCCATCTTCGCCGCGGCGTCGGCGCCGCTGACGTCGTCGGAGGGGTCGGCCTCCGCGTAGCCGAGCCGCTGCGCCTCCTTCAGCACCTCGTCGTACCCGGCGCCGCTGGCGGCCATCTCGCTGAGGATGAAGTTGGTGGTGCCGTTGACGATCCCGAAGACCTTGGAGATCTCGGTGACGCCGAAGCTCTCCTGGATCGTGCGGACGATCGGGATCACCGCCGCCACCGCGGCCTCGAAGCGCAGCTGCACCCCGGCCTCGCGGGCGATCGCGAAGAGCTCGTCGCCGTGCTGGGCGAGCAGCTGCTTGTTCGCGGTCACCACCGGGCGCCCGGAGCGGAGCGCGTCGACGACCAGCTCGCGGGCGGTGTCGGTCCCCCCCATCAGCTCGACGACCAGGTCCGAGCGCTCGATGATCTCGCCGGCGTCCCCCTCGCTGCGGGTCAGGACCCCGGCCAGCTCGGGCCGGCGGCCGGTCGCCGCCTCGACCGCCTCGGCCCGCTCGGCCAGCAGCTCGGCGAAGGCGCCGCCCACGGTGCCGCGCCCGAGCAGCCCGATGCGGACCGGCTTGGGGCCGCCCCCGGCCAGCTCAGACATCGCGGGCGGTGAGGTCGTCGTAGGTCTCGCGCCGAACCACGACCCGGGCCTCGCCGTCGCGGCAGAAGACGACCGGGGGCCGGGTGACGCCGTTGTAGTTGCTGGCCATCGCGTGGCCGTAGGCGCCGGTGGCCGGGGTGACGATGACGTCGCCGACGGCCGGCTCGGCCAGCATCGCGTCGCGCACGAGGACGTCGCCGGACTCGCAGTGCATGCCGGCGATCGTCACCAGGGTGTCGGGCTGGGCGCCGGCGCGGTCGGCGATCAGCGCTTCGTAGCGCGAGCCGTAGAGCATCGGCCGCAGGTTGTCGGACATGCCGCCGTCGACGGCGACGTAGGTGCGGACGCCGGGGATCTCCTTGACGGTGCCGAGCCGGTAGGCGGTGAGGCCGGCGTTGGCGACCAGCGAGCGGCCCGGCTCGACCAGGATCCGCACCCCCTCGCCGAAGACCTCGGCGACGCCGCGGACCTTGACGTCGATGTAGGAGTCGATCGAGGGCGGCTCGTCCTCGGCGGTGTAGGCGACCCCGAGGCCGCCGCCGACGTCGACCACCTCGCACCACTCTCCGGCGAGGCCGCCGAGCGCCTGGATCGCCAGCTTGTAGGGCTCGAGCTCGAAGATCTGCGAGCCGATGTGAGCGTGCAGCCCGACCAGCTCCAGCTTGTCGGAGGCGAGCACGCGCTCGATCGCCCGCGCCGCCAGGCCGTCCTCGAGACCGAAGCCGAACTTCGAGTCGAGCTGGCCGGTGGTGATGTAGTCGTGGGTCGAGGGCTTGATCCCGGGGGTGACCCGGATCAGCACCCGCTGCGGGCCCTCCAGCAGGCGTTCGCAGCGCTCGATCTCGTCGAAGGAGTCGAGGATCAGGTGGCGGATCCCGGAGCGGGCGGCGAAGAGGATCTCCTCGTCGGTCTTGTTGTTGCCGTGCATGTGGATCCGCGCGGGATCGAAGCCGGCGCGCAGCGCCATGTGCAGCTCGCCGCCGGAGGCGACGTCGACCGAGAGCCCCTCCTCCGCGAAGAGCCGGTAGGCGGCGGTGCAGGGGAAGGACTTGCTGGCGAAGAGGACCTCGTGCTCGCCGCCGCGCCGTTCGAAGGCCTCGCGGTAGGCCCGGGCGCGGGCGCGGATGTCGTCCTCGGCGTAGACGTAGGCAGGGGTGCCGAACTCCGCGGCCAGCTCGACCACGTCGCAGCCGCCGACCTCGAGGTGGCCGCGCTCGTTGACCCGGCTCCCCAGCGGGTAGACCGCCGAACCCTCGATCGGATCGCCGCCGGCAACCGCCCCCGCCTGTTCTCGCTCCGCCATCGGCGGCATTCTGACGGTTAGAGGGAGAGCGGGCTGCCGAGCCCGGTCAGCGTTTGCCGCCGAGCAGGCCGTCGACGGCGCCCGCGGCCCCGTCGACGACTTTGCCGACCGTCGATTCGGGGCCGGCCACGCCTTCGACGACGCCTTCGGTCACCCCGGTTACGCCGGTCGATCCGAGCGTGCCGCCGAGCGCCGTTTCGTCGACTTTCGTGACCGTTTCGTTGACCGTCGTGGTGACCGTTTTCGAGGGAGAGCTCGCGGTCCCGGCGCCGCCGCCCGTGCCGCCTTCGGAGCCACCGCCGCCGCCTCCGTTGCCGCCGCTCCCCCCACCGCCGCCGCTGGAGGCCGAAGAGTCGCCGCCGCCCGCGGCCGGCGCGCTCTGGGCGGTCGGGGCGTTGCCGCCGCCGCCCGAGCCGCCGCCGGTTTCGCCGCCGCCGCCGGCCTGCGGGCTGTCGCTCTGGTCGACCAGGGCCGGCGCGGTGCCGACGGCACCCGTGTTCCCGGCCGGCTCGGCCGCGCCACCGCCGCCTTTGCCGGCGACCGTGGTCGCCCTCGCGGTGGCGGCGGCGCTGCCGCCGCCTGCACCGGGGGCATCCGCGGTCGCATCGACCGGCTTGGACTCGGCGACCCCGGTCTCACCGGAGCCGGTCAGCCCGGCGATCGGCCAGTCGCGGAAGACCTGGGCGGAAACGAGCATGACGAACACCGCGATGGCGATCGCGATCAGCGTCGCAGCTCCCACCGCACCCACCAGATAGGTGTGCGCCTGGCGAATCATGGCGTTTGCTAAAGGTAGCCCATCGGGTCGGTTACCTGGCCGAATATCCGCACCTCGAAGTGGAGGTGGGCGCCAGTCGAGTAACCGGTGCTGCCGACGTAGCCGATCACCTCGCCCTGCGCCACCGACTCCCCGGCGGAGACCGCGAAGGAGGACTGGTGGGCGTAACAGGTCGAGAGACCGCCGCCGTGATCGATGCAGGTGAAGTTCCCGTAGCCGCCGCTTTCGGCCTCCGACTGCTGGAGGACGACCGAGCCGGCGGCGGCGGCGCGGATCGGCGTTCCTTCCGGGACGCCGATGTCGACGCCGGGGTGGTCCTCGTAGCCAGCGCCGATTTCGCGGCCGCCGAACCCGGAGGTGATCGGGCCGTTGACCGGCCAGATCAGGCCGCCGCTGCCTTCCTGGATCGGGCCGGCCGGCAACGGCACCGAGCCGGTCGCCGCGAGCTGGGCGGCGAGCTCGGACTGGATCGCCGCGACCGAGCCCTCGAGCTCTTCCTCGTTGGCGCCGATCTGGGCCAGCGCCCCTTCGCGGGCGGAGCGGGCGCCGACCAGCTGGCGCTGGCGGCCCTGCAGCGAGGTGCGGGTGTCGGCGAGGTCGCGCTCTTCGGCGGCGATCTCGTCGCGGGCCGATTCGATCGTCAGCTTCGACTCCCGCAGTTCGGTGACCAGGGCTTTGACTTCGTCGCGGAGGTCGGAGACCCGGCCGACCACGGCCTCGTCGACGCCGCGGATCCGGTTCAGGTATTCGGCCTGGACGGCGAGGTCGTCAACGTCGGCGGCGCCGACGATCAGCGCCAGCGCGTCGGGCGAGCCGGCCTCGTACATCGCCACCAGCCGTTCGCGCAGCGCGACCAGCGCCCGCCGCAGCCGGCTGCGGACCTGGGTCAGGCGCCGCTGGGCGCCGTCGAGGCGGGAGACCGCCCCGTCGAGCTCGGCCTGCTTGTCGGCGAGGCGCGCCGCGACCTCCGCCTCGTGGGTGCGGATCGTCGCCACCTCGCCGGTCAGGCGGTCGATCTGACGCCCGTAGCGGGAGATCGTCGTCGTCAGCACGCCTTTGCGCTCGCGGACTTCGTCCAGCTTCGATTCCTTCGCTTCCAGCTGGTCGGTGAGATCGGCAGCCGGCGCCGCTGCGGCGGCGAAGAGCATGACGAGGAGCGCCGCGGCGAGGACCGAGAGGCCCGCCGCGGCGAAGCGGTGGCGGAGCGGCATCGTCCCGAGGCTAGCCAAGCCTCAGAGCCGGCCCGGCGGGACGCGGGCGCCTGCAACCGGGCTTGCGATCAGCCTGCGTGTGGGGCGTTTTCGACCCGCAGCAGGCCGCCCTCGGCCTCCTCCTCCATCTGCAGGGTCGTGTGCTCGATCCCGAAGCCCTCGCCGAGCGCCAGCTCGAGCCGGCGGCGGACCAGGTCGCGGTCGGTGCCGGGGGCGACGACGACGTGGGCGGCGATCGCCCCGAAGCCGGCGGTGAGCGTCCAGATGTGGAGGTCGTGGACCGAGCGCACGCCCGGCTCGGCGCAGATCGCGGCGCCGACCCGCTCGACGTCGAGGTCGGCCGGGGCCGACTCCATCAGCACGTCGAGCGGCTCCTTGATCAGGCGCCAGGAGGAGGCGAGGACGAGGACGGCGATCAGCAGCCCGACGACCGGGTCGACGACCGCCGAGCCGCCGAGCAGGACGCAGGCGCCGGCGACGGCGACCCCGATCGAGCCGAGCGCGTCGGCGGCCGAGTGGCGCAGCGCCCCCTCGAGGTTGATGTCCTGGCGCTGGCCGCGGGCCAGGACCAGGGTCGCGGCGAGGTTGCCGGCGAGCCCGAAGACGCCGAGCGCGAGCACGCCCCGCCGTCGATCTCCGGCGGGTCGGAGAAGCGGCCGATCGCGGCGATCGCGATCGCGACGCTGACCGCGACCAGCAGCAAGCCCGTTGACCAGCGCCGCCAGCACCTCCGAGCGCTGGTAGCCGAAGGTCCGCTGGCCGGCCGCCGGCAGGCTCGCGAGCCGGGCCGCGAACAGCGCCAGGGCGATCGAGCCGACGTCGGAGAGCAGGTGACCGGCGTCGGCGAGGACCGCCAGCGAGCCGGTGATCAGGCCGCCGACGGCCTCCGCGACGAGCAGCGCCCCGTTGATCGCCAGGGCGATCCAGAGCCGCCGCCGGCTGTCCTCGCGGCGCGCCGCCAGCGCGTGCGCGCCGTAGCCGTGCGAGTGCCCGGCGTGGTCGTGCGAGTGCGAGTGCACCCCCCGAGCTTAGGCCGGAACCGGCTCCTGCTTCCGCTCGGCCATCGCCGCCGCGGCGACTTCGGCGCCGTAGCCGAGGCGCTCCGCGTATTCGCGGGCCTGCATGCGCGAGATGACCATCCGCTGGATCTCCGCCGTGCCCTCGAACAGCTGGTAGATCTTGGCGTCGCGGAACCACTTCTCCAGCGGGCAGTCGGCGTCCCAGGCGTAGGGGCCGACGAGGTCCATCAGCGTGGTCGTCGCCCACATCGTCACGTCGCCGGCCTTGAGCTTCGACATCGAGCCCTGGCCGCCGGTCATCGGGACTCCGTTGCGGCCCATCCAGGAGGCGCGCTGGACCAGCAGCCGCGCCGCTTCGATCTCGGTCGCGACGTCGGCCAGAGTCTGCTGGATGCGCTGCGCTTTCAGCATCGGCACGCCGCCTTCGGAGCGGCCGTCGAGGTACTCGAGGGTCCACTCGTAGGCCGCCTGGGCGATCCCCAGCGCCGAGGCGCCGACGATCGGCCGGGTGATCTCGAAGGTCGCGAGGGCGTCGGCCGAGCGCGACTTCTGGCCCGTGCGCGCCCGCTCGAGCTTCTTCGCCAGCTTCTCCTCGCCGCCGAGCAGGTTCTCGACCGGGACCCGGCAGTCCTCGAGCACGACCTCGGCGGTGTGCGAGGCGCGGATCCCGAGCTTGGTCTCCTTTTTGCCCTGGCTCAGGCCCGGGGTGTCTTTGCCGACCACGAAGGAGGCCTGGCCGCGGGTGCCGAGCTCGGGGTCGACGGTGGCGACGACGACGTGGACGTCGGCGATGCCGCCGTTGGTGATGAAGACCTTGGTCCCGTTGAGGACGAACTCGTCGCCGTCGCGCTTGGCGGTCGTCTTCAGGCTCTTGACGTCGGAGCCGGCCTGCGGCTCGGTCACCGCGTAGGCGCCGAGCTTGATCTCCTCGCCGGCGCCGAAGCACTCGGGGACCCAGTGGGCGATCTGCTCGGGGGTGCCGGTGGCGGCGATGCCGGCGGCGGCGAGGCCGGAGCCGTTGATCGCCAGCGCGGTGCCGGCGCAGCCCCAGTGCATCTCTTCGGCCGAGATCACGCCCATCTGGCCGTCGCCGTCGGTGGCGGTCAGCTGCAGGTGCTCGATCCCCTGCAGGCCCTGGCGGCGGGCCTCCTTGATGACCTCCCAGGGAGTGCTCTCCTCTTCGTCGTGCTTGCGCGCGGCCGGGCGGATCACGTCGCGCGCGAAGGCGCGGCACTTCGCCTTGAACTCGAGCTGCTCGTCGTTGAGTTCGAAATTCATCTCTCTGCCTTCCTCGGGGGCTTCGACCTGATTGACTGGTCAGTCAGCCAGTCCCGACACTCTAGCCGAGCAGACGGCGCTGGGACCGCCCCGACAGGGGCCCGTGTAGCGTTGGCCGGGTGAGCGCCGAGCGCCCGATCAACGCCGACGAGTCGCCGCCCGGGCCGCCGCGGAAACCGTGGCGCGAGCGCTCCGGCGAGGACCGCAGGAGGGCGGGCCCGGCGACCGCCGGGCCGGCGGAGGAGGCCGCCACGCAGGAGGCTCCGCGGACGCCGGAGCGGCGGACAGCCGAGCGGCGGGCGCCCGAGCCAAAGTCAGAGCCCTCGAAGCCGGCGAATGCGAAGGCGACGGTGCGCGAACGCGGCCGGGTCGCGAAGCGCCGCCGCGCGACCGCTGCGCCGAGCTGCTGGCCGGGCTCGTGGTCGTCGCGATCGCCTTCATCGCGATCGCGGTGATCGGCGGCACCGGCGGCGGCAAGGACGAGTCGGGGTCGGGCGAGAGCCGGGGCCCGGGACCCCCGCGGCGGCCTCCGATTCGGGCGCGGCCTCCGCCAGACCGCCGCCGAGCTCGGCTTCCCGGTCTTCGCGACCGACAACACGACCCGGGTCGGCGGCGCCGACCCGGCCGCCAACGCCGCCGCCGTCGCGCTCGCCGTCTTCCCTTCGACCACCGCCTCGCAGCGGCCCCGGTCGGTGACCATGGTCGACAAGGGCAACTGGGCGGGCGCGATCGCCGCGGCGGTGCTGATGGCGCCGCCGGTCCGCGCCCCGATCCTCTTCTCCGACGACGGCTCGCGTCCCGGAGGCGACCGAGGAAGCCCTGGCGGCACTGCCGACGGCGCCGGGCCGCGACGCGAGCCGGCTGCCGACGGCGGCGGGCCGGCCGGCGCGGCCGAAGTCGCGACAGCGGCGACCTGCGCGACCGCCTCTTCCCGAAGCCGCCCGACCACATCCTGATCGCCCCCGAAGACCCCGAGCTGGCGATGCCGGCGGCGGCCTGGGCGGCCCGCTCCGGCGACCCGGTCCTGTTCGCCGGCGGCGACGACCTGCCGCCGCCGACCGTCGCTTACCTGGAAAAGCACGACAAGGCGCCGATCTTCATCCTCGGCCCCTCCTCGGCGATCTCCTCCGAGCTGGTCCGCGAAGCCTCCAATCTCGGCGGCCCGGTCAGCCGCGTCTCCGGCGAGGACCCGGTCGCCAACGCGATCGCCCTCGCCCGCTACGGCAAGGGCGGCTTCGGCTGGGACATCAACGACCCCGGCCACGGCTTCGTCCTGGTCCGCTCCGACGCGCCACTCGACGCCGCCGCGGCCGCGCCGCTCTCGGCCTCCGGCACCTGGGGGCCGTTGCTGCTCACCGACAGCGCCGATACGCTTCCGGCGGAGCTGCGCGGACTACTTCCTCGACGTAAAGCCCGGCTACACCGACGACCCGACCCGCGCCTTCTACAACCACGTGTGGGTGATCGGCGACCAGGAGGCGATCGACTTGAACCAGCAGGCGGAAGTGAACGAGCTGGCCGAGCTGGCCAAGATCGGCGGCGGCGGATGAGCGAGGCCGAGAACCCGCGGCTGCTGTCGCAGGGCGGCGAGGTCACCGCCGAGGACATCCGCGCCCTCGCCGGCGCCTCCACCCCCCACTTCGCCCTGCAGGTCCGCAACCGCATCCGCCGTCTGATCGAGCCGCTGCCCGCGGGGCACCCGGCGCGCCTGGAAGGCGAGCGCAAGATCGCCCGCCTCGAAGAGCTCGCCGAGCACAGCGGCGACCCGCGCGGCACCCTCGGCATCGGCCATTGAAGTACCTGGCCCCCGGCGTCTGGCGGCTCGCCGAGCTGCCGCGCCCGCTGATCAACGTCTACCTCGCCGAGGACGTGCTGATCGACGCCGGGCGGCGCTGGGACGCGCGCCGGATCGCCAAGCAGACCGACGGCGTGCCGCTGAAGCTGGTCGCCCTGACCCACGTCCATCCCGACCACCAGGGCTGCGCCAAGGACGTCTGCGAGCGGCGCGGGATCCCGCTCGCCTGCCACGAGGCCGATGTCGACGCGATGGAGGGGCGGCGCCCGGTCGCCGCCACCAGCGCTCCCGCCGCGAAGCTCTTCGGGCGGCTCTGGCAAGGCCCGCCGCGCACCGTCGACCGGGTCCTGCGCGAGGGCGACGAGGTCGCCGGCTTCCGCGTCGTCCACGCGCCCGGGCACGCCCCCGGAGAGGTGATCTTCTTCCGCGAGCGCGACCGGGTGGCGATCTGCGGCGACGTGATCCGCAACATCACCTACGTCTCGCTGCGGACCAGGCTCGCCGAGCCGCCCGTCGATCTCACCCCGGACCCGGCCGAGAACCGCCGCTCGATCCGCAGGCTGGCGGAGCTGAACCCGGCCCTGATCCTGCCCGGCCACGGTCCCGAGGTGAGCGACATCGCCGCCTTCGAGCGCTTCGTTTCGTCCCTGCCGGGTTAGGGGAGGTAATCGGGGAGCACCCCCGATTCCACCCGACTGGAAGGGAGTCCAGGATGAGCAAGCTGAAGACGAGGCGCCCGTCGCCGGCGATGGTCGTCGCGATCGTCGCCCTGATCGCCGCCCTCGGCGGCACCGCCTACGCCGCCCAGCAGATCAACGGCGGCGCGATCATGAAGCAGACGATCGGCGGCGGCAAGCTGAAGCAGAAGACCCTGACCGGCTACCAGATCAACACCAACAAGCTCGGCGCCGTGCCCACCGCCAAGCGCGCCTCCCACACCTACTGGGCGGTCGTCAACAACCCGGCCGGAGCGACCAACGCCACCCTCGCCCGCGGCAGCGACACCGGCATCACCGTGACCGAGGCCGGCGGGGCCGTGAACGTGATCTTCCCCGCCAACGTCAGCGGCTGCGCCAACGTCTCCTCGCGCAACAACGCCGGCACCCCGGTGCCAGGGGCGGGCACGGCCCAGACCAACATCTCGGCCGCCAACCCGAACGCGATCGAAGTCCACACCCGCGACGAGAAAGGCGCCGACGCCGACGCCGACTTCCACCTGATCGTCGTCTGCCCCTAGCCCCGACCCATCCCGCGGTTCCTTTGTCGCCTATGCGACGACAAAGGAACCGCGCGATGCTCAGCGAGCGCTGGCCGGGTGCCGGCTAGCCGCCTTCTCCGCCGAAGCCGGGGAACTGACTCGACGCGGCTTTCAGCGCCTGTTCGACCGCGGCCTGCGGATCGCCGGCTTTGATCTGCTGGTAGATCCCCAGCCCGGCGAGCAGGAACGGGGTCAGGTTGAGCGCCGCGAAGCGCAGCGAGCGCACCTGGTAGAGGTCGGCGAGGTCGCGCATCCGCAGGCCGATGCTCGGCGCGCGCAGGGTGCGCCAGTCCAGCACCAGGCCGAGCACGCTGAGGAAGGCGAGCACCTGCACGCAGCGGAACCCCCAGTCGGTGATCCCGACGTAGAGCGGGCAGAACTCGAACAGGCCGACGCCGACGATCACCGGCAGCGAGAGCAGCAGTCCTTTGAGCGGCCCGTTGCCCCACGGGAGCCAGCTGAACAGGCAGCCGAAGACGAAGGCGGCGACGAGCCAGAGCGCGAGTTCGCCGCTCAGCAGCGAGAGGACGGAGAGCAGCTCGAAGCCGTCGCGCGGATCGAAGACGGAGCCGAAGTCGTGCTTGATCAGGACGTAGAGGACGTAGGCGATCGGCAGCGCCGCGAGCCGGGCGCCGTAGACCAGCGCGATCCTGCCGGTGTCACGCCAGTCGGCCCCGGGGCCGACCGCCAGCGCCGGGTAGATGACCGGGGGGCGCTCGGGCAGCTTCAGCCCGACGATCGCACGGTCGGCCGCCGACGGGTTCCGCCCGGGCGGGGCGGCGCCGTCTTCGAGGTAGGCCTCGGCGCGGTCGAGCTGCGCCAGCCGCTCGCGGTATACGACGAAATCCTCGCCCCCCGCTTCGCTCTTGGCCAGCTTCTGGTGCTCGGCGCCGCGCAGCCGCTGCATCCGCTCGACCAGCAGCGCGCGGTCGACCAGCTCGCGCCGGTGGTCGATCAGCACGCTCGCCCCGGGCGAGGACGCCGCGACGCCGGGATTGAGCTCGCGGACCTCGTCGTCGAGCCGCTCCAGGGGCGTGCGGCGCGAGCGGTTCAGCGCCCAGAGCACGGCGACGCCGAGCAGCAGCGACCAGGGTGCCGCGAAGCCGACGAAGATGCCGCTGCCGCCGACGACGAAGAAGACGTAGAGGGCGAGGACGAGCAGCCAGAGACCCTTGCGGCGAACCAGGAACGGGCCCGACCCGGTGGCCCCCGCCAGCAGCACGATCGCCCCGGGCAGGACCGCCAGCGGCAGCAGCTGCACCGCCCGGTACATCGCCCCGGTGAGGCTCGAAGGGATCACGCTCCAGGCGCCGCTGTAGAGGTTGGCGCCGTGGCTGGTGTAGGCGATCGCCACGGTCCCGGCGAGGACCAGCGCCAGCGCCCCGGCGGCGATCGCGATCCAGGGCCGCCGGCCCTCCGCGACCCGGCCTGGCCAGAGCCACCCGATCGCCAGTCGCAGCACCCCGTCGACCATGAAGAAGAGGACCAGGAGCCAGGCCGCGACCCCGAACAGGAAGAGGGGCAGTTCGAGCTCTTCCTTCAGTTCGAACACCTCCCTCTGTTCGAGTTCGAGTGGGCCGAACGGGCCTGACCCGACCAGGAGCGCGATCGCGATCGCGGCGACGACTCCCAGGCCCGATACCACCCATAGCGCCGACCGCGGGCGCGCCGCGACCTGGATCGCGGTCGCGAAGCCGACGATCAGCAGCGGCGGGAGGGCTTCGAGGATGACCTGCCACCAGCCGGGCTCGGGAAACCATTCGTAGTGGGACGAGAGGTCCCCGGCCGTCGCGGCCAGCCCGGCCAGACAGGCGAAGACCCCGGCGGCGGTGAGCCACACGGCCTGGCGCCGCAACCTCGCGGCCGCCTCGCCGCCGCCGGCCCGGCCGCCGCCGGATCCGAGCAGCAACGCCAGCGCCGGCAGGAACGCGAGGCTGAGGATCAGCGCCGCGACGCCGCGCAGTTCGCTCCAGCCGCCGTTGCCGATGTCGAAGTTGACGGCGGTCGCCCAGGGCAGGTCGAGGCTGAGGCTCACGGACCGCGCCTCGCCCGGAGGGAAGCGCCATTCGACCGTGGTCCGCGGCCCCTCTCGCGTCAGCGCGGTCGGCGCCGGGTCGATCTCCTCGATCGTCAGTTCGTCGAGTTCGACCGCCAGCACCAGCGCGGTGTCGGCTGTGATGCCGGGCTCGGCGCTGCGCACCTCGAGCTCGCCGTCCCAGGAGTATTCGAACGGCCCGAGGCCGGGATACCCCGCCTCGCGGGCCGCCTGGGAGTCGGTGCTGAGGACCAGGCTGCCGTCCTCGACCGTGGCGTCGGCCGGCGGCGGCACGAGCGTTCCGACCTCGAAGAGCCCGAGGCCCGAGGTGAGCAGTTTGCTCTGGTCGTACTCCATGTACCCCTCGCCCCCGTCGGCGGTCGCTTCGGCAAGCATCCGGTCGGCCCGCGCCGTTCCCGTCGGTATCCGAATCGTCGTTTCCCCGTAGTCCTGGAACTGGCCGGAGCGATCGGCATCGAGCGACAGGCGCGAGGAGACGACGGCCGTTCCGGAACCCTGCGCCGGCTCCGGCTCAGCCGAGGCGGCCGCCGGCACCAGGACAAGCGCGAGCAGCGCCCAGACCGAGCACTCGACCGCAACCCGTCTCCCCCGCCCCCACACGCCGCGGGACCATACCCACTGCTCGACATATGTGAAGTGGTGAAGCGGCGCTACGGCAGGCAGCGCGCGGCGCTCATGTCGACCCGCTCGCCGCGGAAGGGGACGCCCTCGGCGACCAGCAGCCGGCGCTGGCGGGTGCCCTTGGCGAGCGAGCCGTCGGCCCGCACGACCCGCCACCAGGGGAGGTCGGGCTCGTCGGCGCCGAAGAGCACCGTGCCGGCGAAGCGGGGCGCGCCCGGCGAGACGTCGCCGTAGCTGGCGACCGCCCCCTCCGGGATCGCGCGCACGCGCTCCAGCACTTCCAGTTCCCGGTCTGCGGGCGCGGCGCTCAGCGGACCGCGGGGCCGAAGGAGTCGATGATCCGGTTCTGGAACTCGCTCAGCTCCTCGGGCGAGATGAAGTAGGTCGGCGGGGTGAGGAAGAGCCCGTCGGCGCGCTCCGCCGTCGCGTCGACCCGCGCCCGCACCTTGTCGAGCGGCCCGGCGGCGCAGTAGGTCTCGACCATCTCGTCGCTGATCGCCGCCGGCACCCCGGCGAGGTCGCCGCGGCGGAAGGCCTCGCCGGCCGCGACGGCGTTGTCGGCGAACCCGTGCAGCTCCCAGAGCGGCATGTAGGTCTTCACGGTCGCGTAGAAGGAGATCGTGCGGCGGGCCATCTCGAGCGCCCGGCCCTCGTCGTCGTCGATCGCGCAGCAGACGGTCGGCAGGTAGTCGAACTCCGAGCGCTCGCGGCCGCAGCGGCGCAGGCCCGTCTCGAAGGCGTCGACGACGACCTCGTCGATCCAGCGCAGGCTCTGGATCGGGTGGCCGATCAGGCCGTCGGCGACGTCGCCGGCCATCCGCGCCATCCCCGCCTGCAGCGCCGCCGCGTAGATCGGCACCGCCTCGCGCGGCGCCGGGTGCGGGCGCACCCAGCCCTTGATGTCGATGTCGTAGTGCTCGCCCTCGTAGCGGATCGGCTCGCCGGCGCTGGCCTGGCGCATGATCAGCCGGGTCGCCTCGATCGCCTCGCGCAGGTGCGGGGCCGGTCGCCCGTAGTCGGCGTTGTGCCAGCTCTCGTTCAGCCGCTTGACCCCGGCGCCCATCCCCAGCCGGAAGCGCCCGCCGGACATCTCGTCGACGTCGAGGGCGCTGATCGCGTGGATGAAGGGGCTGCGGGTGAAGGCCCAGACGATCCCCGTCGCGACGCCGATCCGCTCGGTCTTCGCCGCCAGGTAGGCGGCCTGGGTGACCGCGCTGCGGAACAGCTCCGGCGCCCACACGCACTCGACGCCGGCGGCCTCGGCCCGCAGCGTCTCCGCCTCGAGCTCGGCGACCGAGTTGCCGATCGCGGCGACGGAGATCCGGTCGAGGGCGCTCAAGCGTTGCTCAGACCGCCGCCGCGACCCGCTCGCGGTGCCACTTGGCATCGCCGAAGATCGCGGCGTTGGCACGGCCGCGCTTGAGGAAGAAGTGGAGGTCGTGCTCCCAGGTGAAGCCGATCCCGCCGTGGACCTGGATCGAGGCGTCGGGGACGCGCCAGCCGGCGTCGGAGGCGTAGGCCTTGGCCATCGAGGCCGACGAGCGGCAGCGCGTCGGGGTCGGCGTCGGCGGCCCAGGCGGCGCCGTAGACGGCCGAGCGCGAGTTCTCGGTCTCCAGCAGCATCTGCGCGCAGCGGTGGGAGACCGCCTGGTAGGCGCCGATCGGCCGGCCGAACTGCTGGCGGTCTTTGGCGTACTCGACCGCCATCTCCAGGGTCCGCTGGGCGAGCCCGGTCGACTCGGCGGCGAGCGCCACGCAGACGCGGTGGAGGACCGCCTAGTACTCGGGCCGGCGGCCGGGCAGGGTGTCGGCGGCGGCGACGCGGACGCCGTCGAAGCGGACGGTGGAGAGCCGGCGGGTGGGGTCGATCGAGGTCTCCTGGCCGAGCGCTGACCCCGGCGGCGTCGCGCGGCGACCAGGTGGCGGCGGCCGTCGGCGGTGGCGACGAGGAAGAAGTCGGCCCCGGCCGCGTCCATAACCAGCACCTTCTCGCCGTCCAGCACGATCCCGTCGCCGTCGGCCCGGGCCTCCATCGTGAAGGCGCCGGGAGTCGCGGTCGAGCCGGCGTCGAAGAGCGCCGGCGTGCCCCGCTTCTCCCCCTCGGCCAGCGGCCGCAGGTAGCGCTCCCGCTGGTCGTCGGAGCCGCAGAGGCTGAGCGCCAGGCCGACCACCGTGTTGGAGAGCAGCGGCGTCGGCGCCAGCGCGTATCCCAGCTCCTCGAAGAGGACCGCCAGCTCGACGATCCCCAGGCCCTGTCCGCCCCACTCCTCCGGCAGCGCCAGCCCGGCCCAGCCGAGCTCGGCCATCTGCTTCCAGCCATCGGGGTCGGTGCCGTCCGCGGAGGCGGCGATCTCGCGGATCCGCTCCGATTTGAAGCGCGAGGCGAGGAAGTCGTGGGCGGTCGCCTTGATCGCCTGCTGCTCGTCGGTCAGGTCGAAGTACATGGCCGGCGGCCTAGCGCAGCCTCGGCAGGCCGAGCACCCGCTCGGCGATGATGTTCTTGAGGATGTCGGTGGTGCCGCCCTCGATCGAGTTGGCGCGCGAGCGCAGGAAGCCGTACTGCCAGGCGCCGGCGTCGACCGCCTGCTCGGAGCCGCGCGCAGAGCGGCGCGTAGGCGCCCTCGATCTCCAGCGCCAGCTCGGTCAGGTCCTGGTTGATGTCGGCCCACTGCCACTTGCCGAGCGAGCCCTCCGGTCCCGGAATCCCCGACTGCATCGTCTTGGTCAGGCCGCGGTAGGCGTTGAGGCGCATCGTCTCGGCCTCGATGAAGAGCTGGGCGATCCGCTGCCGGTAGTAGGCGTCGTCGGCCGCGCTGCCGTCGTCGTGGCGGACCTCGTTCGCCAGGCGGGCGAGCCGGCCGAGGCTGTTGTGGATCTGGGCGATCGCCCCGAAGGCGAGGCCGGCGCGCTCGTTCATCAGGGTCGTGATCGCGACCCCCCAGCCGTCGCCGACCCCGCCGATGATGTTCTCGTCCGGGATCCGCGCCTCGTTGATGAAGACCTCGTTGAACTCGCCCTCGCCGGTGATCTGGACCAGCGGCTTGGCTTCGACGCCGTCCTGCTCCATGTCCATCAGGAAGTAGGTCAGGCCCTGGTGCTTGGGCGCGTCGGCGTCGGTGCGGGCGACCAGCATGCACCACTTCGCGTACTGGGCGAACGTGGTCCAGACCTTCTGCCCAGTGACGACCCATTCGTCGCCGTCCTTGACCGCGCGCGTCTTCAGCGAGGCGAGGTCGGAGCCCGACTCGGGCTCGGAGAAGCCCTGGCACCAGATCTCCTCGCCGGTCAGGATCGGCTCCAGGTAGCGCTGCTTCTGCGCGTCGGTGCCGTGGGCGATCACCACCGGCCCGCCCATCGCCAAGCCGAGCACGTTGGCGGGGCTCGGCGCTTCCTGGGCTGCGGCCTCGCCGACGAAGATCGCCTGCTCGATCATCGTCGCGCCGCGGCCGCCGTACTCCTGCGGCCAGGAGATCCCGGCCCAGCCGGCGCCGTGGAGCTTGCGCTGCCACTCGCCGCGGAAGGCCATCACCTCATCGAGGCTGCCTTCGGGTTCGGGACCTGGGTTGTTCTCCTGAATCCAGGTGCGAACCTCGTCGCGGAACTCCTCCTCCGATGGCGACAGCGTCAGGTCCATCGGCGCTGAGCATATAGAGGTCTCCTGGCCGCGTGGCCAGGAGACCTCCAGCTCCCAATGGGACTCCAGGGGCGACCTATTCTTCGCCGCACTCCTCGAGGCCGTAGGCCCGTGCCAGTTTCGACCCGTCCCGCAGCGGGTTCTCCCCTTCCAGCAGCAGCTCCGGGTTGTCTTCCAGTTCGGTGCTGCCGGTTTCGACCGCCTCGACCATCGCTTCGATCGTCTCCTCGTCGCCGCTCGGTGCCGCCAGGTCGGAGATCTGTTCGACCTGCTGACGGGTGGCCGGCGCGACCACGTCGGCGATCACTTCTTCCTGCTGCTCTTTGGTCGGCTTTTCGGTGTCGACGTCGTTTTCTTCCGCGAACTCTTCGACTTCCCCTTCGAGCGCTTCTTCGCCCTTGACGCAGATCGCGTCGGCCTGCTTGATGAATTCGGCCTTGGTCAGCGCCGCGCTCGTCTCGCTGGTCGTGTCGTCGCCGCCGCCGCAACCCGCGACCGCCAGCGCCAGGGCGGCCGCGCCGATCAGCGCCGCCATCAATGCCTTGCTCAATGTCACTCCTTCACACCTTCGTTGTCCGGACCGGGCAAGCTACCGACGGCTCACGACACGGGGCGATGACCGCGTGATAGGAACCCCGGCCAATGAGCTCGAATCAGGGGTACGAAAGTCCGGGGATCGCGGGGAGCGGGGCTATCGCCACCGGCCTCGCCGCCGTCTCGACCACCACCGCAGACACGATCCTGCTCGCCCGCAGCGAGGCTTCGGCCTGGCGCGCCGAGGAGAAGATCGTCGCCACCTGCGCGAAGATCGAGGGGGCCGAGCCCTCGCGCCTGCGGGTCACCACCGACCCCGCCGATCTCTCCCACTGCGACGTCGTCGTCGAGGCGATCGTCGAGGAGGTCGAGGCCAAGGGCGAGCTGCTGGCCCGGGTCGCCGCCGCCTGCCCGGACGCCGACCTGGCGACCACCACCTCCTCGCTGGGGATCGGCGAGATCGCCGCCGCGGCCGGGACCGACAAGCTCTACGGCCTGCACGTCTTCAACCCGGTGCCGCGGATGGCGCTGGTCGAGGTCTGCGTCCCCAACGGCGACGCCGGCGTCCGCGAGCGGGCGCTCGCCTGGTGCGCGGCGCTGGGCAAGACCGCGGTCGAGGTCCCCGACCAGGCCGGCTTCGTCGTCAACCGGCTGCTCTTCCCCTACCTCTTCGAAGCCGTGCGGCTGATCGAGCGAACCGGCATGGAGGCCGGCGAGGTCGACACCTGCATGAAGCTCGGTGCCGGGCACCCGATGGGGCCGCTGGCGCTGCTGGACTTCGTCGGCCTCGACGTCTCGAAAGCGATCGGCGACGCCCTCTACGCCGACAACGGCGAGGTCGCCAGTCAGCCGCCGGGCCTGATCGTCGAGATGGTCGGCGAAGGCAAGCTCGGGCGGAAGGCCGGTCAAGGCTTCTACACGTACGACTAGGGAGACAGGAGGCGAGTGTCCGGCTAGTCAGCCTGGGCGGTCTTCTTCTTTCCGGAGAGATCCCAGATCACGTCGGCCTCGGAGATGTTCTGGCGGCGGGCGGCGGACGCGATCTCCTCCCAGGGGAGCTCTGCCTCCGGCAGCTCGTCCCAACGGGCGAGGTCGAGCGCCTCGATCGAGCCTCTGAGCGCCGGGCCGAGGTGCTCCTCGGAGCGCAGCAGCGCCCTCAGGACCTCGAGCTGCTTGTCGGTCAGGCGTACAACCCACATGCGCTACCTCCAACTGTTCGGACGGGGTCGCGGGTTGCCCGAAAAAGCTAGGAGGCGGGACGGACGGAACCGCTGATCCGGACCGCCTCGATGCGGTTCTCGCGGACCGCCTCGACCCGGATCGTGTAGCCGTTGGAGGTGATCGAGTCGCCGCGCTTGGGCAGCCGCCCGAGCTCGCCGAAGACGTAGCCGCCGACCGAGTTGTAGGCGTCCGTGTCGACCGGCAGCTCGATCCCGGCGTCGGCCAGATCGCCGAGCGAGACGTGGCCGCGGACGAACCAGTCGCCGTTGGTGAGCTGGCGCAGGGCGGCGGCGCGAGGGTCGGTCTCGTCCTCGATCTCCCCCACCACCTCCTCGAGGATGTCCTCGACGGTGACGATCCCGACCGTGCGGCCGTACTCGTCGACGACGACGGCCAGCGAGGTGCGCTGGACCTGGAGGTCGTGCAGGAGGTCGTCGAGCGGCCGCGTCTCCGGGACGATCAGCGCTTCGCGGACCAGCACCTCGATCGAGGCCTCCGGTCCGTCGCTCATGTAGAGCCGGGCGAGGCTGTTGTTGTGGACGATCCCCTTGACCCGGTCGGGGTTGTCGTCCTCGATCACGACCAGGCGGGTGTGGCCGGAGGTGACGCAGCGCCGCAGCGCCGCCTCGACCGTCTCCGCGGCGTCGACCGTGACCACCGCCGGGATCGGCGTCATCACCTCGCGCGCCTCCTGCTCGTGCAGGTGGAAGACGCCGGCGAGGTGGCCGGCCTCGCCCGGGTCGAGGCGTCCGCGCTGGGCGCCCCGGGAGATCAGCAACCGCAGCTCCTCCGGCGAGGTCTCCTCGGCGACCGAGTCGGGGTCGACGCGGAAGAAGACGCGGACGATCCAGTTGGCGGGAACGTTGGTGGCGACGATCAGCGGGTGCAGGGCGCTGCGGAAGAACTTCAGCGGCCCGGAGATCCGCAGCAGCACCGTCTCGGCGCGGGCGATCGCCAGCATCTTCGGCGACTGCTCGCCGAGGATCACGTGCAGGAAGGTGACCATCGTGAAGGCGATCGCGATCGAGACGGCGACCGCGGCGGCGTGGCCGAGGACGTTGCCGAGCAGCGGCTCCAGCAGCTCCGCCAGGGCCGGCTCGCCGAGGAAGCCGATGCCCAGCGAGGCGAGCGTGATCCCGACCTGGCAGGTGGCGACGTACTGGTCGACGTGGTCGATCAGGTCGAGGCCGCTCTGGGCCTTGCCGACGCCCTCGTCGCGCAGCTGCTCGAGCCGGGTGCGCCGGGCGCGGACGATCGCGAACTCGGCCGCGACGAAGAAACCGTTGACGGCCACCAGCAGCAGAAGGAGGACGAGCAGGACGACGCTCATCGTTTATGCGGCCCTGGTACTTCGGGCTGGGACGTCGTCGGCCATTCGGCGAACGCAATATAGCTGGCCCACCATGCGGTGCTTTCGGAAAATGGGATATTGAGCGGACAATGAGAGTTGCGACGCTCAGCGAGATGCTCGAAGAGGTGGTCCGGCTGGGCGAGGCGACGGGCATGGAAGACCACGCCCACGAACTTCGCGGGGAACTCGAGGGACGCCTGGCGACGGTGCGCGCGGCGCTCGCCGGCGCCTCCACCCCGCGGGTGATCGCCCTGGAGCGGCTGGACCCGCCGCGGGCGGCCGGCTACTGGATCCCGGAGATGATCTCGATCGCCGGCGGGATCGACGTCGCCGGCGACCCCGGCCTCGACCCGCCGCAGGTCGGCTGGGGCGAGCTCGAGAGCCTCGGCGCCGAGGTCGTGGTGGTGATGACCGACGGCGTCCTCGCCGACGCCCGCGCGCAGGCGATGGAGCACTGGGAGCGGATCGCCGCCCTCGGCGCCGGCCGCGCCTTCGCGGTCGACTCCGACAGCGCCTTCGGCGAGCCGGGGCCGCGGCTGGTCGACGGCGTCGAGCTGCTCGCCCACCTGCTCCACCCCGACCTCATGGACCCCCCGGGCAACGCCGGCTTCGCGGCGCTCCGCGCGCCCCTCAGCCGCTCGTAACGGCCGGCCGTGGCGACTTTCTCAACCAGAGGTTGAGTAAATCGCCACTCAGGCGACGGAGATCGCGCCGACCACGGAGATCGCCGCGACGGCGATCATCGCCGCGCACTCGACGACCCGGTGCCTCGGCCCGAGCAACCCGCGCTCGCCGGCGACGATCACCAGGGCGCAGATCAGCCCGGCCGCGAGGCCGCCGAGGTGGCCGCCGGCGCTGATGTTCCGCGGGCTCGCGAAGGTGAAGACGAGATTGATCACGATCAGCAGGCCGAGCTCGGAGGCGAGGGTGTTCATGCCGCGGAACCGGGCGAGGATGAAGCCCGCCCCGAAGAGTCCGAAGACCGCCCCGGAGGCTCCCACCGTGAGCGCGTTCGGGTCGAGCAGAAGCGCGCCGAGCGAACCGCCCAGCAGCGAGGCGAAGTAGAGGAGCAGGAAGCGCGGCGTGCCGAGCGCGGGCTCGATCAGGCGGCCGAGCATGAACAGCAGGAACATGTTGAAGCCGATG
The DNA here is from genome assembly GCA_963824245.1 of uncultured Thermoleophilia bacterium. Taxonomy (GTDB): domain Bacteria; phylum Actinomycetota; class Thermoleophilia; order Solirubrobacterales; family 70-9; genus VAYN01. The sequence continues at coordinate 500,778 of CAWGON010000001.1, forward strand.
TGGATCAGGTTCACGTGCAGGAATCCGGACGTGACGAGCCGGTACCACTCGCCTTCGGCGACCGACGGGCCGAAGAGGCCAAAGTCGATCGAGACGCTGTTGATGCCGGTGCTGAAGCCGCCGCCCCCGATGCCGATCTCGAGCAGGTACATGACCACGTTGACCGCGATCAGCACGTAGGTCGCCGGCGCGCCCGCGAACCCCGACTGCGGGGCGCCGCCGGGGTTGCGCACGACCTTGGTCCGCTGCTGCATGCACTCGGGGCAGCGCATCCCGACCGGGGTCGGGGTCATGCAGTCGGGACAGATCGGGCGGCCGCAGGAGGAGCAGGAAACGCGCGGTCTCGCGGTCGGGGTGGCGGTAACAGGTCTCGGTCATGGGGACGAAGGAGCCTACAATCGCCGCCGATGGAGGCCCCCGCCAGCCCCGCCCGCCTGTACGCCGCCGTGGCCGGCGCCCTGCTGCTCGTGGTCGGGATGCTCGGCTTCTTCTACGGCGCCACCTTCGGCGGCGCCGGGTCGGTGGAAGAGGCAATGGGGGTGCTGCGGGTCAACGCCTGGCTCAACCTCCTGCATGTCATCGCCGGCGCCCTCGGGCTGCTCGCGGCCAGCTACGCGGCGCGCCCCTACGCCCTCGCCAGCGGCTGGCTCTTCACCGTGCTCGGCGGTCTGGGGCTTCGCGATCGGCGGCTCCGAGCTGATCCTCGGCTTCCTCCCCGCCGGCGGCGGCGACGACCTCCTCCACCTCGCCTTCGGCCTGCTCGGCCTCGCCGCGGCCGCCGCCACCCCACGCAGCCTCTCCCCATCGCGCGGTTCCTTTGTCAGGCATGGGACGACAAAGGAACCGCGCGATGGGCGGGCGGGCTCAGAGGCGGGAGCGGACGCCGCTGGAGAGGGCGCGTAGGCCGCTCTCGCTCTTCTGTTTGCTGCGGCGGCGCAGCTCGAGGACGACCAGCGCCCCGGTGGCGATTCCGCCGGCCCCGACCGCGACCACCGGCCGCACCCAGTTGCGCGGGTCGCGCAGGGCCCGCAGCTCGCTCTCGCTGAGCTCCTCGGCCCAGGCGGAGAGCTCCTCGGCCGCGGTCTGGGTGATCGCCGCGAAGGTGTCCTCGATCCGCCCGGAGAGGCGCTCCGGCGGCTCGATCGGCCGCAGCGCGTCGGTCAGCAGGCGCTCGACCTCCCAGTTGCCGCTCAGCCTCTCGCCGCTCTCAGTCATCGCTCATCTCCTCCTGCAGCTGTTTGATCGCGCGATGGATCAGCACCTTGGTGGCGCCGTCGGAGCGGCCCAGCGCCCGCGCGATCTCGCGGTTGTCCATGCCGAGCGCGAAGCGCATGATCAACGCCTCGCGGCGGTCGTCGGAGAGATGCTCGAGGTTGGCGATCACCTGCCGCAGCTCCTCCCGCCCCTCGGCGATCGCCTCGGTGTCGTGGCGAGCGGCGATCGGGTCGGCGTTTTCCAGCGGCGTCTGCGGGCGCCGCGAGCGGTCGCGGTAGTAGTTGGAGGCGAGGTTGTGGGCGATCCGGATCAGCCAGGGGCGCAGCGGCCGCCCGTCGGACTCGCGGCGGGCGCGGTCGAAGTGCCGGTAGGCCTGCAGGAAGGCCTGCTCGGTGAGGTCCTCGGCGTCGTGGTGGTTGCCCACCTTGTAGTAGGCGTAGGAGTAGACGTCGCGCAGGTGCGAGCGGTAGAACTCCTCGAAGGCGCGATCGAGCTCCGCCTTCGCCGCCGGCGCCATCGCCGCCGGCTCGACGTTCTCCTCGGGGCCGCTCACCGGCCAAGCCTAGCCCCATCAGGCAGCCCGCCTCGCCCGCTCGACCCGGCGCAGCCCGGCCACCCACTCGTCGGCGTCGATCTCGCCGCGGATCAGCTCGGCGAGCCCGCCGAGAGCGTCGGCGGAGACCCCGGCGGCGGCTACGGCCTCGGCCAGCAGCGGCGTCGTGTCGAGGCCCTCGGAGGCCTGCCCGATCAGGGCCGGGATCTCGGCCGCCGGGGTGCCGGCGCCGAGCAGCTCGCCGGCCCGGCGGTTGCGCCCGGTCGGCGCCATCATCGTCGCGGTCAGGTCGCCGACCCCGGCCAGGCCGGAGAAGGTCTCCAGCGCGGCGCCGCGGGAGATCGCGTACTCGATGCACTCGCTCCAGATCTCCGCCACGGCGATCCCGGCGGCATTGAGGCCGTGGGCCTCGGCCGCCGCCGCGGCCAGCGCCGCCGCGTTCTTCGCCGCCCCCGCCATCTCCACCCCGGTGACGTCGGCGGTGCGCTCGCAGACCAGGCCGGCCTTGTCGAAGACCTCGCCGAGCTGGGTGCGGAGGTCGGCGTCGGCGGAGCCGAGCACCAGTGCCGCCGAGCCGGAGACCGACTCGCGCGCGTGGGCGGGGCCGCCGAGGCAGGCGATCGCCCGCGCGCGCACCCGTTCGCCGACGTACTCGGCCGGCAGCTGGCCCCGCGGGCCGACCAGGCCCTTGGTCAGCAGCAGGATCGAGGAGCGCCCGCCGACCCGGTCGGCGATCGCCCCGACCGCCTGCGGCATCGACTTCGAGGGGATCGCGACGCAGATCAGGTCGAGGCCGTCGAGCTCGATGTCGGAGGCCTGGCGGACGTCGATCGACTCCGGCAGGGCGATCCCGGGCAGGTAGCGCTGGTTCTCCCCCGCTTCGATCAGCTCGGCGACGCTCTCCGGGGTGCGGGCGCCGAGCTGGACCTCGAGTCCGCCGCGGGCCAGCAGGACGGCCACCGCGGTGCCCCAACTGCCGGCCCCGATCACGGCGGCGCGGCGCAGCGGCGGCAGCCCGCCGAGGTCTTCCCACTGCAGCTGCACGTTGGGCCAGATCCGCGCCGTCACCGTCTCGGCCAGGGTCGGCGAGGGCTCCTCGGCGCGCGGGAAAGTCATCGCCTTGCCGAGCCGGACCCGCACTTTGCGCGGCCGGATCCGCCAGCCGCGGCGCACGTGTTCGGTCCCGAGCACGGCCGCCGGGATCACCGGCGCCCCCGTCTGCAGGGCGAGGCGCCCGACCCCGCGCTTAGGGTTGCCGAGGGTGCCGCGGCGGTGGCGGGTGCCCTCGGGGAAGATGCAGACGGCGCCGCCGCGTTCGACGATCTGGCGCGCGGTCTCCATCGATTCCTCATCGGACTCGCCGCGGCGGATCGGGAAGGCGCCGAGCCGGGAGAGGATCCAGGCGCGCCAGCGCGGCTCGAACAGCTCGACCTTGGCGACGTAGTTCATCGGCCGCCGCCAGGGCAGGCAGCCGCCGATCACGAAGGGGTCGAGGAAGCTGCGGTGGTTGGCGGCGACGATAACCCCGTCCTTCACCCGAGCGTGCTCGCGGCCGGTCCTGCCGTAGCGGAAGTAGACGAGGAAGAACGGCGTCAGGAAGATCCTGGCCAGGATGTAGATCGGCCAGTTGACGCTGTGCTTGCGCGTGTACTCGTGGTAGGGGGCGAGTTGCTCGGGGGTCACGCTCTGCGTGCTACACGGATCGGCGGGGCTGGTTACCCGCGGATCGCCCGCCCGGCTACCAGGCGGCGGCGACCAGCCGTCCCAGGTCCGACTCGGTCAGGGCGGGGCCGGGGACGTGGGCGAGCTCGGGGCGCCGGAGCATCGCCACCAGGGCGGCGTCGAGCGCGCCGGGGTCGGCGGCCAGGCTGCCGAGGGTGGGCGGCCGGCCGAGCTCGATCAGGCGCGGCTGCAGCGCGCCGGCCTCGACGCCGAGCGCCGCCGCCAGCGGCGCGAAGGCCGCCGGCGCGCGCTCGGCGAGGAGGGCGGCGGCGGGCGGCAGGATCGCCGCGTTGGTCTCGGCGTGCGGGGTGCCGCAGACGCGGACCAGGGTCTGGCAGACGACGTGGTGGAGGCCGAGGCCGGCGGAGTCGATCGCGTAGCCGCAGAGGATCGAGCCGAGCGCCAGATCGGCGGCGTCGCGTCGCGCCGGCACGCGGTCGAGCGCGGCGGCGATCAGGCCGGCTCCGCGCAGCGCGCAACCCTCGGCGACCGGGTTGGCGAGCGGCGTGTAGAGCGAGTCGGCGCCGTGCGCGAGCGCGTTCATCGAGCTCGCCCGCAGCCGCGCCTCCGGCTGGCTGGTCATCGCCGCGGGGTCGGCGATCACCAGCCGCGGCCGCACCCCCTCCCCCGCCCGGTCCTCGGCCCCGGCGGGCAGCCGGTGGATCGCCGTCATCTCCGCCCCCGACATCGTCGTCGGAATCGCCGCCACCGACGCGCCAGTGACCGCGGCAACCGCCTTCGCCACATCGATCACCCGACCACCCCCCAGCGCCACCAACCCCACCGCCCCACCAGGGCGCGGCAGACCTTTGTTCCGGTTACCGGAACAAAGGTCTGCCGCGCTCGGGAGGAAGGTGGCGGCTAGGTCGGGGACCTGGCCGGGGCCGACCTCGTGGACGGCGGTCGCGGCGGCGGCGAGGGACCGGGCCCCGGGGACTCCGCCATCCGCGGCCAGAGCCCTTGCGGTGCTGAGCAGCCGGAAGTCGGCGAAGCCGTGCTCGGCCAGCGTCGCCACCGCGGCCTCGACCCCCCCGGCGCCGAAGACGACGGTGCGCCCGGCGTCGCGCCAGACGAAGTCCCGGCCCACTACTCCGAGCGCGGGTTCGTGACCGGGCGCAGGTTCGGTTCGACCTCGTCGCGCAGGTGCTCGAAATCGGGCGGCAGCGAGAGCTTCTCGCCGAGGTGCTCGAGCGGCTCGTCGACGGTGAAGCCGGGGCCCTTGGTGGCGATCTCGAAGAGCACGCCGGAGGGCTCGCGGAAGTAGATCGACTTGAAGTAGAAGCGGTCGATCTCCGGGGTCGGCTGGGCGCCTCCGGCGATCGCCTTCTGCCGCCACTCCAGGTGCTCGGCGGGCTCCGAGGCCCAGGCGATGTGGTGGACGCTGCCGGCGCCCTGCAGGCCGCGCTCGGGCGGCGGCGGGTCGTAGATGTAGAGGCCGCCGCGAGCGCTCGCCGCGGGCCTCCCAGGTGCCGCCGTCGAGGCGCTCGAACTCGAGCGCCTCCAGCAGGCCGCTGCTGGCCTCCGGGGCGGCGCTGTAGGCGCGGGCAGCGTGGAAGCCCTGCAGCGCCAGCTCGGCCGGAACCTCCGGGTGGTCGGCGATCAGCGGCGCGTCGTCGACGCTGACGACCAGCAGCTCGTGGTCGAGCCCCTCGGGGTCGGAGAAGCGCAGGCTCTCGCCGCCGCGCGGTCGGTCTCGACCCCGCTGGCGGCCAGGCGCCCGGCCCAGAAGTCGAGGGAGGCGGACGAGGCGACGCGCCAGACGATCCGGTGGACCATCCCCGCGCCAGCCCGGCCCGGAGCGGCGCCGGGGTACTCGAAGAAGGTGAGATCGGAGCCCGGATCGCCGTCCTCGTCGGCGTAGAAGAGGTGGTAGACGGTCGGGTTGTCCTGGTTGACCGTTTTCTTGACCAGCCGCAGGCCCAGCACGCCGGCGTAGAAATCGACGTTGCGCTGGGCGTCCCCGGTGATCGCCGTTATGTGGTGAATGCCGTCGAGCTTCATCGGTCACGTATAGCATTGCAATCGATGAGTCGAGCTCGCCGACGCACTGTGAAGGGGCTCGTTGTCCTCGGGTCGCTGTTCGCCTTCCTCAGCGTCTTCGCGATCTGGACCGAGCGCCAGGCACTCAACACCGACGACTGGGTCCACACCAGCGGCCGGCTGCTGCAGAACGACACCGTGCGCGCCGCCGTCGGCGACTACCTCGTCGACCAGCTCTACGAAAACGTCGACGTGAAGAAGGAACTGGAGGAAATCCTCCCCGGCGACACCAAGGAACTGGCCGGCCCGGCGGCCGGCGGCCTGCGCCAGGTGGCCGGCGACGGCGCCGAAAGGGTCCTCGAATCCTCGACCGCGCAGTCGCTCTGGGAAGACGCCAACCGAACCGCCCACGAACAGCTGCTGGCCGTCCTCGAAGACAAGAAAGAGGCGGTCTCGACGGATGAAGGCAACGTCAGCCTCAACCTCGGCAGCCTCGTCACCAACCTCGCCAGCCAGGTCGGGATCGGCGCCACCCTGGCCGAAAAGCTGCCGCCCGACGCGGGCCAGATCGAGATCCTCCGCTCCGACGAGCTGAAGACCGCCCAGAACATCGCGGTCGCGATCAAGGGGCTGGCGCTGATCCTCTCGATCCTCACCTTCGCCACCTTCGCCCTGGCGATCTACCTCTACAAGGACAGCCGCTGGGTCGCCGTCCTCTTCTCCGGGATCGGCCTGGTCGCCGCCGGGTTCGCGGTGATCGTCGCCCGCCAGATCGCCGGCGGCATCGTCGTCGACCAGCTCGTCGTCGACGAGAGCGTGAAGCCGGCGGCGGAAGCGACCTGGTCGATCGGCACCTCGCTGATGACCAGCATCGCGACCACGGTGATCGTGATCGGCGTCCTCTTCGCCGTCGCCGGCTGGCTCGGCTCCCCGAGCGGCTCCGCCCGCGCCAGCCGCAAGGTGCTGGCGCCGGCCCTGCGCGACTACATCCCCTACGTCTACACCGGCCTGGCGATCGTCGTCTGCATCTACTTCCTCTCTTCCTCGGTCCAGAGCCTGCGCTCCTTCCTGACCACCCTGATCGTCGCCGCGATGGCCGCCTTCGGGATCCACGAGCTGCGCAAGCAGACCGCGGAGGAGTTCCCGGACGCCAACTTCGGCGACACCTTCGGCGCCCACCGCGACAAGGTCGTCGATGCCGTCAAAGGCGCCAACCTCGGCGAGCGGGCGGCGAAACTGGGCGAGAGCGCCAAACAGCGCCTGCCCGAGCGCTCGGCCCCCGGCAGCGAGGCGCCGACCGCGGTCGTCGACGGCGAGGACGCCCGCCTGCAGCGCCTCGAGCGACTCGGCGAGCTGCGCCAGAAGGGCATCCTCAGCGACGAGGAGTTCGCCGCCGAGAAGGCGCGCGTGCTCGGCGGCGAAGACTCCTAGCAGCGCCCGGAGTCGGCAAACCGGCTAGCCTCGTCGCCATGGAATTCGACTTTCGCTTCCGCAACGCAGCCGGCAAATGGGAGTCCAGCGGCCACAAAAAGGGCCGTGACCGGGCCGCCGCCTTCAAGGCGCTGACGGAAAAGAAGGAGGGCGGGATGCCCCCCGGCCAGTACATGTCGCGCCCGCGCGGTCGCCAGAAAGACTGGGACCTGTTCACGCTCGACGCCCAGGGCAACATCACCCAGGCCGACTGAGACCCGCGAGAGCTTCGTGGAGCCTCTGAAGCCAGAGGCGCGAGACGATTAGGCAGGCACGGGCCTGCGAGCAATCGCCTTGGCAAACCCGCGGCGACGAAGGGCGCGTCTGACAACGCGCTCCACCGAGGGGACCATCCCCTCGAGCTGTACTCGCTCGATTCCGATGTCTGCGATCAGGGCACCCAGAAATTCGTCCGAGAACGACTGGCTGACTTTCGCCACCGAGTCGAAGTCAAGAAGAACGCTCTCGTCTGGCAAGAGTCGCTGCTTGAGAAGTTCGCGCACTTCGCGCCCGCGTGTTCTCGTAGAAAAGACTTCTCCGTAATCCGCTAGTCGAAAATGCATGCTTCAGCCTCCGTTGTCCTGCGTGCCCTCAGGTACCACGCGCGTTTTCAGAATATACGCCGCTTCGGCGTCCTTCGACGAAATCTTTAGTCCAGGGGTCCGAGCTCGAAGCAGATCCACGTCCCGCGCTTGAAGCTTGCCGGTGCGGTCGTGGTCTTCGCCGATCCGTCCCGACTGAGCCGGTGTCGCAGGTGGGCTTTGCCGGATCGAATCTCCAACTGCGCGTATCGCATCCGGGCATTCTGAGCCTCTTCCAACACACTGGGGATTCCGTTTCCACGCTCATCGTCGCCGGTGCCAGAGGCGCCCTCCTCCAGGGTCTTTCTCAGCAACCGGCGATCGCTGTCGTCTCCGTAGACTTGGCGCATGTGCTCTGGCGCCCCCATGCCGAGGTCCCCGACCGACAGCACCACCCTCCTGTTCGTACCGGCGTAACGCTGGGCGGCGAAATAGCAGCCAAGGTCGTCGGCCCCATGCTCGACCCCATTGCTGCAGAGCTCGCTGAATCCTTCCTGCAGGGCATCCGCGAACACGGCCACGTCATCGACGGCGTGGCCTTGAAAAAGGCGGTAGAGGTCGTCACCCATGGTCTCAACGTCGATCTGACTGCGAAGGCGGGTGATTGGCACCAGGACCTCGCTGCTCGCCGAGACGACAACCGCAGGCAGGTCGGGAAAGATCGCAGCTGGCAGATTGGCTGCGATTTGCATGCGAGAGAGGTAGTTGGCGACGCTCGGGCTTCCCGGCGCGCTGACTTCTATATCCCGGCCGCAATGCAGGTTGAAGTCTATGAACGCACGAAGCCGCAACAGAAAGGTGGGAACGACGAACGTTAGCGCCGAAAGGTCCACGACAACGCGCTCGACATCCCAATCATGCCGGAGAATGAGTGGAGCTTGCCATCCGTCCCCGGACCCGTCCCATTGGCTCAGCTGAATTGTTTTGACCCCGCCCATCGGCTCCCCTGCGATCGCTTGGGTAGCAAGCCTAGTTTGGGTAACGAAGCCGTGACAGCTGGGTACGAGCCTGCCTGCGCAGGAGGCTAAGCCCCCCGCCGGGATCGAACCGGCAACCTCCTGATTACAAATCAGGTGCTCTCCCAGGTTGAGCTAGGGGGGCGTGTGCCGAATATAGACAGATGGATGCATCGTTCCGGTTCCTGGGGCCCGCTGAGGGTAACGTGCTGACCGGGGCGATCGAAGCCGCTTACGGGCAGACCTACGACGTCCGCTGGGTCTACGACGAGGCCGAGGTGGCGGCGCGGCTGGCCGACGGCCGCTACGTCTCCTGCGTGGCCGAGAGCGCCGAGGGCGAGCTGCTCTGCCACGAGGGGATGAGCCTGGCGGCGGCCGGCGACGCGGTCGCCCACTCGCGGCCAGGCGGTGACGCTGCCGGCCGCCCGCGGCCAGCACCTCTTCACCCGCACCAAGCGCTTCCTGATGGACTGGGCACGGGGCGAGGGGCTGGCGGGGATGTTCAGCGAGGCGACCGCCGCCCACCCCTACAGCCAGCGCGCCAACGTCGAGCTCGGCGCCCACGAGACCGGCTTCCTGCTCGGCTGGATCCCGGCCAGCGGTCGCCAACGACGCCGCCGCCGGAGCGCCGCGCCGGCGGCAGTCGGCGGCGCTCTTCTACACGAAGCTGAACGACGGCCACGAGCGCCGCGGTCTACGCCCTCCCGCGCCACCACGAGATCGTCGGCCAGACCATGGCGCTCTGCGAGCTGCGGGGCACCCTGGCGGCGCCGCCGGCCGGCTGCGAGCTGGCCGAGCGCAGCCGCCTGCACGTCGAGGTCGAGCGCCGACCACAACCTCGCCCTGATCACCGTCGAGGAAGCCGGCGCCGACCTGGAGTCGGTGATGGGCGCCGAGCGCCACCACCTCTTCCACAGCCGCTGCCTCGACGCCGTCTACGTCGACCTGCCGCTGCAGACCGCCGGCGACCGCCCTGGTCGCCGACCACCTCGAGCGCCTCGGCGTCTCCTACGCCGGGGTCTTCCCCAACCGCCGCACCGACGGCGACGTGCTCCGCATGCAGTCGCTGCACCGGGTCCGAGTCAAGGCCGACGACGTTGCCGTCGCCTCGGACCACGGGCGCGAGCTGCTCGAGTACGTGCTCGCCGACCTGCCGGCCGCGCAGACCGCCTAGACGGCGACCTCGCGCGAGGCCAGGTGGGTGCCGACCTTGCGCTTGACCCGCTGCAGGGCGTTGTCGACGGTCTTCGTGTCGCACTCCAGGCGCTCGGCGATCGCCTCGTAGGAGTGGCCGTCGAGGTAGAGCGAGAGGACCCGGCTCTCGAGGTCGGAGAGGACCCCGGAGACGCCGGAGAGGCAGGAGACGAGGCTCTCCAGCTCTTCGGTCGCGATCACCTGGTTGACCGGGTCGTGGACGCTCGGCCCGGGCAGGATCTCGTCGAGGGTCGTTTCCGAGTCGCCCGCCGCGGCCGGGGTCTGGCTGAAGGAGACGTACTGGTTGAGCGGCGTGTGCTTGTTGCGGGTCGCGGTCTTGACCGCGGTGATGATCTGGCGGGTGATGCAGAGCTCGGCGAAGTTGCGGAAGCTCGACTCGCGGTCGGTCCGGTAGTCGCGGATCGCCTTGTAGAGGCCGAGCAGGCCCTCCTGGATCAGGTCGTCGGACTCGCCTCCGAGCAGGAAGTACGAGGAGGCCTTGAGGCGGACGAAGCCGCGGTAGCGCTTGACGATCATGTCGTAGGCGTCGGGGCGGCCGTCCTTGGCGAGGGCGACCAGATAGTGATCATCAAGTTCAGCTTGAGGGTTAGACTGGTGCTGACTGGGGGTACGGGCAGTGAGAGCCACAGATCCTTCTCCTTGCTGAAGGGTCGTGGCGCCGCTTACCTCCCCAGGGGCGCCGTCTATGCAACAGGCAAGCTCAGACTCAAGCTGAGCTTCACCCTTGTTGAGGCGGCATGTTTACCGCTCGAGCGGAGTTCTGTCAACCCCAAATTGCGACTTTATGCAACCGCCGTTGCATTTGCCGGGGCTCCGCCCGGGCACGAACGGGGCGCTCAGGAGCGCTGGCGCAGCGGCCTCGAAGAGCAGCGCGGTGGCCGCCGCGGAGACGTTCAGCGACTCGATCTCGGCCGCGCCGGGGCAGCGCGACCAGGCCGTCGCAGGAGGCGGCGACGCGGGGCCGCAGGCCCTTGCCCTCGCCGCCGAGCACGAGCACGGTCGGCCCGCTGAGGTCGACCGCCCAGGGAGCCGCCTTGGCCTCGGCATCGGCGCCCCAGATCCAGAAGCCGGCCTGCTTCGCCGCGGCCAGCCAGTCGGCGAGGTTGCGGACGTGGGCGACCTCCAGGTGCTCGACCGCCCCCGCCGAGGCCTTGCAGGCGGCCGGCGGTGACGGCGGCGGCGCGGCGCTCGGGGACGATCACCCCGGCGGCGCCGGCGAACTCGGCCGAGCGGCAGACGGCGCCGAGGTTGCGCGGGTCCTGGACCTGGTCGAGGGCGACGATCAGCGCGTCCGGGCCGCCGCAGCAGCGCCGTCCGCGTCGCCGTAGGGATAGGGATCGACCTCGGCGACGACGCCCTGGTGGTCGGGCGAGCCGCAGAGCCGCTCCAGCTCCGCCGGGTCGATCTCCGGCGCGCGCCAGACGCGGTGCACGCGGCGCCGGCCGCGCTCGGCCTCGGCCACGGGCTGGCGCCCGTAGATGATCTGAGTCGGCCATCTAGGCACTTCGGGCACGAGCCGCGGACCCTCGGCCGAGTCGCGCACTTTCCAGCCCAGCTCGGCGAGCTGGTCGCGGATCTCGTCGGCCCGCGCGAAGTCCTTCGCCGCCCCGCGCCTCCTCGCGCTCCAGCATCAGCTCCTGCGCCTCCGCGTCGGCCCCGCTCTCTCGTCCAGCTGGCCAGCGAGCCGAGGCCGACCAGGTCGAGCATCTCGCGCCACCGCCGCGGCCGCCCCGGGGACCTCCTCCCGGTTCGCTTCGCCGACCAGCTCGAAAGCCTCGGCCATCGCCCGCGGCGTGTTGAAGTCGTCGGCCAGAGCCGCCCGGAAGCGCCTCGCCGGGAGGCGGGGCGGTCTCGCGGAGCCTCCCCCTGTGCTGCGAGACCCCCCGTCTCTCGCACCGGGTGCTCCCGGAAGAAGTTCCGCAGCCGCTCGACCTGGGCGACCGCCTGCTCCATCTGCTCGGCGCCGAAGGCCAGCGGCTGGCGGTAGTGCCCGGAGATCAGGTAGGCGACCACCGCCTCGCGCCCGTAGCGGTCGAGCGCCTCGGAGAGCTGGAAGATGTTGCCGTCCGATTTCGACATCTTCTCCGCCCCCGCCTCGACCATCCCGTTGTGCATCCAGGCCCGGGCGAAGGGGCGCCCGGCGGCCTCGGACTGGGCGATCTCGTTCTCGTGATGGGGGAAGACGAGGTCCGAGCCGCCGCCGTGGATCGCGAAGGAGGCGCCGAGCTCCTGCTCGGCCATCACCGAGCACTCGATGTGCCAGGCCGGCCGGCCCGGGCCCCAGGGCGAGTCCCAGCTGGTGTCCTCGCCCTCCTTGTGCGCCTTCCAGAGCGCGAAGTCGAGCCGGTCCTCCTTCAGCGAGGCCGAGCCCGCCTCCTCGCCCTGGTCCATGTCCTCGGGGCGGCGGTTGGAGAGCTTGCCGTAGCCGTCGAAGCTGCGGACGCGGAAGTAGACGTCGCCGCCGGACTCGTAGGCGTGGCCGGACTCGACCAGGTCGGCGATCAGGGCGACGATGCCGGCGATCGTCGCGGTCGCCAGCGGCTCGGCGTCGGGGCGGCCGAGGCCGAGCCGGTCGGTGTCCTCGAAGTAGGCGGCGGTCATCCGCGCCGCGAACTCGCCCGAGGGCTCCCCGGCCGCGCGTCGCGGCGGCGTAGATCTTGTCGTTGACGTCGGTGACGTTGACGACCAGCCGCGCCCGGTAGCCCTCCGAGCGCAGGAAGCGGGCGAACAGCGAGAAGACGACGAAGGGCCGGGCGTTGCCGATGTGGATGCGGCTGTAGACGGTCGGGCCGCAGGCGTAGATCCCGACCTCCTCGCCGGGGTCGAGCGATCCGCGGCTCGCCGCTGAGCGTGTCCCTGATCCTCACCTCGCGCATCGCGAGGATGATGATCGATTTCGCCCGGGCGGGCTAGAAGGTGCGGTAGCCGGCCGTCGAAGCGGCCGACTCGCTGCGCAGCCAGGTCGGCGCCGACTCCTCGGCGGCCGCCTGCGCCTCGCGCTTGGCCTTGCTGACGCTGGCCTGGATCTCGTCCTCGGTCGCCTCGCGGGCGCGCTCCTCGCGGCGCTGGGCCTGGACCCGGATCCGGTCGGACTCGACCTGCAGCTGCTCCTCGGCCCGGGCGCGGGCCGAGCTCCTCGGCCTCGCGCTCGACCTTCTCGACCAGCCTGCGGACGCTTTCCTCGGCTTCGCGGCGGACCTCCTCGGTGCCTTCCATCACCCGCTGCTCGATCTCGGTCTCGAGCCGCATCGCCGTCGCCTCGTGCGCCTCGGCGCGGCGGCCTCGGCTTCGGCGGCGCGCTGCTCGGCGTCGGCGACGCGGCGGTCGGCCTCGGCCTGGATCCTCTGCTCGCGCCTCGGCGACCCGGCTGCTCGAGCTCGGCCCGTCGGCGCTCGGCCAGCCTCGCTCGGCGGCCTTCGCCTCGGCCGGTCCGCTCGCGTCGCCTGGCGCCCGGTCTGGGCGACGAGCTGCTCGCGCTCGGCCTGCGAGCGCTGCTGCAGCTCCTCGAAGGCCTTCTCGGCGCGGTCGCGGCCCTGCTCGGCGCCGGCGACCCGGGCCTCGGCCTCGGCCTGCGCGCCTCGCGCTCGGCGGCGATCCGCTTGCGCGCCTCGCCGGAGACCTCGCGCAGCGTCTCCATCGCCCGCTGCTTCGAGCTCGGCGCGGACCTTCTCGGCTGCGCGCCTCGGCGGCGGCGACCCGCTGCTCGGAGACCGCACCCACTCCAGCGCCTGGCTGGCGACACCGTGCATGGTCTCGCCGCGCCTCGCCGACTGCTCTCAGCTGCCTGGCTGGTTCGCTCATCCCCAGGCAAACTACTACGGCGGGAGGATCGATTCCCGCGTCTCGCGCGGCCGATCAGCTCAGCTCGCGCTTCAGCACCTTGCCGGTGGCGTTGCGCGGCAGCTCGTCGAGGAACTCGACTTCGCGCGGGGCCTTGTAGCCGGCCAGGTTCGCCTTGACGTGGGCGGTGAGGTCGGCGGCGCCCAGCTCGGCCCCCTCGCTCGAGCACGACGAAGGCCTTCAGGCGCTGGCCGAACTCCTCGTCCTCGACCCCGATCACCGCCACCTCGACGACCCCGTCGAGGTCGGCGAGCAGGTCCTCGACCTCGCGCGGGAAGACGTTCTCGCCGCCGGAGACGATCATCTCGTCGTCGCGGCCGTCGATGAAGAGCCGGCCGTCGGCGTCGAAGTGGCCGACGTCGCCGCTGGAGAGCAGGCCGTCGATCGCCTCCTTGTTGCCGCCGCCGGTGTAGCCCTCGAAGGACATTTCGTTGCCGACGAAGATCCGCCCGACCTCGCCCTGCGGCACCTCCTTGCCGGCCTCGTCGAAGAGCCTGATCCGGGTCCCCCGCGGCGGCCTGCCGGCGGTGCCGGGGGCGGCGCGCAGGTCCTCGGGGGTGGCGACCGTCGCGTAGGCGACCTCGGTCGAGCCGTAGAGGTTGTAGACGGAGTCGCCGAAGCGGTCCATCCAGTCGATCGCCAGCTCGCCCGGCAGCGCCGAGCCCGAGAGCGAGGTGATCCGCAGCGAGGAGAGGTCGTAGCGAGTCGAGCGTCTCGTCGGGCAGGCCGAGGATCCGCTGCACCATCACCGGCACCGCGGCCGAGCACGTCGGCGCGGTTGCGCTCGATCGCCGCGCAGCGTCTCCTCCGGGTCGAAGCGGCGCCGCAGCACCATCGTCGAGGCGGTCGGCAGGCTCATCACGAAGTGGAAGAAGCCCCAGGAGTGGAAGAGCGGCGCCGCGATCACCATCGTCTGCCGCGTGCGGAAGGGGATCTTGTCGATCAGCGAGGCGAGCGTGAAGAGCCCGTCGGGGCTGGTGCGCTGGGCGCCCTTCGGCGTCCCGGTGGTGCCCGAGGTGAGGATCACGAAGCGCGGTTTCTCCGGCGGCGGCTTGAGGTCGGAGTCGTCGCCGGCGGCGATCAGCTGCTCCAGCGTCGTCGCCTCGCGCCGGCGGCGCCGCCGTCGTCCAGGCGACGATCCGGCGCACGCCGGGCGTCGACGCCCGTCCAGCAGGTCGGCGAACTCCTCGTCGTAGACCAGCGCCTTCGGCCCCTCGCGGCGGGTCACCTCGACCAGCTGCGGGCCGGCGAACATCGTGTTCAGGTAGAGCGCGCTGGCGCCGAGCTTGGCCGCCGCCAGGGTCGCCTCGAGGAAGCCGCGGTGGTTGCGGCACATGATCCCGACCCCGTCGCCGTGGCCGATCCCCATCGCCGCGAAGGAGTGGGCGAGCGCGTTGGAGCGGCGGTGCAGGCGCTCCCAGCTGAGCGAGCCGCGTTCGTCGAGGATCGCGATCTCGTGCGGGTGCTGGATCGCGGCGGTGGTCGACGCCGGTCGCCGGCGAGGCGCCCCAGCGCAGGAAGGTCGAGGCCGACGCGCAGCGGCCTTGTCGGGGCGCATCGGGCGCCAGCATGCCGGCTTCGCGCAGCACCTTCCCCTCGAAGATCAGAGTCCGACGACCGAGGCCCGGACAGACCCGCCCGCGTTCGTGCTCGAATTCGCCATCGAATCGTGAAGCCTATTCGCTCTGGACCAGGGCCACCGCGATGCAGGCGATGCCCTCGCCGCGGCCGATCCAGCCCATCCCCTCGTTGCTGGTCGCCTTGACGCTGACCCGGGCCGAGGTCGCCTCGCCGAGGATCCGCTCCATCTCGGCCTTGTAGGGGCCGAGCCGCGGCTGCTCGCAGATCAGGGTCGCGTCGACGTTGACGATCGCGCCGGCGATCGTCCCGACCGCGGTCCGCAGCAGGTCGATCGAGTCGGCGTCCCGCCAGCGCTCCTCGTCGGCGGGAAGAGCGTGCCGATGTCGCCGCCGCCGGCGGCGCCGAGGATCGCGTCGATCACCGCGTGGGTGAGGACGTCGGCGTCGGAGTGGCCCTCGAGGCCCAGCTCGTGCTCGATCTCGACCCCGCCGAGGACGAGCCGGCGGCCGGCGGCGAAGCGGTGGCTGTCGTAGCCGATCCCGATCACCGCGATTCCCTCAGCCGACCCGGCTGCCGAGCGGGGCCAGGCTGCGGCGCCGCTGCTCGAAGACGGAGATCTCCCCGACCCCGAGCGCGTCGAGGAACTCGACCGCGCGCTCGTATTCGAAGCCGACCTGCTCGGGCAGATGGGCGTCGGAGGAGAGCGCGAACGGGGCGCCGGCCTCGACGCAGAGCTCGGCGAAGGCGCGCGCCGGGTAGAGCTCGCCGACCGGCTTGCGCAGCCCCGCGGTCGAGAGCTCGACCGCGATCCCGCTCTCGGCGATCGCCTCGACCGCGGGCTCGTAGAAGCGCCGCAGGTCGCGCTCGGGCAGCGGCCGCGGTCGCGGCCCCAGACCTTGACCAGGTCCGGGTGGGCGAGGATGTCGAAGAGGCCGGAGCGGGCGCACTCGGCGAGCGCCTCGAAGTAGCGGCGCCAGATCTCGTCCGGGTCCTCGCTGCCCTCCCAGACGTCGAAGCCGTCGTGGTCGACGGCGGCGTCGCCCTCGCCGATGAAGTGGACCGAGCCGACGACGTAGTCGAAGTCGCGCGCCTCCAGCAGCTCCGCGGTCCGCTCTTCGGCGCCGGGGATGAAGTCGCACTCGATCCCCAGCCGCAGCGGCGTGCGCGCGGACGAACTCGCAGTAGGCGTCGAGGTCGTCGTGGGCGTTCTCGACCCAGAGCGGGTGGCGCCAGAGGTCGAGCGCCTGGCGGAAGCGGTAGACGTGCTCGGAGACGCCGAGCTCCTCGATCCCGGCGGCGGTCGCGGCGGCCAGGTAGCGCTCGACGTTCTCGGCCGTGAAGTAGCTCTCCGCCGCGGTGCCGGCGTCGTCGGGGCGCAGGTGCAGGTGGTAGTCGGTGAGCATCTCAGGGTCGAGCCTAGCCAAGCGGGGCGCGGATACGCTGGCCGCATGATCCACCTGCGGATCGTCGCCCCCGTCGACCGCTCCGAGCAGGTCGTCGCCCTGCTCGAGGGCTCGGAATCGACCAGCAACCTGGTCTTCCTCGCCGACGCCGCCCGCAAGCCGGCCGGCGACGTGATCCTCTGCGACGTCGCCCGCGAGGACGCCAGCGTGATCATCGACGACCTGCGCGAGCTGGCGATCCCCGAGGACGGCTCGATCGCGATCGAACAGATCGACTCGCACCTCTCCGAGGGATCCGAACGGGCAGTGCGGGCGGCCCGCGGGGCGCCGTCGGACGCGGTCGTCTGGGAGGAAGTCGAAGCGCGCACCTCCGAGAGCACCGAGCTCGGCGGCCACTTCCTGATCTTCATGGTCCTCTCCTGCCTGATCGCGGCGATCGGGATCTACCTCGAATCGCCGATCCTGATCATCGGCGGCATGGTCGTCGGGCCGGAGTTCGGCCCGCTGGCCGGCCTCTGCGTGGCGATCGTCGACCGCCGCGCCGACGTCGCCAAGCGCTCCCTGGCAGCGCTCGCCCTCGGCTTCCCGCTGGCGATCTCCACCGCCTTCCTCTTCACCCTCTTCGCCGACGCGAGCGGCCTGCTCGACGCCGACTTCGAGAGCTCCCGGCACGTCCTCACGGACTTCATCGCCCACCCGGACGCCTTCTCGTTCATCGTCGCCGCGCTGGCCGGAGCGGCCGGCGTGCTCTCGCTGACCTCGGCCAAGTCGGGGGCGCTGATCGGCGTCCTGATCTCGGTGACGACGATCCTCGCCGCCGCCAACATCGGCATCGCGCTGGCGCTCGGCGACTGGAGCGAGTGGCGCGGGGCGATCGCCCAGCTCGCCGTCAACCTGACCGCGATCGTGCTCGCCGGCGTCGCCACCCTGCAGGTCCAGCGCTCGCTCTTCCGGCGGCGGCGACGCCTGCACCGGGCCGAATAGAGTCCGCCCGGATGCGGCGCCAGCTCCTCCTCCTGCTGCTCGCCTTCGCCGGGGGCGCGGTGATCGCGGCACTGGCGGGCGCGGTCAACGCCGGCGTCGCGATCAGCGTCGGCGCCCTCTGCTTCGCGGCCGCCGTGGTCGCCCTGATCCTCAGCGAATGAGCCGGCGGGCTACTCGGCCCGCTCGGACAGCAGCATCTCGGCGACCCTGAGGTCCAGCGACGTCGTCACCTTCAGGTTCTCCGGCCCGCAGGGGTGCAGGAGCACCGTCCCCCCCGCCGCCTCGACCAGCATCGCCTCGTCGGTGGCCGCGTCGCGCGCGGCCTCATCGACCTCCAGCGCCCCCCGCAGCGCCTCCGTCCTGAAGACCTGAGGCGTCTGCGCCGCCCACAGCCGCGACCGATCCAGCGTCGCCTCGACTTTGAGGAGTGCATATCCCACCTCAGAGGTGGCTCTTGCACTCCTCGATTCCCGGGGCAGCTGCTTGACGGTGTCCGTGACCGGAGTGGCGGCGATCGCGCCGGCTGCCTCGGGGGCCGCCTCGAGCGTCGCGACGATCGCTTCGATCAGCTCAGGCGTGATCAGCGGCCTCGCCGCGTCATGGATCGCGACCAACTCCGTCTCCACGACCTGGAGTGCGTTGGAGACCGACTCCGCGCGCGTCGCCCCGCCGGCCACGAGGGTCGTCGAGCCGTCATCCGGACCTACCTGCCGGATGTTCGGGAGGCGGCTCGACGCCTCGTCGGCCAGGCCCGGCGGCACCGCCACCACGATCGCCTCCACCACCTCGCAGGCCCCGAACGCGGCCAGCGACCACTCGACCATCGGCCGGCCCGCCAACGGCACGAAGGCCTTCGGGCCGCCGGCTCCGAGACGCTCCCCGGAGCCGGCGGCCGCGATGACTGCGGTTACCGCAGGAGAACTACGCCGTGGCGGCGAAGCGCTCCTCCAGCAGGCCGTCCAGGTATTCCTCCGCGCCGTCCTCGTCTTTGTCGAGCGCGTACATGAACTCCGAGGCGAGGATCTTCTTCGCCCGCGTGTACATCTGCTTCTCGCCGGTGGAGAGGCCCTTTTCCATCTCGCGGATCGCGAGGTTGCGGACGACCTCGGCCAGCTCGAAGACGTCGCCGGTCTTGATCTTCTCGCGGTTGTACTTGAAGCGCCGGTTCCAGTTCTTCGGCATCTCCGAGACCTCGTCGGTGAGGACGGTTGTGACTTTCTTGATTTCTTCCTCGTCGATGACGCGACGCAGACCCGCCTTGCCGGCGTTTTCGCAGGGGACCATCACCGTCAGCTCGTTGTGGAGGATCTTGATCGTGAGGTACTCACGCTCCTCCCCCATCAGCTCGCGGGTCTCTTTCGTCATCACCAGGCCAGCGCCGTGGTGGGGGTAGACGACCTTGTCGCCCTCCTCGAAGTCACAGACGTAAACGACGTCCTCCTCGAAGACCTCCTCGATCATGGCCTCGTCTAGCTCGGAAATCGGTGGCTCCTTTCGTGTGTCCCGACGGCGCCTGTCGCCGTCAGCTCTGTAAGTACCGGTCGACCAGGTCGACCTCCTGGAGCCGGCGCAGGCCCTCGCGGATGTCCTTGGCCCGGGTGGGGCCGACTCCGTCGACGGCGGCGAGGTCGGCGTCGGAGGCCGCGAGGACCTCCTCCAACCCGCCCAGCTCGTGGGTGATCTTCTGGACGACAAGCTTGGGGATGCGGGGGACCCGGCCGAGCACGCGGTAGCCGCGCGGGGCGACCGGGAAGTCGAGCGTGTTGAGCTTGCGGTCGTAGCCGAGCAGCTCGGCGAGACGGCCGAAGTCGAGCACGTCCTGGTGGGGCATCCGGCCCAGCGCGTGCAGGACCGCGTTGAGGTTCTCCTCGGAGTCCTCGACCGAGTAGTCGCGGATCAGCGCGGTCTTGTCGGCGGCGACGCCGACCATCGTCTCCTCCAGCTGCATCTCGATCAGCCGGCCCTCGGTCCCGAGCTCGACGATGTAGCGCTCGACCTCGACCGCCATCCGGGTCACCAGCTCGGCCCGCTGGAGCACGGCGAGGGCGTCGTGGAGGACGCCGCCGCCCTCGAACTCGAGCACGGTCAGCCGCGCCGAGACCTGGTCGAGGCGCTCGCGGTACTTCTCCAGCGTCGCCAGCCCCTGGTTGGCTTTGGCCAGCACCGCGGGGATGTCCTGAAGGATGTACTTGGTCCCCTCGACGTAGAGCGAGACGACGTCGCGGCGCTGGGAGATCGCGATCACCAGCGCCGTCGTCTGTTTGGAGACGCGCTCGGCGGTGCGGTGGCGGGTGCCGGTCTCCGAGGAGAGGATCGTCGGGTCCGGCATCAGCTGCACGTTGGCCCAGGCGATCGTGGTCGCCTGCGGTTGAGCACGATCGCCCCGTCCATCTTCGCCACCTGGTAGAGCATCGCCGGCGTGTAGTCGACGTCGAGCTTGATCCCGCCGGAGAGCAGGTGGGAGATGTCGTCGAGGTCGCCGACGACGATCAGCCCACCGGTGCGCGAGTGGACGATGTTGTCGATTCCCTCTCGCAGTGCGCCGCCAGGGGCGACCACGTCGAGGGCTCTTAGTAGGCGGGGATCCTGACGTTCAGAAAGCTCTTGAAGCTCGTCCCCGGACAGTGATGCCATCACCAGAGAGGATGGCAAAAAGCGCTCTGGAATGCGGTCTGCCCATACCCGAGTGGATAGCTCGGAAAAGGGAATGTCAAGCTCAGAGGTGGAAGCGGCGGTGATGCTGGTGGTGGCGCAGCTCCGCGGGCGGCGGATCGCCAGCCACGGAGGGGTCCGGCCCGGGGGGATCGGGGTCGCGCACGAAGGCCCAGGTGAGGGCGGCGCCGGCCGCGCAGAGGACGACCACGACCCAGGTCGAGCCGGCCACCGCGTCGGCGAAGGAGTCGCCGTCCCCGAGCAGAGCGTGGAACACCGTCCCGCTGGCCGCCAGGGCGACGGCGCCGGCGACCAGCCGGTTCATCGCCAGAACCCCGGCGGCGATCCCCACCTTCTCGCCCGGCATCGCCGCCATCGCCGCGGTCGACATCGGCGCGTAGACGAACCCGAGCGCGATCCCGAAGAGCAGGTAGCCGACCAGCGTCGTCCCGTAGGGGCTGGTCGCGTCGACCTGGGTCAGGACCAGGGTCCCGGCGGTGCCCAGCAACATCCCGGTGGTCATCAGCAGCCGCGCCCCGAAGCGCGCGATGAGGCGGCCGGAGAAGGGCGAGATGAAGATCATCGGCGCGGTGATCGGGAGGATCAGCAGGCCGCTCTCGACCGCGGAATGGCCGCGCGCGTCCTGCAGGTACTGCGGCTGGAAGAACATCACTGCCCAGTAGGCGCCGACCAGGGCGAAGGCGGCGGCCGTGGCCCCGAAGTAGGGGCCGTTGCGAAACAGCGAGAGTTCGACCAGCGGCTCGCGGGCCCGGCGCTCGGCGCCGACGAACGCCCCCAACATCAGCGCCCCGGCGATGCCGACGGCGAGCGCCGGGCCGGCGCCCCAGGCCCGGCTCTCGACCAGAGCGACGACGACCGCGAAGAGGCCGACGCTGAGCAGGCCGAGCCCCCGCCAGTCGATCCGCGTGCCCGAACCGGGGTCGGTCGACTCGGGCGCCGCGGCGGCCATGATCGCGAAGCCGACCGCGGCGACCGGCACGTTGACCCAGAAGATCGCCCGCCAGTCGAGTTCGATCAGCGCCCCGCCCGCCAGCGGGCCGACCGCCAGCGCGACCGCCGAGACGGCGGCCCAGATGCCGAGCGCGCTCGCCTGCTCCGAGCGGCCCGGGAAGACGTTGCAGATCAGCGCCAGCGAGAGCGTCAGCATCGGCGCCGCGCCCACGCCCTGGACCACCCGGCCGGCGATCAGCATCTCCGCGCTCGCCGCCGTCCCGGAGACCACCGAGCCGGCGGCGAAGATCGCCATCCCGACCAGGAAGGCCCGCTTGCGGCCAAACATGTCGCCGAGCCGCCCGGCGCTGATCACGAGGATCGCGATCGTCAGCAGGTAGCCGTTCATCATCCACTGCAGCGCCTCCGAGGAGGCGTCGAGGTCCCGGTGGATGACCGGCAGCGCCAGCGCCACCACGGTCGAGTCCAGCATCAGCAGGAAGAGGCCGGCGCAGGCGCCGGCGAGGGTCCACCATTGGCGGTTCACGGGCGGAGCGTATGGGGACGGGAGGTCGGTTGGCGCGAGCGATGTCAGCGACCCTCGCGGGAATTGAGTCGCGCGCCCTTCGGGCGACGCTCCCTATGGTGCTGCCCGCCTATGGCGGGCAGGAATCGGATTGCATTTCCGCCGCTTTGCGACATTCCCGCGAGGGTCGCTGACATCGCTCCCACGAAGCGTCCTCCTCCAGACGCCCAGGGGGCGGCTGCTAGATGAGAAAGCGTCCGAACCCTGGGCCTCTTTGAGAGCAGATTTCCGCGCCCTGCCCCGATAGGGGCGCGACTCAATTCGCCCGGAGCGTGACCGGACCCCTCCCCCGCCCCCGCAGCGCCGAACTAGGCTTTGACGAGGTCGCGAGCTGGGTCGATGCCCCAGCGGCCGCCCACCGCGACGAGGTCGTCGTCGAGGGACCAGCGATCGGGCTGGTCGGCCCCCTCGTGGGCGGGGCTGGCGCCCTTCAGGGCCATCGAGCCGGTGTTGTCGCCGATCGCCCGGATTGCCTCGCGCTCGGCCTCGCCGATCCGCTGCTCGGCCGGCAGCGCCGCCAGCTCGGCCCGCTTGTCCTCGATCGGGCGGGCGTCGGGGCCGACCTCCTGGATCAGGGTCGGGGCGACCGCGGCGACCGCGGGGTGGGCGAGGTTCCACTGGCAGGCGAGCTGGATCGTCGTCAGGTCGGCCGCCGCGGCGAACGGGCGCAGCCGCTCCAGCTTCTCCAGGCCGGCCTCGATCCAGCCGGCGGGCCGGAAGGAGCGGTGGTCGGTGCGGCCCAGCTCCATGCCGGCGTGGAGGTCGCCCCAGAAGAGGCCGCCGTAGTCGACCACCCGGGTCAGCACCTCGACCTCGTGGCGGGCGGCGGCGTCGAGGCAGAGCTCGCCGGGCCAGGGCTCGAGCGGGTTGAGGATGATCATCGCCCAGTCGATCCGGTCGCCGAAGCGCTCCAGGCAGCCGATCAGGTCGAGCGTGAAGCCGTTGGCCGGCCCCGGGGCGACGCCGATCCGTGAGGTCAGACCGGCCTCGCGCAGCGCCGCCATCCCGTCCCAGACGGCCTCCGAGCCGTAGCCGGCGCGGTCGGGGTTGTGCAGCAGCAGCAGGTCGAAGGAGTCGGCGCCGATCCGCTCCAGGCTGGCCTCGGTCGCCATCCGCAGGTAGGACGCGTACTGGTCGGGACCGCGCAGGGCCGGGTCGGTGAAGCGCGGGAAGCCCTTCGGCCCGTTGCGCTCGCCCTCGTAGAAGTCGTGGCCGACGGCGCCGACCAGGCTGTAGGTGTCGCGCGGCACCCCCGCCAGCGCCCGGCCGAGCACGCGGTCGGCCTCGCCCTGCCCGTAGGCGTCGGCGCTGAGGACGGTGTCGATCCCGTTGCCGGGACGCAGCAGCGCGACCAGGCGGTCTTCGTCGATCGCCTCGCCGAAGTGGAGGAAGCGACCGCCGCTCCAGGTGCCGATCGCGCTGCGGCCGGGCGCGCCGGTCATCGCGCTACCGGGGCTCAGGGCTCGGTGGGCGCGTCGCCCGGTCCGTCGTCGCCGTCGCCCACGTGCTCGACGTCGTCGCCCTGCTTGGCGCCGACCCCGACCTTCTCGGGCTCGGGCGGCTTCGGTTTCGCCGGCGGCTTCTTCGGCGGGATGATCGTCAGCTTCAGCGGCTTGTCTTCCTCGTCCCCGGCGACGTCGCGGGAGACCATCACGGTCGAGCCGGGCTCCATCTCGCCCTGGCGCAGGACTTCGTCGGCCAGCGGGTCCTCGATGTAGCGCTGGATCGCCCGGCGCAGCGGACGCGCGCCCATCGACGGGTCCCAGCCTTTCTCGACCAGGATGTCCTTCGCGTCCTCGGCCAGCTCCAGCTGCAGTTCGTGCTCGGCGACCTGGACGCGGACGCGGCTGATCATCAGGTCGATGATGTGCTTGACCTCGTCCTTGGCGAGCTTGTGGAAGACGATCACCTCGTCGATCCGGTTGAGGAACTCGGGCCGGAAGACTTTTTTGAGGTCGCTCATGATCCGGTTCTTCATGTCGCCGTAGGACATCCCGGTCTCGTCGGAGACGGTGAACCCGATCGAGGTGTTCTTGGAGATCTCCGAGGCGCCGATGTTCGAGGTCATGATCACGATCGCGTTGCGGAAGTCGACCGTGCGGCCCTGGGCGTCGGTCAGGCGCCCGTCCTCGAGGATCTGCAGGAGGATGTTGAAGACGTCCGGGTGCGCCTTCTCGATCTCGTCGAGCAGCAGCACCGAGTACGGCTTGCGGCGCACGGCCTCGGTCAGCTGACCGCCCTCGTCGTAGCCGATGTAGCCCGGAGGAGAGCCGACCAGGCGACTGACGGCGTGCTTCTCCATGTACTCGGACATGTCGATCCGGATCATCGCCTCCTCGTCGCCGAAGAGGAAGTCGGCGAGGGTGCGGGCGAGCTCGGTCTTGCCGACCCCGGAGGGGCCGAGGAAGATGAACGAGCCGGCCGGGCGCTTCGGGTCCTTGATCCCGGCGCGCGAGCGACGGATCGCTTTCGAGACGGCGGTGATCGCGACCTCCTGGCCGATCACCCGCTTGTGGAGTTCCTCCTCCATGCGGATCAGCTTTTTGGTCTCGGCCTCGGTCAGTTTGAAGACCGGGATGCCGGTCCACATCGAGACGATGTCGGCGATCTCCTCTTCGCCGACGACCGGGCGCTCGCCGTTCTCGCCCTCCGCCCACTCGTCTTCGAGCTGGCGCTTTTTCGTCGTCAGCTGACGCTCGGTGTCGCGCAGGTTGGCGGCTTTTTCGAACTCCTGGGCCTCGATCGCGGCCTCCTTCTCGCGCCGCGTCGTCTCGATCTCCTCCTCGAGGTCGCGGTAGACCGGCGGCGTGCTCATCGACTTGATGCGCATCCGCGAGCCCGCCTCGTCGATCAGGTCGATCGCCTTGTCCGGGAGGAAGCGGTCGGAGATGTAGCGGTCGGCGAGCTCGGCGGCGGCAGCCAGCGCCTCGTCGTTGATCGTGACTTTGTGGTGCTGTTCGTAGCGCTCGCGCAGGCCCTCGAGGATCCGCACCGTGTCCTCAGGGGAGGGCTGGTCGACCTTGATCTGGGCGAAGCGGCGCTCCAGCGCCGAGTCGCGCTCGAGGTACTTGCGGTACTCGTCGAGCGTGGTCGCGCCGATCGTCTGCAGCTCGCCGCGGGCCAGGGCCGGCTTCAGGATCGAGGCGGCGTCGATCGCGCCCTCGGCGGCGCCGGCGCCGACCAGGTTGTGGAGCTCGTCGATGAAGAGGATGATGTCGCCGCGCTGGGTGATCTCTTTCATCACCTTCTTGAGCCGCTCCTCGAACTCGCCGCGGTACTTCGAGCCGGCGACCAGGGCGGCCAGGTCCAGCGTGTAGATCTGTTTGTTCTTCAGCAGCTCCGGGACCTCGCCTTTGTTGATGCGAGCGGCCAGCCCCTCGACCACGGCGGTCTTGCCGACCCCGGGCTCGCCCAGCAGCACCGGGTTGTTCTTGGTGCGGCGGGAGAGGATCTGCATGATCCGCTCGATCTCGGTCTCGCGACCGATCACCGGGTCGAGCTTGCCCTCCTCGGCGAGGCGGGTGAGGTTGCGGCCGAACTGGTCGAGCAGTTTCGAAGACTTTTTGCCCTCGCCCTGACCGCCACCGCCACCGCTGCCCTGGCGACGGCCACCGGGGCCGGAGAGCATGCGGATGACCTCGTTGCGGATCTTGTCCGAGTCGGCGTCGAAGTCGAGCAGGATGCGGGCGGCGACGCCCTCGTTCTCACGCACGAGGCCGAGCAGGATGTGCTCGGTGCCGATGTAGTTGTGGCCGAGCGAGAGCGCCTCGCGCAGGGCCAGCTCGAGGACCTTCTTGGCGCGCGGCGTGAACGGGATCTGGCCGGAGGTGACCTCCTCGCCGGAGCCGACGATGCGAACGACCTGCGAGCGAACCCTTTCGACGGTGATGTCGAGGGACTCGAGAACGCGCGCGGCCAGACCCTCCTCCTCGCGAAGGAGACCGAGCAGGATGTGCTCGGTGCCGATGTAATTGTGCTTGAGAGTCCGGGCCTCCTCCTGCGCTAGGACGACGACCTGACGAGCTCGCTCAGTGAATCGCTCGAACAAATGAAACCTCTTCTTGGTCGAACCCGGTTGCCCGGATTGGTACCGGCAGACACCTCATCGATATCGGAAGGCGCCCTTGTGTCCCTTAACTCTACCGAGAGCGTCAGTCCGGCTCATTGCGGCGCTTTCTCGCTAGGAGCGGGAATTCAGGACCGCATCGCTGGAAATAGCAGCACTTCGCGGATGCTGGCGGCCCCGGTCAGCATCATCACCAGGCGGTCGACGCCGAGGCCGACGCCGCCGGTCGGCGGCATCCCCTGTTCGAGCGCTTCGACGAAGACCTCGTCGTAGGGCTGCGCCTCGTCGTCGCCGCGGGCGATCTCGGCCGCCTGCTGCTCGAAGCGGCGGCGCTGCTCGTCGGGGTCGTTGAGCTCGCTGAAGGAGTTGGCGATCTCGACGCCGCCGGCGAACGCCTCCCAGCGCTCGACCAGGCCCGGCTCGGAGCGGTGCGCCTTGGCGAAGGGCGAGAGCTCGGTCGGGTAGTCGAGGAGGAAGGTCGGCTGGATCAGGCCGGGCTCGACGTCGCGCGATAGGAGCCCGTCGACCAGCTTGCCCCAGCCCGCGGCGGGGTCGATCTCACCGCCGATCGCCCGCGCCAGCGACTCGCGGTCGGGGTGCTCGCGGATGTCGATCCCGGAGCGCTCGAGGATCGCCTCGCGCAGGGTGATCCGCCGCCAGGGCGGGGCGAAGTCGATCTCGGTCTCGCCGCGCTCGACCACGGTCGTGCCGAGCACCCGCTCGGCGGTCTCGGCGACCATCAGCTCGAGGTCGTGGGCGGTCTTCTCGTAGTCGGCGTAGGCCTCGTACCACTCCAGCATCGTGAACTCGGGGTTGTGCTTGTGCGAGACGCCCTCGTTGCGGAAGTCCTTGCCGAGCTCGTAGACGCGGTCGATGCCGCCGACGATCAGCCGCTTCAGGTAGAGCTCGGTGGCGATCCGCAGGTAGAAGTCGCGGTCGAGCTGGTTGTGGTGGGTGACGAAAGGGCGGGCCAGGGCGCCGCCGTAGAGCGGCTGCAGGACCGGCGTCTCGACCTCGACGTAGCCGTGGTCGTCGAGCCAGCGGCGGATCTCGGTGATCGTGCGGGCCCGGGTGCGGAAGATCTGCCGGCTCTCCTCGTTGGCGATCAGATCGAGCTCGCGGCGGCGGAAGCGGGTCTCGGTGTCCTCGAGGCCGTGGTACCTGTCGGGCGGCGGCCGCAGGCTCTTGGCGAGCAGCCGCCAGCGGTCGATCGCCAGCGAGAGCTCGCCGCCGCGCCGGGTCGCCATCGCCGTCCCCTCGACGCCGACGATGTCGCCGAGGTCGAGGTCGACCAGCATCGCGTAGGCCTCCTCGCCGAGCAGGTCCTCGCGGGCGTGCAGCTGGATCTCGCCGCTGCCGTCGCGGAGGTCGATGAAGCAGGCCTTGCCGTGACCGCGGCGGGCGGCGATGCGGCCGGCGACCCGGTGGCGCGACTCGGTCTCGACCCCCGGCGCCAGGCCCTCGTGCGCCGCCCGCACCTCGGCGACGTCCTCGCGCCGCGAGAACTCGTGCGGGAACGGCTCGACCCCGGCCTCCCGGATCCGCCCCAGCTTCTCCCGCCGGTCGCGAAGTAGGTCGGAGAGCTCCGGCTGCTCGGAAGAGTCACCCATGCCGCACGAGCCTATTGAGCGATCGAGCGCCGGTCCCGGCAGGGGTGAAGCGCCTTGTACTTTTTCGCCGCCGCGATCACGGGCGGAAGCTGCCGGCGATCCTCGAAAAAGTTAAGCGGAACCCCTGTCGGGGCCGGCTCTACGCCTTCTCGATTTTCGTGATTTTGAGTTTCTTCTTCGGCCCGCGCGGGACCTCGACGGTGACCACGTCGTTGCGCTTCTTGCCGACCAGGGCTTTGCCGATCGGCGACTCGTTGGAGAGCTTGTGCTCGAAGGGATTGGCCTCGGTGGAGCCGACGATCTGGAATTTCTGCGAGTCGCCGGACTTCTGATCTTTGACGTGGACGATCGAGCCGAAGCCGACCTCGTCGGTGCTGAGCGCCTTCTCGTCGATAACGGTCGCCCGCCGCAACCGCTCTTCGAGCTGGGCGATCCGGCCCTCGAGCAGCGCCTGTTCGTTCTTGGCGTCGTCGTATTCGGCGTTCTCGGAGATGTCGCCGCCTTCGCGGGCCTCCTTGATCCGAGCCGCCACCTCACGGCGTTTCGTGGTCGAGAGGTGCTCGATCTCCTCTTTGAGCTTCTCGAGACCCTCGGGGGTGACTACCGCCTGGCGACTCACGTACGACTACCTCGCTTTTGGATTGGGGGGAGACCCGAAAATGTGGACTCCCAGAGCGAAAAAAACGCCCCGATGCGGCTGCACGACCTGCCGCACCCGGGCTTTGAGTCGCGGGATTATAGCGAGGGCCGACAGGCGGCAATCAGGCGGTTCTCAGCAACCCTCCGGACCCTGCCAAGGAGCCGATTAATTCTCTTGCGCGGTCGAGGTCGGCGCTGCGGTGCAGCTCGTCGATCAGCGCCGGCGGGGCCTCCAGGCGCTGGCTGTACCAGGGGTAGAACTTGCGCAGGTAGCGCTCCGCCCGCTCGCGCCCGAGATGCTCCTCGGCGCGGTCGACCACCCAGAGCAGCTCGGCGACGATCTCAGGCCGCGAGGGCGGCTCGGTCCGGCGCCCGGTCAGTTCCTCGAAGACCCAGGGGTTGCCGAGCGAGCCGCGGGCGATCATCACCGCCGCGGCGCCGGACTCCTCGTAGGCCGCCCGCGCCGCCGCGGCGCCGCTGAGGCCGCCGGAGACGATCACCGGGACGTCGACCCGTTCGACCAGCTCGCGGGTCAGCGCGTAGTCCGGCGAGCCCTTGTGGCCCTTGGTCGCGGCGCGGGGGTGGAAGCCGATCGCCGCCACCCCGGCCTCCTCGACCAGCCGCAGCGCCAGCTCGAAGCCGGAGCGGTCGCCGGCCTCGATCCCCGAGCGCAGCTTCACGGTCACCGGCAGGCCGCTGCCGGCGGCGGCGCCGCGAGCCAGGCCCAGTGCCAGCTCGGGGTCGCGCAGCAGCTGCGCGCCGGCGCCGGTGCGGCGGACCTTCGGCACCGGGCAGCCCATGTTGATGTCGATCAGGTCGGCCCCGGCCGCGGCGGCGATCTCCGCCCCCGAGCGCATCACCTCGGCGTCGTGGCCGAACAGCTGCACGGAGACGGGGTGCTCGTCGGGGTGGATCCGCATCAGGTCGCGCAGGGTGCGTTCGTTGCGGTAGTGCAGGGCGAAGCTGGAGACCATCTCGGAGACCGCCAGCCCGGCCCCGTGGCGCTTGGCCTGCAGGCGCACGAACCAGTTGCCGATCCCGGCCAGGGGCGCGAGCAGGACGCGGTTGGAGAGCCGGACGCCGCCGATCTCGAAGGGCTCGGTCAGGCCCGGCTGCGGGACCCGGTCGTCACTGGTTGCGCTCATGGATCAGCCGCAATCCCTTCAAGGTCAGAAGATCGTCGACCTCGGTGATCGTCTCGGTGAAAGGGACCACGGTCGAGGCATAGCCACCGGTGGCAAGCAGTCGCGGGTTCGGCAGCTCGCCTTCGATGCGGCGCACGATGCCGTCGATCAGGCCGGCGAAGCCGAAGATGAAACCGGAGTGGATCGCCGCCTGGGTCGAGCGGCCGATCGCTTCCTGGGGCTCTTCGAGGTCGATCCGGGTGATGCGAGCCGCCCGTTCGATCAGGGCGCTGAGCGAGGGCGCGAGGCCGGGGCCGATCGCGCCGCCCAGGTACTCGCCCTCGGCGGAGACGGCGTCGATGTTGATCCCGGTGCCGAAGTCGACGGAGACGCAGGCCTGGCCGAAGTGGTCGTAGGCGGCGATCGCGTTGACCAGGCGGTCGGCCCCCACCTCCAGCGGGTTCTCGATCCGGATCGGCATCCCGGTCTTCACTCCGGGCCCGATCGTCAGGCAATCGGCTTCCAGGTACCGCTCGCTGAGCTGTTCGAACTGAGCCCCCAGCGGTGGCACCACCGAAGAGACGCAGACCGCGTCGACCTGGGTGAACGACATCTCGCAGAGCGCAAAGAGGCCGTCGATCCGCTCGGCCAGCTCGTCGCCGGTCGCTCCCGAGCGGGTCTGGAAGCGCCAGTGCTCGATCAGCTCCTCCCCTTCGAAGACCCCTAGATGGGTCTGCGTGTTGCCGATGTCGACCGCGAGAAGCATCGCCCGATTATGCATAGGATCGCCAGATGAGCGCTCGCCTATTCGTGATTCCGGCCTCGCACCCCAGCATCGCCGTCGAGCTGATGCTCGAACGCAAGGGGATCGCCTACAAGCGCACCGACCTGCTGCCGGTGATCTCCAAGGGCGTGCTGCGCGCCGCCGGCTTTCCCGGCGTCACCGTGCCGGCGCTGAAGATCGACGGCACCAAGGTCCAGGGCTCGCGGCAGATCGCCCGCGAGCTGGAGCGGCTGCGCCCCGATCCTCCCCTCTTCCCCGCCGATCCGGCCCGGCGGGCCGCCGTCGAGGAGGCCGAGCGCTTCGGCGACGAGGAGCTGCAGCACCCGATCCGCCAGATCCTCTGGTGGGGGATGAAGCGCGACCACGCGCCGCTGCGCAGCTACTCCGAGGGGGCCAGGATCGGGATGCCGATCGGGGTTGCGGTGAAAACCGCGGCACCGATCGTCGCCCTCTCGGCCCGCTTCAACGAAGCCGACGACGAGCACGCCCGCGCGGGCGTGGCGGCGCTGCCGGCGATGCTGCGGAGGGTCGACGACCTGATCGCAGCCGGCACGATCGGGGGCGAGGAGCTGAACGCCGCCGATTTCCAGATCGCCACCAGCATCGGCCTCGCGATGACCCTCGACGACCTTCGCCCGGCGATCGAGAGCCGGCCCGCCGGGGCGCTGGCCAAGCGCGTCGTCCCGGACTACCCGGGCCGGATGCCGGCGATCCTGCCGCCGGCCTGGCTCGAGCCGCTCGCCGTCGGCCCCTGAAGCTTTCTGCGGCCAGGAGGCATAGAAAGCTTCAGAGCTCGCCCGCTCGGGCGACCCGCTGCTCGTCCTCGGGCAGGGCCGCGAGGGCGTCGGCGAGGCGGGTTCCGTCGGGCAGGGCCAGCTCGGGGTCGAGCTCGAGCAGCGGCGCCAGCACGAACCGGCGCGTCCTCACCTCGCGGTGCGGCAGCGTCAGGCGCTCGCTCTCCAGCTCGAGATCGCCGAGCAGCAGGAGGTCGACGTCGAGCGGGCGCGGGCTGTGCCGGGGCAGGTCGAAGGCGCGGCCGCGCTCGGCCTCGACCGCCTTGCAGGCGTCGAGCAGCGGCTCGGGCCCGAGCTCGGTCGCGATCGCGACGGCGGCGTTGAGGAAGTCGGGCTGGTCGAGGATCTCGCCGACCGGCTCGGTGACGTAGAGCGAGGAGACCGCCTCGACCTCCACCCCGCCGCGGCCGAGCAGCTCGATCGCCGCCCGCAGGTGGCCGGCGGAGTCGCCGACGTTGGAGCCGAGGCCGAGGTATCCGCGCACTAGATGATTGATTCCACGGCGAGGTGTGACTGGGGGCGGGCCTGGTCGTGGGATCAATCATCTAGCCTTCGGGCGCTTCGGGGTCCTCGTCGGCGCCGCGTTCCTGGGTCACCTCGACCGCGACCTCCTGGATCGCCAGCGGCAGCGGCGGCTCCGGCTTGGCCGCCCGCACCCGCACCGATTCGCAGCCGTAGCGCTCCATCAGCCGCTCGCCGACCACCTGCGCCAGCCGCTCCAGGGTGCGGTAGCTGCGCTCGGTCGCGGCGAGGGCGACGATGTCGCAGACCTGGGAGTAGTCGACCGTGTCCTCGAGGCGGTCGGTCGAGCACCGCGTCGCAGTCGGGGACGTCGAAGGAGATGTCGAACTCGAGCCGCTGCCCGACCTCCTGCTCGGCCGCGGAGACGCCGTGGTGGGTGTAGATCGAGAGTCCGCGCAGCTCGACTTCGGCGCTCGACTCGATCCCGCCGCCATCGTGGTCGTGTCCCTCCATCGCCATGGAACCTACCTATCCGCGGATCGCCCCGGCGACGGTCAGCGCCTGCGCGACCTCGGCGACGTCGTGGACCCGGAGCACGCCGGCGCCGCCGGCGGCGGCGAGGACGGCGGTGGCGATCGTGCCGCCGAGGCGCTCGCCGGCGGGGGCTCCGTCGAACTTGCCGAGGAAGCTCTTGCGCGAGGTGCCTACGACCAGCGGCTGGCCGAGCGCGGCCAGCTCCGGCAGCCGCCGCAGCAGCTCGAGGTTGTGCTCGGCGGTCTTGCCGAAGCCGATCCCCGGGTCGAGCCAGATCCGCTCGGCGGCGATGCCGGCCGCGCGCGCGGCCTCGCGGCGGGAGGCGAGGAACTCGCCGACCTCGGCGACCACGTCCCCGTAGCGCGGGTCCTCCTGCATCGTCCGCGGGTCGCCGCGCATGTGCATCAGGACGACCGTGCAGCCGCGCTCGGCGCAGAGCGCGGCCATCGCCGGGTCGCCGCGCAGGGCGGTGACGTCGTTGACGATCGTCGCCCCGGCATCCAGCGCCGCCGCCGCGACGGCGCCCTTCGAGGTGTCGACCGAGACCTCGGCGCCCGCCGGCGCCAGCGCCTCGACCACCGGCACGACCCGCGCCAGCTCCTCAGCCTCGGCCACCGGCTCGGCCCCGGGCCGGGTCGATTCGCCGCCGACGTCGAGGATCTCGGCGCCCTGGGCGACCAGTTCACTGCCGTGCCCGATCGCCGCCGCCGGGTCGAGGTAGAGGCCGCCGTCGGAGAACGAGTCCGGGGTCACGTTGACGACCCCCATCAATTTGGCCATCGCCGGCTCGGGGGCTAGGAGGCGTCGCCGCCCGCAAACCCTGGCCTGGGCCGGGGATTGGGACGCGCGGGGTCGCGCTGGGCGCGCTCTTCGGCTTCGGGCTCGGGCTCGCTCGGCTCCGGCTCCTCGTCGTCGACGAAGACCTCGGCCTCCGGCTTGCCTTCGAGCAGGGCGATGAACTGGTCGGCGTCGATCGTCTCCCGGGTCAGCAGCAGTTTCGAGATCCGGTCGAGGTCGTCGTGGTTGTCGCTGAGAAGCTTGCGCGCGGTCTGGTGGGCGCTCTCGACGATGCGGCGGATCTCGTCGTCGATCTCGCGGGCGATCTCGTCGGAGTAGTCGGGTTCGGAGGAGAACTCGCGGCCGAGGAACGGCTGACCGCGATCGTGGCCGAAGACGCGCGGGCCGAGACGCTCGGACATGCCGAAGCGCATCACCATCTGCTTCGCCGTCTCGGTCACCTTTTCGAGGTCGTTGGAGGCACCGGTGGTGATCTCGCCGAAGACGATCTCCTCGGCGGCGCGACCACCCAGGGTCATCGCCATCGTGTCGGTCAGCTCGGCCCGGGTGGTGAGGAACTTGTCCTCGGTCGGCAGGCTGATCGTGTAGCCGAGAGCCTGACCGCGGCTGATGATCGAGATCTTGTGGACCGGGTCGGTGTTCTCCAGCAGGTGGCCGACGATCGCGTGCCCCATCTCGTGGTACGCGGTGACCAGGCGCTCCTTCTCGCTCATCACGCGAGTCTTCTTCTCGGGGCCGGCGATCACGCGCATGATCCCCTCCTCGAGCTCCTTCATCGTGATCTCGCGGCTGCCGGAGCGGGCGGTCAGCAGCGCCGCCTCGTTGATCAGGTTGGCCAGGTCGGCGCCGGTGAAGCCCGGGGTCTGGCCGGCCAGCGTGTCGAGCTCGATCTCCCGGCCCAGCGGCTTGCCGCGGGTGTGCACCTCGAGGATCCGCTTGCGGCCTTTGCGATCGGGGCGGTCGACGACGACCTGGCGGTCGAAGCGGCCGGGCCGCAGCAGCGCCGGGTCGAGGATGTCGGGGCGGTTGGTGGCGGCGATCAAGATGATGTTGTCCTTCATCTCGAAGCCGTCCATCTCGACCAGCAGCTGATTCAGCGTCTGCTCGCGCTCGTCGTGACCGCCGCCCATGCCGGCGCCGCGATGGCGGCCGACGGCGTCGATCTCGTCCATGAAGATGATGCAGGGCGAGTTCTGCTTGGCCTGCTCGAAGAGGTCGCGGACGCGGCTGGCGCCGACGCCGACGAACATCTCGACGAAGTCCGAGCCGGAGATCGAGAAGAAGGGGACGCCGGCCTCGCCGGCGACGGCGCGGGCGAGCAGGGTCTTACCGGTGCCGGGAGGGCCGTAGAGCAGGACCCCCTTGGGGATCCGGGCGCCCAGCGCCTGGAATTTCTTCGGGTTCTCGAGGAATTCCTTGATCTCCCCGAGCTCCTGCACCGCCTCGTCGACTCCGGCGACGTCGCGGAAGGTGATTTTCGGCGCGTCCACGGACATCCGCTTCGCTTTCGATTTGCCGAAGTTCATCACCCGCGAGCCGCCGCCCTGCATCTGGTTCATCAGGAAGATCCAGAAGCCGAGGAACAGCACGAAGGGAAGGACGTAGGTGAGGAGCGAGAGCAGCCCGGAGCCGCCGGAGCCGTTGACCTTGGTTTCGACGTTGGCGGCGACGAGGGTGTCGATCAGGCTCTGCTCGGTGTCGAGCGGGTAGCCGGTGGAGAAGCTTTCGCCATTTCTCTTCTTTACATCGAGCGAATTGTCCTTGGTGTTGATCGTGACCTCGTCGATCTTGTTGGTCGCGATCAACCCCGTCTCCGGCTTGACGAGCTCGTTGTAGGGCGGCGCCTTCGACCCGGTGTCCTGCGTGATCACGCGCTGCGCGATGAACGCCAGGATGACGACCAGGAGAATCGGAAATGCCGCGCTTTTGAAGAAACGCCTCAAGGGTAAAAATCAGCGTACCAGGGCGGTTTTCCCGTCTAGTCCGCGAGCGCCGCCACGTAATCGAGGTTGCGGTGGTGCTGCGCGTGGTCGAGCCCGTACCCAATCGCGAACCGATTCGGGATCTCGAAGCCGACGTAGCGCGGGGAGAGGTCGACCCGCAGGCGCTCCGGCTTGGTCAGCAGGGCGCAGACCTCGAGCGAGGCGGGGTTGCGGGCGCGCAGGTTGCGCATCAGGTAGTGAAGGGTGAGGCCGGAGTCGATGATGTCCTCGACGATCAGCACGTGGCGGCCTTCGATCGGCGCGTCGAGGTCCTTGAGGATCCGCACCACGCCCGAGGAGTCGGTCTGCGAGCCGTAGCTGGAGACCGCCATGAAGTCGATCTCGCAGGGGACGTCGACGTGGCGCATCAGGTCGGCGAGGAAGAGGACGGCGCCCTTGAGCACGCCGACCATGAAGAGCTCGCGGCCGGCGTAGTCGCGGCTGACCTCCGCGCCCAGCTCCTTGACCCGCCGCTGCAGCTCATCCCTGCCGACCAGGGTCTCGCCGATCTCCCGCTCGCTCACGCGGCCAGTCTAGATATATGGGGCGGGCGAGCTCAGCCTCGCTCGGCGCGCAGCAGCCCGCGCTCGGCGACGGCGCGGATCCCGGAGCCGAGATCGAGCATCGCCGTGCCGGTGCGGCGCAGCGCCGCGACCTCCTCGGCGTGGCGGGCGGCGCCGGCGACGGGGCGGCCGGCGGCGCCGTCGGCGAGCCGCTGCACGACCAGCCGCCGCAGCGCCGGCCGCAGCTGGGACAGGCGCTCCAGCTCGATCGTGTTGCGGGGCGAGCCGCCGGACCCGTCGAGCTCTGCGGCGACCAGGGCGTCGAGGACCTCGGCCTCGTCGCGCAGCAGCGCCGCCGTGCGCAGGACGTTGGCGGCCGCGGCCGGGTGAACCCGCTCCAGCTCCGGCAGCAGGCCGTGGCGGATCCGGTTGCGGGCGAACCCCGGGTCGGCGTTGCTGGCGTCGTCGCGCCAGGCGAGCCCGCGGCGCTCGCAGTAGGCGGTCGTCTCGGCCCGGGTCGTCCCCAGCAGCGGCCGCGCCAGGCGGCCGTCGTGGGCGCGCATCCCCAGCAGCGCCCGCCGGCTCGGCGAGGAGGCGAGCCGGTAGAGGATCGTCTCCACCTGGTCGTCAGCGGTGTGGCCGGTGACGATCGTCGCGCCCTCCGCCTCGGCCAGCCGCGCCGCCGCCGCGTAGCGGCTGTCGCGGGCCCAGGCCTGGAGGTTGCCGGGCCCCTCGGGCCGGCGCGGGCGCTCAACCTCCAGCCCGACCCCCAGGCGCCGGCAGAGCTCGGCGCAGTGGCGCTCGTCCTCGTCGGAGTCGTCGCGCAGGCCGTAGTTGACGTGCAGCACCGTCACCGCCTCCGCCTCCCGGGCCCGCACCGCGAGGTCGACCATGCAGACCGAGTCGCGCCCGCCGGAGAGCATCGCCACAACCGGCGCCGGGGGAGCGATCAGCCCGCCCTCGACAACCCGCTCGAGCAGCGGATCGCCCTCGACAGGTAGCGCGGAGTCCACCAGCTGAGTCTAGGAGCGGCGGCCGCTCCAGCTCAGCCGGCGGCGCGGACGACGAACAGCTCGGTCGGCACCGGGAACCCCTTGAGGCTGACCTGGCCGATCGGCTCCAGCCCGAGCTGCGGGCGGTCGGCGATCGCCTCGGCGACCGTGTCGGTGACCAGGACCTCGCCGGCGAGGGCGCGGTTGACGACCCGGTGGGCGAGGTTGACCTGGCTGCCGAAGTAGTCGCCGTCGCGGTAGACGGCGTCGCCGCTGTGGATGCCGACCCGGGGCTGCGGCCGCTGTGAGAAGCAGCCGAGGAACCCGACCGCCCACTCGGTCAGCGAGCCGGCGTCGGGCGAGACCACCATCACCTCGTCGCCGATCGTCTTCACGATCGTCGCCTCGCGCGGCAGCGTCTCCTCGACCGTGTGGACGAAGGTCTCGACCACGTCGAGCGCCTCGATGTCGCCCTCCTCCTCGGTGTAGCGAGTGAAGCCGGTGAGGTCGATGAAGCAGAGGGTGACGTGGACCTGCCCGAGCTCGATTTCGGCCGTGTCGACGCCCGGTTCGGACTCCATGTGGCCGACCACGTCCTGCTCGATGAAGAAGCGCAGGTAGCGGTTGTGCAGGTACTCGGTCAGCGGCGCCGCCAGCGGCAGCACGTCGGCGGCGAGGTCGCCCATCTCCTCCGCCATCTCCAGCTCGGGGACGCCGTCGCGGATCAGCGGCTCGTGCACGTAGAGGTGGAAGAGCCGCACCTCGGCGTCGGCGATCCGCCGCATCGACTGCGCGTAGACGCGGACCAGCTGCAGGAAGGCGACCAGCGGCAGGCCGGCGGCGATCACGCGGGCGCAGTGGCGCAGCGCCATCGCGTCCTCCGGGGTGAGGTGGGCCTGGCGGCCTTTCGGGGTGCCGAGGATCGCCAGGATGCGCTCGATCAGCTCGACCTCGAGGCCGGTGTCGCCGGCGATCATCTCCACCGTCACCTCGCCTTCCCCCTCCGAGAAGAGCTCCTCGGCGAAGGCGAAGGCCAGCTTGCCCTCGCGGCCGGCGACCTTGAGGTCCTCGAGCGAGTAGCCGCGCTCGCGCATCCGCGCTACCACCCGAGCCTGTGCCGCCGCGGTGGCGGTCCAGCGCCCCCGGCGAACCGGCACGATCCGCTCCTGCGCCCACCGTTTCAGCGTCGTCGCCGGCACGCCCGAGCGCCGCGCCGCCTCGCTCAGGGATATCCGCTCGTCGGCCATCGCGGTTCGAGGCTAGCCGCAGGGGTGGATCAAACGACGAGCGGGGCGGCCCGTGGCCGCCCCGCTCGTCCATCTCTATGTGTGTCCCGGCCCGCCCTAGGAGGGCGACCCCGGCTCGTCGTGCAGCTGCAGGACCTCCAATCCGTCCTCGCCGGTGCGAATGCGAATCGCCTCCTCGACCGGCAGCACGAAGATCTTGCCGTCGCCGACCTCACCCGTGCGGGCGTGTTTGAGGATCGTTTCGACGACCACTCCTTTGTCTTTGTCCTCGACGACGATCTCCAGCTTGACCTTCGGCCGGACATTGACGGTGAGGGTCGAGCCGCGGTACCGCTCGACGATGCCTTTCTGGCGCCCCGAGCCCTTGGCCTCGATGATCGACAGGGAGGGGAATCCCTTGTCGAGCAGCTCGGCCCGGATCGGCTCGAAGGCCTCGTGGCGGATGAACGCCTCTATTTTTTTCATGCGTCCAGTCCTCCTAGTTGGTCTCGGTCGCGGTCATCTGGGTCGCTGCGGCCGCCGCGGGAATCGGTGGAGCCCCGGTGCCCGGCAGGCCGGTCGAGTACTCCGGCTGCGGGATGAACACCTCCGGGTATCCGTACATGCCGTGCGAGCTGATGTCGAGGCCCGCATCCTCCTCCTCGGGCGAAACGCGGAGGCCGATCGTCGCTTTGATGATCGAGAACGTGATCAGTGAGAGCACGATCACCACCACGAAGACGAAGACGCAGGCGAGTGCCTGGACCCCGAGCTGCCCCAGCGTGGAGCTGAATTCCTGGTCGCCGAAGATGCCGTACCAGATGCCTGCTCCAGCGCCTTCGGAGATCAGCCGCGGCGAGGCGAAGATGCCCACCGAGACCGTGCCCCAGATTCCGGCCAGGCCGTGCGCCGAGAGCGCGCCGACCGGGTCGTCGAGGACCTTGTCGATCGCCAGCACCGCGAACACGACGAGCAGGCCGGCGAGGATGCCGATGATCGGCGCCGCCCAGTACTCGACGAAGCCCGACGGCGCCGTGATCGCGACCAGACCGGCGATCGCGCCGTTGCCGGCCATGCCGACGTCGAGCGTCTTGCTCTTCAGCCAGATCGCGATCGAGGCACCGATCACGCCGGCCGCGGCCGCGAGCTGGGTGTTCAGCATGACCTCGCCGAACAGGTTGCCTTCGGTCCCGAAGGTCGATCCACCGTTGAACCCGAACCAGCCGATCCAGAGGATGATCACGCCGAGGCCGACCAGCGGCATCGAGTGACCGGGGATCGCCCGGGGCTTGCCGTTGGCGTCGTACTTCCCGATCCTCGGGCCGAGCAGCAGCAACGCCGCCAGCGCTCCGGTCGCACCGGTGAGGTGGACGACGGAGGAGCCGGCGAAGTCCATCACCGGCTTGCCGCCGACGTCGCCGAGCAGGCCGCCGCCCCAGACGCCGTGGGCGATCAGCGGGTAGATGATCGCGCCGAACACAGCGGCGTAGATCACGTAGGCGCCGAACTTGATGCGCTCCAGGGTGGTGCCCCAGACGATTGCCAGCGAGACGGCGCAGAACGCCAGCCCGTAGAGCATCAACATGGCGGATTCGCCGGTCGCCGCTTCCCCGGCCACGTTCTGACCGAAGTGGAAGAAGAACCCGGTGTCCCCGAAGTAGTCGTTGCCACCGCCTTCGGCGATCCCGTAGCCGACCGCCCACCAGGCGATCGTGCAGATCGCGAAGTTGATGAAGATCTTGGCGACGCCGGTGCCGACGTTCTTCTGCCTGGAGAAACCGACCTCCAGGAACATGAACCCGCCTGCATCAGCAGCACCAGCACACAGGCGACCCCGACCCAGGTCATGTTCAGCTCGCTCGACTTTTCGGCGAGCGTGTCAGATACCGATGCCGCTGACGCCATGCTCGGCGCCATTAGCGCGGCAATTGCCGTCAACGCTGCGGCAACGCCTACTTTCTTTCTCATTACTCCTCCTATGCCCGACGCAGCGCACGCTGCGGCGGTCGCGGGTTTGGCGATTCGACTGGCACCGTAAATTCGGCCCGCTGCGATGTATTTAGACGGCTGGAGGAAATACGCCGATCCCGGTTGTCCCGAGTGGAAACGGCCCGCCTGCAGAGCCCCTCGCAGCAATCCCGACCGCGAACATCGGATTCCTTTAGGGTTGCCTAACCGAAGGCACTTAGGGAGCCCTCAGTAGGCTCCCCTAACTCAGGAGGCATTCGACTCGATGAAGCTCAGAGCAAACCTGGCGGTGGCCCTCGCCCTGGCGCTGGCCGCGGCGATCGTCGCCGGCTGCGGCGGTGGCGACAGCACCGAGGACAGCTCCGCCGAGGCCGGCAAGGCCAACCTGGTGCCGGTCAAGACCTACCTCACCGACCACTCGGCCGACCTCGAAGAGCAGGTCGGGCTGCTGCAGGAGAAGGCGGACGAGTACTACGCGCTCGCCAAATCCGTCGACTTCGACTACGAGCGGCTGCTGCGGGAGCACGGCGACGAAGTCGCCGAAATCCTCGCCGACTCCAAGGACATCTTCGTCGTCGCCAACCCGGCCTATGAGCAGATGGAGGGAATCGTCGCCGGAGTTCCGCGGCTGGCCCACTACGACGTCGACATCGACGCCGGCTCGGACGCCTCGACCCCCGAAGACGCCGTCTCCTTCAGCCTCCAGACGCCGGACGGCGAAGACCCTGAAACAGCCGGGCAACCTCTTCTTCCTGACCGAGACCGCGCTCTACGGGACCAACCCCGACCTGCTCGCCAAGGGCGTCGAGGGCGACGTCGACGGCGAGCGGCAAGGTCGAGTTCGGCGAGGGCCTGCCGGACGCGGACATCTATAAGGCGACGCTCGACGAATTCGACAGGCAGGCGAAGGAACTCGAACGAAGACGCGCAAGAGTTCGAGCCGACTCCGTCGGACGCGCTGACCTCGATCGTGATCATGACCCCGACCATGAGCGAGTACTTCGAAGCCTGGAAAAACTCGCGCTTCATCGCCGGCGAAGGCGCTTCGGAACTCGGCTTCGTCGCCACCTCGCGACTCTCCGACATCGCCGACATCCTCGGCGGCATCCTCGTCACCTACGACGGGATGGAGCCGGAGATCGCGACCGAGAACGCGCAGCAGGCGAAGCAGACGAAGAAGGAGCTGCAGAGCCTGGTCGACTTCGCCGCCGATCTCCGCGACCGCGAGGCCGACGGGGAGAAGTTCACCGCCCAGCAGGCCGACGCGCTCGGCGCCCAGGCGCAGTCGCAGGCCGAGGCGATCGCCGGCCAGGTGACGCAGGCGGCGAAAGAACTCGAAATCGAACTCCAGGAAGGCTAGGGAGGGGGCGGTCCAGACGACGGCTTCTCGACCGCACCGCCGCACCGGCGCCTGGGCCACCGTCGCGACCTTCGTCGCGGCGGTGGCCCTCGCCGTCCTCGCCGCCCCGGCCGGGGCGGCCTCTCCGCCCGCCCTGGCAGGCGGCGGACGCAGATCCGCGCCGAGCTCTTCGAAGCGCAGAGCCAGCTGCTGTTCGACGAACGCGACGACGGCGCCGTCGAGCGCGCCGAAGCGCAGCTGAGCGGTGCCCTGCGTCGCGGCCTCGCGGCCAGCGCCCCGACCGAGCTTAGCGGAGATCGAAGCGGCGCTGACCGACGCCCGCCAGGCGACGGACGAGCTCGACGAAGTCGGGCTCGCGACCGCCAGCGGCGAGATCGTCGCCGCCCTGCGGCGCGGGGCGCTGGCGGTCGCTGTCGACGCCGCCGCCACCGGCGAACGCCGCCGGGGCGCGGGCCTGGATGCAGATCCGCGACTTCCGCAAGACCACCCGCTTCACCCGCCCCGGCGTCGACGGCACCGCCGCCCTGGAAGGGCTGGCGGCAGGCGAGCTCACCCCGCACGAAGCGGTCCTGCAGATCAAGAAGGACCTGCTCGACACCTTCCAGGCGCGCCTGCTGACCAACCTCGACGAAGCCCAGCAGGCGGCCGAACGCGACTTCGACGGCCGCTTCGCGGAAACCGCGGCGATCGTCAACGGCTACTGGCGGGCGATCGCCCCCGAGTACGGCGAGCAGCGCGGCGACGCCGAGCGGCGCGCCACCGACCGCGACTTCCGCCGCCTCGCGGCCGCCGGGGCCGCCGCCGACGCGACCGCCTTCGAAGCCGCGCGCGAGCGGGTCGAAGCCGACCT
Organism: uncultured Thermoleophilia bacterium; assembly: GCA_963824245.1. Taxonomy (GTDB): domain Bacteria; phylum Actinomycetota; class Thermoleophilia; order Solirubrobacterales; family 70-9; genus VAYN01. The sequence goes on from CAWGON010000001.1 coordinate 542,159, forward strand.
CGAGGGCTTCACCGCCGCGCCGCTGACCCCGGAAGAGCAGGTCAACCGGGCCAGCCAGCTGGAACGGTTCGAAGAGCTGGTCCCGAAAGAGTTCGACAAGGGGACCAGCGACGGCCGCGTCACCGTGCCCTTCGAGGTGCAGGAGGCGGTCGCCTTCATGGACGGGGTCGAAGCGGCCTTCTCCGACCTCGAGCCGTTCCTGCTGGAGATCGACCCGGCGGCGGTCGAGCGGATCAAGGCCGCCCACGCGGAGATGCGCGCCGACGTCGACGACGCCCAGCAGGGCAGATCGGTCGCCGCCCAGGAGGACCTCGAAGCGGCGCAGGAGCGCTCGACCGCCGAAGTCGAACGCGATCTCGCCGGACGAGTGGAGCGAAGGCGGCGACGAAGCCGACTACGAACTCGTCGAGATCTCGCTCGACCAGCTCGAAGCCGCGGTCGGGGCCGGCCGCTACCAGGAGGCCGAGCAGGCGCGGCTCGCCGCCTACGGCTTCTTCGAGTTCGGCCCGGAGCTGAAGCTGCGCGCCTTCGACACCCAGCTGGCGCTCGAAATCGAGGGTTTGATCTGGTACGGCGCCAACGGCGACAAGGGGCTCGCCAACCTGATCGCCGACAACGCGCCGCTCAGCGAGATCCGCGAAACCCGGCTCGACCTCGACGAAAAGCTGGACGACGCGCGGGCGATCACCGGCGACGGCGCCAGCGCCCTGACGACGATCACCAACTCGGCCCTGATCGTCTTCCGCGAGGGGCTGGAGGCGATCCTGATCATCGCCGCGATCACCGCCAGCATGATCGGGCCGCGGGAACGCCTGCGGAAGCCGATCTACCGCGGCGCCCTGCTGGCGCTGCCGGCCAGCGTCGCTGATGTTCGTGCTGGCGATCCTGCTGCTCGACTCGCTCTCCAAATACGGCGAGAAGCTCGAGGCGGTGGTCGGCGTGGTCGCGATCGGGGTGCTCTTACTGGTGATGAACTGGTTCTTCCACAAGGTCTACTGGACCGAGTGGATCAAAGGCCACCGCGACCGCGGCAAGGTTCTGACCGGCGCCGCGCTGGCGGTCGGAGCGGGCGCCGCCACGGTCGCCGGCCTCTACACGCTCGGCTTCACCAGCGTCTTCCGCGAGGGCTTCGAGACGGTGCTCTTCCTGCAGGCGCTGCAGCTCAGCTCCGGCACCGGCGTCGTCGTCGCCGGGGTCAGCCTCGGCCTGCGTCCTGACCGCGATCGTCGGCGCGATCACCTTCTCGCTGGAGCGCAAGCTGCCCTACAAGAAAATGCTGATCGTGACCGGCGTCCTGATCGCCCTCGTCCTGGTCGTCCTGGTCGGCAACACGGCGCGGACGATGCAGGGGGTCGGCTGGCTCTCGATCCACCCGATCGAAATCGAATTCCCGCTCTGGATGGGCACCTGGCTCGGGATCTACCCGACCGTCGAGACGCTCGGCGCGCAGCTGCTCGCCTTCGTCTTCGTGATCGGCAGCTACTTCGCCGCCGAGTGGATGCGCAAGCGCGAACTGCGCAAGGCGATCGCCGCCCACGAGGCCTCGCTGGCGGCCAACGGCAACGGCTCCAACGGCCACGCCGACGTAGAGTCGGCCGACGATGCCGTCCCGACTGCGCCCAGTAGCCTCAGTCGCCGCTGAGGCGATCCTGGTCGGGGACCCCGGCCGCTCGCTGCTGCTGGCCCAGGAGCTGCTCGAGCAGCCGAAGATGAGCAACCACGCCCGCGGCCTCTGGGGCTACCACGGGCACACCCCCGGCGGCCGCGAGCTGACCGTGCAGGCGACCGGGATGGGCGGCCCGAGCGCGGCGCTGGTGCTGGCCGACCTGGCCGAGCTCGGGGTGCGGCGGGCGATCCGGGTCGGCAGCGCGACCGGCCTCTCCCCGGGCTCGAGCCCGGCGAGCTGGTCGTCGTCGACGAGGCACACGCCTGGGGCGGGCCCGGCAGCCGCGAAGGCGCGGCCGTCCTCCCGGACCGGCAACTGACCGAGGCGCTGGCCGGCCGGCTCGGCGCGGGAGGCCGGCGCGGATCGGTCGCCAGCCTCGACACCCTCCACGGTCAGCTCGGAGCGGGCGCCGCGGCCGGGCTGGCCGCCGACCTCGCCGACATGCAGACGGCGGCGCTGCTGGAGCGCGGCGCGGAGCTCGGCATCGCCGTCGCCGCGGTGCTGGTCATCGCCGAGACGAGCGCGGGCGGCCAGCTCGACGACGAGGCGCTGGCGACGGCGGCGAAACTCGCGGGAACGGCCGCCGAGGCCTCACTCTAACCCTCAAGTCGAAGGTTAGGCTTTTGCTTTTTTCTCTTTTTTCTCCTCTTTTTTCGCCAGCTGCCGGCGCACCGCTCCGAGCTCGCGGCTGAGGTCGTCGATCTGCTCCTCGACCTCCTCGAGGCGCTGGGAGAAGGAGCGCAGGCGACGCTCCAGACGTTCGAGATCGCTCGCGGAGGAGAGGTTGAGGGCGCTCATCGCGGCCTGCTGGGCCTCGATCGCCTTCTCGCGGGCACCGAAGGCGGCGCCGATCGCGTTGTGCAGGGTGGGGTTGTCGATCAATGCCTGGGCGAGCTCCCCGATCGCCTGCTCGGAGCGTGCTCGAAGCCCATCCTGCTCGAATTGACTACCTTCTTGATCATGAAACTCGTCCATCACTTCCCCGCCTCCCCGTTGCATCTCATTTACGCCAGCTTAACGAGCGCATCCGGCTCGGCTGAAACGCTGCCAGGTGCAGGCATGATGCGACCACGGATTAAGGGCATGTTGGGGGGCGGCGAGAGCCGTTGCGCGCCCCTGGGCGAGCGGGTAGCGTGGCCTTGCCTGTTGCACGGGAAGGGGACTGTCGCCGTTGCGGCGCTCCGCAATGGCGGGCTCGGGTAATGAGGCGCACCGGGATGAGAAACAAGATCGCACTGATAGTCGCGCTCGCCAGCTTGCTGGCGGTCACCGCCTGGGGCGGGACGATGGCCGGTGCCGATCCGCTCTCCGAGAGCAGTGCCGTCACCCCGCCGGTGAGCGCCCCGTCGCTGTCGGCGGCACTCGCCCCCCAGTGCAGCAACGGCATCGACGACGATGCCGACGGCCGGGTCGACGCCGAAGACCCCGATTGCACCGAACCGGCCGACAGCGAAGAGGCGACCGCCGCCCCTGCCGCGCCGGCCGCTCCCGAGCCCAAGCAGAAGGACGGCGACGAGGTGCAGCAGGGCAGCGACCTCGACGCCTCCGAAGCCGAAGACCGGCGCGGCGGCGTCACTCACAACAACGACCTCGGCGACAGCAGCGGCGGCAACGAAGCCGACGGCGGCGTCAAGGCCCCCGGCGCGACCGGCGGCGGCGACCAGCCGCTGAAGGGCGACGGCGATGGCGGTGCCCCCTTCGGCGACGGCGGCGCTCCCACCCTCGGCAACCCGACGACGACGATCGCGCCCTTCGGCCCGGCCCCGATCGGCGTTCCCAACTTCATCATCGACTCCTTCGAAATCCCGCCCTTCCTGCTGCCGATCTACCAGGCCTGCGGCACCGAATACGGGATCCCCTGGGAGGTCCTCGCCTCGATCAACAAAATCGAGACCGGGTTCGGCACCAACCTCAATGTCTCCACCGCCGGCGCGATGGGCTGGATGCAGTTCCTGCCCTCCAGCTGGGAGGCCTTCGGTCTCGACGCCAACGGCGACGGCAAGAAAGACCCCTACAACCCGGTCGACGCGATCTGCGCCGCCGCTCACTACCTGAAGCTGGCGGGCGGCAACGAGAACCTCTACGACGCGATCTTCGCCTACAACCACGCCGACTGGTACGTCCAGGAGGTCCTGCTCTACGCCCGCGCCTACGGCCGCCTCCCCTCCGACCTGGTCGGCTCGCTGACCGGCCTGACCGAGGGCGCCCACTTCCCGATCGCCGCCGACGCCCGCTACGCCGACGACATCTCAGCGCGGACGACGATGAAGGCCGCCGAGCCGGGCGAATACGAGTCCTACGGCAACGCCGCCGAAGTGATCTCCTCCTCCCCCACCCCGCGCGGGATCAACATCTTCGCCGCCGCCGACGCTCCGGTCGTCGCCGTCAACGACGGCGTGATCCGCAAGATGGGCCACTCCGAGGAGCTCGGCAACTTCGTCGTCCTCGAAGACACCTACGGCAACCGCTACACCTACGCGACGCTCGGCGACCTGGTTCGCGAGAAGCGGCTGGTCGTGATGCCGAGCGGCGAGGAGAAGCGCCTGCCGGTCGAAAGCGAGGACCTGCGGCCGCGGCTGCGGGCGCTGCCGCAGCGGATCGAGGGCGACGGCAAGGACAGGGTCGAAGGCGACCCCGAGGCCGCCGAGAGCGAGGGCACGACGGAAGGCGACGGCCACCTCAAGGTCGGCGCCAAGGTGATCGCCGGCACCGTGCTGGCCCACGTCGCGGCCCCCGAGGACGGCGTCGACCCGCACATCAACTTCTCGATCCGCCCGGCCGGCAAGGGCGCGCCGCGGATCGATCCGAAGCCGATCCTCGACGGCTGGAAGCTGCTCGAGGCGACCGCGATCTACCGCGCCAAGGGCAAGAACCCCTTCACCGCGCGACTCAGCGGCGCCGGCGTCCTGCTGCTCTCCAAGGAGGCGCTGATCAAGCGCGTCCTCGCCGACGAAGGGCTCTCGATCTACGACTGCGGACGCGAAGACATCGCCGGCGGCCAGATCGACCGCCGCGTGCTGGCGATGCTCGAGTACCTGCGGGCCAAGGGCTTCGAGCTGACCGTGACCTCGCTCAAATGCGGGCACGGCTTCCTCACCACCTCCGGCAACGTCTCCGAGCACACCTCGGGGGACGCGGTCGACATCGCCGCGATCAACGGCGTGCCGGTGCTTGGCAACCAGGGCCCGGGGACGCTTACCGACGAGCTGATCCACGAGGTTCTGCAGCTGCAGGGGACGATGCACCCGCACCAGGTGATCTCGCTCGAGGACCTGCCGGGCCCGACCAGCTTCCCGCTCTCCGACCACGCCGACCACGTCCACGTCGGCTACCACGCGATCGGCGACAACCCGCTCGAATCGCGCTTCTCGCCGCTGCTGAAACCGGACCAGTGGCAGCGCCTGATCGACCGTCTTGGTGAGATCGAAAACCCGGAAGTGGCGATCAAGCCCTCGCCGTTCTCGCTGCCCGACGACAAGCCCGCCGACCCGGGCGGCAGCGCCGGCTCCAGCGGCGACTAGTAGAGCCAGCGCCGCCGCGAGCAGGGAGATCCGGGCCCTGTCCAAGCTATTCGGATTCGCGCAGTTCGACTTCGCCGGTCCGCTGCCGCTGGCCGACGGCCGCTACCTCGCGCGCGACCAGCTCGAGGGCGGCGCCGAGAGCGTGCTCGTGGTGCAGACGCTGGGCGCTCCGCGGCCGCCATCGCGCCGGCGCCGGCGCGCCCGCGCCGCCGAGGCCGAGGCCGAGCCGCTGCCGCTGCCGCTGGCCCGGGCAACGGCGATCCGTGCCTTCGCGCCGTTCGGCGGCGAGGAGGAGGCCGCGGCCTGGCTGCAGGCGGCGACCGAGGCCGAGGACACCGCCGACGTCCTCGTCGGCGAGGGCATCGCCCTGCTCAACCGCGCCCTGCACGCGCAGGCGGTCGCCGCGGCCGACCCGCACGCCCACGAGCTGACGCCGGAGCGGGCGGTGGCGGTCCGGATCGGCTTCGGCAGCGGCGAGCAGACCGCCGATGGCCAGTTCACCGAGGCGCGCGAAGTCGACGTCTGGGCCAGCGGCGCCTCGCGGCGGCGCCGCCGCCAGGAAGACCTCAGCCCGCAGGAACGGGTGGCGGCGGTGCTCGGCGGCCGCGAGCGGATCGACCTCTGCGAGACCCTGTTGCTGCGGGCTCGCGCCGATCTCGACGCCGGCCGCGAGCGCGAGGCGGCGTTGCAGCTGCGGGTCGGCCTGGAGGCGCTGCTGGCCGAGCTGCCGGGCGCGATCGCCGATCCCGGCCACGAGGAGGACCTCGGCAGCCTGCGCGAGCGCCGCCAGGAGGCCGGCGAGGCGGCCAACCAGGCGCTGAAGGGCGAGCTCGACGACGCCGGCGCCAACGCGGTCGGCGAACTGCTGGCGATCAGCGAGCGGGTCCTGCGCCGCCGCCGCGTCCTCCGCGGCTAGCGCGACCACTCCGGAGGGCGCCCTGCACTTGTCGCCCTCTGGGCGACAAGTGACAACCGCAGCTCGGCTGGCGGCTCGAATCCTTCTACTCTCACCCTAAGGTGGAGGGTTAGAGTACGAGGCGATCGGCGACGATCGCGTCCTGGAGCGAGGCCGCGAGGTGGTGGGCTTCGTCCAGGGCCACACCCTCGATCGAGGGGATGCCGATCACGGTGAGGCCGGCGGCGACCGCGGCGGCGACGCCCGAGGTGGAGTCCTCGAGGGCGACGACGTCGGGGCCGGGCTCGACGCCGAGCCGGCGGCAGGCCTCCAGATAGGGATCGGGCGCCGGCTTCGGCGCGGCCACTTCGTGGGCGCTGAGGATGACGTCGAAGTGGTCGACGAAGCCGACCAGCTCGAGCGAGCGGCGGACGAAGATCAGCGGCGAGTTGGAGACGAGGCCGATCGGGGTGCCGCGCTCGACCAGCGCGTGGAGCAGGTCGCGGGCGCCGATCATCGCCTCCACCCCGTGCTCCAGCTCGGCGACGACCAGCTCGTTCAGCTCCTCGATCAGGCCGGCGGCTCCACCGGGCTCGCCGAGTCGGCGTTCCATCACCCCGCCGGCGATCTCGGCCGAGGTCCCGACCAGCTCCAGCTTGTCGGCGGGTGTGAACTCCTTGCCGCGGCGCTCGAAGAGGTCCTCCTCGGCCCGGGTCCAGACCGACTCGGTGTCGAGCAGCAGGCCGTCGTTGTCGAAGACCACCGCCAGCGGCAGCCCGGGCGCCTCGCCGCTCACTCCGCCAGCTCCCCGAGCAGGGCGCCGAGCTCGGCGTCGACCTCGCCCTCCAGCTTCAGCTCGGCCTCCTCGTCGTAGGGAGTCGGGCCCTTGGTGACCAGCGCCAGCCGCCCGCCCCGCTCCAGGGTCAGCCGCGGCAGGCCGGCGACCGGGTAGACGGCGAGCGAGGAGCCGACGCAGAGCATCAGCTCCGCCCGCTCGGCGAGTTCCCGGGCGCGGGCCATCGCCGACTCCGGCAGCAGCTCGCCGAAGAGGACGACGTCGGGTTTGACCGCCCCGCCGCACTCCGAGCAGACCGCCACGCCCTCGCCGTCGAACAGGGCTTCGACCTGCTCGAGCTCGAAGCCGGCGGCGCAGCGGCGGCAGCTGGAGGTCTCGATCGTCCCGTGGACCTCGATCACGTTCTCCGAGCCGGCGGCGCGGTGCAGGCGGTCGATGTTCTGGGTGATCACGCCCTCGATCAGCCCGCGGCGCTCGAGCTCGGCCAGCGCCTCGTGCGCACGGTTGGGCCGTTTGTCGCCGAGCATCTGGAAACGCGGGCGATAGTAGGTCCAGAAGCGGGCCGGGTCGCGTTCGAAGACGTCGATGTGGGCGACCTCCATCGGGTCGACGTTCTCCCAGATCCCGGTCCCGGGGCTGCGAAAGTCGGGGATCCCGGAGGGCACCGAGACCCCCGCCCCGGTCAGGACGACGGTGCTGCGCGACCCGCGGATCAGCTCCGCGAGCCGCGCGACCTGGTTGGGCGTCGCTACTTGCCGCTCCACTTCGGACTGCGCTTGCCGAGGAAGGCGCCGATGCCCTCCTTGGCGTCCTCGCTCTGGAAGGCCCTGGCGAAGCCCTCCTTCTCGGCCTCGATGCCGGCCTCGATGTCACCCTGGTGGGAGCGGCTCTTGATCTCGCCGACCGCGACCGGCGCCTGAGCGGCCAGCTTGCGGCCCCACATCAGCGCCGTCTCGAACAGCTCGTGGTCGGGGACGACGCGGTTGACCAGGCCGAGTTCGAGTGCCTCCTCGGAGAGGATCGCGTCGCCGATCAGGTTCATCTCCAGCGCCTTGTTCGGGCCGACCAGGCGCGGCAGCCGCTGGGTGCCGCCGAAGCCGGGGATGATCCCCAGCTTGATCTCCGGCTGGCCGAAGACGGCCGCCTCGGCGGCGATCCGCACGTCGCAGGCCATCGCCAGCTCGCAACCGCCGCCGAAGGCGATCGAGTTGACGGCGGCGATCGTCGCCACGCGGGAGACGCCGAAGTCCCGCAGCAGCGCGTGGCCCTCGTGGATCAGCTTCTCGCCGGCCGCCTCGTCCATCGCGGTGAAGGCCTTGATGTCGGCGCCGGCCGAGAAGACGACCGGGACCGAGGAGGCGATCACCATCGCGTTGACGCCCTCGGCCGCCTTGACCCGCTCCCAGACGGTGCCGAGGTCGCGGATCACGTCGGGGGAGACGGCGTTCATCGGCAGGTTGGCGAGCCAGGCGATCGCGACCTCGCCGCGGGTCTCCAGCTTCACGGTCTCCGCCTGCTCGCCCTCGTCGGGCTGCGGGTAGGCGTAGAAGCCCTGGCCGCTGGCGAGGCCGAGGCGGCCCTGGGCGACCAGCCGCTGCAGGGTGACCGGCGGCGCGAAGCGCTCACCGTGCTTCTCGTGCAGCCGCTCGATCGTCTCCAGCGCCTTGTCGAGGCCCTCGACGTCGGCTTTCCAGAACGGCGGCAGCAGGCCGCGGCGCGGGTCGAGCCCGGCGCCGGCCATCATTCCGAGGTCGATGTCGCGGACCGAGGCGATCCCCTCCTCGACCAGCTGGCAGCACTCGATCAGGGCGCGGCTGGTGAACATCGCCACCAGCTCCTCGGCGTCGGGGGCGGCGTCGCCGGGGACCGTCTGCTCGCCGTCCTTGAAGAAGCCCTCGCCGCCGCTCTTGGCGCCGAGCTTGCCCTCGGCGACCAGGCCCTGCAGGCCCTTGTGGACGTAGAAGCTCTCCCCGTAGGAGGCGTTGAGGTGCTCGGCGACGTGGCAGACGGTGTCGAGCCCGAGCAGGTCGGTGAGGAAGAATGGGCCCATCGGCGCCAGCTTGGCGCCGGCGATCGCCTCGTCGATCCCCTTCAGCGAGAGGCCCTGCTCCTCCTGGGCGCGCCAGATCTCCCCCATCGTCGCCATCAGCACCCGGTTGACGACGAAGCCGGGGACCTCGCCGCAGACGATCGGCTGCTTCTTGATCGCCTGGGCGAAGTTGAAGGCGGCGGTGGCGGTCTCCTGCGAGGTGTCCTCGCCGACGATCACCTCGACCAGCGGCATCACCGAGGCCGGGTAGAAGAAGTGGAAGCCGACGACCTTGTCGGCGCGCAGCGTCGTTTCCCCCATCTCGGTGATCGAGAGCGAGGAGGTGTTGGAGGAGAGGATCGCGTGGCCGGGCGTGGCGGCGTCGATCTCGCGGAAGACGGCCTGCTTGATCGCCATCTTCTCCGGCACCGCCTCGATCACGAAGTCGACGTCGCCGAACTCATCGTAGGAGGTGGTGCCGGTGATCAGGCCCATCACCTCGGCGAGCCGCGCGTCGGCCTGCTCCTGGGTGATCCGCTCCTTCTTCACCTGGCCGCCGAGCTGACCCTCGGTCACCGCGCGAGCCTTCTCGAGCGCGGCATCGACGAACTTCTGGTCGATGTCCTTGACGACGACTGGAATGTCGGCGGCGGCGATCGCCTGGGCGATCTCGCCCCCCATCGTGCCTCCACCGACGACGGCGGCCTTGGAAACGAACATTGCTGGTGAGTCCCTCCCGGAGTTTTTGGCTTGTCGTGCGGCCTTGGCCGCCGGGGCAGGCTATCCGTTCGGGCCCCTCGGGCCGTCCCCGGTAGCGTCGTGCCATGGCCGCCGATGCCGCGATCCGCCAGCGCCTGCTCGAGTTCGAGATCGGGCTCGACCGCCGCACCTGCGACCGCGTGGTCGAGGAGGAGTGGGGAACGGCCTTCCTGACCCCGAGCCTGCCGCAGGTCTGGGACACCAGCTGGCTGGCGATCGAGCGCACCGGGCTGCCGGCCGCGGAGCTGGTCGCGCTCGGCGACCGCGTCCTCGGCGGCGCCGGCTTCGCCCACCGCACCCTCCTGCTCTGCGACGAAGCCGACGGGGAGCGGGTGGCTCCGGAGTTCGAGGCCCTGCCGGGCTGGGAGGTCGAGCGGGTCCGCTACATGCTCTGGCGCGGCGAGGGCGGGCGCAATCCGTCGGCGACGGTCGCCGAGGTGCCGCTGGCCGAGATCCTGCCGCTGCGCCGGCAGCTGCTGCGCGAGGAGATGCCGGCGGACACCGGGCTGCTCGAGCAGACCCTGGACCAGCTGCTGGAGATGGACCGCCGCTTCGGCGAGGCGGGCGGAGACCGCTGGTTCGCCGCCCTCGCCGAGGGCGAGCCGGCCGCGGCCTGCCGCCTGCTGGCCGGCGACGGGATCGCCCAGGTCGAGGACGTCGGCACCCTGGAGGCGGCGCGCGAGCGCGGCCTCGGCAAGGCGGTCGTGCTGGCGGCCCTGGCCGCCGCCCGCGCGCTCGGCCCGGAGCTGATCTTCCTCAGCGCCGACGCCGGCGACTGGCCGCAGCTGATGTACGAACGGCTCGGCTTCGAGACGGTCGGCGAGCTCCACATCCCCCGCCGCAAGCCATAACCCCCATCGCGCGGTTCCTTTGTCGTCCTATGGTTGACAAAGGAACCACGCGATGGGGTCAAGGGCTGTTGGAGGGCTGCCGATAACGGTCTTTCATGCGCAGACGCGCCCTCGCCTCCGCCGCCGTCCCGGCCCTGCTGCTCCTCGTCGCCCTCGGCGGCCCGGTCGCGCCCGCCTCGGCGCAGGTCCCAGAGGCGACGCTGACCCGGGACGGCCGTGCCGTCGCGCCCGCCTCCGCCCCGCCCGCGGTGAAGGCGATGATCGAAGCGGCCAACCGGATCCGCCACCGGCCCTACCGCTGGGGCGGCGGCCACCGCGACTGGAAGTCGGTCGGCTACGACTGCTCTGGCTCGGTCAGCTACGTGCTGCACGCCGCCGGACTGCTCGACTACGCGCTCGACTCGACCGGGTTCATGCGCTGGGGCGGCGGCGGTGGCGGCAGCTGGGTGCGGATCTACGCCAGCCGCGAGCACGTCTACGCGGTGATCGCCGGCCTGCGCTGGGACACCTCCTACAGCGACGACGGCGACCGCACCGGCCCCGGCTGGAGCGAGGAGATGCGGCCGAGCCGCGGCTTCCGCCTGCGCCACCCGCTCGGCCTGCTGAGCGCAAATCCCCTCTGAGCGGGGGCTTTGTCCCTGCCAGGTGGGATAAGCGGCCACCGGCAAAGACTGTACGGCCGTACAAAGGCGCCTCGAACGCCACGCCGATACCCTTTTTTGGCTCTTCGATAGGGGATGAGACCCACAACTGATCGCGCTCGGACACCGGGCGCGCCGCCAAGCGAGGGATTAACCAAGCGATGACTCGTATCCGTCAGCAGAACGTAACCGCAGCGCAGTGGAGCTCCAACGGGGAGTCTCTCGGCGCGCTCGATCTGACCCTTCCCGAGAACGAAGCCTTCGGCGAGAACGTCTTCGACACGACCGAGCAGCGGGAGCGCCTCTCCGAGGACGCCTTCAACAAGCTGCAGTCGACGCTGAAGGGGGGCGACCCACTCGACCCCAGCCTCGCCGACGAGGTCGCGCAGGCGATGATGGACTGGGCGCTGGAGAACGGCGCCACCCACTACACCCACATGTTCCAGCCGCTGACCGGCTCGACCGCGGAGAAGCACGACTCCTTCTTCGAGCCCGCCGGCGACGGCAAGTTCCTCGCCGGCTTCTCCGGCAAGGAGCTGATCCAGGGTGAGCCCGACGCCTCCTCCTTCCCGACCGGCGGCCTGCGCGCCACCTTCGAGGCCCGCGGCTACACCGCCTGGGACCCGACCAGCCCCGCCTTCCTGATCGAGAACCCGAACGGGTCGCTGCTCTGCATCCCGACCGCCTTCGCCTCCTGGTCCGGCGAGGCGCTCGACGGCAAGATCCCGCTGCTGCGCTCGATGGACGCGCTCTCGCACGCGGCGATCAAGGCGCTGCGCCTGCTCGGCGACGAGAAGAGCCAGCACGTCTTCACCACCGTCGGCCCCGAGCAGGAGTACTTCCTGATCGACGAGCAGTACTTCTACGAGCGGCCCGACCTGATCTCCTCCGGGCGCACCCTGTTCGGCGCCAAGCCGCCGAAGGGCCACGAGCTCGACGACCACTACTTCGGCTCGATCCCGGAGCGGGTGCTCGCCTTCATGATGGATTCCGAACTGGAGATGCGCAAGCTCGGCATCCCGGTCAAGACCCGCCACAACGAGGTGGCGCCGGCGCAGTACGAGATCGCGCCGATGTTCGAGAACTCCAACGTGGGCTCCGACCACCAGCAGCTGCTGATGCAGGTGCTGGAAAGCGTCGCCCGCCGCTACGGCCTCGTCTGCCTGCTGCACGAGAAGCCGTTCGCGGGGGTCAACGGGTCCGGCAAGCACAACAACTGGTCGATGGGGACCGACGGCGGCAGCAACCTGCTGAACCCGGGCGATACTCCGGCCGACAACATCCACTTCCTGTTCTTCTGCACGGCGGTGATCCAGGCGGTGAACAAGCACCAGGGCCTGCTGCGGGCCTCGGTCGCCAACATCGGCCAGGACCACCGGCTCGGGGCCAACGAGGCGCCGCCGGCGATCATCTCGATCTTCCTCGGCGGCGAGCTGGAAAAAGTGTTCGAGGCGATCGCGACCGGCGAGGGAGACCCCAACACGCCGGCCTCGTTCCTCGACCTCGGCTCCGACGTGCTGCCGAAACTGCCGCTCGACGGCGGCGACCGCAACCGCACCTCGCCGTTCGCCTTCACCGGCAACAAATTCGAGTTCCGGGCGCTCGGGTCGAGCATGTCGCTCGCCTTCCCGAACACGGTCCTGAACACGATCGCCGCCGAGGCGATCGACGGGCTCGCCGGAAAGCTGGAGGAGAAGCTGAACGGCGGCGCCGACATGCCGGCCGCGGTGATGGAGATCGTCAAAGAGTCCTACCTCGCCAACAAGGCGATCTGCTTCGGCGGCGACAACTACACCGAGGAGTGGCACGCCGAGGCCGAGCAGCGGGGCCTCAAGAACCTCAAAACCACGCCCGACGCGCTGCCCGAGGTGATCGCCCCGGACACCGTCGCCGCGTTCGAGCGGTACAAGGTGCTGAGCGAGCGTGAGCTCGAGTCCCGCTACGAGGTCTGGGTCGAGCAGTACGCGATGCGCGCCAACATCGAGGCCGAGACCGCGCACACGATCGCCAAGACGATGATCCTGCCGGCAGCGCTGCGCTACCTGGCGCTGATCGCCGGCTCCGGGGTCGCCGAGGGGGTCGCCGGCGAGGTCCGCGAGCACCTCGACGCGATGGGCCAGGCGCTGCTGGCGCTGGAGGAGGCGAACGCCTACCCCGAAAGCCTGGAGGGGATCGAGCTGGCCGTCCACGCCCGCGACAAGCAGCTGGAGGCGATGGGCGACGTCCGCGAGGCGGCGGACAAGCTGGAGCGGATCGTCGCCGACGACCTCTGGCCCCTCCCCAAGTACGAGGAGATGCTCTTCATCAAGTAGCACCGCCCGCCGAGTCTGCTCTCAGTGGTCCATAGCACCACCTAGAGCAGACTCGGCGCTACGCGCTCGGGAGGCCGGGACCGCCGCGGAGGGGGTTGAGGTCCTGCAGGAGCTCGAGGAGCTGGGGCTGGGGGGCGTCGGTGTCGATCAGGACGGCGCTGCCGGGCCAGGCGTAGCGCAGGTAGCGGGCGTAGGCCTGACGCGAGGAGAGCTCGGGCTCGTAGATCCAGGAGCCGGTGTTCCAGTAGCGGGTCGGCGAGCCGTTCTCCGAGCGCACGCAGGCCAGCGGCTGGTGGGTGTGGGCGAAGACGACCTTGTCGGTCTCGGCGTCCCAGCCGAGGTTGGCGACGACCTGGGCGAAGGCCTCGAGCGCGTGCTCGGAGGCGTCGCTGCGCGAGATCACCGTCGGCTCCGGGTAGAGCGGCACCGACCAGGAAGGGCCGGAGAGCGGCTGCTCGCGGGCCTGGCGCCGGGCCTCGTCGCGGACCACCGAGTCGAAGTGGGCCTCGCTCGGCAGCGCCGGGTCCCCCGCCCCGCCGGCGCCGCGGTCGCGCAGCTTCTCCTCCAGCCGCTTGGCGCCGCGGACCGGGGCCCCCAGCGCGTTGGCGACCCGGCCGGCGCGCTGGGCGGCGCGGAAGACGTTCTGTTGGGCGTGGGTGCCGTGCGGCATCTGCGCGGCGGTGTAGAGCCACTCGGTCAGCAGCGTGGTCACCGACTCGTAGTCCTCGACGCAGCTCGGCTCCTCCGGGCCGCCGGCGGCGATCGCCCAGAGCGTCCGGGTCAGCAGGCGGTCGGCCCGCGAGCCGCTGAGCCGGGCGTGCGGGTCGAGGTAATGGCCGTGGGTGCAGAGGACGTCCCCGAACATGTAGGTCGGGTAGGCGATCTCGACCTCGACCCCGGGCAGCTTGCGCTCGAGGAAGGCCTGGAAGAAGCCCGGCCCCGAGCCATCCGACGGCGGCGCCGACCCGTGGGCCAGCCTCGCCTCCAGCCGGTCCTCCTCGTCGCGGTGGACGAGGTGGTGGTCGTGGTTGCCGGCGAGGAAGACCAGCCGCTTGCCGGCCAGCTTCGAGGCGATCAGCGCCAGCAGCCCGTCGGCCGCGTCGACCGCCTCCTCGACCGCCCCGAAGAGGAAGTCGAAGAGGTCGCCGAGGAAGATCAGCTCGTCGATCCCCTCCAGCGCCGGCGCCAACCGCTCCAGCGCGAACTCCTCGCGGAGGATGTCGCGCCCGGTCCAGGCGCCGAAGTGGGTGTCGGAGATGACCAGGGCCCGCATCGCGGCGAGTCTAGGCGCGCGGCAGGACCCGCATCCGCAGGCCGCCTTCGGGCGAGAGGGTCGGCATCTGGCGGATCGTCATCGTGCGGCCGGGAAGGGCGTCGAGGCGGAGGCGCTGAAGCAGCATCGTCGCCACCAGCTTCACCTCGATCTGGCCGAAGCGTTTGCCGATGCAGACGCGCTGGCCGCCGCCGAAGGGGACGTAGGCGCCGCGCGGGAGCGCCGCTTTGCGCTCGCGGGTGAAGCGCTCGGGGATGAAGGCCTCGGGGTCGGGGAAGAACTCGGGCAGGCGGTGGCTGGCCCAGGAGCAGTAGTTGACGTAGGCGTCGCGGGGGACGGTGCAGCCGCCGAACTCGAACTCGCGGACGGCGCGGCGGGGGCCGATCCAGGCCGGCGGGTAGAGCCGCAGGACCTCGTCGAGGACCATGTCGAGATAGGGCATCTCGCGCTCGAGCTGGTCGATCGTCGGGCTCGCCGCCCCGGGCAGCACCCGGTCCTGCTCCTCGCAGAGCCGGCCCACGACCTCGGGGTGCCGCGCCAGCTCGTGCATCATGAAGGTCAGGGTCGAGGTCGAGGTGTCGTGGCCGGCGAACATCAGGGTCATCAACTGGTCGCGGATCTCGCGGTCGGTGAAGGTCTCCCCGCCCTCGCCGCGGGCGCCGACCAGGAGGCTGAGGATGTCCATCCGCTCCGGGTCGGGCTCGGCGCGGCGGCGGGCGATCTCACCGAAGACGATCTCGTCGAGCACGCGCCGCGAGGCGATCAGGCGGCGCCAGGGGGAGCCGGGGCCGCGGGCCAGCCGCCACTGGAAGTCGATCCCGTAGTAGCCGAGCGCGCGCTCGAAGTGGGTAGCCGCGGTGGCGCCCTTGCCGGCCTCGTCGGGGTCGAGCCCGAGCAGCGCCCGCATCGCGATCCGCATCGCCAGCTTGCGCATCCAGTCGTAGAGATCGACCACGGCCCCGGACTGGAGCTGGGCGATCGAGAGCTCGGCCTCGACCTCCATCGCCAGCATCGAGGCGGTGACCTGGCGGCGGTGGAAGGCCGGCAGCATGATCGCCCGGGCGCGATCGTGGAAGTCGTCGTCGACGGTCAGCAGCCCGTCGCCGAGCAGCGGGATCAGGTCGCCGAAGCTCGACTCGCGCCAGTGGAAGTTCTCGGGATGGCCGACGGTGACGAAGTGGTTGGCCTCCGGCCCGAGCATGAAGACGACCCGCGAGTGCAGCAGCCGCATGCTGAAGATCGGCCCGTGCTCTTCGTAGGCGCCGAGCAGCAGCGGCAGCGGGTCGTGGGCGATCTGGTGGGTGCGGGCGAGGCTGAAGTTGCGCGGGCCGGGCGGGAACTTGCCCCGCTCGCGCCACTCGTCGGCGAAGTCCCCGACCACCCGCCGCACCGGGTTGGCGGACATCTGCGGCGGCCGCCGCAACGGCGCCGAGGTGTCGACAGAGGCCATCGCCGCATCCTAACTGGCTAGCTGGCCAGTTTTTCTCAGGAGTCCCGACCGGCCGGTCCCAGGTCGCCCTGGGCCGCTTCCAGCGCTTCCAGGTCGTCCCTGTCCCGCGGCCTCTCGCTGGCACGCTTCATCTCCAGCAGATGCTCGAGCGAGCAGACTCTCACATCCAGGCCATCGAGCTCGACGTCAGTGGCCTGCGTCACGAGGGTCGCGAACGACGGGACCTGGGGCAGGCCCTGGAGCACGTCCACATAGCCGAGGTCGGTGGTTACCAAGGTGCGATCCCCGGTTCGCAGGAACGTCGAGATCGAGTCCGCGTCGAGCAGGCTTCCGCCGACGTCCACCCTTCCGCCAAGCTCTCGCAGCACCTGCTCGAGCCGCGAGAGGTTCTCGGGGGTGGGTTCGGGGACCAGGTCGACGTCGCGCGTCGCGCGCAGGTAACCCCAGGCGTTGACCGCGAGTCCGCCGACGAGCACGAAGCTCACGTCAGCCTCGTCGAGCCGACGCAGCAGCTCATGCAGGCGCAGCGGCTTCGAGCTCAACTTCGCCGGGCGCTTCCGGTGAAGCGGGAGAGGTATTCGGTCAGCGCGAGGCCTTCGGCGAGGTTCACGGAAAGGGGGCGTCGACCGTCTTCTCGCAGCCTCCGCCTGCGGCTCTCCTCATTCCCCCGCCATGCGTCCTGCGCCGCCCGGGGCGCCGGCAGCTGGTCGTCCTTCTTCACCGGCTCCACCCTTGGAAGGGTACCCCGACCAAGCCGCTCTAGCCGGCGCTGGCGGCGAGCTGGCCGCAGGCGGCGGCGATGTCGCGGCCGCGGGTGAGGCGGACGGTGGCGCCGAGGCGGTGCTCGGCGAGGATCGCCCGGAAGGCCTCGATGCGCTCCGGCGAGGAGCCGTCGTAGGAGCCGGTCGGGTTGTAGGGGATCAGGTTGACCTTGTAGACCCGGCGGTCGAGCAGGGCGGCGAGTTCGCGGGCGTGCTCGGGGTGGTCGTTGACGCCGTCGAGCATCACGTACTCGACGAAGACTTTGCGGCGGCGGGCGGCGCGGTAGCGCTCGCAGGCGGCCAGCACCTCGGCCAGCGGGTAGCGCTCGTTGACCGGCATCAGCCGGGAGCGCAGGTCGTCGTTGGGGGCGTGCAGGGAGAGCGCCAGGCTGAGCGGCATCTCGCATTCGGCAAGGCGGTCGATCCCCGGCACCCAGCCGACCGTGGAGATCGCGGTGCGGCGATGGGTGACGCCGAGGTCGGGCAGCCGTTCGCAGGCGGCGAGGACGCTGTCGATGTTCATCGTCGGCTCCCCCATGCCCATGAAGACGACGTGGTCGACCGCTTCGGTGCGCCGGAAGTGCAGCGCCTGGTCGAGGATCTCGTCGGCGCTGAGGTTGCGGCCGAACTTCATCTGCCCGGTGGCGCAGAAGGTGCAGGTCAGCGGGCAGCCCGACTGCGAGGAGACGCAGACCGAGCGGCGACCGTCGCGGTAGCGCATCAGCACCGCCTCCAGGGGCCGGCCATCGGCGGTGTGGAAGAGGGTCTTGACGGTGCCGTCGTCGGACCTCGCCTCGGCCTCCACCCGCAGGGTCGAGAGCGGCACCGCCTGCTCGAGGCGGTCGCGCAGGATCCCGGGAATGTTGGTCATCTCCTCGTAGGAGGAGGCGCCGCGCGCCAGCCACTCCCAGACCTGGCCGGAGCGGTAGGCGGGCTCGCCGGAGTCGGCGAGGGCGCGGTCGAGGAGGGCGCGGTCCATTCCACGAGGTTAGAGAGCGCCGAGAGCTTGGTGCCGCGCCCCCAGCGGTCTATCGTGGGGGTCTGGTGGGAGCCGCCGATCAGACAGCGAAGCCGATCGAGCCGCTCTTCCCCCGGCTGACCGCCGGGAGGGGGGCGCCGAGTGCCGCGCGCGTCGCCCAGCACCAGCGGGCCCGGCTGCAGGGGGCGATGGTCGAGGCGGTCTGGAGACACGGCTACGCGGAGACGACGCTGCGCGAGCTGGTCACCCTGGCCGGGGTCTCCAAGAGCGCCTTCTACGAGCACTTCGACAGCAAGCAGGACTGCTTCCTCTCGACCTTCGACGAGATCGTCGCTGTCGTCAGCCGGCGCGTGATCGCCGCCTCCCGCAGCGCCGGCGACTTCCGGGCCCGGCTCGCCGCCGCCCTCTCGGTCTTCCTCGAGATGGCCGCGGAGGAGCCCGCGGCGGCCTCGCTCGCGGCGGTCGACTCGCTGACCCTCGGCGCCGCCGGGATCGAACACCGCGAGCGCGGGTCGGAGGTCTTCGAGGCGCTGGTCGCCCAGGGCTTCGACCGCTCCCCCTCCCCGCGCCAGATGCCGCCCAGCACCGTCAAGGCGGTGGTCGCCGGGGTCCGCGGCGTCACCTACAGGCGCCTGCGCAGCAGCCGCCAGCAGGAGCTGCCCGGGCTGACCCACGAGCTCGTCGACTGGGCCCTGCAGTACCAGGCGCCGGACGGCGCGCTGACCCAGCGGGCGATGGCCGCCGCCGCGGAACCCGCCCCGCCCCCGCCCGCCGCGATCGCCCAGACGCTCTCCTGGCAGGAGCCGCCGGACAGCCAGCTCAGCCGGCGGGTCCTGAGCCAGCGCGAACGGATGGTCCGCGGCGCGGCGCGAATCGTCGTCGAGCACGGCTACGGAGCGCTGACGATCCCCGCCATCTCGGCCACCGCGGCGGTCTCCAACAAAACCTTCTACGAACACTTCACGAGCAAACGGGGCGCCTTCCTGGCCGCCTTCGAGGAGCTCAGCGCCGAGTCCCTGACCGTGACCCGGGCGGCGATCGAAGCGAGGGGGGAGCGCCCCGAGGCGCTGGGGGCCGGGTTGCGGGCGATGCTGGAGCACATTGCCGGCAGCGAGCTCTTCGCCCGCCTCACGTTCTTCGAGCTGTCCAGTGCCGGCCCGGCGGCGATGGACCACGCCGACGCGGTGCTCGACAGCTTCGCCGCCCTCCTGGATCCGGATCCCCGCCCCGCGGCCTCCCGAGGCCTCAGCCCCTCGATCCGCGAGGCGATCAGCAGCGGCATCTGGGCCGTGATCCAGCACGAGATCCACCACGGCCGCCGGATCGAGCTCCCGGGGATGGCCCCGGAGCTGATCAGGCTGGCGCTGGCGCCGCTGAAGGCGAGCTGAGCGAGGGCGGGTCAGCCGGCGGCGATGCTGCGCGCCTGCTCGCTGCCCAGGTAAGGGGACAGCAGCACCTCGACCAGCTGGGCCTGCAGGGTGGTGATCGTCTGCGGGTCCTCCGCCAGCAGGTACTCGGAGACGACCGAGACCGCGCCGCCGATCAGCGCCCGCTCGGTGATCGGCGGCATCCGCGCCGCCCGCGGATAGTGGCGGCGGCCCTCCGCCAACAGCTCGGCGAGGCGGTCGAGCGCGGCGAACTGACGCTCGGCGGCCGCCAGGCTGGCCCCGGGGCCTTCGATTGCGAAGACGCGGGCGAGCGAGCTCGCTTCGACCAGGGAGCCGACCACCGCGGCGACCACCGAGCGGACCCTGATCGGCCACGCCCCCACGCTCGCGCAGGCGCTGGTGACCTCGAGCCAGAGCCGCTGCAGGAAGGCTTCCTGGGCGGCGACCAAGGCCTGCTCGACGCTCTCGAACTGCCGGTAGAAGCCATCCGGAGGAAGACCGGCGTAGCGGCTGACCCGGTCGACGTCGAGCTTCGCGTAGCCCAGCTCGCCGATGGCTTTCGAGAAGGCGGCGATCACGCGCGTGCGCTCGTCGTCGCGCTCGTCGTTTTCGAAGGCTGTGGTCATTCTGGGCAGCGATGGAAGAGCGACCAGAGCGCCGGAACTGGGACCCGTCCCGACGCCCTGAGCTGCCCTCGCGTCTTGGTGCCGTCCCAGGGAGAACGACGGACGCCATGGCGTCCCTCAGTCCAAGTCGCAATTTTCCCGCCGTTTGTAAGCGGCGGTACGTAATGTAAGCAGCGGTATGTAAAAGTGTCAAGCGGGTTTCTACCGCAACTGCCGACTAATGTGGGCCGCGAGTGAAGCGACTGGGCGGAGAAGGGCTGGAGGCGCTTGCCACCCTCGCCCTCTACGAGGCGAGGGTCCGGCCGGCGGTCGGGCGCCAGCTCGAGCGCTGGCGCGGGGTCGCCGCCCAGATCCCGGATCCGCAGCTGCGCCGCGGCGCCCTCGGCGCGCTGACCGAAAAGGCCGCCAACGCGGAGGCGACGGCGGTCTTCGCGACGCTGGCGCCGCGCGCCCGCCGCGCCGCCGCCCTCCACGCCTCGGTGGCGCTGCAGGTCGCGGTCGACTACCTCGACAGCCTCGGCGAGCGACCGGGTGGCGATCCCCTCCGCGACGGCCTGCAGCTGCACGAGGCGCTGGTGGTCGCGCTCACCCCCGGGGCCGAGACCGACGACTGGTACCGCCACCATCCCGCCCACGAGGACGGCGGATACCTGGATCGCCTGGTCGGCGCCTGTCAGCTCGCGGTCGCCTCGCTGCCGTCCGGCGAACGGGTCCTCCCCGCCGCCCGGCGCGCCGCCGCCCGCTGCGGCGAGGGGCAGAGCCACACGCACGCCGCCGCGCTCGCGGGCGAGCGGGAGCTGGCGGGCTGGGCCGAAGCGCTGCCGGATCCCGGCGGCGGCTATCGCTGGTGGGAGCTGGCCGCCGGCGCCTGCTCCTCGGTCGCCGCCCACGCGCTGATCGCGCTCGCCGCCGAGCCGGCGGCGACGGCGGCCCAGGCGTCGGCGGTCGACGCCGCCTACTACCCGTCGGTCGGCGCCCTCACCGTCCTCCTCGACGACCTCGTCGACCGCGCGGCCGACCGGGCCGCTGGAGAGCACAACTACATCGACTACTACGCGGGAGGCGACGACGGAGCCGAGCGCCTGGTCGCGATCGCCTCCGATGCCCGCCGCGCGACCGCAGGCCTGCCGCGGCGACGGCGCCACGGGGCGATCCTGACCGGGGTGCTGGCCTACTACCTCGCCCGCTCAGCCGGCGCTGACGCCGAGCCGGTCAGGGAGCGTCTGCTGGCCTCCGAAGGGCCGGTGCTGCGCGGACTGACCGCGCTGCTGAGCCGACGGGGCCTCTGACGCAAACAGCCCAGAGGAGCCGGGCTCCCCTGGGCGCGGGACGTTTGCGTTGGGGACTGGCGGCGCCAGGGAGGAGCGGCCAACCCCGATTGGGAAGCCGTGAGCCGCGATCGTCGGCGCACGGTCCGCTAATAAGAACACATACATACCGAATCGTCAAGCCGGCTGGCCGTCATTTCCCGCGGACCGGTTCGCCCAGCGCTGCGACTCCTCGAAGCCGAGATATGGCAGGAGGGTGAGCTGGACGATCTCCGGGCGCAGCTCGGAGAGGCGATCCAGGCGTCCGATCCTGACGTGGTCGGCGACCAGGCCGATGATCCCGGCGACCAGCGCCCGGTCGGTCGAGGTGGGCAGCCTGGCGTCGGCCGGCGCGCGCGCGCTGATGAACCCGGCAAAGCGCTCGGTGACCCGCTGATATTGGCTTATGTAGTCGGGATCGACGGCAACTTCCATGAGCCAGGCGCGAACCAGCTCGTGATTGTCGATGATGAAGTCGATGCCCGCGTAGATTCCCGCCGCGATCTGCGCCGGCCAGGGATCCTCGGCCGCGCAGGCGTCGAGCATGACCGCTTCGATGGCGCTCAGCGGCTGCGGCAGGGAGCCGCTCTCGTCGCCGGGAGGGTCGGCGTCGCGCACACGTGGTCCGTCGTTTATCCCTGTCAACTCAGTGGCCCAGCAGACATACCAGATTGAGAACATCAACCTACCAGCATTACTGGTCACCAAGCCTATGGTCGCGCTGCTCTCAGCCGGCGCGGCAGCTACGGGGGATCGAGGTTCCGACCTCGCGCCCGCCTTCGAGCGTGTAGGTCGAGCTCGCGAAGGAGAAGAAGCCGGCGCTGAACCGCGGCGGGATCGGGCAGGACGCGCTGAGGTAGCTGCGCCGCTCGCCGTGGTAGGCGTAGGTGCGACCCAGACGCATCTGAAAGTGGGCGAAGTGGGGCCAGGGACCGAGCCGTGGCGGCAGGTCCGCGATCAGCGTCGTGCCGAGGCGGCCGGGCTGGAAGCGGATCAGGAAGGGGATGACGGTGGCGCCGGGGGGATCCGCGGAATAGACGTGAAGGATCACCCCGCGGCGATCCTTGAAGCGGCCGTTGAAGACGAGCATGCTCGCGTGGACCCGAAACGGAGCCTGGTTGGGCAGGTTGACCTCGACCCGCAGGCTGCCGCGTCCGACCAGCGCCGAGCGGCATGCCGCAAGAGCCTCCGCCGGCAGCGCGTCGCGGATCCGCCGCTGCGGGCAGATCGGCAGGCCCCGGGTGCTGAGCTCACCCTGTCCCGGCAGGCCGAGCTCGATCCGCGTCACCCGCGGCAACGGCGAGCCATCGGCGGTCTTGATGCCGCCTTCCAGTCGCACGGAGACCGGCGCCAGACGATCGCGCGGCAGCTTCCGCGGCGAGAGCCCACCGTCGAGCGAGACGATCAGGTTGCCGCGCTGCGTGCGTTCGCCCTGGGCCAGACCGGCGCCGAGGGCGACGATCGCGGTGAGCGCGACCAGGCCGAACAGCAGCCACGCCGGCGCCGTTCTTGCTCGCGCCCGCCTCACCCGTACCTGGAGAACTTGAAGCTGCAGTAGTTGAAGCCGAAGGCGAGGACGGTGTTGTTGGCGAGGTTCCCGTTGTGGATGAAGCGGGCGGTCAGGCGCTGGGCCTTGATCGGCTGGTCGGCCCGCAACTGGGTGGTGATCCGCACCAGGTATGACGCCTGCGCTTTCAGGTACCCGAACCACTTGTCCAGCTTCGCCGCGTCGGCCGGCGGTCGCGGCAACGGCGAGATCTCCTTCACGGTCCCGCCGAAGATCGAGCTCGCCTTGGCGAACTTGGTCGCGGCGATGGCGAGCCGTTCGCTCAAGATGTCGCCGCGCGCACCCTTCATCGCCCTCTGGGTCGCTTCCGCATCCGGCCTGCAGACCTGCTCCAGCTCGGCGACGTAGCCCTCGCGCGTCGGCGCTTCCGCCGCCGCGGCGCCGGCCAGCGACAGCGCGGCCGCCAGCACGGCGACGCCGATCGCGATCCATCCATGAATCCGTCCCAATGCGTTCATCTCTCTCGTTGCAGCCCCGGCTAGCTCTCGCTCGGGCCCGTCCCTGGAACAAGCACGTTACGCCTTGGAAGGATTCGGTCCAACCCCGGAGGCACGCTCCAGACCCGGTCGCCCAGCAACAGCATCAGCGCCGGCAGGAGGACGATCCGCACGACGGTCGCGTCGAGCAGGATCGCCACCGTCAGGCCGACCCCCATCTGGCTCACCGTGGCGATCGGCGCCGTCGCGAAGGAGATGAAGACGGCGGCCATGATCGCCGCCGCGCCGGTGATCACGCCGGCGGTCTTCTCGAGCCCGAAGTCGATCGCCGCGCGGTTGTCGCCGTCGACCTCGTAGCGCTCGCGCATCCGCGCGATCAGGAAGACCGCGTAGTCGATCGAGAGCCCGAAGGTGACCCCGAAGATCGCCCCGGCACCGACCGTGTCGACGTAGGGGTGGCCGCCCAGCGGGTAGCCCTCGGGGATCTGGCAGATCATCGTCATCACCCCGATCGCCGCCGCCACCGTGACCAGGTTGAGGCCGACGGTGAGCAGCGCCAGCAGCGGCGCCCGCAGGATGAAGACGAGGGCGAGGAGGGTGAAGAGGACGAAGGCGCCGATCACGAACGGGAGGCGTTCCCGGGTCGCGTCGCCGTAGGTGTTGAGGGTGGCGGCGCCGCCGGTCAGGCCGGTGCGCAAGTTCCCCTCGGCGGCGATCCGGTCGGCGGCCACCAGCAGCGTCTCCCCCGTCTCCCGCGAGCCGGCGCTGTTGAAGGGATAGGAGGAGACGACCAGCATCCGCGCCGCCTGACCGCCGCCGCCGACGCTGACCGCCTCGCCGGCTTCGGCGCGGCGCTGGGCCGGTGCCCCGTCGAGGGCCGAGAGCACGAAGTAGCCGGAGTCGAAGAGGTGCGGCGACTGGCGCCGCAGCTGCCGCACGCCGATCGCCAGCGGCGCCGCCACCGCCGAGACCCGGACCCCCGCGCGGCGCAGGTTGCTCTGCAGCGGGTAGGAGCGGCTGTAGCCCTCGGCGAGCCCGTCCTGGAGCGCCCCGGCGCCCCCCTGCAGTTCGATCAGCCCGCCGGCCAGCCGCTCGGCCCCGCTGCCGAGCCGCTGCAGGCCGCCGCTGAGGCCGTTCGCGGCATCGGAGAGCCGACCCACCCCGGATTCCAGCTTCCTGCCGCCGGGGACGAGCCGGTTGAGGCCGCCGTTGACCCCCTTGGCGACTTCCCGCAGGCGCCGGACTTCGTCGCGGGTGGAGGCGATCGTGCGGGCCAGCACCCGCGCCTGGGCGGCGGCGGCGCTCAGCGACGGGTCGGCGGCGGCGGCCCGTTCCAGCTGGTGGGCGAGCTTGCGCGCCCGCGCCAGCTCGCCGCCGCGGACCCGCGGCAGCAGCGAGCGCAGGCCGAGGGTCAGGGTGAGGCTGCCGACCGCGGTCCGGCGCTGCCCGTCGGCGAGCTTCTCGCTGCCCTCGCGCAGCCGCTCGATCGCGCCGCTCGCGGCTTCGCCCTGGACCGCGGCGCGCCCGAGTTCGGAGGCGATCAGGCCGGCGCCGGCGGCGGCGCGCTCGGATCCCTCGGCGAGCAGGCCGCTGCCCTCGGCGCCGGCGGCGATCCCGCCCCGCAGCTGGGTCACCGCCCGGGCCGCCCGGCGCAGGCCGGGGCCGAGCCGGTCGAGGTCCTCCACCCCTTCCGGACCCGCTGCCGTCAGCCTCTTCCCCAGCCTCCCCAGCGGCGCCGTCCGGCGGGCGATCGGCGCCGGCCCGATCACAGCCCGGACCCCGGGCTCGGCGGCGATCCGCCGCTGCCAGCGAGCCAGCAGCGAGAGATCCTCCCTGGTCGTGATCGGTCCCTGGTCGGTGGCGGCGACGAGCACGAACGGCGCCTCCCAGCCGGGGCCGACGGCGCGGTCGATCGTCTCGGCACCGGCGCGGGCGGGATTGGAGCTCGGGAGCTCGTCGATCCCGGGGGCGCCGGTGGTGAAGGCCAGGGTCGGCAGGATCAGGATCAGCAGCGGCACCGCGACCAGGCAGGCGGCGAGCGCCGGCCGCCGCAGCGCCGCGGCGGCGGCGCGGGCGACCGTCGCCCGCGGCGGCCCGGTCCGGCGGCGGCCGATCCGGCCGGCGTTGATCCGCGCGCCCAGAAGGGCGAGGAGCGGCGGCACCGCGAGCACCGAGACGACGACGCTGATCAGCGTCACCACCCCGACCGTGGTCGCCAGCGAGAGCAGCAGCGAGCCCGGCTGCAGCAGCGCCGAGCCGAGCACGGCGACGATCAGGGTGAGGCCGGCGAACAGCGTCGTCCGCCCGGCGCTGCCCCGTGCCCGCGCCGCCGCCCGCCAGGGATCGCCGTCCTCGGCCAGCTCCTCGCGGAAGCGGGAGACGATCAGCAGCGAGTAGTCGACG
This sequence comes from uncultured Thermoleophilia bacterium, assembly GCA_963824245.1. Lineage (GTDB taxonomy): Bacteria > Actinomycetota > Thermoleophilia > Solirubrobacterales > 70-9 > VAYN01. The sequence goes on from CAWGON010000001.1 coordinate 567,820, forward strand.
CCGAGGGCGAGCCCCATCATCGTGCAGACGACGAGCGAGAGCGCGTCGATCGTCATCGCCGAGCTGAGGATGGCGAGGACGCCGCGACCGGCGAAGACGGTCAGCGCCCCGAACAGGAGCGGGATCGCCGCCGCCACCACCGAGCGGAAGACGAGCAGCAGCACGAGGATCAGCAGCGGCGCCGCCAGCAGCTCCGCCCGCTCGGTCGCGCCGAGCGATTCCTCCTGCAACGCCCGCGAGACGCTGGCGAAACCGGACTGGGTGGCGACGACCGGCGCCCGCACCCGTGCGGCGAGGACCGCTTCCAGCGCCGGCACCGTATGCCGCATCGCCTCCGCGAATGGTACGTGGAAGTCAACTAAAACCAGGGCCTTGCCGGGCGCCGGTCGCAGGGCCGTGACCGAGCCCCGATCCCAGGGCGAGATCACCGTCGCCCGGCGCTCGCGGCGCAGCGCCCGGACCAGCTCGACGCCCTGGCGGTCGACCGCCGCGGCCGGCCCGCGCAGCAGCACGACGAACGGCGAGGAGTCGCCGAAATTGCTCTCGGCAAGCGCTTCCCCTTCCGCCGCCGAGGTTCCGGGGATCTCCAGCGAGAGAGGCGCCAGCTTGCCCTCGACCCGCAAACCGACGAGGCCGAGGGCCCCGCAGGCGAGCAGGACCGAGAAAAGGCCCACGAGGGGCCATCGGTGCTTCACCGACCGCGCGTCCCTCCCCATCAGAAGCGCAGTCTACGTCAGAGTTCCCCGCTCGGCGGTACGCGCGTGTGCCTGATCCAGTGCGGGTTTGGGCGGGCCCGCTCGGGCCCGCCCGGCTCAGCTCTCGGCCCGGATCGGCTACCCGTCAGCTGAACTGCGCGGGGTTGACCCGGCAGTACCTGAATTCGAACGCGAGAACCTGGTTGTTCGCCTGGTTCGCGGTCGAGGTCAGGCGCAGGGCGAGGCGCTGAGCGCCGTTCTTGTCGCCCGCCTTGAGCTTCTTCGCGGTCTGTTCGAACAGTTCGACCTCGGTCTTGATGTAGCCGAGCCATTTGTCGAGCCTGGCCGCGTCGGCGGTCGGCTTCGGCACCGCTTTGAGCTGTTTCAAAGTCTTCTTCAGGGCGGCGGCGGCCTTCGTGAACTTGGCCGCGGCGGGCTTCAGCTTGCCCTGCCGGACTTCGGATTTGACGCCGTCGAGGATGCGGCCGCTCACATCGGCGTTGGTCTTGCAGATCGGTTCCACCGCTGCGACGTAGGTCTCGCGCGTCTGTTCTTCGGCGGCCAGTGCCAGCGGCGCGGCGGCGGTCAGCGCGATCGCTCCGATCGCGGCCGAGGCCAGCAGCTTCATCGCATTCAAGTTCTTTCTCATTCCCACTCCCTGCTGGTCGTTTGAGGCTGGCCGTCCCATGCGGGCGACCGTCTGATTGATAACACGGGCGCAGGCAGCGAGACTCGCCGGCGGCGTCGAGCGGGTAATCGCCCGAGGCGGCTCACTGTCCCCCGGAAACCCGGCAGCTGCGCACCACCGTGGTCTTGACCGTCTGCCCGTTGGCGAATCCGTAGGTCGCCTTGGCGAGGGGAAACACCGCCCCCGGGAATCCGGCCGGGGCACCGCAGGCGGCGGAGATGTAGGAGCGCGCGTCGCCCCGGTAGCGGTACTGGCGCTTCAGGGTCAGGTCGAAATGGCTCAGGAAGGCCCAGCCGCGAGCCGCGGGTGGCAGCGACGTGCTCATCACGGTGCCGAAGAGACCGGGCCTCGCCTTCACCTTGAAGGTGAGGACGAAGGCCCCCGGGGGATTCTTGGAGTAGACCTGGGCCAGGATCAGCTTCTGGCCGTTCCGGATGGGGCCGTTGAAGGCGAGCACCTTGGCCCGGACCTCGAAGGGGGCCTGATTCTCGAGGTGCGTCTGCACGGTGACGTGCCCGCTGCCGACGATCGCCCGGTGGCAGAGCCGCTGCGCCGCCGCTTCGGTGGCCGGCTGGATCCGCTCCACGCGACAGGTCGGCAAACCCCTGTCTTCGAGGCTGCCGGCCCGGTTGATCGCCATCGAGATCGTCCGCAGCTGGGGGAGCTGGGCACCGCCGACGGCCCTGAAGTCCCCGGCGACGTGAACCGCGACCGGAACCGGCGTCGTGCGCGGCAGCACCTTCGGGGCCAGGTCGCCCTGGAAGGTGGTGATCAGGTCACCCTGCTTGGAGACCTCCGCCTGGGCCGGGACCGCCAGGCACAGAGCGATGGCGGCGACCGCGACCCCGAGGGTGCGACGCGGACGGCTCAGGATCAGCGGAGCAAGCTCCCTACCAGCCCGCAAGGAGCCCGCTCCGCAACGAGCGCCCGTTCCCCTTCGCCTTCTGCTTGGACTTCTTGCACTGGGCCTGAAGCGGCGGCTTGCTGGTTGCCTGCTTGCCGTTCTGGCCGGTCATCTTCACGGTCGCCTTGTGGGTCCCGCGGCAGACATCGGTGGAGTTGACCAGGAGCCCCTTCTTGCCGCCCTGCATGCGCAGGACGAACTTGGAGATCGGCGCGTCGGGCAACAGTTCGAAGCTGTTGCGGATGCCGCCGTTGACGGAGTCGATCCGCCCGGCGAGATCGATCTCGATCGGCTGCGAGGCGGGGCCCCTCAGAGCGGCCACCAGGTCCGGCAGCTTGTTGCTGGAGGAGCGCAGGTAGACCGGGCCTCGCAGCGGCTGGTCCAGGAGCGGGGTGATCGCTTCGGCTTCGCCGTAGATCGCGCCCTTGGGGCAGGCCTCGGCGGCGAACTGCACCCGCGTGCAGATCGTCCTGATGTGGTTCTGGTCGAGGAACTCGGAGTGGGGAAGCGCGACCGAGACCCGGCCGATCCCGGCCTGGCCGGCCGGCTGCGTCAGGGTGGCGGTCAGAGCCGGGTTGCTGCTGCGCTTCGTCCCGCCCTTCAGCGCCAGCTTCAGCTTCGGGGCGAACTTCAGGTCCGAGCAGCTGCCGACCTGGAAGCGGGTGGTCGGGGCCGCCGTGGCGCCGCTGTTCCCGGCGAGCGAGGCCGCGACCGTCATCGGTTCGCAGCTGGTCGGGTTGAGGGTGAAGCCGGGGCGATCGACGTTGATCGCCACCGACCGCAGCTTCAGCGGGATGCCCTTGAGGATCGTCGGGATCGGGTCCGATTTGGCCGTCAGCTGGGCGCTTTCGGGATTGACGTAGAGCGGCGCCCGGACGACCACGTTGCCGAGGTCGATACGGACCGGCGACCGCGGGGGTGACCACGACCGAGCTGATCGGGGCGCCCTTGTAGGGCCCGGCGAGATAGACGTGGCCGCCAACGTGGACCGGTTCGGAGCCGAATCCGGCGGCGGTGTCGACGCTGCCGAGCTGACTGGCGGCCGGGCAGCTGGGAGCGGCCAGCTCCGCCCTGCCGCTCTTGCCCGCTGCCGCGGCGATCTCGGCCTCCGAGCAGTAGGGGATGCCGGCGAGCTTGCCGATCAGCCCCTTCGGCAGGGTGAAGTCGAGACTGGTCAGCTCCTGTTCGCCGTCGTTGCGGTTGACCTTGATGACGAGGGGGCTGTAGGCACCGGCCTTGGTGCCGGCGGTGCCGGCTTCGAAGCTCGGCGCGAAGGGCCGTGCCGCCGCGGAGGTCGAGCAGCCGCTGTTGACCGTGAAGCCGGCTTCGTCGACCTGGGCCGGGGGGCCCGATTCGGGAGCCGACCAGGGAGTCAGGTTCCCGGTCGTCTTGTAGTCGCCGCAGATTTCCGGCGTCGCGAGGATCGCTCGCGGACCGCCACCGCGGAAGTTCAAGGTCAGGTCTTCGAACGGCAGCTGGGGGTTGTGGTCGAAGATCGCGGTCGTCTGGCCGCTGCTCGGGTCGAGCTTGATCTCGCCCGGGATCTTCAGGATCACGCCGGTCCTGGCGTCGTTCACCACCAGGTAGAGGGCAAGCAGCGAGCCGAAGGGGTTATCCCCCTGGGCCGCCAGATAGACCGTGCCCTGGAGCGGGTTTTCCAGCAGCGGCGTCTTGATTTCGGCCGTGCCGAGCTTGGCGCCGTCCGGACATGCCGGTGCCGCTTCGTCGAATCGGATCGGGTTGGGCAGCGAGAAGTCGTTGCCGCGATAACCGATCTGCGCCTCGGAGCATGATTCGAGGCCGTTGGCGGAGGAGGGGTTGACGACGAGACCCGCCGGCAACTTCACTTCGACCTGCTTCAGATTCGGTGGGGCGAGCTCATCCGGATCGAGCAGGCCGTCCTGGGAGATGTGGATCCGGGCGATCGCGCCGGTCGGGGCCGAGCCCGCCGTCGAGGTCGGCTGGAAAGAAAACGTGGGAGTGAATTCGAGTTTGTCGCAGCCGGTCACCGGCGGCAGCTCCTGCTCGGCGGGGGCGTAGTAGTCGCCCACGGCCTGGTAGCTGTCGAAGCTGGCGGTGACGACCGGCGCCTCCCGCGCCTCTTCGGCGCAGGCGGTCGGATTGGTCAGGAAGGCCTTGCCGTTGGCGGCCGCGGGCGCCCCTTCCAGCGCCGCAAAGCTCCCGAGGATCCTGAGGTAGGTGGGATTGTTCGGAGCCGTGATGCGGACCCCGAAGTCTTCTGAGCTTCGGACCGAGCCGAGCAGGCTCTGGACGGGAAAGCCGACTTTGGTGGTGAACTGAGCCGCCACTCCCTGTGCGGGAACGCCGTTGTAGAAGTCGGTCGGCCCGAGGGCAGCTTCGCCGAATCGCCCGAGCACGGGACCGAAGGTGCCGATCTTGGCTTGGGCGCCGCAGGCCGGATCTCCCACCAAGGGGTCGATCGGCACCAGATAGCTCTGCGGGCACCGCGCGGTCACCAAGGGGTTGCCGAGGAAGCCCGGCGGCAGATCGACGATGACGTCCCTGGGTTCGGTGACGGCGATGATCTCCCCGGAGCGCGCTCGCATCGTGTTCAGCTGGAAGTCGGTGAGCGCGCTGGCCGGGTGCCCGCCGGCCTGGGTCGAAGGGTTGCCTTCCTCGTCGAAGGCACCGCCCCAGAAGGCCTGGACACCTGGGGCCGCCGGTTTGGGGGAGATGACGATCGGCATCTCGATCGAGGCCGAGCCGGCGCCACCCCCCGAGACCGTCACCTCCGCGCTCGCGGTCTCCGCGAGCGCGGATTCGACTTCCACCGGCAGGCGAATCGCCTTCGCGAGGCTGGTCGCTTCTACCGGCCTGGTGGAGGTGCAGGTCACGGTGGTTTCTCCACTGCCCCCGGGGCAGCTCCAGTTATTTCCTTCGCCAGCCCCGGCGGTGACAACGCCGGGGGGAAGCGGGCCGATTTCCATCGTCACCGTCCCGGCGGTGTCCGCGCCGCCGATGTTGGCGGCGTAGACGGCGATCTCGCCGGTGCCGTTCCCGCCGGGAAGTACGGTCCGAACGTAGGCGGTGGCGTTTTCGCCCGTCAGGGAACTGCTGTCGGAGATCAGCTGAGCCACGTCCTTCAGGGCATTCGAGCCGCCGAATTCCACGAACCAGGGGTTTTCGGCGTCGCCGCCGGGCCCCCCGCTGACGCTGACTCCGCCGGCGCCGATGGCGGGGAGGGCCTCGAGAGCTGCCTGAATGTCCGCCGCGGCGGCATCGTAGGGCAGTGCGGGGGTGAGTTCGGTGGCTTCCAGTTGCACCGCTCCCCCTTGGGTCGGGTATTCCGAGAGGGTGAGGGTGCCGCTGCCGACCGAGACGATGGTCGTTCCGGCCGGGATACCGGTCCCCGAGATCAGGGCCCCGGCGTGGAACTCCCCCGCGGACGCCGAGACGCCGGTGACTTCCTTGGAGGCGGCGCTCACGAGCCCAGGTCCGGATCTCGTCGAGGCATTGGAGAGTTCGACGATCGAGCCACTGACCGCGGTGATCGTCGTGCCGGCCGGAATGCCCAACCCCGAAGCTGCCATCCCGGGTTTGAAGTTGGCGATCGCCCCGAAGACAAGCACGAGTTGATTGCTGCCTTCCGTGAGGGTGAAGAATCCGGAGGCGAACCCCAGCGTGCCTTGGCCGACGATGTTCTGGCCGAGCCTGAAGTCACCGCCGTCGGCTTCCACCGTCACCCGCTGGATCTCCGACTGCTTCGGCGGCAGATTGGTCGGGCCGGTGACCGCGAGCAGCTTCCAGGCCGGAACCGGAGCCGACAGGGCCCCTGCGGCGAAGACCGCGAGGCCGGCGAGCGCCAACGCCATTGCGAATCCTGCGTTTCTCCCGAACCTCATTTACCTGCCCTCCGGTTGGCGTTTGCGTCTCGCTTGCTCGTCTTCTTCCCAGACTTCTGATGCTTTTGGCCCTGCTTCTTCTGCTTCTTCTTCTTGTGCTTCTTCTGCTTCGGCTTCCCGCCCTTGGCGGCGGCGTTGCCGGGACCGGTGAAGGTCGTGCTGCCCGCCGGAGGCGGGGTGGCAGGCGCCGGCAGGGAAGCCCCCCGACAGGAGCCTTCGCTGTCCGGGTTGCACGGCGCCGGCGGGGCGGGCGGCTGGGGGAAGCCGCCGCCGACGCGGGCGTCGTAGACCGATGAACGTTCGTCGCGGTCTTCCCAGGTGAGCGCTTCGGGGGTGGAGAAGTAGACGTCCGTCCCGTCAGCGCTGGCTCCCGCGAACTCGACCAGGAATTCTTCACGGGGGGCGAGCGACGGTTCGGTCGTCAGGAGGAAGACCTGGCCGTGGGCCCATTCGTAGATGTTGGTCGTTTCCTCCTCGGCCTCGGGGGCGAGCTTGTCGGGCGAGGAGAAGATGACCCGCGCCTGCCCACCACGCACGATCAGGGTCTGCGGGTTGTACAAGGGGTTGGATCCCCTGCCTTTTGACAACGGCGTTTGAACTTCTTTGTAGCTGCGCGGGACGGGTGGCAGTCCGTCCTGGCGACAGGACACGCAAACCGTCGCGAGCGTGGCCGGGGCCTCGGCATCGAAGAGATAGGCCTGTTTGTTTTCGTCGCTCTGGTAGGCGGTTACGTTCGCGCTCGATTCGAACAGCAGGTAGCGCCCGTCGGAGCTGACCCGTGAGGTCCATTCGCCCTTGCTCCCGGCCACCACCCGCTCCAGATCATCGGACTGGACCTTGCCCACGTAGGTGACCGTGCTGCCGGACGCCCTGTAGACCGAGTAGGTGTCCGCGGCTTCGTTCTCGGCGAAGCTCTCGCCCCGGCCGGGATCCAGTTCTCCCTGCGCCGCGAAGTAGACGACCGAGCCGTCTTCGGATGCCCCGATCAGGCCGCCGACCGCGGCGCCGTTGGCGTCGGGGTCGACCGAGAGGTCCGTCAGCACGTCGGTTTCGAGGTTGTACTCGTAGAGATCGGTGCCTTCGGAGCTGGTCTCGGCGGTCAGCCCGGCATTGGCGGTGAAGAAGACCCGCGAGCCGTCCTTGGTGGCGTACTGGTAGGTCGCCCCCTGGCTGGGAAGGGCGCCCTGGGACTGGGACACGTCGCGGGTCGTGGTGCCGTCCTCGCGGACGAAGATCGCGGGCACGCCGACCTCGAGCGGATCGGCCCCGGCCTGGCGTTCGGCGGTGAAGAAGACCCGCGAGCCGTCTTCGGAGACCACGTTCGGGCCGCCGGTCTTTGCCTCGACCACGGTTTCGCCGCTCACGCCCGGGACGACGCCGACGTTGCGCAGCGTGCCTTCATCCCATTCGTAGAGGCGCCTTTGGCCGACACCGGGGACGCCGGGGTAGCGGTAGGGACTGCTGAACACGACCTTGCCGCACCCTTTTGACATTCCGACCGGGTCGTACTGGCTTCTAGGGCCACTGACATCAACTTCGTTTTCCGGCGGCAGCTTGCTGATCGCGGTATAGGTGCCGTCGGGGTTGCTGCGATACAGGTTTTCGCCACCTCCGTCCTGGACCGCATGGGTGCTGGCGTCGTCGGTCAGTAGCTGAGCGGACAGGACCACCGCACAGGAGAGATCGTCGGAGAAGGCCAGAGTCCGGGTCCCCAGGCTGCCAGCCCCTTCGTTGACCGCTTTGTTCGGGGGAGTGAACTGAGCGGAGTTCCAGCCGCCCGGACCACGGAACCCGCGATAGAGGACTTCGGCGCCGGCGGTTGCGTCGGGCAGTCCGTTTTCAATCGTGTAGACGAGGCCGCCGGGTCCGGTGGCCACCTGGAACCGCATGTCCGCCGCGCCTCGAATGTTCCCGGGCGCAGCGACCGGACCGACTTCGGAGGGGGAAACCAGCTCGAAGCAACGGCCGATCGCAAGCCCGCAGGAGTTGAGGGTTTCGACTTCCTGGTCGGGACTGGCGACGATGCCGCCGGCGTTGCTGGCGACGACGCGGTAGTGATAGGTGGTCCCGGCGGTGAGGCCGGAGATTTTCGCGGCGACGCGAACCGGTTCGGTGCCGGAGCCGATGAAGGGTTCGAATTCGGCCGGGATGCGGGTGCCGTAGGAGGAGGTCGGGCCCCATTCGAAGCGGTAGGAGGTGCCGAAGCCGCTGGGGTTGATCCTCGCTTCGAGGGTGGCCGAATTCTGGTCGGCGTCGAGGGCACGGATTTCAGACAGCTCCGGGCCCGCGGGGCCATTCGTGGTGAAGGTGAGCACTTCTCCGCTCAGCGTGCCGGTGGAGTTGGTCGCGGTGAGGCGAAATTTGTAGGCCGAGCTGGCTTTCAGGTCGCCGATGGAGGCCTTGACAGGATGCGGTGAGAAGTCGGGTTCGATCGAACCCACCGGGGGTGCGCAGGGAACGCTGCGTTCGAAATCGGAGCTCGTCGTCAGGCCGTATTCGAAGACGCAGCTCGTGTACTGCAGGCCGCCGGGGCGAACGATTCCGTTGAGGGTCGCCACTTTGGAGCCGATCCCGGTGGCCGGTTCGGTGGTGACCGTGTTGGCGGTTTCGAACGTTTTGTCGGCGCTTCGCGAGGGGCCGTTGACGTTCTTGGCGACCAGCCTGTAGTGGTAAACGGTGCCGTTGGCGCTGAGGCCGGAGAGGGCGGCGGTGACCGCATGCGGTTCGGAATCGGTCGGCACCGTCTCCGCGCAGGGGGCGGTCTGCCCATAGCTGTCCGTTTTGCCGTATTCGAAGAAGCATTCTTCGACCGCGAGTTCCTCGGGGTCGACACTGCCGTGGAGCGTCGCTTCGGTCCCGGTGACGTCGGTGGCGATTCCGACATCCACCGTCGGAATGATTACCGGCGGGCCGAACACTGCGACGTTTGAGCTTTTGTAGTCGACTACATAGATGCGTTCGGTCGAAGAGTCGACGGCCACACGTTCGATGCGACCTGAGAAGGTTTCGGCGCCGAACTCACTGATCTTGTCTCCGGTGGTCGCGTCGTACTCGACGACGCCGCCATCCACCGACGCGTAGATGTGGTTCGTCCCGGAATCATAGGCAACGCCGCCGCCCCCACCCGGGATGAACAGACTGCCGTTCTCCGGGTCGATTTCCCCGGACCCATCGGCGGGGAACTTGTAGACGCCACCGGCCGCCTGGACAAAGAGGTCCCCGACGCTGTCGACCGCAATCTGTCCCGCCGAGCCGAACGGAGTAACCCCCGAGAGGTCGTATTCGGCTAGCAGCGCTCCCGCCGGACTAAATTTGTAGATCGAGGTAGATCCGGCGGGGGAGCCGAGATACACGTTTCCAGCGGCGTCCAGCCCCAGACCCCCGCCATAACTTCCCCCTGGCACGGAGATTTCACCGCTGAGCTCGTACTTTTCGGTCCCCGCGTTTCGCACATATTTGTTGATCGTTTTCGCGTTGCTGTCCCAGGCATAGAGGGTGCCTTTGCCAGGGCTGGTCGCGCTGTTGTCGAATGCGAGACCAGATGGGGTATTGCCTTCGATCCGCAGGCCGGTGATCAAAAAGGGAGAGGTGAGTTCAACCGGCACCCCGCCTTCGCCGCCGAGGATCATGACTCCCACTTCAGGGCCTAGGCCGTTGCCTTCGCCATTCGTGACGAAGGTGTTGCCGGTCGCTTCATCGATCGCGATTCCGGAAAGTTCGTAGGGTGCCACCCCCGAGGCCGCGCCGGTCAGCGGCGAGAACGGTTCGGGGTTGTGGCTGATCGTGGCCGAGGCGGTGCTGGCGAAGAGGCCGAGCGAGACCGCGAAGGCCGCCAGCAACGAAAACACCGGCAGGCCGGTGCCTCGAGGTGAAGGCGCACCACTCCCGTCGGCGCCATGCGAAGACGCACGGGTTGCGAAAGCTCCACGGAAGTAGCCGCCGAGGCCGCTGGCCTGGCGCTGGGTCGATCCCGCGGACGATGCCTTCGCGTGAAGTCGCACGTATTGCTCTCCTTGTCCCTTCCGTAGCCCCTGTCCCGACCCGCGTGACGCGGATCCCCTGACCGGGGCTGCGGTTCTTTTCTCTCTCCGCCTTCCGGGACACCCTGCTCACGCCGCTGGCGATCGCTTGTCCCGGGAAGCCGCGCAAATAAGAACAGAGACGGACCACCTTGTCAAGTAACTGATTTGACAGTTTCCAAAGAGCACGGTGGAACGCCCTTGCATTCCTAGGTTTCATGGGAGAAACTGCGATATGGCCATGTCTTGGTATGGAAGTGGATTCCAGCCGTTCTCGTACCACTTGAATCGCTCTGCGTGGTCGCTATGAGAAACGCCGCGGTGCCGGGATATCTTCCGCCGACGATGGTGAGAACTCCGTGGGGGGATGCGGCCGAGCTGCGGGAGCGGAAGCTGCGACCGGGGCGTGGCACGCCCCGCAAGGAGGCCGAGCGCAACCAGCGCGAGCGGCTGTTCGCGGCGATGGTCGCGACGGTCGCCGAGAAGGGTTACGAGGCGACCACGGTCGCCGATCTGGTGGAGCTCTCCGGGGTCTCGCGCAGCGCCTTCTACCGCCACTACGACGACAAGCAGGCCTGCTTCCTGGCGGCGGTCGAAGCGATGGTCGATCCGACCCTGAAGCGCTTCGGCACCGACGAGACCGCGGCGGCGGGGACCGAGCGGGCTCGCTGGGCGTTCGAATCGCTGATCGGCCTGATCGTCTCCCAGCCCGCCGCCTCGAAGATGTGTCTGGTCGAGGTCTACGCGGCCGGTCCGGAGGGCGCCGCGCTGATCGACCGGATCATGAACTCGGTCACCGAGCTGACCGCGGCCCTGCTGGAGCAGGTTCCCGACCGGCGGGGGATGCCGATCGAGCTCGTTCACGCGATCGTCGGCGGCATCCAGAAGGTGATTCACAAGCGCCTCTACCGCGGCGAGGAGGAGGAGCTGCCGCAGCTGGTCGAGCAACTCTGGGACTGGCTCTTCTGCTACCCGGTCCCCCCCGGCCCGCTGCGGGCGACCCGCCGCCGCAACGTCAAGCCGCTGCCCTTCGAGGAGCGCCAGGCGCACGCCAACCCGCCGGAGCGGATCCTCCGGGCGCTGGCCGCGGTGGTCGGCGAGAAGGGGTATCCCGACACCACCGTCGCCGACGTCGTCGAGCGCGCCGGCACCTCGCAGCGCACCTTCTACGAACACTTCAAGAACAAGGAGGACGCTACGGTCGCGGCCCTCGACAGCGGCTCCGCCTACATGCTCGCCGCCGCCCTCCCCGCCTTCCGCCGCGCCCCCGACTGGAAGCACGCCGTCCACGACACGATCGAAGCGATGTTCCACTTCGGCGCCGAAGAGCCCGAGTACGCGCGCATGGGCGGGGTCGAGATGTACGCGGCCGGCAAACGCGCGCTCGACCAGCGCGAGGTGGTGACCGAAGGCATGGAGGGCCTGCTCGCCCCCGGCTACGAGCTCAAACCCGACACCCCGCCGATCGCCGCCGAGGCCGTCGGCGGCGCCCTCTACTCGCTGCTCTACGACAACGTCAACAAGAAGGGCCCGGAGGTCCTGCCGGGCCTGGTGCCGATCCTCGTCTACGTCACCCTCGCCCCCTTCCTCGACGGCGGGGACGCCTACGAGGTGGCGATCGGCTGAGGCCCGGTGTACGGTAGAAACGGTGAATGCAACGAGGCGAAGTGGGAACTGGACGCCGGATCGCAGAGCGGATCGCGCGGCCCTGAGGCGCGATTACCTCGAGCTGACCCCGGCGCAGCGGGCCGAGCAGGTCTTCGAGCTTTCGCGGTTCATGGCGCAGGTGGCGCATGCGGGCCGCCGTCGTCGTGGCTGAGCTCGACATCCGGGGGCTCCTCCAAGAGCTCGTGCAGGAGGGGGTGGAGTTCCTCGTCATCGGTGGGGTTGCGGTCGGCTATCACGGTCATGTCCGCGCGACGAAGGATGTCGATGTGGTTCCGGCACCCGATCCGGAGAACCTGAAACGGCTTGCCCAGGTGCTCTCCCGCCTGGAAGCCGAGCTCGAAGGGGCAGACGAGTTTGACGATGGGGAGCTTCCGAACCCGCTCGACCCTCGAGCCCTGGGAGAAGGCGGCAACTGGGTCCTCGCCACCAGACTCGGCCGCCTCGACATCATGCAGTGGATCGGGGAGCAGGGGCTCTGGGAGAAACTGGCCCCCGCGGCGATCGAGGATCAGATCGGCGGCCTCGCGATCAAGGTGATCGGCTATGAGGATCTCGTAGCGCTGAAGGAACTCGCAGGCCGGCCGGAGGATCTGCTCGACCTCGAACGACTGCGAATCGCACGCGACGATTGAGTTCGGCTCAGTCCCGCCGCGTTGGCCCGTGGATCTTCTCGCCGCGCTCGAGCATGGCGAGGTACTTGCGCAGCCGCCGCTCCCGCGTCTCCGCCCGCTTCGCCTCGCCGAGCCGGTAGACGATCGCGTAGCGGTTGGCGCCGTCGAGGCCGGCGAAGAAGGCTGCCGCGGCGGGGTTGGCGTCGAGCTCGCGCCGCAGGTCCGCCGGGACCCTGGCGGTGCGCTGGCCCTCGTAGGCGTCCTCCCAGCGGCCGTCCCCTTTGGCCGCCTCGACCTCGGCCAGCCCCGCCGGGCGCATCCTCCCCACCGCGATCAGCCCCTCGGCCTTCTCGCGGTTGATCTTCGACCAGCGCCCGCGCGGGCGCCGCGGCGTGAAGCGCTGCAGGTAGTGGCGCTCGTCGAAGCCGCGCTTCTGGCTGTCGATCCAGCCGAAGCAGAGCGCCAGCTCGAGCGCCTCGGCGTAGGTGACGCTGGGCGGCTCCGACGCCCTTCTTGGCGATCTTCAGCCAGAGCCCGCCCGGCTCGCCGTGGTGCTCGCCGAGCCAGGCCTCGAACTCGGCCGGGCCGGCGAAGAGGAGGGTCGGCAGCCCCGTCAGGGCCCGGGTCCCGGCGTCGGCCAGCAGGTCGACCTGGTCCGGGTCGCCGGAGCTCGGGAAGATAAAGAGCTCGTCGCAGCCGACGGCCTCGAAGGCCGCCAGGTACCCCTGCACGGTCTCCGCGTCCTTGGCCGCCGAGTTGGCGATGAAGTTGGCGACGTCCTCGCCGAGCCAGGCGTAGTAGTCGGTCAGGTAGGCGTTGGCGTCGGCCTCCGCCCGCTCGCCGAGCGAGAAGTAGGCGAGCCCGGCGAGCCGCGGCTGGTCCTCGCGGCCGGCCGCCGACCACTCGTCCCGGACCTTGGCGGCGGCCTCGGCGAAGACCTCCGGCGGGGCGCCGCCGGCGATCCAGCCGTCCCCGTACCTGGCGGCGCGGGCGAAGGAGGCGTCGACCGAGCCGCCGACCAGCACCGCGGGGCTGCCGTGGGCCCGCGGGCCGACCCGCTCGTCGTCCCAGACCGACCTGATCTTGCCCAGCATCGCGTCGATCGTTTCGCCGCGGTCGCCCATGTCCACCTCGGCGACGTCGTAGTCGTCCTCGCGGCCGCCGATCCCGATCCCGAGCGTGAAGCGCCCGCCCGAGAGGGCGTGCAGGCTGAGCGCCTGCTTGGCGAGCGCGGCGGCGTTGCCGCGCAGCGGGCCGAGCAGGACCGTGGTCGCGAGGCCGATCCGCTCGGTGACCGCGGCCGCGGCGGCCAGCGCCACCATCGGCTCGTAGTTCGAGTAGGCCTTGCGGTCGATCGTGCCGAGGCTGCTGAAGCCCCGCGCGTCGGCGCGGCGCGCCCACACGGTCAGCTGCTCGCCGGTGGTCCCGGGGACGGCGTTGGGAAGGCCGATTGCTACGTCCATCTGGTGCTCCTTACATGGGGGGAGGCGGCTGCGCCGAACCCTAGCCAACCGGCTTCGTCAGCTCGGCAGCTCGGCCCGCAGCCGGGCCAGCGAGGAGCGGGCGAGCTCGAAGACCTCGGGATCGCCGCTGATCCGGTAGCGCGAGTTGGCCCCCATGATCACCGCGTAGAGCTCGAAGGCGAAGCGGCGTGGGTCCTCGACCCCGGCGACCTCGGCCTGGCGGACCAGCAGCGCCATCCAGGCGTCGAGGGCGGCGGCGATCGCGTCGCGGACCGGCCCGGGGCGGTCGTCGTACTCGGCCGAGGTCGAGCCCCAGAAGCAGCCGCCCGAGTAGGTCCCGAGCTGGTCCAGATAGCGCTCGCCCATCGCCAGCAGCCGCGGCGCCCCCTCGGGGGCGCTCAGCGCCGGCTCGATCACGTTGACCCGGAAGCGCTGGGCGGCCGCCTCCACCGTCGCCAGCTGCAGCTCCTGCTTGGAGCCGAAGTGGCCGAAGAGACCGCTCTTGCTCATCTCCAGCTCGGCGGCGAGGCGGCCGATCGTCAGGCCCTCCAGGCCCTCGGCGGAGGCGAGGTCGACGGCGCGGTCGAGGATCGCGGCGCGGGTCTGCTCGCCCTTGGAGACCGGCTCGGCGGTTGCGCTCACATCTGAAAGGCTATAGAAAAGCACGAACGTTCGTACAAAAATGGAGGAGAAAGCGATGAGCGAGTACGGAGTGAAGGAGATCGACTCGATGGAGGCGGTCTTCCGCGGGGCCTTCAAGCGGGCGCGGGCGGAGCTGGGGATCGAGTCGTTCGGGATGCAGGTGATCGACATGCCGCCGAACTACGAGAACTATCCCGAGCACGACCACACCCACGACGAGCAGGAGGAGGCCTTCCTCGTGCTCCGCGGCTCGGCCGAGATCGAGATCGACGGCGAGCGCTTCCCGCTCGACGACAACCACATCGCCAGCGTCGGGGTGCTGAGCAAGCGGAAGATCTGGCCGGGGCCCGACGGCGTCCGCCTGGTCGTCCTCGGCGGCTGCCCGGGCAAGGTCTACGAGGCTCCGGACCTGACCAAGCTCGGCGAGCCCGACCCGATGGCCGCGACCTAGGAGCCCTCCTTGTAGTCGCATAGGCTGGCCGGGTGCTCAGGAGACTCTCGGCCGCGACTGTCCTGCTGGCGCTGGCGGCACTGCTCGCCGCTCCGGCGGGCGCGCTCGCCGGCGAGGGCTCCGACGATCCCACGGTCGTGATCTCCGGCGACGTCGACGTCGCCCGCGGAGAAACTGTCGACGGCGTCTACGTCGCCAGCGGCGACGTCAGGATCGCCGGCCACGTGACCGGCGACGTGGTCGTCCTCAGCGGCGACACGCACGTCTCCGGCGCGATCGACGGCGACCTCTTCACCGCCGACGGCACCGCCTATCTGGGCCGCTCGGCCGAGGTGGGCGGCGACGTCAGCTACGGCGACCACCGGCCGCTGGTCTCGCTCGACGCCCGCGTCCACGGCGACGTCGAGAAGAAGGAGTGGCCCGACCTCGGCGGCCTCCTCCCCTGGCTCGGCGGCTTCCTGATCTGGCTCGCGATCAGCGTCTCGCTCGGCATCCTCGGGGTGCTGGCGATCCTGGTCGCCCCGCGCGCCGCCGACGCCGTCCTCGCCCGCTCGCGCGAGCGGGCCGGGCCGACGATCGCGATCGGGATCGCGATCGCGATCGGCCTTCCGGTGGCGATCGTCCTCGCCGCGATCACCGTGCTCGGCATCCCGCTGGCGATCGGCCTGCTGCTGGCGCTGGCGCCGCTCGGGGCGAGCGCCTACGTCGCCTCCGCCTGGGCGCTCGGGCGCCGGGTGCTGGGACCGCCGCGCGAGCGCGTGCTCGCCTTCCTGATCGGGCTGGCGATCCTCCGGGTCGTCTCCCTGGTTCCCGTGCTCGGCTTCCTGGTCGCCCTCGCCGCGATCGTCTACGGGCTCGGGCTGCTCGGCGCCGCTATCGGCGCGGCGCGGGATCCGGATCCGGCCGGCCCGGCTCGAACCCCCGGCAGCTGAGCACCGGGATCGGCGGGTAGCGGCGGAAGCTCGGGTCGGTGCGCGAGCGCCGGCAGAGCGAGAAGACCGAGCCGCGGCTGTTCGGCACCAGCTGCTGGTGGCGGCACTCGTCGCAGAGTCCCGCCGCGGGGCGGGCGGCGCTCACGGGCGCTCGGCCCGGCGCCTGGTCGCGTCGAGGATGCGGCGGGTGACGAGGACGTGCATGCGGGTGCCGATCACCAGGGCGCGGTAGGCGCGGCCCTGGAGGCCGGGGAAGGCGGCCCGGGTCTCGGCCCGCACCTCGGTCCCGCCCTCGATCGGCGCCAGGCGGAAGGTCAGCGCGTAGTCGGAGAAGTGGTGGCTGCCGGCCAGGCCGAGCTCGGCCTCGGGCTCGCAGCTGGCGACGTGGAAGCCGGGAAAGGCCGAGCCGAGGGCCAGCGGCCGCGGCCCGGAGGCGACGGTGTCCGCGCAGCGGATCAGACGCGCGTAGCGAGGCGCGGCGCCGCTGGAGACCGAGCCCTCGACCACCCGCAGCAGCTGCTCCCAGGTGTCCTCCGGCGGGGCCGCGATCGTCGTCGCGTGCTCGTCTACATAAGGGAGACTGGCGGCGGCCGGGTCCATCGCTCGATGCTATTCGGCCGCCGGAGCCCGTATCGGTGCGCTTTGTCACGGAAACTGCGGTGCTTCCCCGGGCCGCTCCCGCCTTGTCTATGGCTAGCTTTGACGGGTGACCCCGACCGCGACCCTGTTCGACGCCGACGCCGCCTCCTACACCGGCACCGTCGAGGTGCTCGGGGTGATCTTCCGCGCCGACGACGACGGCTACGCGGTGCTCGAGGTGCGCGAGGCCGAGTCCGGCGAGGGCTTCGCCCTGGTCGGCCCGGTCGCCCACCTCGGCGAGGGCGACCGGGCCGAAGTCAGCGGCGAGTGGCAGACCCACGCGCGCTACGGCCGCCAGCTGCGTGCCCAGGGGGCGCTGCCGCTCGACCCGGCCGACCGCGAGGGCCAGGTCGCCTACCTGACCACGCTGCGCCACATCGGCCAGAAACGAGCCGAAAGGCTGGTCGACCAGCACGGCGAGGAGGTCCTGGCGAAGGTCGCCGCCAACCCCCAGGCAGTCTTCTCCTCGCTGCGCGGGGTCAGCGCCGACCAGGCCGCGGCGGCGACCGAATCCTGGCACGCCAGCCGCGCCGTCCGCGACCTCCACGTGCAGCTGGCCCCGCACGGGCTGGCCCACCTGGCGGCGCCGATCCACGCCCGCTACGGCGAGCGCTCGATGACCGTCCTCCACGAGGACCCCTACCGGCTGACCGAGATCCCGGGGGTCGGGTTCGCCCGCGCCGACAAGATCGCCCTCGCCGCCGACGTGCCGCCGGAGTCCAGCCGCCGCTCGCAGGCCGCCGCCGCCTTTGCCCTGGTCGAGGCCGAGCAGCAGGGCAACAGCTTCCTGCCGCTGGACGAGCTGGTGCGGCGGACTGCCCGCCTCACCGGCCTCCCCCCCGACCCCGACGTCCTCGTCGAGGGACCGGGTCTGGCGGTCGAGGACGACCGCGTCTACCGCGAGCCGACCCTGGCCAGCGAGGTCGCGGTCGCCGAGACCCTGACCGCCCGCGCCTCCCAGCCCCCCTTCCTCGAGCACGAGCTCGGCGAGGAGCCGGGCGAGCTGGCCGACGGCCGGGTGATGACCGACGAGCAGTGGGCGGCGGTCCGCGGCGCCTTCGGGGCGCGGGTCTCGGTCCTGACCGGCGGCCCCGGCGTCGGCAAGACGATGTGCACGATCGGGATCGTCGCCGAGGCCGAAGCCGCCGACGCGAAGCTCGCTCTCTGCGCCCCGACCGGCCGCGCGGCGCGGCGGATGGAGGAAGCGACCGGGCACGAGGCGAAGACGATCCACCGCCTGCTGGAGTGGATGCCGGGCCGCGAGCCCGCGTTCCGCCCCGGCCACCCGCTGCCGGTCGATCTGGTGATCGTCGACGAGTCCTCGATGCTGAACCTGCGGCTGGTCGAGGTCCTGCTCGGCGGCCTCGCCGAGTCGACCCACGTCGTCTTCGTCGGCGACGCCGACCAGCTGCCGCCGATCGGCGCCGGCAAGCCGTTCGAGGACCTGATCGACTCGGAGACGGTGCCGGTGGTGCGGCTGACCCAGATCTTCCGCCAGGCGGCGCGCTCGATGATCACCACCGCCGCCCACGAGATCAACGAGGGCCGCCCGCCCCACCGCGAGCCCGGGCCCGAGCAGGACCACGACTTCTTCTTCATCGAGCGGCCGAGCCCGGAGCGGGCGCTGGAGACCGTGGTCGAGGTCGTCGCCGAGCGGGCGCCGTCGGGCTTCGGGGTCGACCCGATCCGCGACGTCCAGGTGCTGGCGCCGATGTACAAGGGGGCGGTCGGGATCGACGCCCTCAACGAGCGCCTCCAGGATCGCCTCAACCCCGACGGCAAGAAGGCCCTGGGCGAGCGCTTCCGGATCGGCGACCGCCTGATCCAGACCCGCAACTCGCACGAGCTGGGGCTGATGAACGGCTCGATCGTCTTCCTCCGCGAGGACCGGCCCGACGACGAGGCGATCGTCGTCGAGACCGACGACGGCGGCTCGCTGGTCATCCCCTACGGGGAGACGGCGACCCTGCGGCTCGCCTACGCGATCTCGGTCCACAAGGCGCAGGGCTGCGAGGTGCCGGTCGTGGTCGGAGTCTGCCACCGCTCGCACTCGCGGATGCTGACCCGGCCGCTGCTCTACACGGCGATCACCCGCGCCCGCAACAGCTGCGTCCTGGTCGGCGACCGGGCGGCGCTGGAATCGGCGGTGCGGCGCGACGACGGCGGCGGCCGTCACTCCGGCCTGGCGGCCCGCCTGCGGGGCTGATCCCGTACTTCCGTCCGCGCCCGGATCGGGTCGTCGTCAGGCATGCGTATACTCAAAATTGACGATGGCTTTGCGCTTCGTCACCCCTCTCCCCGTGACACCCCTGGCTTGCGCGGCGGCCGCCTTCCCCCAGGTGGCCGTCGCCAAGGCCCAGGGGGCCGGGGGCTCTCGCTTGTGAGACGCTGCCGCCGCCATGGAGCGCCCGCGCCTGCCACTTGCCGAGATCGGAATCACCCTCGCCGGGATCCTCGTGCTGGCGGCGGTCTTCCTCGCGATCCCCGATCTTCGCGACTCGGTCCGCTACGCGATCCAGGGCGACCACGAAGCGGTGCGGCAGGAGATCGACGGCCTCGGCGCCTGGGGGCCGCTGCTGATCTTCGCCCTCGCCCTCGCCCACACGATCGTCTTCTACCCGGCCGAGATCGTCGACGCGGCCGCCGGCTTCGCCTACGGGTTCTTCCCGGCCCTGGCCCTGACGATGGCCGGCTGGATCGCCTCCGGCCTGCTCTGCTGGGCGATCGGCCGCTCGGTGGCGCGACCGCTGCTCGATCGCTGGCTCGGGGCCGAGCGCTTCGAGCGGATCGAGGCCCGGATCGAGCGCGGCGGGGCGACCCTGATGCTGTCGCTGCGGCTGATCCCGATCCTCCCCTTCAGCATCGTCTCCTACGCCGCCGGGGCCGCCCGGGTGCCGCTCTGGCGCTTCACCTGGACCACCGCGGTCGGCTACCTGCCGATCACCGCCATCTCGGTCTACTTCGGCACCCAGCTCGAAGGCCTCTCGCTGACCGATCCGCTGGTCCTCGGCAGCGCCCTCGGGCTGCTGGCGCTGCTCGGCGCCGGGCACTGGGTGATGCGGCGCCAGTCGGCGCAGCCGCACTGAGTCAGCCGGAGCGGAGGACCCGGAAGCGGTAGACGACCGGGGTCGGGTCGAGGCTGCCCTCGGCGTTGCGGGCCTTGGCCTTGACCACGTGCGTCCCGGCGGCGTAGAGGCGGGCGAAGAAGGCGCCGCAGGGCCGGAACGGGGCGCGGTCGACCTTGCAGAGGAAGCCGACCGGGGCCTGGTTGGAGCCGAAGCGGAAGACGGCCCGGACCGGCGGTCGCGCCGTGCGCACGACCCGCGCCGGCTTCCGCTTCAGGCTCGTGCTCGGTGCCGGCCGGGGCGCGGGCGGCTGCGGGACGGCGGGCGGGACCGCGGGCGGGAGCGGGGTCAGCGGCGGGACCGTTTCGCTCGGCGGGTCTGCGGCGGTCGCCACGGCGCCGGCGGCTTCGAGCGCCGCGGCGGCGTCGAG
Organism: uncultured Thermoleophilia bacterium; assembly: GCA_963824245.1. Taxonomy (GTDB): domain Bacteria; phylum Actinomycetota; class Thermoleophilia; order Solirubrobacterales; family 70-9; genus VAYN01. Next base: position 587,890 of record CAWGON010000001.1, read on the forward strand.
CAGCCCGGCGCCGACCGCCTCCGGCCCGGAGGAGACGACCGGGACCGCGGTCGCGGTGAGGCTGTCGCGGACTTCCTCGTTGCCGGTTCCGGGCGCGCCCTGGGCGATCAGCGCCGCCACCGCGGCCGCGTGCGGGGCCGCGGCCGAGGTGCCGCAGAAGCGCCAGGCGCCGGCGAAGACCTGGGCGAAGAAGGTGGTGGCGCCGCAGTCGGTCGCCGCCAGGTCGGGCTTCGCCAGGACCTCCGGGATCCCGAGCGGCGCGGCGGGGTCGGTGCCGGTGACCGGCCCGAAGTAGTGGGTCGCCGGGCCGCGCGAGGAGAACGGCTCGGCGAAGGCGCTGTTGCTGTAGCGGACGGCGCCGAGCGTGATCGCGGCGGCGCTGCCGGCGTGCCCGTAGACGGCCGGCCCGACCACGTCGCCGCCGCCGGACTCCGGGAACTCGATCGAGGAGATCCCCGCCCCTTCCTCGTTGAGGATGAACTTGAGGCGGGGTTTCGCGGTCGGGCTGGCGGCTTCGTTGCAGCTGCCGGCACAGCGATCGATCACCAGGCGCACCTGCTCGGTCGTGGTCCCCTCGTTTTCCCACTGGATCAGCTCGACCGGGCGCTGGGTCTCGATGTTGTCGTCGCGGACTTCTTCGATCACGTCATTGCCTTCGTCGAGCAGGAAGGCGTCGAGGTCCGCTTCGACCCCGAACCACGGTTCGGCCCACTGCAGGTCGAGGATGAAGCCCGATTTCGGCGCCAGGTCGATCGCGAAGGCGCGGTCGGTGCCGGGGCCGGGGTCGAAGTCCATGCAGTCCCCTGCGTCGCCTTCCAGCGCCGCTTCGACGGCCGTCGGGCAGCTCGGCGCGTCGCGGAATCCCGGCGCTTCCCAGGAGCCGATTTCGTTCGTGCCTTCGAAGTTGTTGTCGTTGCCGGCCGCGGTCAGGTAGGTCGCGCCGGCGGCGGTGACTTTCCCGATCGCCCCGGCCACCGGCCCGTCCTGGAAGAACGGCTCTTCCAGGTAGGCGACGTCGTCGGCGATCACGCCCGCGCCGGCCCCGCCCAACGCCACCGGCCGCGCCAGCTCTTCGATGTTCTGGGCGAAGGAGAGTTCGCTCTGGAAGGCGGTGGCGAAGGCCAGCCCGGCGTGCGGCGCCAGGTCGTGGACGATCTGGGCCATCGCCCGGCCCTCGTCGCTGCCGCCGCCGTGGTCGGAGAGCACGCTGGTCGCGACCTGCTGCCCGCCGCAGGTCCCCGCCGGTCCGGGCAGGTCGTTGCCTTCGATGTCGCGCAGGGCGTGGGTGGCGATCGGGCCGCTTTCGTCGGGGGCTTCGGTGGCGGTGTCGAAGGAGTCGGAGAGGATGCCGACCGTCGTCCCCTTGCCGCGCAGCCCGAACTGCTGGCGGGCGTCGTCGACCCGCAGCTGCGCCAGCCCCTCGGAGATCACTTCGCCGCCTTCGCAGGTGCCGGGGCCGCCGGCCGCGGTCGTGGCGGCGCTGAGGATCGGCGCCAGGCTCTCGCCGACGCTGGCGACGCCGGGAACCGCGGCGAGGGCCGGCAGGTCGGCGGGCCGGACCGCCGCCGTCGCTTCCTGGTAGCGGCGGCTGGCGGCCAGCACCTCGGCGCCGGCCTGCCGCAGATCGTCGAGCCGGTCCAGCGCGCCGCCCTCGAAGCGGACGTTGACCAGCACCGCCCCGCCCGCCCGCTGCAGGCTGCCGGGCCCGCTCGGCGCCAGGCCGAGGCGCTCGGCCTGCAGCGCCGCGGGGGCCGTCCGCAGCGCCGGCCGCGAGAGCTCGGCGAGGCGCGCGGACAGCGGCGTCGGCGACGTTGCCGCCGTGGCCGGTGGGGCGAGTGCCGCGACCAGAAGGGCCGCGGCGATCGCGATCCGCGATGCAGAGCGCCTGCGCGTGGGTGCCATCGTGCGTCCATTATCGGAAGTCCGCGGCGATCCTGCTACGGTCCCCCCTGTTAGGGCCGGATACATGACCGGCAAAAAGTTCGTGTTTAGCGCTCGCAGTCGTTGCTACACAGCATCCTCCGCGTTCGCAGCACATGATGTGGAGGCAATGCATGCCGACTGGAACTGTCAAGTGGTTTAGCGACGACAAGGGCTACGGGTTCATCACGCCCGACGATGGCTCGAAGGACGTCTTCGTTCATCACAGCGCCATCCTGGGTGAGGGCTTCAAGTCCCTGACCGAGGGCTCCAAAGTGAGTTACGAGTCAGAAGAAGGCCCCAAGGGCCCGGCCGCCGCGAGCGTCCAGCAGACTTCGTAGTCAGCGCCACGCTTTAGGAAGTTGCGAAGCCCGCCGTCAGGCGGGCTTCGCTCTGTCTGGGGCCGAGCGGCCCCGTTCCCTACCCTCCACCTTCGCCCATGAGCACTCGAGACGACCTACGGAACATCGCGATCATCGCCCACGTCGACCACGGCAAGACGACCCTGGTCGACGCGATGCTGTGGCAGACCGGCACCTTCCGCAAGGGCCAGGACGTCGCCGAGCGGGTGATGGACTCGATGGACCTCGAGCGCGAGAAGGGGATCACGATCCTCGCCAAGAACACGGCGGTCAACCGCGGCGACGTCAAGTTCAACATCGTCGACACCCCCGGCCACGCCGACTTCGGCGGCGAGGTCGAGCGGGCGCTGACGATGGTCGACGGCGTCCTGCTGCTGGTCGACGCCTCCGAGGGGCCGCTGCCGCAGACCCGCTTCGTGCTCCGCAAGGCGCTGGCGGCGAAACTGCCGGTGATCCTCGTCGTCAACAAGGTCGACCGTCCCGACGCCCGCATCGCCGAGGTCGTCGACGAGGTCTACGAGCTCTTCCTCGACCTCGACGCCGACTCCGAGCAGATCGACTTCCCGATCGTCTACACCAATGCCAAAGCCGGCTGGGCCGCGCTCGAGGAGGGTGTCGAGGGGACCGACCTCGACCCGCTGATGGACCTGATGCTGAAACGTATCCCGGCCCCCGAGTACGACCCCGAGAAACCGCTGCAGGCGCACGTCACCAACCTCGACGCCTCTCCGTACGTCGGCCGCCTCGCTCTCTGCCGCGTCCACAACGGCACGATCCGCAACGGCCAGCAGCTCGCCTGGTGCCGGGCCAACGGCGAGATCGCCCGCGCCACCGTCTCCGAGCTCTACATCACCGAGGGACTGGAGCGAGTCACCGCGAGCGAGGCCGGCCCGGGCGAAATCATCGCCGTCGCCGGGATCGAAGAGGTGACGATCGGCGAGACCCTGGCCGACCCCGAGAACCCGGCGCCGCTGCCGGTGATCGAGGTCGACGAGCCCTCGCTCTCGGTCGTCGTCGGGATCAACACCTCCCCGCTGGCCGGCAAAGAGGGCAAGAAACTGACCGCGCGGCAGATTCGCGACCGGCTCGACGCCGAGCTGATCGGCAACGTCTCGATCCGCGTCATCGACACCGAGCGCCCCGACGCCTGGGAGGTCCAGGGCCGCGGCGAGCTGCAGCTGGTCGTGCTGCTGGAGATCATGCGGCGCGAGGGCTTCGAGCTGACCGCCGGGCAGCCGCGCGTCGTCACCCGCGAGATCGAAGGCGAAGTCCACGAGCCGGTCGAGCGCCTGGCGATCGACGTCCCCGAGGAGCACGTCGGCAGCGTCACCCAGATGCTGGCCGGCCGCAAGGGCCGGATGGAGCAGATGGTCAACCACTCGACCGGCTGGGTGCGGATGGACTACCTGGTCCCGGCCCGCGGCCTGATCGGGTTCCGCACCGAATTCCTCACCGAGACCCGCGGCACCGGCATCCTCCACCACGTCTTCGACCGTTGGGAGCCCTGGGCGGGCGAACTGCGCACGCGCGGGACCGGCTCGCTGGTCGCCGACCGTCGCGGCAGCACCGCCGGCTACTCGCTGTTCAGCTTGCAGGAGCGCGGCTCGCTCTTCGTCGGCTCCGGCGAGGAGGTCTACGAAGGGATGATCATCGGCGAGAACGCCCGCGCCGACGACCTCGACGTCAACCCGACCAAAGCCAAGCAGCAGACCAACGTGCGCGCCGCCAGCGCCGACATCCTGATCCGCCTGGCCCCGCCGACCCGGCTCACGCTGGAAGGCTCGCTGGAGTTCCTGCGCGACGACGAGTGCGTCGAAATCACCCCCGAGTCGGTCCGCCTGCGGAAGCTGATCCTCGACAAGACGCAGCGCCTCAAGGCCGCCAAGCGGGGGGCTGCGGCTCCTCGCTGAAGTGGTTCGGTGGGTGGCGTGGAGGGTCGGGGGCCCCTCCGCCTGAAGCCGTCGCGCAGCTGGGCGACCTGCCAGGGTTCGCCACGTTGTCCCCTAGCTTCATTCGGAGGGGCCCCCGACCCTCCCCACGAACCTCCGCCCACCTTCCGGAGGACCCTGCTTCCGAGAGGGAAAGGGTCCTCGTCGGCGGAGTGGGGATGCCCCTCCCCCGTGGCTCCGGACCAACCCCTGGGCCCTGGCAGGTCGCCCAGCTGCGCGACGGCCTAAGGGGGAGGGGCATCCCCACTCCGCCCCCGCTAGGCCCCCTTCCCGAACCCCGCTTCGACCCCGTCGAGCAACCGCTCGAGCCCCCGCTCGAAGCGGCCCTTCTCGCGGAAGACCTCGCGAACCACCGCGACCCCGGTGTCGAGGTCCTCGCCGAGCAGCTCACGGGCGTGCGGGAACTCGCCGCTGTCGAGTTCCCGCTGGAAGAACTCGCGCACGCCCGGCCGCCAAACCGGTCCGTGCTCGTCGGGCTCCTGGGCCTCGCGGATCGCGAAGCCGAAGACGTACTCGTCGATCAGCACGATCGCTTCCAGCTTCGCCTTCTGGTCGAGGCCGGCCGCGGCCATCGCCTGCAGCGACTGCTCGAAGATGGCGCAGCTTGTTCGGGCCGGGGCGCGGCTCGTCGAGCAGGTCGAGCGCCCAGCGGTGCTTGCGCAGGGACTTCGAGCGTCGAGATCGCGATCCGCGCCATCGCCGGCCGCCACTCGCCCGGCAGCCGGTCGGCGGGGACCAGCACCTCCCCCATCACCGCGTCCATCATCAGCGTCACCAGCTCGTCCTTGTTGGCGACGTAGTGGTAGAGGGTCATCGTGCCGACGCCGAGCTCCTGGGCGACCCGGCGCATCGAAACCGCCTCGAAGCCCTCGCTGTCGGCGAGCCCGACGGCGGCGGCGGCGATCCGCGCCCGCGAGTGCCCCGGCTTGCGCGAGCAGGGCTCCTCGCGCAGCCAGATCAGGCTCTGCTCGGAATCGGTTTCGGGACCGGAACGCATCTCGTACAGCGTACTGCTAGATTGAGACGTACGCCGTACTAATAGATCCGAGGTCCCCCCCATCTTGAACGCTCAGCCCGCCGGCGCCTCCCCCAGCGCCGACCCCAACGCCCTCGACCGCGGGACGATGGTGGTCGCCGCCGTCGTCCTGCTCGGCGCGGTGATGTCGATCCTCGACACCACCGTGATCAACGTCGCGATCGACCGCCTGGCGATCGACTTCAACGCCTCGCTGACCACGATCCAGTGGGTCGTCACCGGCTACACGCTGGCGCTGGTCGCGGTGATCCCGGTCACCGGCTGGGCCGCGGACCGCTTCGGCACCAAGCGCATCTACATCTGGTCGCTGATCCTCTTCGTCGCCGGATCGATCCTCTGCGCCGCCGCCTGGAGCGCCGGCTCGCTGATCGCCTTCCGCGTCCTCCAGGGGATCGGCGGCGGCATGATCATGCCCGCGGTGATGACGATCATGACCAAGAAAGCGGGACCGCACCGGATGGGACGGGTAATGGGCATCCTCGGCGTGCCGATGCTGATCGCGCCGCTGGTCGGCCCGATCCTCGGCGGCTGGCTGGTCGACGACGTCTCCTGGCGCTGGATCTTCCTGATCAACGTGCCGATCGGGATCGTTGCGGTCACGCTGGCGCTGCTCGTGCTGGAGCGCGACGAGCCGCAGCCCGCTCACAAGCTCGACTGGCTCGGGATGGCCCTGCTCTCCCCCGGCCTGACGGCGCTGATCTTCGGCCTCGCCGAGTCCTCCAGCGACGGCTTCGGGGCGACCAAGTCGTGGCTGCCGATCGTCACCGGCGTCGCCTTGATCGCCGGTTTCTTCTGGCACAGCTGGCGGGCCGAGGCGCCGCTGATCGACATCAAGACCTTCACCCACACCCGCGCCGGCTTCTCGGCCGTGGTCTTCATGGCCTTCTCGATCGCCTTCTTCGGCGCCCTCCTGCTGATCCCGCTCTACTACCAGACGGTGCGCGGCGCCTCGGCCCTGGAAGCCGGTCTGCTGCTGGCCCCGCAGGGCCTCGGGGCAATGATCACGATGCCCCTGGCGGGACGCCTCACCGACCGCTATGGGCCGAGCAAGCTGCCCGCCTGCGGAATCCCGCTCCTGGTCATCGGCATGGCGCCGTTCGCCTTCGTCACCGGCAGCACCTCCTACGTCCTGCTCTGCGGCTTCGGCTTCGTTCTCGGGCTCGGCATGGGCCTCTCGATGATGCCGACGATGACCGCGGCGATGCAGGCGGTCCCGGCCTCGGCGATCGCCCGCACCAGCACGGCGATGAACATCATCCGCCAGTCGGGAGCCTCGATCGGCACCGCGGTCCTCTCGGTCCTGCTCTCGACCGCGATCGCCGCCAAGCTGCCGAGCGGCGCCAGTCCCGAAGGCGGCAGCGGCTTCGAGGCCCTGCACGGGATCTCCGACGCGAAGCGCGAAGCGGTCGCCGGCCCGCTCGCCGAAGCCTTCGCCTCGACCTTCGTCTGGGCGCTGGCGCTGCTGGCGCTGGCCTTCATCCCGGCCCTGTGGATGGCGCTGGCGAGCCGCAAGAAGCCCGAATCAGACACCACCTCCTCCACCCAGGAGCCGGTCCCGATCCTCGAGTAGGCGACTGACCCGGGCGATCACCGCGTCCGCTTCGCGGTAGAAGCGGGCATCGGTGACCCGGGTCATCGCGACCCCCACCAGCAGCAGGTCCTCCTGGCGCAGCCGGTCGCGCCCGAAGGCCTCGTGCGTGCCGTGGGTGCCGAAGCTGTCGAGTTCGACCGCGAAGCGCTGCCGCGGCCAGTACATGTCCACCTCGAAGCCGGCGACGTTGAAGTTGACCGACGGCCGCGGCAGGCCCGCCGCTGTGACCGCCTCGAGGAAGCGCCGCTCGAACTGCGAGCGGGTGAACGGCGGCGACTCATAGAACGCGGCCGCCCGCCGCAGCCGCCCCCAGCCGTGGTGCCCGCGGGTGCGATCGAGCAGCTCCTGGACCTCGCGCAGGTCCAGGAGACCGAGCTCTTCCGCCCGCTCCATGTACCGGCGCAGCCGCCCGCGCCGGTCGCGCGCCGCCAGGTCCAGCAGCACCCGCGGCACCGAGGTGACCGGAATCCCCTCTTCTACGGCCCGGTCGGCGTCGGTCAGCCTTCGCGCCCGGTGAACGACGATCCGCGGCGGTTTGCGCCGCCGCGGCAGCGGCGTCGTCACCTCGTACGGTGCCGGCCCGCTCCTCACGATCCCCCACAACCAGGCCGCAGAGAAATGACTGAGGACCGACCGCGGCCCACATGCCAGGACCGCGGCAAGGCACTCGCCAAGCGGGCTGAGATTCGTGTGCCCAACCGCGTAGACCCCGGCGTAGAGCCGGTGCACACGCCCCGCCCTTACCGCCTTCACCACCGAGTCGCGCGAGTAACCCAGCGCCTTCAACTGCCGGATCGACACAACACCATGCTGCCGGCCCGCCAGTTCAGCCAATTCCATCCCGGGTGGTCGCCATTTGTCTGCCACAAGCAGACAAATGGCGACCACCCGCTGGTTTCTCCCCCCGGCCGGGGCTGTCGGCTAGGGGTAGGGCGGGGGTTGCGGGGCTAGGGAGAGGAGGCGGCGGGGGCGGCTTGTGGGGTGGCGGCTGGCTGGCGGGTGGGGATGCGGCCGGTGAAGGCGAGGCCGACGAGGGCGAGCAGGGCGAGGACGGCGAGGGCGGTGCGCAGGCCGACGATGCGGGCGGTCTCGTTTTCGTCGACGATCGCGGAGGACGCCTGCGCCGGCACCTGGGCTTCCTCCAGCGCGGTTTCGAGTTCCGCGTCGGAGATGAACGGGACGCCGCCGGCGAGCTCGGTCGAGGCCTGGGCCTTGACCGCGGCCGGGACCGCCGGGTTCTCTTCGACGCCGGTCAGGAAGGAGCTGCTGAGGGCGGCGATCACGATCGCGCCGGTCAGCGCGGTCCCGACCGAGATGCCGAGGTTGGTGATCGTGTTCTGCAGGCCCCCGACCTCGCTGCTCTGCTCGTCGGGGACCGAGGAGACGGTGACGCTGCCGAGCTGCGAGGCCAGCGAGCCGATCCCGAGGCCGGCGAGCAGCATCGGCCAGGTGACGATCTCCGCTCCCGCCCCCGCCTCCAGCGCGGCGACCATCACCGCCAGCCCCGCGAACATCAACATGAAGCCGATCCGCACCACCCGGCGCGGCGAGACCTGCGGGAACAGTTTCGGGATCCCGGCCGCGGCGAGGATCAGGGTGAAGGAGAGCGGCAACAGGCGCACGCCGGTGTCGATCGCCGAGAGCCCCAGCGCGACCGAGAGGAACAGCGGCACCGCGAAGAACAGCCCGCCCTGGAGGAAGTACTGGAAGAAGAACGAGGTGAGGCCGCCGCGCAGGCCCGAGTTCCGCAGGATCGAGGGATCGACCAACGGCTCCTTGCCCTGCTCCACCAGTCGGCCCTCCCAGAGAAGGAAGCCCCAGAGCACCGCGCCGCCGCCGAGCAGGAGCCAGATCACCGGCGAGAGCCCGATCCACTCGGGCGCTCCCGCGTGCGGCTTGACGAAGCCCCAGGTCCCCGAGCGGAGGATGCCGAACACGGCCAGCCCCAGCCCGAGCGCCGAGAGGCCGGTCCCGATCAGGTCGAGGCGGACCCTGCGCTCCGGCTCCCCCGCCTCGATCCGCCGCGCCAGGGCCAGGATCGCGATCACGATCAGGACCTCGCCGGCGAACACGTAGCGCCACGAGAGGTAGGTCGTGAAGAGGCCGCCGACGATCGGGCCGACGGCCACCGCGATCGCCCCGATCGCGATCACGAGGCCGTAGGCGCGGGGACGTTCGGCGGGCCCGAAGTTGGAGGCGACCAGGGCGACGATCGCGGGCAGGATCAGCGCCGCCCCGATCCCCTCCAGGCACGACCATCCGATCAGCAGCACGGTCAGGTTCGGGGCCAGCGCCGTCGTGAACGAACCGGCGCCGTAGATCACGCAGCCGATCGAGAAGGCGCGCTTGCGGCCGATGATCTGGCCGATCTTGCCGCCGGTGATCATGAACGCGGCCATGACCAGCGTGTAGAGGGTGATCGCGGTCTGGATCCCGGTCACGGTGGTGCCGACGTCCTTGGCAACGGTGGCGATCGAGACGTTCATCACCGAGCTGTCGAGCATCATCAGGAACTGGCCCGCGCACAGCGTCATCAGGATCAGGCCGGCGGCGGCGCCGGCTCCGGCTTTGCGCGCCACGCTCAGAGCTCCTCGGCCGCGACCCGGTCGGCGGCGATCGCCTCGAGCAGCGCCTCGTGGTCGCGCTCGTTGCGGTCGGCGTAGGCCTCGGCGAAGTCGACGATCGCCCGGTCGAAGGAGTCGCCGGCGCCGAGGTAGGCGCCGATCGCGATGCGGTCGCCGGAGCGGGCGTGGGCGCGGGCCAGGGTCCAGCCGCACATCCGCGCGTAGACCTCGAACCCGCCCGGGCTGAGGCGCTCGACTTCGGCCGAGCGCTTCCAGTCCCAGAGCTGGCGCACGTAGAAGTCGCGCTGACGGCCGTCGAGGCCGGTCGCCCGGCACCAGCCGAGGAAGATGTCGCTGGCCGCCTGCATCAGCCGCTGGCCCTCGACCACGCGGCGGCCGTGGTTGCGGTAGCGGCTGGCGCCGGCGTAGGGCTCGAGCACCGAGGCCTCGGCCTCCTTCGCCTGCAGGAACAGGGGGTCCGAGTCGTCGGCCCCGGTCAGCATCACCACCCAGGCGCGGGTGCCGACGCTGCCGACCCCGACCACCTTGCGGGCGATCTGGCGGAACTCGTAGCCGTCGAGCAGGTGCTGACGATCGCCCGGCAGGGTGTCGCGGTAGACGCGGAGGACGTCGGCGAGGACGGCGGCGACCTCGCCGCCGTCGCTGCCCGGCACCAGCTCGCGGCCGGGGACCAGGAGCGGCGGTTCGCTGCGGAAGCGCAGTTCGCCGTCGACCGTCTCGGTCAACCGCTCCAGCGCCCGCAGGCTGTCCTTGTTGCGCGCCTTGGCGGCGCCCTTGCGGACCCGCTCCACCTCGCTCGGGTCGTCGTGCTCGACCTCGTCGAGAGCCTGGTCGACGTCGAAGCGGGCGTACCAGACCTCGAGGTTGCCCATCGCCGCGAAGGAGCGCATCGCCTCGCGGTAGCTGGCGACAGCGCAGAGGATCGCCGCCTCGCGCTGCCTGCGCTTGAGGCCGCCTTCGCGGGTCGCCACCGCGAAGCTGGCGGCGAGCCGCTTGACGTCCCACTCCCACGGTCCCGGCAGCGACTCGTCGAAGTCGTTGAGGTCGAAGACGAGGCGCCGGTCAGGAGCGGCGAAGGCGCCGAAGTTGGAGAGGTGGGCATCGCCGCAGGCCTGCACGCGCAGGCCGGAGACCGGCGTCGCCGCGAGGTCGGCGGACATCACCGCGGCGGCGCCGCGGTAGAAGGCGAAGGGAGAGGCCGACATCCGCCCGTAGCGGATCGGCACCAGCTCGGGGACCCGCGAGGCGGCCTGGTCCTCGAGCACCGCGACCGGGTCGCGGCGGGCGGCCGCCGGCTCCCAGCTCCCGTGGGAGGAGCGGCGCGCCGCCGAACGCGCCGCCCGTCCTGCAGCGACGCGTTCGGAGACGTCCATGAATCAGACCGTAGCGGCTGCCTGCTCGGACTGGGAGTCACGGGCGGCGTTGGCCGCGTTGGCCTCGGCCTCCGGGGTCCGCTCGCCGGCGGGGCGCGGGATCAGAACTTCTTTGGCGATGACCAGGCGCTGGATCTGGCTGGTCCCCTCGTAGAGCTGCATGATCTTCGCATCGCGCATCAGTTTCTCGACCGGGTACTCCTTGATGAACCCGTAGCCGCCGTAGACCTGAACGGCGTCGACGGTGATCTCCATCGCCGAGTCGGCGGCGAAGCGCTTGGCCATCGAGGAGACCTTGCTGTTGCGCAGGCCCTGGTCGAGCTGGACCGCCGAGCTCCAGGTCAGCAGACGGCCGGCCTCGACCTTGGTCGCCATGTCGGCGATCATGAACTGGATCGCCTGGTGCATCGCGATCGGGACGCCGAACTGGACCCTTTCCTTGGAGTACTCGGCGGCGAACTCGGTCGCCGCGCGACCGATGCCGACGGCCATCGCCGAGACGCCGGGACGGGTCCGGTCGAGGGTCATCATCGCCAGTTTGAAGCCCTTGTTTTCCTCGCCGATCAGGTTCTCGGCCGGGACCTCGACGTCGTTGAAGGAGATGGTCGCGGTGTTGGAGGCCCGCTGACCCATCTTGTCCTCCTTCTTGTCGACGCTCACCCCGGGGGATTTGGCGTCGACGACGAAGGCGCTGATGCCCTGGTGGCCCGACTCCGGGTCGGTCTTGGCGTAGACCGTGAACCAGTCGGCGTAGGTGCCGTTGGTGATGAAGCACTTGGAGCCGTTGAGGACGTACTTGTCGCCCTGCTTGACCGCTCGCGTCTTCATCCCGGAGACGTCGGAGCCGGCGTCCGGCTCGGTGAGGCAGAACGAAGCCAGTTTCTTGTCTTCGGTCAGCATCCCCAGGTACTTCTTCTTGGTCTCCTCGGAGCCGCCGAGGGCAACCGGGGCCGCCGCGAGGCCGTTGGCCGCGAGGCTGGTGCCGATGCCGGAGCAACCCCAACCGAACTCCTCCTCGATCAGGCAGCCGGAGAGGTAGTCGAGGCCGGGCCCGCCGTAGGCCTCGGGGATGTGGGTGTTCATCAACCCGACCTCCCAGGCCATGTCGATGATGTCCTGCGGCCAGGTGCCGTCCTTGTCGTACTCCCAGGCAACTCGGCGCATCTCTTTCTCAGCGAAGCTGTGCGCCAGCTCTTTCAGGTCCTTCTGCTCGTCGGTAAGGGTGAAGTCAACCACCGGTCGGAGCTCCTTTTCGTCAGTGCTTTAAGTCCGTGCTGGAGCGCCACCAGGGTGGAAGCTCCCCTTGATTGACTGGTCAGTCAACCAGCCTTGGAAGGTTAGCAATGGACCGGGTCATGTGGGCCGTCTACCCTTGATTCCGTGGAGCTGCCGCTGGCGATATCCGCGGGCGACGCGACCCTCGCGCTGCTGATCGTGACCGGGGTGGTCGCACCGATCGTCGGCCTGCTGCTACGCAGCGTCTCGGCCGGCTGGGACGGGATCGGCAAAGGCCCCTACGCGATCGAGGAGCCCCGCCCCGCCGAAGACTCCGATCCCGACCAGGACGCCGACGAAATTCGCCAGCTGCGAAATCTCATAGGATCGGATCCGTGAGCCCCGCTCCCGACGAGAACCTCTACGAGGTCGAGCAGCTGCTGGTCCAGCCAGGCACCTACTTCAACCCGCAGACCGAGGTCGTGGTCGTCGTCGACGACTCCGCCTCGATCGACCAGGAGGTCTTCAACATGGAGGCCTACGAGGGCGCCGACTGGGTCCGCATCTCCGACGAGGTGCCGATCGACGAAGACAGCCGCGACCGCGTCCTCGAGACCTTCCAGACGCACTACCACCCCGGCTCGACCGGCTCGGTCTCCGAGACGGCGCTGGAACAGGGTGACGAGGAGCTCGACGAGGGCGAGGACGGCCAGGACCCCGGCCGCGAGGACTGAGGTGCCGGGGGTGCTCGCCGAAGGGGACAAGGCCCCCGACTTCGCCCTGCCCGACCAGAACGGCGAGATGGTCCGGCTCAAAGACTTCAAGGGCGAGAGGGTCGTCCTCTACTTCTATCCCCGCGCCGACACCCCCGGCTGCACCACCCAGGCCTGCGGGATCCGCGACCGCTCCGACGAGTACGCGGCCGCCGGCGCGAAGGTGATCGGGGTCTCCCCCGACGAGCCGGAGAAGATCAAGAGCTTCGACGACAAGCACGGGCTCGGGTTCACCCTGCTCGGCGACGTCGACCACGCGGTCGCCGACGCCTACGGCGCCTGGGGCGAGAAGTCGATGTACGGCAAGAAGTACATGGGCATGCTGCGCTCGACCTTCATCATCGACCCGAAGGGCAAGGTCGCCCGCGTCTTCCCCAAGGTCCAGCCGAAAAAGCACGACGCCCTCGTGCTGAAAGCGTTGCGAGACGACCCCGGTAGGGGTTCCGCTTAACTTTTTCGAGATCGGCTGCGGCCGTCCGAGCTGGCTCGCGCCGAAAAAGTACAAGACGCTTCACCCCTACCGGGGTCGTCTCCCTAGGCGCTCAGCACCACGACCACGAGGAAGGCGCTGTACAGCGCGAACCAGCCGATCACGGCGGGGAGCCGGAAGACGCCGGCGCGGTGCAGGCTGAAGTAGGCGAGCAGGCCGCCGGCGACGCCGAGGATCACCGAGAGCACGGCGTTGCCGTCGAGCGCCCAGTCGGTGAAGATCAGCCCGATCCCGACCGGGATCGTCGACTGGAAGACCATCGCGCCGCTGATGTTGCCGAGCGCCAGCGCGTCCTTGCCTTCGCGGACCCAGAAGAAGCTGTTGACCTTCTCCGGCAGCTCGGTCGCCAGCGGCGCCAGGATCAGGGCGAGGACGAGGGCGTCGACGCCGATCGAGTCGGCGATCCCGAGCAGCTCCTCGACGAAGAGGTGGGCGCCGCCGACCATCGCCCCGAGCCCGACCAGCAACTGCAGGATGCAGAGTCCGAGGGCCGGGTCGCTGCGGCGCTCTTCCCGGCGGTCGAAGAGCAGCGGGTTCAGCGTGCCGTGGTCCTGCACGTCGCCACCGCCGCGCAGGGTGCGGGCGACGTAGAAGACGTAGGCGACCAGGAAGAGGATGCCCAGCGGGATCCGCAGCTCGTCCGGCGGGCCCCAGGCGAGCAGCCCGGCGAGGCTGAAGAAGGCGAGGAAGAAGAGCAGGTCGCGCTCCAGGGTCGGGCCGTGGGCGTCGAGCTTGATCCCCTGCTCGCGCTTGTCGCGGTAGAGGTAGGCGAACAGCCCGACCAGGCCCATCGCCAGCGTCGCCAGCAGGAACGGGGCGCCGACGATGGCGCCGATCGCGACGTCTTCGGAGCCCTCGGCGGCGCCGAGCAGGGCGACGATCGCGATCAGGGTCTCCGGGGTCGCGGTGCCGACCGCGGCGAGGATGCTGCCGACCGCCCCCTCGCCGAGCTCGAGCTTGTGGCCGATCCACTCGATCGCGTTGGTGAACAGCAGCGCCCCGGCGAGGACGATCGCGAAGCTGACCAGAAGGAGGACGTATTCCACGCGCCCAGGCTATTGGACCCGCGCGCCCGCCCCCTCGGAGGGGCTACGCGAAGTAGAAGGCGAGCCCGAAGACGAAGTACACCGCGAGCAGCTGCACGCCCTCGAACCAGGTCGACTCGCCGTCCTGGGTGACGTAGTTGGCGATCACGATCGCCAGCAGGATCGCCCCCAGCTCGAACCCGTTGAAGACGAGGGCGAGCGGATAGGGGCCGATGAAGAAGGAGGCGATGACCAGCACCGGGGCGACGAAGAGGGCGACCTGGGCGCTGGAGCCGACGGCGATGTTGACCGCCAGGTCCATCTTGTTCTTGATCGCGACCAGGACCGCGACCCAGTGCTCGGCGGCGTTGCCGACGATCGCGACGACGATCACGCCGATGAAGAACTCCGAGAGCCCGACCGACTCCGAGGCCTCGGTGATCGAGCCGACCAGGACCTCCGACATGATCCCGACGAGGACGCCGGCGATCGCCAGGGCGATCACCGAGGTGCGGGTGCTCCAGCCCCAGCTGTCCTCGTCCTCGTACTCGGGGTTGAAGATGTCGCGGTGGGTCTTCAGCGAGAAGAAGAGCCCGATCACGTAGGTCGCCATCAGCACGATCGCGACCGCCAGCGAGAGGTGCTCGACGGTGCCGCCGTAGTGGACCGCCTCGGCCCCTGGCTGCGGCAGCCCCTTGCCCTCGACCAGCTCGAAGATCGCCGGCATGATCAGCGCCGCCGCCGCCAGCAGCAGCATCGAGGTCTGGACGCTGGCGCCGGTCCGGCTGAAGGTCTGCTTGTCGCGTCCGATCCCGCCGGCCAGCATCGCCGCCCCGAGGACGAGCAGGATGTTGCCGAGGATCGAGCCGACGATCGAGGCCTTGACGACCTCCTGCAGCCCCTTGCTGAGCGCGAAGAGGGCGATGATCAGCTCCGGCGCGTTGCCGAAGGTGACGTTGAGCAGGCCGCCGATCCCCGGCCCCGAGCGGGCCGCCAGCTCCTCCGTCGCCCGCCCCATCAGCGCCGCCGTGGGGATGATCCCCAGCGCCGAGACGGCGAAGACGGCGGTCGCCGGCGCCCCGATCAGCTCGAGGACGACGGCGATCGGGATCAGCGGCGCCAGCAGGTAGGGCGCGCCGTCGGCGCTGCGAAAGAACGCAGCGCCGAAGCTCGGCGGCCCTCCCCGGTGACCCTCAGCGCTCAAACGGCCTCAGCCGAGCAGGCTGGCGCACTGCTGCAGGTCGTTCGCGGTGGTCGCTTCCTGCAGGCATTCGAGGTACTTCTTCGATTCGCCGGCGCCGGGCAGGTCTTCCGGGCCGATTTCGGGTGCGGAGGCTTCGCCGCCGCCGCCGCCGGAACCGCCTTCGTCGGACCCGCCGAGCCCTTCGAGCAGGCTGCCGATACCGCCGCCGCTGCCGGCTTCGAGCAGCTGCAGGGGATCGACGCCGAGCTTGTTGAACAGCCCTTCCAGGGGCTGCGCGCCCGAGGGAGCGGCGATCTCCTGGGCCTCGTTGACCGAGCCGAGGCTGAGGTCGAATTCGATTTCGACCTTTTCGCCGCTGTCCTTCGGTTCGACGGTGACGTCGCCGACCGCTTTGCGGACGATGTTGTCGTCGCCGACGTAGACCTCGATATGGGCGTCTTTGACGGCCTTGGAGACTTCGCCCCGGGCCGCTTCGAGTTCGTCCAGCGGGAGCGGGCCGGCCGCTTCCAGCTGCGCGCTGCAGGCCGGGTCTTCGGTCAGGGCGATGATCGCGTCGACCGCCCCTTCGGGGTTGAGCTCGCCGCTGACTTTGGTCGTCGTGGTGCCGTCGACGTCGGCGCTGCCGTCGTTGGTCAGGTTGTCGACGACGGTGCTGAGGTCGATCGAGGTCAGCGCTTCCTGGCAGGCCGTGACTTCGGTGCCTTCTTCGCCGCCCTGGGCCTGCGCCTGTTCGAAGCCCGACTTGACGAACCCGAAGGTGGTCGGGTCAACTTCGTACGTGGTCCCTTCGTAGTCGATGAAGGCCCGGTCGGAGAGCAGCGTGATGCCGCCGTCGAAGTCGATCGCCTCGCCGCCGATGTCGCCCTTGGCGCTGGCGTCCATGTCGAGTTCGGGCAGCGCTTCGAGGCCGCGGCTCTGGAACGGTCCGGAGAGGCTGACGTCGAGGTTGCCGGCGTCTTCGCCGCCTTTGGAGGTCACGCCGAGGGAGAGATCGACGGTGCCGCTCTTGACGCCTTCGAAGGTGGCGTCTTCGATGACCTGCTGGGGGTTCTCGCTGCTGCCGGAATCGCTGCCCCCGCAGGCGGTCAGGACCCCTGCCAGGGCGACGACGGTGCCGAGCAGCGCGAAGATGCGGAAACGGCTCAAGGGATACGGCTCCTCCGGAATCGGGAACGGGGTGACCGGAGGATCGTAGCCCCCGCGGCCGTCTAACCGCTGTCGCCGGTGCGCGATTCTTCGATCGGCGCCGGACGATCGTCCGAGGTCAGGTTGGCGGCGAGCGGGAACAGCAGGGCGCCGAGGAAGATCAGGATCACTCCCGCCGCGACCAGGAACTTGACCTTGAAGAGGTGGCCGAGGATGCCGATCGCGAAGCCGGCCAGCATCAGGGCGACGTAGGGGCCGGGCTGCCTGGAGAGCAGCTCGGCCAGCGGGGGGGCGAAGGTGGACACGGGCGCCTGATTATCATCGCCGCCATGGCCGATGGCTCCGTGGCAGAGGTGAAGGACGCGCTGGCCCAGGTCGGGTACCTGGCCGACGAGCCCGCGGCGCTGGTCTCCTTCCTCGCCCAGAAGCTCGGCAAGCCGGTGCTGGTCGAGGGCCCGGCCGGGGTCGGCAAGACCGAGCTGGCGAAGGCGCTCTCACGCGCCACCGGGCGCGAGCTGGTGCGCCTGCAGTGCTACGAGGGCCTCGACGAGGCGAAGGCGATGTACGAGTGGAACTACCGCAAGCAGCTGCTGCGAATCCAGGCCGGCGGCGCCGAGGGCGGCTGGGACGACGTCCAGGAGGACATCTTCGGGACCGAGTTCCTGCTGACGCGGCCGCTGATGCAGGCGATCTCCAGCCCCGAGCCGGTGGTCCTGCTGATCGACGAGATCGACAAGACCGACCAGGAGTTCGAGGCGATGCTGCTCGAGCTGCTCTCCGACTTCCAGATCACGATCCCCGAGCTGGGGCAGATCTCGGCGACGACGATGCCGATCGTCATCCTCACCTCGAACGACTCGCGCGAGCTGACCGAGGCGCTGAAGCGGCGCTGCCTCTACCTCTGGCTCGACTACCCGGGCCTGGAGCGGGAGATGGAGATCGTCCGCCTGCACACCCCCGAGCTCGACGAGGCCCTGGTCCGGCGCCTGGTCGAGGTGATCGAGATGGTCCGCGCGCTCGATCTCAAAAAGCCGCCCTCGATCGCCGAGTCGATCGACTGGGCGCGGACGCTGCTGCTGATGGGGGCCGAGGACATCGACCGCGAGACCTTCACCCAGTCGATGTCGATCATCGTCAAGCACCGCACCGACATCGATCTGGTGGCGGAGCGAGTGGGGATGAAACTGCCCGAGCGCAGCGCCTAGTAAGAGTCCCGTCTAGTCGCCGGGCTCGCCCGGCGCCGTGGCGAAGAAGTCCGCGACCTCGGCGCTGTCGGGCGAGCCATCGTAGGCGGGGTGGCCGTCGCGCAGCGCCACGCAGCGGCTCGCCGCCGCGATCACGTCCGGGCGGTGGGTGGAGACGACGATCGCGGCGCCGCCGGCGCGGGCCTCGCCGAGCAGCTCGAAGAGGGCCGCGCGCCCGGGTGGGTCGAGGCCGTCGAAGGGCTCGTCGGCCAGCAGGACCGAGAACGGCCGCACCAGAGCCAGCGCGATCGAGGCCTTCTGGCGCATGCCGTGGCTGAATTCGGAAGGCAGCGAATCGCTCCACTCCCCCATCGCCAGTCGCCGCAGCAACTCGTCGATTCGCGGTTGCGGATCCTCGACGCCGTGCAGCGCGGCGACGTAGCCGAGGTGCTCCTCGAGGCTGAGATCTTCGTAGAAGACGGGGGTGTCGGGCAGGTAGGAGAGCGCCGCCCGCGCGGCTACCGTGCCGGCGCTGGCACCATCCACCTCGATCGTCCCCGAGGTCGGCTCCAGCAGGCCGGCCGCAAGCGTGAGGAAGGTCGTCTTGCCGGCCCCGTTGGGCCCGACCAGGGCGACGAACTCACGCGGGGCGAGCTCGAGGCTGAAGGAGCCGAGGGCGATGTAGCCGTCGTATTTGCGGCCGAGGCCGCGGGCGCTGAGGGCCGCTTCTCCCCGCTGCCCGAGCTCGGCGACGCCGGCGCTCACGCGGGCACCGCTTCGCGGGCCGCCAGCCGCTGCTCCAGCAGCGGCAGCGCGACGGCGGCGACGAGGACGAAGATGGCCTCGAACGGGAGGGCGCTGAGCGCCGCCGGATTGCCGTGCGTCCAAGCCGACCAGCCGATCGCGACCGGCAGCCCGCAGGCGAGGATGGCAACGCCGACCGGGGCGCCCGTCTGCACGTAGGAGAGTCCCGGGTTGAGGATCAGCGCATAGGGGTCGTTGGTGGCGCTGAAGGCGGCGCAGAGGGTGAGGACGAAAGCGGTTGGGAGCGCCATCACGGCCCCCAGCTCGAGCGCGACGGGGTCGCGGGAGATCGCCGCAGCGGCGAGCGCCGCCAGCAGCACGACCGCCGTCAGCGCCGCCGCCGGCGCGGCGACGTGACGGCGGACCAGCGGCCCGGCGCCGAGCGGCAGCAGCTCGGCGCGGGTCGGGTGGTCGGCCTCCTGGGCCAGGGGCTCGACGACGTCGAGGGCGGCGACCGCCAGCAGCGCCCCGGGAACGACGGCGAGGGCGATGCTGACGTGCCAGGCACCGACCGCGGCGGCGCCAGCGCCGACCGCCAGGATCGCGACGCGGGCGATCCTCGCCAGCGGCCAGCGCAGGAAGCTCTGCCAGCCGCGGCGCCAGACCGGACGGCGATCGGCGCCGGTGCCGCGCAGCCGCAGCCAGGGCCGGCGGCGCGGCCGCTCGGAGGCGAGCTGGCGGCGCAGCAGCACGACCGTGCGCAGATCCTGGACCGAGGCCGAGAAGCGCAGCTCGGCGACGAGCTGGGCGCGCCGCCGCGCCGCCTCCAGCAGGACGCCGCCAACTCCGAGCAGCGCGGCGGTGAGGAGTGCGAGGACGACCAGCACCCCGGCCGCCGCCAACAGCGCCTCGGCGCCGCCCTGCAGCGGCAGCGTCGCCAGCTCGCCGAGTAGGGTCGCCGGCGAGGTGGTCAGCTCGAAGGCGAAATCGGCGAGCGACCAGGCGAGCAGAGCGAAACCCAGGGCCGTGGCCAGGTGTGGCCGCAGGCGGCGGCCGCAGGCCAGCAGAGCGGCGCCGAGGAAGCCGACCGGGACGAGCGCGCCGAACAGCGCCAGGCAGGCGATCCACTCGACCGGAGACCCCGGCAGGCGACGGAAGACGAAGTTGCCGACGACCGCGCCGAGGACGGCGCCGGCCCCTGCGGCGATCCGCAACTGCCCGAGCGCCGCCGGCCGCAGCGACGTGCCGCGGTCGATCGGCGCCAGCAGCACGTACTGGACCTCGGCCGGCTCGATCGCCAGCGGCCCGCCGCGGGCACCGGTCCGCAACCCGGCGAGGACCACGAGCGCGAGGGCGATGCCGAGCGCAGCGGGACCGTGATCGCGGATCGCGCCGACCGCCGCGGGGCTCGCCGTCGCCTCGTTGATCGCGTCGGCCAGGAACCCGAGAGCGATCGCGCCGAAGAGCGCGCCGACGTAGACGCGGTAGAGCAGATCCATCACGTCGAGCTGCTCGACGTAGTGGCCGCGGCGCGTCCTCCGCATCCGCCGCATCGCCTCGACCCCCTGACCCAGCCCCTCGCTCACCGTCCTATTATCGGGCGTGTGACCCCTGCTTCGCCCTACGGGCCGAAAGCCGACTCGGGCCCGCCCGGGCTGGCCGCCAAGTTGCTGGGCTTCAGCGAAGAGCTGCGCAACGAGGGGGTCGCCGTCGGCACCTCGGAGCTGCTCGATGCCTTCGAGGCGCTGCAGCTCGTGCCCTGGACCTCCCAGGCCGACTTCCGCGAGGCGCTGGCGACGACGATCGCCAAGTCCCAGGACGACCGGCGGGTCTTCGAGCTGCTCTTCGACCGCTACTTCTTCCGCGCCGCCGAGGCCGAGGCGGTCTCCCGCGAGATCACCGAGAGCGGCGAGGGCGAGGCCGGTGGCAGCGAGCGCCTCGACATGGAGGAGCTGCGCGAGCAGATCCGCGAGGCGATGCTGGCCGGCGACGAAGACCGGCTGCGCGACCTCGCCCGGCTGGCGATCGCCGCCTTCGGCCGCGGCGAGGGCTCGGGCGTGGTCGGGGTCGACGTGCAGCGGATCCGCCGCACCCTCGGCCTCACCGCCGGCAGCCAGCCGCCGACCGAGGACGGGCAGGAGCCGCCGCCGATCGACCGCGCCCAGCTGAACCGGTTCGAGCGCCACCTGCGGCGCGAACTCGAGCGCGACCTGATCGAGCGCACGGAGACGCTGCCGCCCTCGCGGCCGCTGGCCGAGCTCGACCGGGCGCTGCCGACCAGCCCGACCCAGGACCTCGCCGCCGTGCACCGGGCGGTCGGCCAGATGAAGCGGCGGCTGGCGACCCTCGGCCAGGAGCAGCGCGGGCACCGCAAGACCGGAGCGGTCGACGTGCGGCGGACGATGCGGGCCTCGCTGGAGACCGGCGGCGTGCCGCTGCGGCTCAAATACAAGCCGAAGCGCCCGCGGCGGCCGGAGATCTACGTCCTCTGCGACGTCTCCACCTCGGTCACCTCGGCCAGCGTCTTCTTCCTCTCGGTCCTGCACGCGCTCCACGACTCGTTCCGGAAACTGCGCAGCTTCGTCTTCATCGAGCGGATCTCCGAGGTCACCGACGTCTTCGAGCACGAGCGCGACTTCGCGGTCGTCGCCCAGAAGATCTCCAGCGAAGGCGGCGTCGCCGACATCTCCGGCTACACCGACTACGGCCGCGTCTGGCTCGAGTTCCTGACCGAGATCTCCGACGAGCTCGACCCGCGCTCGACCGTGATCGTGCTCGGCGACGCCCGCACCAACGGCCGCGAGCCCCACGCCGAGGTCTTCGCCCGGATCTCCGACCGGGCCGGCCGCCTCTTCTGGCTGAACCCCGAGCCGAAGCTCTACTGGAACTACGGCGACTCGGTGATGGCCGCCTACGAGCGCTACTGCGACGGCGCCTTCGAGTGCTGGACCACCAAGCACCTGGAGAACTTCGTCAACGTCGTCGCGGGCGGGATCCCGGCGCCGGAGTAGATCCGGGCTAGGGGCGGGTGGTCAGAGGGGCGGTGGTTGCCTCTTTGGGAATTGAGTCGCGTCCCCTGAAGGGGACTGCTCCAGAAGGTCGAGCCCGCCTATGGCGGGCAGAGACAAGGAAGGGCCCTTCGGGCACATTCCAAAGAGGCAACCACCGCCCCTCCCACGGCACGTCCCCGTCCATCTGGAGCAGAGCCCCTCAAACGTCGGCACTGCTTCACGGGGTGCGGCAGACCTTTGTTTCGGTATCCGGAGCAAAGGTCTGCCGCACCTCCACTCCGAGTGTCCCGGTGCGTGGGTGATGAGCCGGGGCGGTAGGCCTCGGGGCGAATGTGCCCGGAGGGCCTGTCCTTGTCTCTGCCCGCCATAGGCGGGCTCCACATCGCGGAGCCATCCCCTTCAGGGGATGCGACTCAATTCGCCCCGAGGCCTACCGCCCCGGCTCGCCGCCCCCCACCGAGCAACGCCGCCCTCAGGCCGCCTGGACGATCCGGACCGGGTCGTCGGGCGAGACCTGCCACTGCTCGTTGACCGCGGCGCCGGGCGGCGGCTCGACCGGGCCGTCCAGCAGCGGATCGTCGGTCTCCCGCATCCAGGCGTCGAGGCGGCCACGCATCTCCGCCAGCGCCTCGGCGCAGGCGGGGTCGGCGCTGCGGTCGTGGCCCTCGGCGGGGTCGAGGACGAGGTCGTAGAGCTGCTCCTCGGGGACGACCTGCTCGCCCCAGCCGGCGGCGACCAGGAGGTCCTTGCTGGCGCTGTCGTCGCAGTTGGCGAGGACCGGGTGCCGGTAGTCGTCGAAGCGGCGGATGTACTTCCAGCGCTCGGTGCGGACCGCGCGGTGGGGCTGGTAGGCGGCGTGGAAGGTGGTCTCGGCGAAGATCGCCTCGTGCAGGCGGTCGACCTCGCCGCGCACCAGCGGCATCAGCGAAGAGCCCTGCAACCACTCGGGCTCCTCCGCCCCGGCCAGCTCGCAGAGGGTCGGGAAGACGTCGAGGTGGCTGACCGGGGCGTCGATCACCTTGCCGCCGCTGAAGCCGCCGGGGCCGCGGACGATCATCATCACCCCGATCCCGCGGTCGAACAGGGTCGCCTTGGCGCCGGGGAAGGCGACGCCGTGATCGGTCGTGCACACGACCAGCGTGTTCTCGACCAGGCCGAGGTCGTGCAGCGCGTGCAGCACGGCGCCGATCCCCTGGTCGAGCGCGCGGGCGCTGGCCTTGAAGGAGGCGATGTCGCGCCGGGTCGCCGGCACGTCCGGCAGGTTCTCCGGCGGCAGCGAGTACATCGAGTCGCGGACCGAGGTCGGGGCGAAGAAGTCGCGATGGGTCTCGAAGAAGCCGACCGACATGAACCAGGGGCCGCCCGCCGCCGCCTCCCCCAGCTTCTCGATCGTCAGCGGCGCCACGTTTTCAGCCCGGTTGGAGTCGACGTCGACGATCTCGTCGTAGCCGATCACGCCGGGGTCGACGGAGATGTGCTGCTCGCCGATCAGGGTCGAGCGGTAGCCGGCGCGGCGCAGGGTGTGGACCCAGTGCTGTCCGTAGTCGCTGAGCTTCCAGCCGCGGTGGGCGAGGCCGAGCATGCCGTTGTTGTGGCAGTGGAGGCCGGTCAGCAGGCTGGCGCGGCTGCCGGAGCAGGTCGGCGCCGCGCAGAAGGCCTCGCGAAAGAGCACCCCCTGGTCGGCCAGCAGCTGGATGTTCGGGGTCGGGACCTGGAAGCCGTAGGGCTGCAGGAAGCGCCCGGTGTCGTGCGAGTGGATGTAGAGGATGTTGGGCTGGGAATCCAAGTCGATCGGGCCTTTACCCGGATTGCGGGTAGAGAGGTCAGGGTAGCGAGACGAGTTCCTTACCCTGTTTGTTGATTAACTTACTCGGCAATGAGCCCCACACAGCCTGAGCGCTCCTACATCGTCTGCGCCACCCCGCGCAGCGGCAGCACCCTGGTCTGCCAGGCGCTCTCGGAAACCGGCGTCGCCGGGCGCCCGGAGGAGTACTTCGAGGCGCTGCGACACAGCGGCCGCCCGCGCCGCCCCGAGGAATACTTCGTCGGCGTCGAAGACCCCTCGATCCGCGACCACCTCGGCGAGCGCGGCATCGGCGCCGAGCAGACCCCGCGCTCGCCGCTCTGGAGCCGCGCGGCCTACGACCGCTACCTGGAGTGGGCCTTCGAGGCCGGGACCACGCCCAACGGCGTCTTCGGGGCGAAGCTGATGTGGGGCTACCTGGGCGACTTCGTCAGCCTCCTGCGCAACGTCCCCCACTACCGCGACGTGCCGCTGGCCGAGCTCCTCCCCGAGGTCTTCCCCAGCCTCACCTTCGTCCGCGTCGTCCGCGCCAACAAGGTCCGCCAGGCGGTCTCGCTGTGGAAGGCGGTGCAGACCGCGACCTGGCGCGAGGACCAGGCGAGCGCCAAGGCGGCCTCGCTGGAGGACGACGGCTCTCCCCCCTACCGCAGCTTCATCGAGGAGCACCGCCCGCAGCTGCGCTTCCACTACCGGGCGATCCATCATCTGCTGGAGGGGCTGCTGATCGAGGAGGCCTCCTGGGACGCCTTCTTCGAGCACGCCGGGATCAAGCCGATCCTCGTCCTCTACGAGAACTTCGCCGCCGAGTACGAGACGAGCACCCTGCGCCTGCTCGACCGCCTCGACCTCGTCCCGCCCGAGGGCTTCGAGTTCGAGCCGCGGATGAAGCGCCAGTCCGACGGCATCAACGACGACTGGACGCGGCGCTACTCGGAGCTGCGGCTGGGCCGCGACTTCGATCTCGTGCCGGCCAAAGCCGCCAACGCGCAGTAGCTCGCGCTCGGCTAGCGGGCGGCCCAGGAGTCCGGGGCGGCGGCGAGCTCGGTGACGACGTCGGGGAGTTCGTTGGCGACGAGGTCGGCGAGGGTGGTGTTCTCGAGCACGTTGCGGATGTTGGCGCGGACGGCGATCCACACGTCCTGCAGGTGCTCGGCGTTGCCGCGGTATTCGATCGCCTCCGGCGGGGTCGACTGGACGTGGGCGATCGGGCCCTCGACGGCGCGGACGATGTCGGCGATCGTCACCTCGTCGGCGGGGCGGGCCAGCCAGTAGCCGCCTTTGGCGCCGCGGCGGGCGCGGATGATCCCGTGGTGCTTGAGCTCGAGCAGGATGTGCTCGAGGAACTGCAGCGGGATGTCCTGGGCGTCGGCGAGCTTCTCGCCCTTGACGGGTCCCTCGTCGGCGGCCGCCAGCTCGGCGGCGGCGCGGACGGCGTAATCGGCTTTGGCGGAGACGCGCATCCAGCTAGTTAATCAATCAGCCGATCGCGTCAGGCGTCAAATCGTCGCCGCGGTCGCGGGCTTGCCGCAGCGCCTCCTCGGCTTCGCGCTTGACCCGGCGCTCGTTCCACCAGCGCGGGAACCAGATCAGCAGGCCGAGGCCGATCCCGGCGACGACGGCGGCGATCGGCCAGACCACCGGGTCGCCCTTCTGCACGGTGACGAAACCGGAGGCGATCAGGACGACGCCCAGCGCCGTGCGCAGGAACCCGGTCGGCGCCCGCGCCGCGTAGTGGGAGCCGACGATCACGCCCGGGATCGAGCCGATCAGGATGTTGCCGGCCAGCACGAAGTCGACGTTGCCGCCGACCCAGTGGGCGATCCCCGCCGCCCAGAGCAGGATCGCCGCGTGGAAGACGTCGGTCCCGACGACCTTGACCGGGGTGAGGCGGAAGACGGAGATCAGCAGGATCGCGATCACCGTGCCGGAGCCGGCCGAGGTGATCCCGATCACGAAGCCGGTGGTGGCGCCGATCGTCACCGCGGCGATCTTGTGGCGGCGCTGCAGCACGAAGTCGTCGCGCTCTTCGACCAGCTTGCTGAGGATCAGCGCCCGCGCCAGGGTGATGAACCCGACCATCAGCAGGGTGCCGCCGAGCAGCGCGTAGACGATCGAGTCGAGCTTCTCTTCGCCGATCCGGCTCTGCAGGATCGAGATCGCCCAGACCCCGATCACCGCCGCCGGGACGCTGCCGGCCGCCATCCAGTAGGCGAGCGGCTTGTTGACCGTGCCCATTTTCAGGTGGCGCCAGCCGCCGACCGTCTTCGTCACCGCCGCGTAGAAGATGTCGGTGCCGATCGCGGTCACCGGCTTGATCCCGAACAGCAGGATCAGCAGCGGCGTCATCAGGGTGCCGCCGCCCATGCCGGTCATGCCGACCATCGCTCCGATTCCGAAGCCGAAAATGACTATTGCCGGGTCCATGCTGCGCTCTCCGCGGTTGCTAATCGACTTTCCTGACCTGCTTGGTCGGGAGTGCGGAGTGCGCGAGGATACCAGCGATGAACGTCGCGATCGAGGCCGTTGCCCACTCCTACGGCGAGCTGCGCACGATCGAAAGCCTCGACCTCGAGATCGCCGGCGCCGAAGTCGTCGGCTTGGTCGGCCCCTCCGGCTGCGGCAAGTCGACGCTCCTGGAGCTGGCCTGCGGGCTGCTGGAGCCGAGCGCCGGCAGGATCTCCGTCGGCGGCGGAGCCGGGGCGAGGGAGCGGCTGGCCGGCTGCGCCTACATGCCCCAGCGCGACGAGCTGTTGCCCTGGCTCTCGGCGCTCGACAACGCCGGCCTGGCGCTGCGCAACCGCGGCCGCAGCCGGGCCGAGGCGCGGCGCGGCGCGGCCGAGCTGTTCGACCGCTTCGGCCTCGCCGGCTTCGAGCGCAGCGCCCCCGGCGACCTCTCCGGCGGCATGCGCCAGCGGGTCGCCTTCCTGCGCACCCTGGTCTCCGGCAAGCCGGTGCTGGCGCTCGACGAGCCGTTCGCGGCGCTCGACGCGATCACCCGCGGCGAGATGCAGGAGTGGCTGGCGGCGGCCCTGAGCGCCGAGCCGCACACGGTGATCCTGGTCAGCCACGACGTCGAGGAGGCGCTCTACCTGGCCGACCGCGTCGCCGTGCTCTCGGCCCGGCCGGCGCGGATCGTCGCCGAGCTGCACGCCCCCGCCCCGCGCGCCCCGGACCGCGACGCCGCCGTCACCGACCCCGCCTTCGTCGCCGTCCGCGAAGCGGCGCTGCGGGCCCTGCGCGAGGGCTCGCGGTGAGGCGCTGGCTCTACCCGGCGCTGGCGCTGGCGGCGCTGATCGGGCTCTGGCAGCTGGCCGCCAGCAGCGGCTTCCTCGCCGAAGTCCTCGGGGTCGAAGAGTTCCTCGTCCCCTCCCCCGCCGAAGTCGCCAGCTCGCTCTGGGAGAGCCGCTCGCTGCTCGCCGAAAACGGCTGGGTGACCCTGAAGGAGATCGCCCTCGGACTCGCCTTCGCGATCGTCGTCGGCCTCCTCTTCGCGGTCGCGATGAACCTCTCCGAAGCGGTCCGGCTCGCCAGCTACCCGCTGGTGATCGCTTCGCAGGCGATCCCGATCGTCGTCGTCGCCCCCGTCCTCATCACCTGGTTCGGCTTCGGGCTGGCGCCGAAGATCGTCGTGATCGCGCTGATCTGCTTCTTCCCGATCACCGTCGCCACCCTCGACGGGCTGCGCTCGGTCGATCCGGCGGCGATCAAGGTGATGCGCACCCTCTACGCCTCGCCCTGGCAGATCTTCTGGCGGGTGGAAGCGCCGACCGCCCTGCCCTCGTTCTTCAGCGGCGCCAAGATCGCCGCCGCCGTGGCCCCGATCGGCGCCGTCTTCGCCGAGTGGGTCGCCTCGAACCAGGGCCTCGGACGGCTGATCGTCCAGTACAACGCCAACTACCAGGTGGACGGCATGTTCGCCGCCACCGTCGTCCTGGCGGCGATCGCGATCGGATTCTTCGCCCTGCTCGCCCTCGCAGAGCGACTCGTCGTCACTTGGCGATAGAACACAGGGGATGAAGTCACCCCGCATCCGGGCGATCGCGGTCGCGATCGCGGTCCTCGCCCTGGCCCTCGCCCTCGCCGCCTGCGGCGAGAAGTCCGAGGACGGGAGCGGCGAAGCGCAGTCGTTCTCGCTGGCGCTCGACTTCTACCCCAACCCCGATCACGCCGGGATCTACATGGCCCAGGATCGGGGCTACTTCGAGGAAGCCGGCCTCGACGTCGGGATCGAAGCCCCCACCGACCCCTCGCTGCCGATCAAACAGGTAGCCGCCGGCCGCACCGACCTGGCGATCTCCTACGAGCCCGAGGTCGTGCTCGCCCACGAGCAGGGGCTCGACGTGGTCGCGATCGCCGCCATCGTGAACCAGCCGCTGACCTCGATGATCTGGCTGGCCAAATCGGGGATCAACGGCGTCCCCAGCCTCAGAGGCAAGACCGTCGCCTACGCGGGGATCCCCTACCAGCAGGCGTTCCTGGAGACGATCCTCGCCCGCGCCAAGCTCTCCACCTCGGAGGTGAAGGCGGTCAACGTCGGCTTCAGCCTGCTGCCGGCGCTGGTCGGCGGCAGCGCCGACGCGATGCTCGGCGGCTTCCAGAACGTCGAGGGTGTCGACCTGCGCGAACGCGGCCTCAAACCGGTCATCACCCCGGTCGACCGGCTCGGCGTCCCGACCTACGACGAGCTGGTGCTGGTCGCCAACCGCGAGGACCTGGAAGCCGACCCGGAGAAGTACCGGCTCTTCCTCGCCGCGCTGGAGCGCGGCACCGACGCCGCCGTCGCCCAGCCGGCCGCGGCCACCGAGGCGATCCTCGCCGCCAACAAGGCGCTGGAACCGACGCTGACCCGGGCCGAGGTCGAAGCGACGCTGCCGCTGCTCGCCGCCCGCGCCGAGGGCCAGCCCTTCGGCTACATGGACCCCGCCGCCTGGGACACCTTCGCCGGCTGGATGCGCGACAACCGCTTGATCGAGACGCTGCCGGGCGCCGCGCAGCTGCTCAGCAACGACTACCTGCCCGGCAAGATCCCCGAGTAGCCGAGCGCGCCCTCGCGCAGCAGCCTGCTGACCTCTGTGTCGGGCATCGCCGCGTGGAAGAGGTGGCCCTGCGCGTAGTCGCAGCCGAGCCGGCTCAGCTCGGCCAGCTGCACCTCGTTCTCGACCCCCTCGGCGATCACCTCCAGGGAGAGCGCCCGCGCCATCCCGATGATCGCCTCGACGATCGCCGTCCGCTCCTGTTCGATCCCCAGCGCGTCGACGAAGGAGCGGTCGATCTTCAGCGCGTGGAAGGGGTAGCGGTTGAGGTAGGCGAGCGAGGAGTAGCCGGTGCCGAAGTCGTCGAGCACGAGGCGGACGCCGAGCTCGCTCAGCGCTTCCAGCGAGGAGATCGCCGAGGCGGACTCCTCGACCAGCACGCTCTCGGTGATCTCCAGCCGCAGGTGGACCGGGTCGATGCCGGTGCGGGCGATGATCTCGGCGACCGTCGAGGGCAGGTCGCGGTGGGCGACCTGGCGGGCGGAGAGGTTGACGGCGACGTCGAAGGGGCGGGCGTCGGGGCGCTCCTGGTGCCACTCCAGGGCCTGCCGGCAGGCACGCTCCTGGACCCAGCGCCCGAGCGGCTCGATCAGGCCGCTGTCCTCGGCGATCGAGACGAACTCGGCCGGGTCGAGCAGGCCGCGCTCGGGGTGCTGCCAGCGGACCAGGGCCTCGAGGCCGCTGATCTCGCCGGTCCGCAGGCTGACCACCGGCTGGTAGTGGAGGGCCAGCTCGTCGCGGTCGAGCGCGTGGCGCAGCTCGCGTTCGACCTGCAGCCGCCGCATCGCCCCCGCCCGCATCTCGGCGTCGAAGAGCACGCAGCGGGCGCGGCCGCCTTCCTTGGCCCGGTACATCGCCGCGTCGGCGTCGCGGATCAGCAGCTCGGCGTTGACGGTGCGCTCGGAGCTGCGGGCGACGGCGACGCCGATGCTGGCGCTGACGAAGTGGTCGACGCCGTCGATCGGGAAGGGCTGGGTGAAGGCCGAGGCGACGCGGTCGGCGATCGCGATCGCCTCGGCCTCGTCGGCGAGGCGGTCGATCAGGATCCCGAACTCGTCGCCGCCGAAGCGTGCGACGACGTCGCCGGGGCGCAGGTGGCCGCGCAGGCGCGGCGCCACCGCCCGCAGCAGAGCGTCACCGGCGTGGTGGCCGAGGCTGTCGTTGATCAGCTTGAAGTGGTCGAGGTCGAGGAAGAGGATCCCGATCGGCGAGCCCGAGCCTTCGGCCCGGCGCAGGGCCTCGCCCAGCGCCTCGACGAAGGAGAGCCGGTTGGGGAGCCCGGTCAGGGAGTCGTGCAGGACGCGGTGGCGCAGCGCCTGGTCGGCGGCGTGGCGCTCGAAGGCGTCGGCGAGGACGTTGGCGGCGCCCTGCACGAAGGGGACGTCCTTGGCGTTGAAGCGGCCGCTCTCGGTGGCGTGGACGTCGAGCACGCCGAAGGGCCGGTCCTTGCCGTCGATCATCACCGCGAGACTGCTTGTGGCGCCGAAGACGCGCAGGATCGGCGGCATCGTGAAGCGTTCCTCCTCGCCCCAGTCGCGGACGATCGCCGGGGCGCCGGTGTCGAGCGCGCCGCCGACGTGGGAGTCGCGGGCGGCGGAGACGCGGCGCCCGGCGCCGACCACCTCGTCCCGCAGCCCCGCCCGCAGGTGCAGGCGGCGGCCATCGCGGCCGACCTCCCAGATGCAGGCGCTGTGGATGCCCTCGACTTCGCCGATCAGGGTGACCGCGGCCTGCATCAGCTGCTCGGGGTCGCCGTCCTTGAGCGCCCGCTCGCCGAGCCTGGCGACGACCGCCTGCTGGGCGAGCGAACGCTGCAGATCGGCCTCGGCGAGCTTGCGCTCGCTGATGTCGTAGAGGACGCCGTGCCAGACCGGCACCCCCTCGTCGTCGCGCTCCAGGACCGCCTCGTCGAGCATCCAGACGGTGTCGCCGGAGCGAGTCCGCATCCGGTATTCGGTCGGGCGGGTGTTGCGCTCCCCCAGGTAGTCCTCTTTTTCGATCGCCAGCGCCGACTCGCGGTCGTCGGGGTGCAGCAGCCGCGCCCAGAGGCCGGCGTCGCGCTTGAACTCCTCGGCGGTGTAGCCGAGGATCTCCTCGACCTGCGGGCTGACGTAGCGCCACTTGCCGTGCTCGCCCAGCTCCGCCGCGTAGACGATGACCGGCAGGCGCTCGACCAGGCGCCGGTAGTCCTCGCCGCGCGCGGCGATCTGGTCGAGGAACTCATCGACCTCGTGGTCCGGCCAGTTTCTGTCCCCGGGATCCCGCATCTGCGTCTCTATCGACAGGCACGGCCCAGGCTTGACTGTTGGGAGCGAATTCGGCCCGGAAGGGGCTACTGGACGATCAGCTCGATGGCCCCGCGCAGGACCATCAGCGAGCCGAGCACGCCGGCCCCGATGACCGCCACCCGGCGCCCGTTGGCGGCCAGCCAGGCGCGGAAGCGGGCGACCGCGTCCCTGGTCCAGTCCGGAGCGAGGGCGAAGCCGAGCAGCGGCAGCTCGATCAGCAGCAGCTGGATCAGGCAGAAGACGACGACCAGCGCCACCGTCTCGGCGGCGCTGGCGTCGAGCTTGGCCATGCGGTCGAGCGCGGTCAGGTAGGAGACGCCCGGGAGGGTGAGGAGGATGCCGACGACGAAGGTGATCCGCGGGTCGCCCTTGCCGAGCATCCGTTCCGGCAGCGATTCCTTCGCGTCCCCCTTCGCCTCCTTCTGTTCCCTGCGGCGCTGGCGCCGCTCGCGCAGGGAATCGGTGCGGCCGCTGCCGAGGACGAAGGCGATCGTCAGCAGCAGCAGCCCGAGGACGATGTCCTCGCCCGGGCCGAGCGAGCTCTTGCTCGTGCTGACCGCCGCCGAGCCGTTGAGGCGGAAGACGATCAGCAGGCCGAGGGTGATGCTGGTCAGGTAGGCGCCGAGCAGGTAGCCGAGCATCAGCCGCTTCGGATTCGGCAGCAGCATCATCACCGTCACCGCGGCCAACAGGGCCGGGGTGAACATCGCCAGCAGCGAGAGCACGAAGATGCTCGAAAGGTCCCCGCTCACGTCGCCGCCCCCCAGGTCACGCGGGCATTCTCTTCCAACGCGACGCCTAATGTGGGAAGCCCGACTGGCCAGACAGCCAGGAGCGGCCGATTCGACGCCGATCCCTGTAGCCTCGGCGAGCAAATTTGACGCACGAAAGGAATAGGGAAGAGCGATGGGACTACTTGACGGTAAAGCCGCGATCGTGACCGGCTCCGCGCGGGGGATCGGCCGGGCAACCGCCGAACTGATGGTGGCCGAGGGCGCCAAGGTGCTGATCAACGACCTCGACGCCGACGTCGCCGAACAGGCCTCGAACGAGATCGACGGCGAAACCGCGGTCCATGCCGGCGACCTCACCGCCACCGGCGCCGCCGACGAGCTGATCGCCGCCGGGGTCGACGCCTTCGGTGCCGTCGACATCGTCGTCAACAACGCCGGCTACACCTGGGACGGGGTCGTCCACCGGATGACCGACGAGCAGTTCCAGGCGATGCTCGACATCCACACGATCGTCCCCTTCCGGATCGCCCGGGCGCTGGCGCCCCACTGGCGCGAGGCGGCCAAAGCCGAGCGCGGCGAAGACAAAGAGGTCTTCCGCAAGATCATCAACATCTCCTCGACCTCGGGCACGATGGGCAACCCCGGCCAGGCCAACTACTCGGCCGCCAAGATGGGCGTCGTCGGGCTGACCAAAACCCTCGCCAAGGAGTGGGGCCAGTTCAAGGTCAACGTCAACGCGGTCGCCTTCGGCTTCGTCGACACCCGCCTCACCGCCGCCAAGGAGGAGGGTGGCGAGATGACCACTCCCGGTGGCGAGAAGATCGAGCTTGGCATCCCGGAGCAGATGCGGGCGATGGCCTCGGCGATCATCCCGATCGGCCGCCCCGCCTCGCCGACCGAGGCCGCCGGCCCGGTCCTCTTCCTCTCCTCGCCGCTCGCCAATTACGTCCACGGCCAGGTGCTGAACGTGACCGGCGGCATGTTCGGGGGGATGTACACCTGAGCCAGTCCGCGACAGCAGGCAGGTCGGCCCCCCGCTACCTCGACGTGGCGGATCGGGTCTGGCCTGCCCTGCACCGGTTCATGGGCGCCCACACGTTCCTCTACCGCCACACCGGCGGCAGGATCGGCCAGACGGTCCCGGGGGTGCGGGGGAAGATGCTGCTGCTCGACCACGTCGGCGCCAAGAGCGGCACCCTCCGCACCTCGCCGCTGCTCTACGTCGACGACGGCGCCGACCTCGTCATCGTCGCCTCCAAAGGCGGCTTCCCCAAGCACCCGGCCTGGTTCCACAACCTGATGGCCAACCCCGACACCACGGTCCTGGTCGGCAGCGAGAAGCGCCCGGTCCACGCCCGCGTCGCCCTCCCCGAGGAGCGCGAGCGCCTCTGGGAGATGGCCTGCCGCGCCTACAGCGGCTACCGGGGCTACGCGACCCGCACCGACCGCGAGATCCCGCTGGTCGTTCTCGAACCGCGCTGACGAGTTCGCTCTGAGCCGCGCATACCGCGGCTGACTGCGAACCCGGCGCTCGGCTTAGCGGCGCCGCTCGGCCGGCATCTCGCCGGACTCGGTGGCGACCGACTCGGGGGGCCAGGGGCCGACCCAGTCGTCGCGGGCGCCGTCAATCGTGATCGTCGTGCCGGAGACGTAGTCGCCGGCCGGCGAGGCGAGGTAGGCGACCATCCAGGCGATCTCCTCGGCATTGCCGGTGCGCTGGAGCGGGATCGAGCGCTCCAGGTTGGCGACCACCTCCTGCGGATACTTGGTCATCATCACGTCGGTCGAGAAGTGACCGGCGGCGAGCGCGCACGTCTTGATGTTGAACCGGGCCCACTCGACGGCCAGGGTCCGCATCATGTTCTCGACCGCGGCACGGGCGGCGCCGGAGTGGACCATTCCCGGCATCCCGTTGTGGGGGGAGAGGGTGACGCTGATCACCTTGCCGCCCCGCTGGGGGATGAAGGCCTTGGTGGCCGCCGCGTGGGTCATCAGCCAGGTGCCGTTGACGTTGAGGTCGACCACCGTGCGGAAGCCTTTGGGCGTGATCGCCTCGGCCGGGGCGAGGAACTGGCCGCCGGCGTTGTTGAGCAGCAGGTCGAGGCGCCCGTGGCGCTCGAGCAGGCCGTCGAAGAGGCGCCCGACCGGCTCCTCCTCGCGGATGTCGAGGGCCTCGTGCTCGAAGCTCCCCGGCAGCCCGGCGGCCAGCTCGGCGGTCTCCGCCAGCGGCTCGGGGCGGCGCCCGCAACCGACCACGGTGGCGCCGAGGCGGATCAGCTCCAGCGCGCTCTCGCGCCCGAAGCCGGTGCCGGCGCCGGAGACAACGGCGACCTGCCCCTCCAGCAATCCCTCCCGAAACACCTGCGAACGCGAGCTTTCAGCCATCGGCCGCAAGCCTACAGGCGGGCGCATCCGCTTAAGGTGACCTGAGCATGAAGGTGAGCGTCGAGCCGCAACCGCTGCACGAGCCGCTGGCCGGGGGCACCCCCGGGGCCAGCGTCGTCGTCGAACCGCTGGTCGCCGGCCACGTCGACTTCCCGCTGAAGACGATGGTCAGCCCCGGCGGGCGCCTGCTCACCCTGAAGCTGCTGCGGGCGCTGCTCAGCGGCAAGCCGCCGAACGTGGTGCCGGTCCCCGCCTTCCTGATCCGCCACCCGAGCGCCGGCGCGATCCTCGTCGACACCGGCCTGCACCCCTCGATCGCGACCGACGGCAAGGAGAACTTCGGCGGCGTCTCCGCCCGCTTCGGCAAGCCCTCGCTGGAGGCCGGCGAAGACGTGCCGGCGCAGCTGCGCTCGCGCGGCCTCGACCCCGGCGAGATCCCGATCGTCGTGATGACCCACCTGCACATCGACCACACCTCGGCGATCTCCGAGTTCCCCAACTCGACCTTCGTCGTCTCCGAGCCCGAGTGGGTGGAGGCGACGAGCGGCTCACAGGCGCTGATGAAGGGCTACCGGCGCCAGCACATCGACTACGCCTTCGAGTACCGCACGGTCGACTTCGACCGCGCCAGCATCGACTCCTACGCCAGCTTCGGCCGCGCCTTCGACCTCTTCGGCGACGGCTCGGTGCGGCTCGCGTTCACCCCAGGCCACAGCCCCGGGCACATGTCGGTGGTCTGCCGCCTCGCCGACCGCGACTTCGTGATCGGCGGCGACGCGATGTACCTGCTCGATCAGCTGCTCGGCAAGGCGGCGCTGCCGCCGCGCCCCGATGACGCCCACAACTTCCGCCGCTCGCTGCAGGAGCTGAAACTGTTCCACTCGCAGTTCCCGGACGCGGTGATCACGCCCGGGCACGATCCGGAGTTCTACTCCCGGATCGATCCGCGCTACCAGTAGCCAGCTCGCCGTACATCCGCTTCACCTCAGCGAAGACCTCGCCGGCGACCTCGAGCTGGCGGTCGTGGCCGGCATCCACCTCGACCGGAAAGGCGAGCGGCTCGCCGAAGCGCACGGTCACCCGCGGGAACGAGAGCCGTTTCCAGCGCCGCACCCTGGCGGAGCCGTAGATCGCCACCGGGACGATCGGAGCGCCCGATTCCAGCGCCAGCCGGCCGATCCCCGGCTTCGCCTCCCCCAGCTCGCCGGAGCGCTGGCGCCCGCCCTCGGCGTAGACCAGCAGCATCTCCCCCTGGTCGAGCAGCTCGAAGGCGGTCTTGAAGGCCTCCTCGTCGTGGTGGCCGCGGCGGACCGGGAAGACGCCGCCGTGCTTGTAGATGTAGGTGAGGACCGGCGGGCCGAAGAGCTGCGATTTGGCCATGAAGCGGATCTTCCGCCGCAGGTAGACGCCGGCGAAGAAGTGGTCCATCTGGCTGAAGTGGTTGGGGGCGAGGACGAGGGCGCCAGCAGCCGGCACGTTCTCGCGGCCGACCACCCGCACCCGGTAGATCAGCAGCGTCGGCAGGGTGAGGACGGCGCGGGCGATCGAGTACATCCAGATCGAGCCGCGGCGGGCGGACTCGTGGAACTGGTCGAAGTACTCGGCTGGGCGCGGGTCCTTGTAGACCTGGGGCTTCATCTCCGGCATACGACGACAGCAACCCTTCCAGCTAACGGCGGTTACGCGCGGGCTTTGAAGGATCGGCCCCTCCCGAGGGGGTCAATCGTTCAGGCGGGGCCCGTCCACTCGCGGGAGCGCTCGAGCGCCCGTGCCCAGTCGGCCAGCAGGGACTCGCGCTCG
Source organism: uncultured Thermoleophilia bacterium (assembly GCA_963824245.1). GTDB lineage: Bacteria > Actinomycetota > Thermoleophilia > Solirubrobacterales > 70-9 > VAYN01. The sequence continues at coordinate 623,542 of CAWGON010000001.1, forward strand.
TCGGCGCCCATGCGCGGCTCGTAGCGGGCCGCCTCGCGCCACATCTCCCCCACCTGCCCGGGGCTCCAGAGCCCGGTTGCGATCCCGGCCAGGTAGGCGGCGCCGAGCGCGGTCGTCTCGGCGATCTCCGGGACCACCACGGGGGCGCCGAGGACGTCGGCCTGGAACTGCATCAACCAGCGGTTGGCGACGGCGCCGCCGTCGGCCTTGAGGACGCCCAGGCGCTCGCCGCTGGCGGCCTCCTGGGCGCGGACCGCGTCGACGGTCTCGTAGGCGATCGCCTCCAGCGCCGCCCGCGCCAGGTGGGCGCGGCCGCTGCCGCGGGTGAGGCCGACGATCGTCCCCCGCGCGTAGGGGTCCCAGTGCGGCGAGCCGAGCCCGGTCAGCGCCGGCACGAAGTAGACGCCGTCGTTGGAGTCCAACGAGGCGGCCAGCGCCTCGGTCTCCCCCGCCTCCTCGATGATCCCGAGCCCGTCGCGCAGCCACTGCACGGCCGCCCCGGTGACGAAGATCGAGGCCTCGAGCGCGTAGGCGACCGCGTCGCCGAGGCCCCAGGCGACCGTGGTCAGCAGGCCCGCGGGCGGGTCGGGCGCCTCGGCTCCGGTGTTGAGCAGGACGAAGCTGCCGGTGCCGTAGGTGTTCTTCGCCATCCCCGGCGCCTGGCAGGCCTGGCCGAAGAGCGCCGCCTGCTGGTCGCCGGCGACCCCGGCGACCGGCACCTCGCCGCCGAACTCCGCGGTGGTGCCGAAGATCGAGGCCGAGGGCGCCGGCTCCGGCAGCCGCGCCGGGTCGATCCCCAGCAACCCGCAGATCTCCGCGTCCCAGGCGAGCCTGCGGATGTCGAACAGCATCGTCCGCGAGGCGTTGGAGTAGTCGGTGACGTGGCGGCCGGTCAGCTTGAACAGCAGCCAGGAGTCGACCGTCCCGAACACCGCCCGCTCGGCCCCCTCGGCGTTGGCCAGCAGCCACTCGATCTTGGTCGCCGAGAAGTAGGGGTCGATGCGCAGCCCGGTGCGGGCGCGGACCAGCTCCTCGTGGCCGGCCGCGCGCAGCTCGTCGCAGCGCTCGGCGGTGCGGCGGTCCTGCCAGACCAGCGCCCGGTGCAGCGGCTCGCCCGTCGCCGGATCCCAGGCGACCACCGTCTCGCGCTGGTTGGTGATCCCGATCCCCTCCAGGGCCGAGCCCTCGATCCCGGCCGCGGCGATCGCCTCGGCGGCGACCCGCCGGGTGACCTCCCAGATCTCGCCGGCGTCGTGCTCGACCCAGCCCGGCCGCGGGAAGAACTGCTCGAACTCCGAGTAGGAGCGGCCGGCCTCGCGGCCCTCGCGGTCGAAGACGATGCAGGTCGTCCCCGTCGTCCCCTGGTCGATCGCCAGGATCACGGGCGGCGCTTGCCGGCCCGAGCTTCCGGGCGCACCTTGCAGCTGCGGGTCAGGACCGGCAGAGAGAGCGCCGGTCGGCGAAGGCCATCGAGACGCGGGCGAACGGGAACACCGCCCCGGGAAAGCCGGGGGCCGCTTCACAGGCGGCGCTGAGGTAGCTGCGGCGCTTGCCCCGGTAGGTGAAGACCCGGTGCAGGGAGAGGTTGATCCGCTTCAGGTAGCCGTAGCGGTTTTCGGCGGCCGGCAGGTAGCCGGTGATCGTCGTCCCGTACGTCCCGGCGGTTTCGCGGACGTGGAAGACGACGATGCGGGTAATCGGGATCGGGCTGGTGCCGTAGACGTGGGCGAGGATCGCGCGCTTGCCGCCGTCGATCGCGTTGAAGGCGAGGACGCGACCGCTGGTGGGGAAGGACGACTGTTCGGGGAAGGCGATGTCGGCGTCGTAGGACCCGGTCCCGACCAGGGCATCGCCGCAGATCGCCAGCGCCTGCGCGGTGGTCGAGGGCTGGATCTCCTCGCGGCGGCAGACCGGCAGGCCGTGGGCGTCGAGGCGGCCGCCGCGGTTGATCGCGATCGAGATCTGGCGCAGGGCCGGCGGCCGCTCTCCCGAGAGGGTCCTGACCGTGCCGGCGACGCTCACCGTGATCGGCGCCCGCGCGGTCCGCGGCAGGGCCTGGGGGGCGATGCCGCCGTCGAACTTGATGAAGAGGTCGCCGCGCGCGGTCAGCTCGGCGGAGGCGAGCGAAGCGCAGCCGGCGCAGACCACCACCACGGCGGCGACCCCCAAGATCTTCCTTGCCGATCCCTTCATCCCCGGCTGAGACTAGCGCCGGCCAACCGGGGCTCGGATCAGCGATAGACCTCCACGAAGAACACCGCGTCCGTCGCAGTCGGTGCCGCACCGCTCGACCAGATCGAGACCTGGACCGCTCCACCGCTGCATTTTTCGCCGCCGCCGATCGCGATCTGCGCGGTCGTGGAGGTGGCGGCCGCCTGCGGAGTGACCTGTCCGCCGCGCGGGGTGAACGAGGAGACGGAGATGCAGTAGACGCCGGTGAACGGGTGCGTCACGTTGGGCGAGGTGATCCCCTTCGAGTTCCCGGCGTCGACCGTCGCGTTGGCGTTGACCCGGGCAAAGACCGAGGGGTTGGCGGAGTTGGCCGAGGGCACTTCGCTCAGGGTCGCCTCGTTGACCTTGTCGCCGCTGACCGCGTCGGGGCCGAGCTTGGCGTTGGTGACCGAGCCGTCGGCCAGCTTCCCGCCCGTGACCGAGCCCTCGGCGAGCTTGTCGGTGGAGACGGAGAGGCCGGCGAGCTTCGAGCTCTGGACCGCACCGTTCTTGATTTTCGCCGTGGTAACGGCCGAGGCCTTGAGCTGGCTGGCACCGACCTTCTGGGTGTTCTTCTTGGCGGCGATCGCGCCGGCGCCGCCAAGCACGAGAAAGACGGCGAGGCTCGCCATCACGTTGGCGTAGGTGAGGTGGCGGGTGAACTTTCGCATCGGGAATGCTCCTTGGTTGTGGGGTGGGGCCTCAGCCTCTGACCCTGCAGCTGCGCAGGATCTTGGTCGTCAGCACCTCGCCGGTGCCGAACAGGTAGGAGGCCTTGGCGAAGGGAAAGAGGGCGCCGGGGAGATTTTTCGGCGCCGCGCAGGAGGCGGAGACGAAGGAACGCTGCTTGCCGCGGTAGGTGTAGGTGCGGCCGAGGTTCATTTCGAACTGGGTCAGATAGGCCCAGCCTTCGGCGTACTTGGGCAGGCTCGTCTCGATCACGTTTCCGTAGAGCCCGGGGTGCTTGGTCACGGTGAAGGTGAGAATGATCGCCCCCGGTGGGTTCTTGGAGTAGATCTGGGCGAGGATCTGCTTCTTGCCGTTGCGGGTGGGGCCGTTGAAGGCGAGCAGGTTGTTGCGGGAGATGTAGTCGGGCTGGGAGGGCAGGCGGACCACCAGGGTGACGTGGCCGTCGCCGACGATCGAGTCCGCGCAGCGGCGCTTCGCTTCGGCTTCGGTGGCGGGCTGGATCGCCGCGACCTGGCAGGTCGGCAGACCCTTGTCGTAGAGCTGGCCGGCGCGGTTGATCGCGACCGTGATCTTGCGCAGCTGCGGCAGGCGCAGGCCGTTGGCGGTTTTGACCGACCCGGCGACCCGGACCGCGGACCGGCACGCGCTCGGTGCGGGGCAGCAGGTTGGGGGTGATTTCGCCCTGGAAGGAGACCGATCAGGTCACCTTCCCGGGTCAGCTCCGCCCGAGCGGTGATCGCCAAGGCCCCGACCAGCAGGGCCGTGAGCAGAACGAGCTTGAAGGCCCTCCTCATCAGCTGAACCTCGAAGGAGTCGATCAGGCAGTAGTCGAAGCCGAAGGCCAGGACCGTGTTGTTGGCGAGGTTGGAGTTGCGGTTGAGTCGCACCGAGAGGTTCTGGGCCTTTGACTTCTGCCCGGCGGCCAGCGCCTTGCCGACCCGGTTGAAGTATTCGGCCTCGGTTTCGAGATAGCCCAGCCACTTCTCGATCTTGGCCTGATCGGCGCTTGGCTGCGGCACCGCCTTCAGCTGCTTGATCGTCTTCGTGAGCGCGGTCGCGGCGCGGGTGAAGTGCTTTGAGCCCTTCTTCAGCTCGCCCGCCTTGACCTCCTCTTTGGCGCCCTTGAAGATCTTCTGGTTGGCTTCGACGTTGACCTTGCAGATCGGCTCCACGCGGGCGACGTATTCATCGCGGGTCAGTTCGGCGGCCTGCGCGAGGCCGGTGAGGCAGAGCAGACCGACCAGCGCTCCCAGCAGCGGCCCTCCAAGTCCTTTGCCAAATATCTCCCGCATCTGCAGCCTTCCTTCCCTGTTTGTCGTGGCAATTTCGCGAACCCGCATGTAGGAACACGCCTAAGCGGGGTGAAGCTCGATTTTCGGTAAGGCTCTTTGCAGCGGCGCCGGCAACCACCAGACCCGCTCGCCGATCAACAGCATCAGCGCCGGCAGCAGCAGGATCCGCACCACCGTGGCGTCGAGGGCGACCGCCACCGCGAGACCGACGCCGAGCTGGGAGACGGTCGAGATCTTCGCCGCGGCAAAGGTCAGGAAGACCGCCATCATGATCGCCGCGGCGCCGGTGATCACCCGCGCGGTTTTCTCCAGGCCGAAGGAGATCGCGGCGCGATGGTCGCCGGTCTCCTCGTAGGCCTCGCGCATCCGCGCCAGCAGGAAGACGGCGTAGTCGACCGAGAGCCCGAAGACGATCCCGAAGATCCCGGCGGCACCGATCGCGTCGACGTAGTCGTGGCCGCCAAGCGGCCAGCCGGCGGGGACGTTGAAGAGAAGGACGAGGACGCCGAAGGCGACCCCGACCGTCATCAGGTTCAAGATCACCGCCAGGGCGGCCAGAATCAGCGCCCGCAGCAGGACGACCAGGGCGAGGAAGGTGACCAGGGTCATCGCCAGGATCACCAGCGGCACCCGGGTGCGGGTGACCTGGTTGTAGTCGGTGAGTTGGGCGGCGCCACCGGCGACCCCGACCTCGCAGGCCGGTCTTCGCGCCGAAGCGATCGGCGAGGTGGTTGAGGCGATGGTCGATCGCTTCCGAGCCCTCGGTGTTGAAGGTGTAGCGGGGGATGACGAGGATCGAGGCGGCCTGGCCGCCGTTGTTGAGGTCGATCGCCTGGGCGGCGCTCGCGCGCGGGCCCGGCCGGGCACCGTCCAGGGCGGAGAGGACGAAGTAGCCGGAATTGAAGAGATGTGGGGAGGCGGAGCGCAGCTGCTCGCGCTGGCCTGCGAGCCCGGAGGCCTGGGCGGAGACCTTGACCCCGGCCCGGGAGAGACCGCTCTGCAGGGGCTCCGAGCGCGTGTAGCCGTCGCTGAGGCCCGTGGCAAGCGTCTCGGTGCCGCCCTGCAGTCGCGACAGCCCGTCGGCGAGCGCGCCCGCTCCGCCGGCCAGCCGGTTCAGGCCGCTGCCGAGCTGAGAGGCGCCGGTGGCCAGGCGCCTGGTGCCGCCGGCGATCTGATCGGCGCCGCCCGCCAGGCGGACCATGCCTCCACGCAGATGCTGAGCACTCCCGCGCAGGCTCTTCAGTTCGTCACGCGCGGCGGCGAGGGCGAAGACCAGGGCCTCGGACTTGTTGGCGGCGACCTGCAGGGCGGGATTTTCCCTGGCCGCCTGGCTCAGTTCCGAGCGCAGCTCGCGGGCGCGCTTCAGCGAGCCCTTGCGCAGCTGGGGCAGCAGGTCGTGCAGGCCGAGGGCGAGCGAGAGCGAGCCGGCCTGGGCGGTGTGGCTGCCTTCGGCGAGGCGCCCCGAGCCTTCGGCGAGGCGCCCGATCGCGTCGGTCGCCCGCTGCCCGCCGGCCGCGGCCTTTTCCAGGCCCGCGGCGATCTTCTCGGCACCGGCCTCGGCTTTGCCCGAGCCCTCGCCGAGCAGGCCGGCGCCCGCGGCCGCGCTGGAGAGGCCGGAGCGCAGCTGGCCGACCCCGGCGCCGGCGCGTCGCGAGCTTCGGCCCGAGCCCCTGCAACTGCGCGAGGCGCCGCTCGCCGGGCTTGGCGAGCAGCCCCGAGCCCTGGCGCTGCAGGGGCGCGGTGCGCTCGGCGACTTCCTTCGGGCCGATCACCGCCTGCACGCCGGTCTGGGAGGCCAGAAGCTCCTGGAAGCGCGCGAGCTGGCGCAGGTCGGCGGCGGAGGTGATCGGGCCGTGTTCGGTGGCTGCGACGAGCACGAAGGGGGCGTCCCAGCCGGGGCCCAGTTGATCGGAGATCAGTTCGGCGTCGACCCGGGCCGGGTCGGAGGTCGGCAGCTGGCGGGCCGAGGGTGGCCCGGTCTTGATCGCCACCGCCGGCGCCGCCAGCAGCAGGAGCAGGCGCCGAGATCGCGATCGCGACCGGGGCGGGGCGGCGCAGGGCAGCCTGGAGGAGGGTGTGGAGGGTGTTGTGATGCTCGGCGCCGGAGCGGCCGAGGCGCCAGCGGTTGATGTTGTGCCCGAGCAGGGAGAGCAGTGGCGGGGCCAGGTAGATCGAGGTGATGACGCTGATCGCGGTGACCAGGATCGCGGTCCCCGCCAGGGAGAGGAGCAGCGATCCCGGCAGCACGAAGATCGAGACGATCATCGAGACGAACAGGGTGGTGCCGGCGAAGACGGTGGTGCGACCGGCGGTGCGCCGGGTCGCCTGGGCGGCCTGCAGCGGCTCTTTGCCGGCCTCCAGTTCCTCGCGGAAGCGCGAGACCATCAGCAGGGCGTAGTCGACCCGAGCGCCAGGCCCATCATCGTCGCCACGGTGAGGGCGAAGGCGTCGACGTCGATGCTGGCGGAGACCAGGTAGAGGACCCCGCGGCTGGCGATCACCGTAATCGCCCCGAAGCCGAGCGGGATGATCGCGGCGACCGGCGAGCGGAAGACCAGCAGCAGGACGAGCAGGAGGAAGGGGATCGCGATCAGCTCGGCGGTCTCGGTCGAGTTGATCGACTCTTCCTGGATCGCCCGTGAGAGCGAGGCGTAGCCGGTCTGGGCGGCGCGGACCGGAGCGTGGATCTGGCGCTGAAGGGTGGCTTCGAGACGGGGGACCGCGTCGGCGACCGCGTCGGCGGTGTCGGTGTGGAAGTCGGCGAGGATCAGCGCCTTGCGCGGCGAGGGACGCAGGCGGTCGAGCTGACTGCCGTCCCAGGGCGAGAGCGTGGTCACCGCGGAGTCCGCGCGCAGAGCGCGGATCAGCGCCGGCCCCTGGCGATCGAGTGCCGGGGCGGGGCCGCGCAGCAGGATCGCGAACGGGGCGGAGTCGCCGAAGTGCTCCTTCAGCAGCTCATCGCCCTGCGCCGAGGGCGTTCCGGGAATCCCGAGCGAGGTCGGCACCAGCCTGTCCTCCACCCCGGTCCCGAAGACGCCGAGCACGGCGATCGCGACGATCGCCACCCCGAGGATCCGGCGCGGCTGGCGCAGGGTCAGTGGCAAACCCGTCTTGGGCCCGCCCTCGTCCCCTCTGCTGCGCCGCATTCGATCTCCTCCCTCCCCGCTGAACCGATCCTCGCTACCCGACGAGGAAGGGCCACTATTCATGTCCCTCAGCTTACATTTGTTTCCCAAGGGCCTATCCCCCGACGGGCAGCGGGCGCTGGGGCAGCGCCGTCCCCTTCGGGCTCAGGATGCTGACGGTGCCCGGCATCGCGGGAACCGACTGGGCGACCGGGGCCGGGCAGGACGGCGCCTCGATCCCGGCCTTGGGGTGAGCTTCGAAGCAGGCCGAAGGAGCGTTTGGCGGGTGCCCGCTGCCCCGGTAGTTGGAACAGCCTTCGACCTCGAACCCCGAGGCGCAGAAGGTTCGTGAGCTCCACTTGGCTTCGAACTCGCGGGCGAACACCGCCAGGGCTTCTTCGCGCTCCTGCTTGGCCAGGGCGCTGAGGACGTTCAGGCGTACCTCGCTCAGCGGTTCGACCCGGCCGGGCTCAGAGCCCTCCACCACGAAGACGAAGTAGGCGCCCTTGGCCTCGAGCGGGCCCTGGAGCTCTCCGATCGGGGCGGCGGCGATCGCGGCGTCGAGCGGTTCGCCGAATTCAGCCGGGATATCCCTGTGGAGGCCACCGTGCCCCTTGCCGGTCGGGTCTTCGGAGTAACGGCGGGCGAGGCGCGCCCAGCTCGCCGCCGAGTCGTCCCTGCCCAGCTCCGCTCGGACCCGGGCCACCTGGGCCCGATCGGTGTTGAGGATCAGGCGGATGTCGTAGGTGGGGGCGGTGGTGAACTGGAGCGCCTTGGCGGCCTCGTAGTAGTCGCTCACCTCCGAGTCGCTGGGGGCGGGCGGGGCCTCCATCACCTCTTCCTGCAGCGCGCCGCTCAGCAGCTGCAGGCGGGCCAGGAGCTTGAACTCGGCCAGGGTCAGCCGCGAGGCGGAGAGGAAGCGCTCGAACTGGGCCGCGGTCCCAAAGCGCTGCCGCTGCTTGAAGGCGGCGATCGCGGCGCTGACCTGGGCCGCCGAGACCGAGATCCCCCGGGCGGCCGCCTCTCCCCCCACCCAGGACGCTTTCAGGAGCCGACCCATCGCCTCCGCCTTGGCCTGCTCGTAGGCTTCGCTCCCGGGGAGCGCCCGGCCCCCTCCGCCCTCGGCGATCACCTGGGTCAGGGCGGCGCGGAACTGGGCATCGGTGATCTGGCCGGAGTCGCCGGGCAGGCCCTCCACCACGGCGACGCTGCCGGCGGGCACCGAGGGCGAGCCGATCCCCTGGGCGAGCCCCAGGATCGCGAACAGGGCCAGGAAGGCGAGGGAGAAGAGGAGCAGGCCGAAGCGCTGGATCGGCCTCAACCTACTCCTCCCACGCCGGGGCTACCAACTTCCGAGCAGACCGCCGAGCCCGCGGAGCTCGGCGCGCTTCTGCTTCTTCGCCTTCTTCTTCTTCTTCTTGCAGCTGTTGCCGAGCAGCGGGCGGACGGTGCTCGTGCTGTTCTGCTGGCCGGCGAGGTCGACCGTCATCCGGCCCTGCTTGCCGTTGCAGAGATTGCGGGAGTTGATCAGGAGCCCCCTCTTGCCGCCTCTCATCTTCAGGCGGAACTGGGAGACCGGAACGTCCGGCAGGCCTTCGATGGTGTTGCGGATCTGGCCCTTGACCGAGTCGATGCGGCCCTGGAATTCGACCTCGATCGGCTGCGAGTCCGGGCCGCGCAGGAAGATCGCCAGGTCGGGCAGCTGATGGTCTGAGGATTTGAGGAAGACCGGGCCCGTGAGCTTGCCGTCCAGCAGCGGCGAGGTCGCTTCGGCGAAGCCGTAGATCGCGCCCTCGGGGCACTGCTTGGCGGCCGCCTGCACCCGGGTGCAGATGGTGCGGATGTGGGACTGGTCGAGGAACTCGGAGTGCGGCAGGGCGACGCGGGCGGAGCGAAGGTTGGCGTAGGCGCCCTGGGGGGCGGTCAGCTTCGCTTCGAAAGCGGGGTTCTTGCCGCGCTTGGTGGGGCCGATCACCTTCCCGGTGAGCTTCGGCTTGAAGCCGAGGTTCCCGCAGCCGCCGACCTGGAAGGGGTCGGTGGCCGCGACGCTGACGTCGTCGGCTTCCGAGGCGTTGTCGCCGCCACCGCCGGCGATCTGGGCGATCACCGAGCCCTTTTCGCAGGAGGTCGGGTTGACGATGAAGTCGGGGCGGTCGACGTTGATTTCGATCGAGCGCAGATGCAGCGGGATCCCCTTGAGGATGTAGGGCAGGGGGTCGGAGCTCGCCGTCACCTGGGCGGTTTGGCGGTTGATGTAGAGGGGGGTGCGGACGACGACGTTGCCGAGGTCATAGGGGCCGGCGACCGCCGGGACGACCGCCACGGTGGAGACCGGGGCGCCTTTGTAGGGCCCGGTCAGGTAGAGGCGCCCGTCGGCGTAGTAGGGGTTGGTGCCGATGCCCGCCGAGGCGACCACCGATCCCAGGTCAGAGGCTTTGGGGCAGGCCGGGCTTGCCTGCTCGGCCTTGCCGCTCTGGCTTTCGGCCAGGGCGATCTGGGCCTCGCTGCAGTAGGGGATGCCGGCGAGCTTGCCGCTGACTCCCTTGGGCAGGGTGAAGGAGAGGCGGCGGAGGTCCTGTTCGCCGTCCTGGCGACTCATCTTCACTCGCAGGCCGGTGAAGGCACCGGCGGCGGCGGAGGTGGTGCCGGCCCGGAAGCTCGGTTTGAAGGGACGCGCGGCCAGCGAGCTCGGGCAGACGCTCCCGCCCTTGCCCTCGGTGATCGAGAAGACGTCGTTGTCGTGGAAGGGCGGGCCCGATTGCGGTGCCGACCACGGGGTCACCTCGGAGTCGGTGGCGTAGGTGCCACAGGCTTCGGGGGTCGCCAGCGGGGCGAGGTTGCCGCCTTTGAAGTGGATCACGAGCTTTTCGAAGGGCAGCTGCGGGTTGTTGGGGAAGGTCGAGACGACCTGGCCCGTCACCGGGTTGGGGATCGCCTTGCCGGGCAGCTTGAAGGTGAGGCCGGTCTGTTCGTCTTCGATCACCAGGTAGAGGGCGATCGTCGAGTTGAAGGGGTTGTCGTCCTGGGAGGCCAGGTAGACGATCCCCTGCAGCGGCAGGTCAAGCAGCGGCGAGGCGATTTCGACGGTGCCCAGTTTCGAGTTTTCCGGGCAGTCGACCGGCGCCTTGTTGAAGTGGATCGGGTGCGGTTCGCCGAAGTTGTTGCCGAGGTAGCCCATCTGGTCCGGGGTGCAGGCGCCGAGGCCCGCCGCGGAGGCGGGGTTGAGGCCGACGCCTTCGGGCAGGGTGACGACGGTGTGCTTGAGCTCGGGGGTGACGAGCTTTTCGGGGTCGAGGAGGCCTTCCTGGGGGATTTCGACTTCGTAGTCGAAGGCCGACGGGACGGCCGCTTCGGTCTTCTGCGGCTGCAGGGAGAGGTCGCCTTCGAATTCGAGGTCCTCGCAGCCCGTCACGGGGGGCAGCTCCACGGAGGCTTCGTTGAAGTTGCCGATGTCCTCCCAGGAGTCGTACTTGAGGTTCACGGTCGGCGGGCTCACTGCCTCGCCGGCGCAGTCGGTCGGGTTGGTGACCAGCGCGGTCGGGTCGAATACGCTGGCGCGAGGGGCCGAGCAGCGGGTGTTGTTTTCTTCCGGATAGCCGACACCGGGACCGCAGCGCTGCAGGTCGTGGGATGGATCGGCGGGCACGCCCCAGAAGCTGAAGAAGGAGCCGAACACGGGTTCGTCCTGCAGCGTCTGCTTGGAGCCGAGTTCGATCGCGTAGTCGTCGTCGCTGCGCACCGCCCCGGTCACCTGCACTTCCGGCACCAGGACGGAGAAGCGGAAGCCCGCCGGATAGCCCTTCGGGGTGAAGGAGTTCCAGGCCGGCTCGTTGATGCCGTGGGAGCCGAACTTGAGCACCGGCGCGGCGACGCCGACGATGCTCTCCGGCGCCACGTCGTCACAGGTCACGTCCCCCTGCTGGAAGTTGGGGACTTCGACGCTCTGCGGGCAGCGCTGGGTCGCTCGCGGGTTGGCGATGAAGCCCGGCGGCACCGCGACTTCGATGTTGTGCGGACTGCCCGCCGGAACGATCTTCCCGGCACTGCGCACGCTCGAGCCGAACAGCGCCGTGCTGGCCGAGTAGGGGTGGGCGCCGGCCTGGGTGGACTGGGTGCCGTCTTCTTCGTAGGCGCCGCCGTAGAAGGCGACGATCCCCGGTGCGGCTTTGCTCGCGGAGACGGTGGTCGGCAGGGTGTAGGTGGCCGGGTCGAGCGTGCCGCCGCCGGAGAATTCGATCTCGGTGGAGGTCGTGCCGGCGGCGCGGGTGATCGTGACCGGCACGACGATCGATTCCGTCGCTCCCCCGATCAGGTGCAGCGGGGCGGTGCAGGTGACGACGCTCTGACCGGCGCCGGTCGGTGAGCAGGACCAATCGACCGTGCTGCCGGTCGGGAGGATTTCGTGGCGTTGCGGAGTTGCGGAGGTGACGATGCCAGGCGGCAGCTCGATCTTCGCTTCCATCGTCCCGCTGGCGGGGCCGCCGCCAACGTTCTGCACGTACATCGCGATGGTCCCGGAGCCGGTGCCGCCGACGGTGTCGGTGCCCACGGAGCCGCTGTGAGGGGTGCCGGTGAGGGCGCTTTCCAGGTCCAGCTGCGAGACGTCGGTGCTCGCCAGCGAGCCGCCGAAGGTGACCATGTAGGGATGGCTGGCCGTGGCGTCGCCGGGGCCGCCGCTGACCGTGACCGAGCCGCCGGCGCCGCCGATCGTCGCGAGCCCGTTGAGCCCGCCGGCGACGGTCGCCGCGGGCGCGTCGAAGGCGATCGAAGCGGTCTGCGCGCCTTCGAATTCCAGCTTGAAGGTGCCGCCGGTCGCTTCGATCGCGACGCTCTGCACCTCGTCGGTGCCGGGGGGGAGGTTGGTCGGGCCGGTCACCCCCAGGGCCTTGAACAGCGGCATCGGCGCCGCCTCGGCTGCCGGAGCGAGGACGGCGAGCAGGGCCAGCAGGGCCAGGGCCAGCCCGGCAAGACGTGCCTTGGTCGAGGTCAGCGACTCCATCATCGAGTTCTCCTTGCGCATGGTCAAAGTTCCGGTTCCGGTGGCTCGCTCTGGGGCCCTCACTTGGAACCCCCCTGGCCGTGCTTGGCGGCTCGCTTGCCGTTCTTCTTCTTGCCCTTCTTGTGCTTGGCCTTATGGGGCTTCTTCACGCACTTGCCCTTGCGCAGGACCTTGCCCTTCTTGCACTTCTTGGGGTTGGCCGCCGGCGGGTTGCCGGGGCCGTTGAAGCCGCCGCTGGCGGGATCGGCGCCGGGGGTCGGCGGCGTTGCCGGGCTGCCCTGGCAGGAGCCTTCCGACAGCGGGTCGCAGGTTTCCACCGGTGAGTACGGGAAGCCCCCTTCGACGCGGTAGTCGTAGATGTCTTTGACCTGATCCTGGTCCTGCGGGACCAGCGGTTCAGCGGTGAGCACGAAGGCGTTGTTGCCGTCGGCGCTCACGTCGATGAACTTGCCGTGGCCGGCCAGCAGCCGCAGCTCCCCGTCGTGCCATTCGAAGGCCCCGTAGTCTTCCCCGCCCTGGCCGCCGATCGCGTCGGGCGTCAGCTTCTCGGTCGAGGAGAAGAAGATCCGGCCGCCGTCTTCCGACATCGCCCGCTGCAGGTAGGAGTCGTCGCCCTGGTTCTTGAGTTGGGCGAAGACCGTGTTCAGCACGCCCGGCCCGAGCGGCGGCTGACCGTCCTGGCGGCAGGTGACGCAGGCCATTTCTTCGTCGGCGGCCGAGTAGCGGTAGAGCTCCGGCACGCCTTCGTTGTCATAGGAGGTCAGGGCTTCGCTCGACTTGAACAGGAGGTGCTGGCCGCTGGGGGAGACCCGCGATTCGATTGCTCCCGCCGGGTCGATGCAGCCGAGACCTTCGATGCAGCCCACGAACCCTCCGGGATTCATGTCCTTCACCAGGGTGACACCGACAAAGTCGAGCCCGCCCGCGTGGGAGACGTAGACGTTGAACGAGCCTTCCAGGATCCCCCCGGCGGTGTTCTCGGCGTAGGTCCTGCCCTTGCCGGGGACCAGCTGGCCTTTCGCCCCGAAGTAGACGTGCGATCCGTCCGCGGCGGCGCCGAGGACGCCGCCGACGGCCGGCCCGTCGGTGTCATCCGGGTTCGAGTCGGCAACCACGTCACGCAGGTTTCCGCTCTCGACTTCGTAGGCGTAGAGGCTGTTGCCCGTGGTGCCGGGGGAGTTGTCGGCGAGCCCGGCCTTGGCGATGAAGAAGACCTGCGAGCCGTCTTCCGTGGCCATCTCGTATTCGACGTCTTGATCGTTCGGAACCGCCGTCTGCGACTGCGAGACGTCGATCGTCACCGCGTGGTTCTTGCGCAGGAAGATCGCCTCGTGGCCGCTGTCGTCGCCTTCGTTGCTGGTCGCGACGAAGTAGGCCAGGCTGGCGTCAGGCTGGGAGACCGCGTTCACTTCGACTTCGCCGCCCATGAGTTCGTTGTCGCCCTGGTGCCGTCCGGCACCGCCCGGCGGCTGGCTGCCGTCGGGGAGGACGTCGACCGGGCGCAGAGTCGATGCGCCGGGAGCGGTTTCTTCCCATTCGTAGAGGTGCGCGTTGGTGGCCGGCACCGACGGCAGCAGCCTGTAGAAGGTCTGGAAGATCACCCGCGTGCAGTCGCTGTTACCGCCCCGCACCTTGTAGCTGGAGGCGCCGTCGTTGAGGGGGCTGGGCGTGATCAGCGTGAAGCTGCCGTCTTCGTTGCGACGGTAGAAGTTGAAGACCTTTCTTTCCACGTCCGCGTCCGGCGTGTCGGCGGTGACCTTGCCGTAGCTCTGCAGGAAGCCGCAGTTGAGCTCGGGAGAGAGCCACTTGACGAGGCCGGTGGTGGCGGGCGTGAACCCGTATTCTTCCGAGCCCAGGGAGGTCGTCGTGCTGACCGGGTTCAGCTGTTCGTTCGCCCACGTCCCCGAACCGCGTTTGGACGTGTAGAGGAGCTCGCCGCCGGCGGTGGCCTGCGGATCGCCGTACTCGAACATGTAGGACATGCCGTTGCCGCTGGCGGCAGCCTGCCAGCCACGCTGCTTGATCCCGGCCGGGCCGAGCAGGATGCCGATTTTGCCAACGCCCTTGTCGGTCGGGGTGACCAGCTCCGGGAAGGGGCCGCCCGCTTCGGCGGGACCGATTTCCTTGTCGACGCCGGAGGCGATGCCGGCATCGGTGCGAGCGACGAGCCGGTAGTGGTAGGTCGCGTTCGGGTCGAGCCCGGGGACCGTCTGGCGGGCGAGGAACGGTTCCTGCCCGGCGCCCTGGGAGGCGGATTCATACAGCGGCACGCGTTTCCCGTAGGAAGTGTCGGAGCCGTATTCGAAGTAGTAGTTGACCGCCAGGTTGTTGCTGTCGACCATGCCCGAGAAGGTCAGGCTCGGCCCCGAGGAGGGCGGGCCGCTCCAGCGGGCGACGCCGGTTTCCGCTTCGGGCCCGTTCGGCTGGGTGGTGAAGGTCTGCTCGGGGCTGAAGACGAAGCCGCCCTTGGAGACCGCCAGCCGGATCCGGTATTTGGTGTTCGGGCGCAGGCCGGTGATCGTCGTTTCGATCGGCACCGGCGAGGTGCCGTTGCCGGCGTCCGCCGGCGGGACCGGGAACGGCGTCCAGAAGCCGCCCTGCCGCAGCGTTTCGAAGCGGTAGAAGGTGTGGACCGAGTTGCCGTTCGGGTTGATCGTCCCGCGCACCGCCAGCGTCTTCGAACCGATGTCGGCGGGCTGGATCGGGTCGAACTGGAAGTCCGGCGCCGGCGCCTCGCCGAAGACGTCGATCTGGGATTCGGGCGTGTCGGTGGTGAAGTAGATCCTGCTGCTGCGTTCCTGCCCGGTGGATCCGTCGAAGCCGAAGCTGCCGATGGTCCGGATCCCCAGTCCCTGGGCCAGACCGGTTTCGAGCTGGTTGCCCGCGGAGTCGAGCTTGACGATCATCCGTTCGACCGAGGCCGGAACCTGGTTGCAGATCGGTTCGCAGCGGTCTTCGGTCCCCGGGATCCCGACGACCACGTAGACCTCGTTGGTTTCAGGGTCCACCCCGACGGAGCTGCAGCCGCGCGTCAGCGTTTCGCCCCCTGAGATCGAGCAGATCGAGGAGAAGTCCTGCTCGCTGGACAGGTCGGGGCTGTATTTCTGCAGGTACGCGTTCATCAGGCCCGGTACGTAGATCGCGCCGTTGCCGTCGATCGCGAGCTGGCCGGGGTTGAGGTAGCCGGTTGCTTCCGCGGTGGTGCTCGCGAAGCCGTAGTTTTCCCTGCCGTTGCCTGGGCCACTGGGCGATTCGCCCACTTTGCAGACATCGCCGAGCGCGGCGATGCAGACGTTTTTGCCAACCGTTTCGGGGCCGGAGCGCAGGACATCGCTCCCGAACGCGGCGACGAACTGGCCGTTGTTCGGATCGAAGATCTGGATCCGGTTGCTGCTGACGTCGGTGACGAAGACGTCGCCCGCGTAGGGACCGCCGGGGGCGATCGCTACGGCGTTGGTCTTCGGGGTGCCGTTGTCGAAGATGCCGCTGAAGGTGCCACCCAGCCCCCCGGTTCCGAACGAGGCCCCGTCCTGGCAGACGTCCACCGCCGGATCGCAGACCTCAGGGCCCCGGCCGGGGGTGGTCACCGTCACCGATGAGGTGGGTTCGATCGAGGCGGTCGCGGTCGGCGGCGCGACCCTGACCACGGTGGCCGCGCCGGAGCCGCTGACCTCCCAGGTCGACCCGGACGGGTTGGTGCCGACCACCACGCACTGGATCTCCTTGTCGAGATCGGCAGCGGCGAGCGCGTATTTTTCCGCCGTCGCCCCGGAGATCTCGACTCCGTTGCGCAGCCAGCGGAAGGTCAGCACGGGCTTGGGCGGGTTGGGGTGCCATTCCCATTCTTCGAAGAAGCCTTCGAAGTTGTTCGGTTCGCAGGTCAGCGATTTACCGACGTTCGGCGTCCCCGAGATCGTGTTGGGGAAGAACGTCGGTGCGATCGGCTGCACCGGCGAGGGCACCGGCGCGACCGATATGGAGAGGCTGACGGACGCGCCCGAAGCGCCGCTGCCGACGGCGGTTTCCAAACACTGGATGCCCTTGCCGGCATCGGCGCCGATCAGGGTGTAGGTGCTGGCGGTGGCGCCGGAGATGAACGCCCCGTTGCGCAGCCATTTGTAGGTGGAGGCAGTGGCCCCGGCCCAGTCTGCCGGGCCGCAGGTCAGCGTTTCACCAACGCTGCCGGTGCCGGTGAGCTGCGGCACGTTCGCCCCCTGGGCGAAGCCGTTGTTGGGTGGTTCGGCGTGGGCGACCTGGGCCGCGGAGTACCCGACCGCGGCGCCGCTGCCGTTGCTGCCGGTCACCGCACACTGGATCGCGGTCTGGTTGTCGGCCGCCACCAGCGTGTAGGTGCTTTCGGTGGCGCCGGCGATGACGGCGCCGTTGCGCAGCCACTGGTAGCCGAAGCCGGGTTCACCCGACCAGAAGCCCGGTTCGCAGGTCAGCACGCCGCCCGTGGACAGCATGCCGGTCGGGGCTTCGATCGTCGCCGGCGGCGCCGGCGGTTCGGGGGACGGGACCGGGGACGCGACCACGGGGGCGGAGGCTTGGACCGTGGCGCCGCCCGCGTTGCTCGCTTTCGTCTGGCACTGGATCGAGTGGCCGGCGTCGGCGCCGGCGAAGGTGTAGGTGCTGGAGGTGGCGCCGGGGATCTCGGCCCCGTCGCGCAGCCACTGGTAGGTGAGGGTGGTTCCTTCGGGCCCGCCGTCGCAGGAGAGGGTGGTGCCGGTGCCGGACTGCAGCCCGCCGCCTTGAATTTCCAGCTGTTCCCCGGTGCTGGCGAGGGCGCCGCCGAAGGTCACCTCGTAGGGGTTGGAGCCACCGGGGTTGCCCGGACCGCCGCTGACGCTGACCGAGCCGAAGGCGCCAGAGATGGGGTTCAGCGCATTGAGGGCCTCCTCGACCGTCGCCGCCGAGGCATCGAAGGGGAGGTTGGCGGTGAGGGCGGCGTCGCTCTTTTCTTCGGTCGTGGGATCGGAGATCGTCAGCTTGCCCGGTTCGACCGCGGTGATCGTGGTCCCGGCGGCGATCCCTTCGCCGCTGATCTGCTTGCCCACCGTGAAGGCGCCTTCGGTGGCGGTCACCGAGGTGATTTCGGTGGCGCCGGCGAGGTAGCTGCCGGTACCGGTGGCGGTGGTTTCACCTTCCGGGAAGCCGAAGCGGAGGACGAAGGTGCCACCGGTGGCGGCAACCTTGATCTCCTGCGTCGCCGATTTGTTGTTGGGGCCGGAGGCGACGACGTCGGCGCCGGAGGTGCGCAGGAAGTCGCCCGAGGCGCTGTACTCGCTCAAACGGAGGTTGCTGACGTCGGCAACGAAGACGTGCTGGTTGGCCTGGTTCACCGCGACGCCCGACGGCGCATTGAGGCCGCCGGCGGCGGCGCTCGGGTTGCCCTGTTGACAGTCGCTGGCCGTGGTGCACTTCTCGAGCGTCCCAGCCCCGTCCTGGACCGTTTCGACCAGAACCGTCGGCCCTGGCGGTCCGTTCAGGTTCGGATAGGTGTTGCCTTCCATCTGGGCGACGTTGGTATCGGCGAAGCGGCCGCCCTTGAATTCGACGGTGTAGGGACCTCCGGCGGCGCCGCTGACTTCGACGTTGCCGGCACCGATGTTGGCGAGGCCCTCGAGCGCGCTCTGCACGTCGGCCGCGCTGGCGTCGAAGGCGATCTCAGCCGTGGTTTCGGTCGCCGACGGCATCGTCGTCGAGAAGTTGAGGCTGTAGGTGCCCGACGCCGCAGCGACCGAGATCTTCTGCTGCTCGTTCTGGGCCAGGTTGCCGCTGCCCGCGGCGACGCTGAGCGCGACGCCCGAGGCGCTCGCGGTCGCTTTCTGGGAAAGCACCAGCACCGATTCGGCGCCGCCGCCGTTGGCGACCTTGGTGACCCTGGTCCCGGCCGGAATGCCGGCGCCGCTGATCTGCTGCCCGGCCACGAAGGCGCGGGAGGTGGTCACGACGGAGGTGACTTCGGCCGAGCCGCTGGTCAGGTCGCCGGTGCCGGCGGCGCCGGCGGAGATCACGTCGACGCCCCAGGCGCGGATGAAGTTGTAGTCGGAGTCGAACTGGTCGATCCGGTTGTTGGGCCGATCGCCGACGTAGATGTCGCCGTTGGCGTCGTTGACGGCGACGCCGGACGGACCGGTTTCGCGGGCGAGTTCCCAGGCGGCCGGAGCGTTCGTGGTCGTCGGCGCGCCGAGCTGGCCGGGGCCGGCGCCGTTGTGGCCGAAGAAGTCGGAGACGATCGGGCGTGCCGAGGCGGGCGTCGCGACGAGGGCGAGAACGAAAGCCGTCACCAGCGCGAGCAGGGCGAGGGAGCGCAGGCGCGACGAAGGCGCACCACTCCCTTTGGGGTCACCGAGAACGACACGGGTGACGGAAGAGCCTCGGCCCTTGCCGATGCCCGAAGTCGATCCCGCGGACCATGCCTGCGCGAGGCGTCTCACTATCTCTCTCTCCTTGCTCTGCCGGCCCTATTCCCGGCCCTCCCGTGCTTCTTCCCTGGAGGGCTCGGGTCCCTGACCCGGCGTTGTCTTCCCTGCCCGCCTTCCCGACGGACTGAAAGTGATTATGCAGACTCCAATCTTTCTGTCAAGGGTGGTACAGGAAAAATTGTAAAAGTCGGTACAGAAAAGGTCGGCGGGAAACTTCTCACGGCCGTCTCGACTTTTCGAGCTGCCCGACTGGCGCTGGAGGCGAGCGTCGCCACCAGCCTCGCCGCGTCGGCGTTGTTCAAGCGGGCAGTCGCCGGGACACGTAAACGCGGGCGAAATCCCACATCTGAACGCCGCGATGGTGGAACCCGCGCAGGGTTCGGTGGCTAACCCTGTGGTCGAGGTCGAGGCTGTACTCGCGCAGCCGGTAGCCGGCGCGGACGACGTCGACGGTCATCCCGATCTCCATCCCGAAGCCGTCGGCGAAGGGCAGCGCCGAGCGCAGCGCCGGAACCGTCAGCGCCCGCTGGCCGGAGATCGGCGCCGTCGCCTCGACGCCGCAGAGCCCGCGGATCGACCAGCGGGCGAACCGCAGGGCGATCCCGAAGCCGCCGCCGACCCGGCGCGCGAAGGCGGCCACCGCGAGGTCGCACTCCCCCGCCCCCACCGCCGCGACCAGCGGCACCAACCGCGCCGCGCTGGCGCCGAGGTCGCCGTCGCAGAGCAGGACCAGCTGCGGCGGCGGGGTCGCGCTCAGGGCCGCCTCGACGGCGGCGCCGACGTTGCCGCCCTTGCCGTGCGGCTTGCCGCGGCTGACGACCTGGGCGCCGGCCGTCAGCGCCAGCTCGGCGGTGCCGTCGCCGGAGGCGTCGTCGGCGACCCAGACCGCGGCGCCGGGGAAGGCGCCGCGCAGGGCGCCGACCGTGGCGGCGATCCGGTCGGCCTCGTCGCGGGCGGCGACGATCACGGCCAGGCCCGCCTGGTTTGACGTTTCGAGTCCCATCGGCGGGATATTGTCCCGGCCATGCCAAACATCGAGGCTCACATCACCGGCAACGTCTGGAAAATCGAGGTCGCGGTCGGGGACCAGGTCGCCGACGGCGACACCGTCGCGATCCTCGAGTCGATGAAGATGGAGATCCCGGTCGAGTCCGAAGAGGACGGCACGGTGACGGAGATCCGCTGCGAGGAGGGCCAGTCGGTGAGCGAAGGCGACGTCCTCGTCGTGCTGGGGTAGACCGCGTGGAAGAGCGGCTAGCAGGCGGCAAGCTCCTGCTCGATCGGCCCGCCGAGGCGGTGGCCCGGCTGCGCATCTCCAACCCCGAGCGCCGCAACGCGCTCGACCACGAGATCCTCGACGCGCTGGCGGAGGCGCTGCCGCAGCTGGATCGCGGGATCGAGACCCGCTGCGTGATGATCACCGGCGCGCCGCCGGTCTTCTCTGCCGGCTACGACATCGCCTCGATCCCCGAGACGACCTTCGAGCGCGACGCCGAGGCCCTGGTCGCCCACCCCTTCCACGCGGCGATGGAGGCGATCTCCCACCATCCCTGGCCGACCCTGGCGGCGATCAACGGCCACTGCCTCGGCGGCGGCCTCGAGCTGGCGATCACCTGCGACCTGAGGATCTGCGCCGCCGGCGCCAAGCTGGGGATGCCGCCGGCGAAACTGGGGCTGATCTACGGCCACACCGGCCTGCGCAAGTTCCTCGACACGATCGGCCTGGCGCGGACCAAGGAGCTCTTCCTCACCGGCCGCAACGTCGACGCCGAGCGGGCCGACCGGATCGGCCTCGTCAACGAAGTCGTCGGCGACGAGCGGCTCGAGCACGAGGCGGTGCAGATGGCGGCGGCGATCGCCGCCAACGCGCCGCTCTCGATGCGCGGCAACAAGAGCGCGATCGATCTGCTCAACGCCTCGCCGATCCTCAGCCCCCAGCAGGAGGCCGGCCTGCTCGCCCTGCGCGAGTCCTGCTTCTCCTCCGAAGACTTCCGCGAGGGCATCCGCGCCTTCGCCGAGAAGCGCCGGCCGGAGTGGACAGGGCGGTGAGCGCCAAGGCCCGTGCCGAGCTCGCCGGCTCCGACCCGAAGATGGCGGCGCTCATGGAGCGGGTCGGCGAGATCGACCTCGAGACGCGGCTGCGGCGGCGCAGCGAGGAAGCGCCTCCGGACGCCTACGGGGCGCTGCTGCGGGCGATCGTCGGCCAGCAGCTCTCGACCAAAGCCGCCCGCACGATCTACCTGCGGGTGATCGACCTCTTCGGGGGCACCACCCCCTCGCCGCGACAGCTGCTCGACGCCGAGGTGGCCGACCTGCGCGGGGCTGGCCTCTCCGGCCGCAAGGTCGAGTACATCCAGGACCTCGCCCGCCACGTGCTCAGCGGCGAGCTCGAGCTCGAGCGGCTCGACGAGCTCAGCGACGAGCGGGCGATCGAGGAGATCGTCGCGGTCCGCGGCCTCGGCCAGTGGACGGCGGAGATGTTCCTGATCTTCCACCTCGAGCGGCCCGACGTGCTCTCCGGCGGCGACCTCGGGATCCGCAAGGCGATCCAGGTCGAGTACGGGCTGGAGGAGATGCCGACCCCAGAGGAGGCGGTGGCGCTGAGCGAGCGCTGGAGCCCCAACCGCAGCCTCGCCTCTCTCTATCTCTGGGAGTCGCTGGCGGCGGTCCCCGATTAGCTCTGCGTACCCGCGCGTAGGACCCAGCGGGCCCTGCGCACGGACTGTCCCAGGTTCAATGCCCCGATGAGGTCCGCCGACAAGAGCCATATGCGCGCTCGTTTCTGGATCGGACTCGCCGCCGTCGCGGCGATCGCCCTCGGGGCGATCGCCGGCGGCCTGTTCATCCACGCCGACGACGTCAGGGACCTCGACCAGCTCGAGCGCGAAGAGGCCTCGCGAGCCGCCCAGCAGACCGAGGCGGTTGCCGGCTTCTCGATCGGCCAGCTCTCTACCTCGGCGGCCTTCGTCCAGGCCCAGGACGGCCTCGACCGGCACGACTTCGAGATCCTCGGCCACTCGCTGCTCGAGGAGGGGGTGCTGAACTCGACCGCCTACCTGGAGCGGGTCCCGAACGCCGACCGCGCCGCCTACGAACGCCGCCAAGGCGTCGAGATCGTCGAACCGGGGCCGGTGCCGGGCGATCCGCAGCGGGCGACCGAGCGCGACACGTACTACCCGCTGACCTACGCGGTCGCCGAGGGCGAGATCAGCGCCGCCCTGCGCCGCGCCTTCGGCTTCGACCTCGGCTCCGACCCCGACCGCGCCCCTTACCTGCAGCGCGCCGCCGACACCGGCAAGCCGGTGGCGACGCCGGTGATCCAGCTCCTGCTCGGCGGGCCGGGAATCAACGTCTACCGCGCCGTCTACCGCGACGGGGCCCCGATCGGGACGAAGGCGCAGCGGCGGAGCGCGCTGATCGGGTTCGTCGTCGGCAGCTTCCGCGCCGCCGACCTCGTCGCCACGGCGGTCGGCTCGCTCCCCGACGAGGCGGAAACGCAGCTGCGTGCCGACGGCCAGGTGATCGTCGGCGAAGACCTCGAAGGCGCCTCGACGGCGCCGATCGAGATCGCCGACCGGGACATCCTCCTGGTCGTCCGCGACCCCGACAGCCCCGACATCAGCCTGCCGCTGCTGCTGGCGGCGATCGGAATCGCCCTCGCCTGCCTGCTCGGCTCGCTGATCCTGGTCTGGAGCCGCAACGAACGACTCCAGGAACTGCGGCGGGAGGCCAGCGAGGATCCGCTGACCGGGCTGAAGAACCGTCGCCGCTTCGACGAAGACCTGCGAATGGCGATGGCCCGGGGCCGGCGCGAGCGCACCACCGGGGCGATGCTGATGCTCGACCTCGACCACTTCAAGAACGTCAACGACACCCACGGCCACCCGGCCGGCGACCGGCTGATCGTCGAGATCGCCGAGGTCCTGCGCCGGCGCACCCGCGAGAGCGACTCGCTGGGGCGGCTCGGCGGCGACGAGTTCGCGGTGGTGCTGCCGCGCTGCAGCCGCGAGGAGGCGGTGCTGACCGCGGAAGCGATCTCCCGGGCGATCCGCGAGCACGTGCCCCAGCACGACGGGGTCGAGCCGGTCACCGCCTGCGTCGGCGTGGCGATGTTCGGGACCGACCCGCGCCAGGGCGCCGCCTCGGTCGCCTCGCAGGCCGACGCGGCGATGTACGCGGCCAAGGACGACGGCCGCGACGGGGTGCGGATCTTCGACCCCGAGGCGGTCCGCGAAGACCGCCCAAGCTAACAGGGGGAGAACCTGCGCCGTAACCGGACTTGTCCGTCCTATGAGACGGACAAGTCCGGATACACGCAGCGAAGCGGCGTGGGCACTGGCGCGGAGGCAGCATTGGGTTGCGACGCGGGGGGATTTGCTTCGGCTTGGGTATAGCCGCGTGGCGATCGAACGACGGATCGAGTCGGGCCGGCTGCATCCCGTCGTTCGAGGGATCTATGCGGTGGGAAGACCGGAGCTGACTCGGGAGGGTTGGTGGATGGCGGCAGTGTTGGGCTGCGGGCCCGGGGCGGCGCTGAGTCACCGCAGCGCCGGGGCTCTCTACGGGATTTGCGAGGAGCGACCGGGACGGATCGAAGTCAGCTGCACCAGCAGGCGCGAAACCGAGCGGCAAAGGGTGCGGGTCAGGAGCGGCACCCTGCGCGCATCGGAAATCATTCGGCGTCGGAGGATCCCCCTGACCACCCCCGCTCGCACCCTGGTGGACCTGGCGACGGAACTAACCCCGGGCCGTTTGGAGCGCGCAGTCAACGAGGCCGACAAGTACGGGGTGATCGACCCCGAGGCTTTGCGCGTTGCGCTCGACGGCTACCGTGGGCAGCCCGGGGTCCGCCCCCTGCGCAGCCTCCTCGACCGCGACACGTTCGTGCTCTCCGACGCGGAGCTGGAACGCTTGTTTCTCCCTCTCACCCGGGAGGTTGGACTCCCTCTCCCCCTGACCAAGGAGATGGTCAACGGGTTCGAGGTCGACTTCTTCTGGCCCGAGCTGAAGCTGGTCGTCGAGACCGATGGCCTGCGCTACCACCGCACCGCTTCGGCGCAGGCCCGCGACGTCCTCCGCGACCAGGCCCACACCGCCGCCGGTTACGCCCGCCTGCGCTTCACCCACCACCAGGTCAAGTACGAGCCCCAGCACGTCCGCCGCGTCCTCACCGAGACGGCGTCCCGCCCGATCCAACGCGACTGACCTATTTGCGCAGCTCTGCCCGCAGGTCGAGGACCCGCTGGACCGACTGCTCGAAGGGCCCGCGGGAGAGCTTGCGGGTGCGGAGCTTGGCGGTCAGCGCGCGCCAGGCCGCTTCGGCCTGGGCGAGGTCGTTGAAGAGGAGCAGATCGGTGCCGGCGCGGGCAGCCGCCAGGCCGGCCTTGGCGGGACCGCCGAAGTCGCGCACGGCGACCGTCCCGAGAGCGTCGGTGATCGAGACGCCGTCGAAGCCGAGCCGGCCGCGCAGCTCGCCGCTGGCGATCGGCCGGGCGAAGGCGGCGGGCCGGTCGGAGAAGGCCGGGTAGATCGCCGTGCTCAGCATCACGAGCTCTCCCCCGGCCGCGGCGAAGGCGCGGAACGGCGCCTCGTCGACCGCCCGCAGCCGGGCCTTCGAGAGGCCGATCTCTTCGACCGCGAAGTCGGTGTTCTCACCGGCCGCGCCGAAGCCCGGGAAGTGCTTGCCGGTGGCCGCCACTCCCCCGGCCCGCAGGCCTTCGGCGAAGGGCACCGCGGTCGCCGCCACCTTGGCGGCGCTGGCACCGAAGCCGCGTTCGGTCTCGGCGATCGTGCCGCCCGGCCGGGCGACGTCGAGGACCGGCGCCAGGTCGACGTTGACACCGAGCGAGCGCAGGTTGCGGGCGGTGCGCCGCCCCTGGTCGCGGCTGAGCTCCGCCCCGCGGTTGCCCATCTGCCGCGCCGATGCGGTCGGGGCGCCATCGACCCGCTTCACCAGACCTCCCTCCTGGTCGACCATGATCAGCAGCGGGTCGCGCAGGGCCGGCGGCCGGCGGATCGCCTGCAGGCGGGCGATCAGCCTCTTCCCGGCCGCCCGGGTCGGGAAGTTGGCGGCGAAGAGTACGACTCCGGCGATCCGCCCCTCGGCGATCGCCGTGCGCAGCCGCGGCGTCACCTCGTTGTCTCCGAGGCCCGCCACCAGGCGCTCTCCGGCCAGCTGCGGAGCGGCCAGAGTGCTGGCCACCTCGACCTCTGGCGCCTGCCCGTCGCCAAGCGCCGCGCCGAGCGCGAAGGCGGCGACCGCGGCCCCGATCAGAACCACGAATGCCAGCCGGCGGCGGCGCGCCTTCGTCCGATCCATAGTGCGATGCTATGGCGGATGGCCTCACTGATCACCGTCGAGGAAGCCCTCGCCTTCGGCGCCCTGACCGAACACGAGGAGATCGAAGCCCTGGTCGAACGGGCCTGGGAGGTGCGCCGCGAGAACTTCGGCGACTCGACCGACATGTGCTCGCTGGTCAACGCCAAGTCGGGTGGCTGCGCCGAGGACTGCGGCTTCTGCGCACAGTCGCGCTACGCCGACGCCGACACCGTCATGCACGCGATGATGGAGCCGGAGCAGATCCTCGAACACGCCGAAGCCGCCGAGGCCGCCGGCGCCCACCGCTTCTGCATGGTCACCCAGGGCCAGGGGCTCTCCAAACGCGACTTCGCGAAAATCCTCAAGGGTGCCGAACTGGTCGCCGAGAAGACCAACCTCAAGCGCTGCGCCTCGATCGGGCACATGTCGGCCGAGCGCGCCAAGTCACTCAAGGACGCCGGCATCCAGCGCGTCCACCACAACGTCGAGTCGGCCAAGTCCTACTACCCCGAGGTCTCCTCGACGGTCCGCTACGAGGGCCGTTTGCGGACGATCCAGGCGGTCAAGGAGGCCGGGCTGGAGACCTGCGTCGGCGGCATCCTCAACCTCGGCGAGAGCCGCGAGCAGCGGGTCGAGATGGCCTTCGAGCTGACCGAGATCAACCCCACCTCGGTGCCGATCAACCTGCTGATCCCGAAGCAGGGGACCAAGTTCGGCGACCGCGAAGTGATGGATCCCTGGGAGGTCGTGCAGTGGATCGCGATCTTCCGCCTGGTCATCCCCGGCGCGCTGTTCCGCCTCTGCGGCGGCCGCGTCGAGAACCTCGGCTCGATGCACAAGCTCGCCGTCAAGGCCGGCCTCAACGGGGTGATGATGGGCAACTTCCTCACCACCCTCGGCGCCGAGCCGGCCGAGGACCGGGCGATGTTCGAGGAGCTCGGGCTGAACGTCGCCCGCCAGGCCGACAACGGCGCCAACCCGCGCCCCGACAACCGCTCCGGCTGGCTCAAGGGCGAGACCCCGGGGACGCCGATGGACGCGCTGATCGACCACCAGGACGAGGCGCCGATGTGGGACCCGTCGACCCAGCTCCGCGTGGTCAAGAAGGGCAAGAGGGCGCCCTCCTACCCGACCGCTGCGTGACCGACGTCGCCGCCCGGCTGCAAGCGCTGCGCGAGAGCGGGCTGCACCGCCGCCTCCGCCTGATCGAAGGCCCCCAGGGCCCACGCGTCACCCTCGACGGCCGCGAGGTGCTGCTGCTCTGCTCCAACAACTACCTCGGCCTCGCCGACGATCGCCGGGTCCGCGAGGCGGCCGCCGAGGCGGCGCTGCGCTGGGGCGCCGGCGCCGGCGCCTCGCGCCTGATCTCCGGCAACATGGAGATCCACCGCGCGCTCGAGGCCGAGCTCGCCGGGTTCGCCGGCTACGAGGCGGCGCTGCTGTTCGGCTCCGGCTACCTCGCCAACACCGGCACGATCGCGGCCCTGGCCGGCGAGGGCGAGGTGGTCTTCTCCGACCAGCTCAACCACGCCAGCATCGTCGACGGCTGCCGGCTCTCCCGGGCCGAGACCTTCGTCTACCGCCACGCCGACCTCGAGCACCTCGAGTGGGGCCTGCGCGAGGCGGGCGGCCGCGGCGCCCTGATCGTCAGCGACGGCGTCTTCTCGATGGACGGCGACGTCGCCCCGCTGCCGGGGCTGCTGGAGCTGGCCCGCCGCCACGGCTGCCGGCTGCTGGTCGACGAGGCGCACGCGATCGGCGCCGTCGGGCCCGGTGGCCGCGGCGCGGTCGCCGCCGCGGGGTTGAGCGCCGAGGTCGACGTCGTCGTCGGCACCCTCGGCAAGGCGCTCGGCTCCTACGGCGCCTTCGTCTGCGCCGGCGCCGAGACCACCGAGCTGCTGCTCAACACCGCCCGCCCGTTCATCTTCTCGACCGCGCCGCCGCCGCCCGCGCTGGGCGCCGCCGCCGCGGCCCTGGAGCTGCTGCGCGCCGAGCCCGAGCGGGTCGAGCGACTGGCCGCCAACGCCGCCGCCCTGCGCGAGGCGCTGGCCGCCGAGGGGCTGAGCAGCCGCTCCGCCACCCAGATCGTTCCGATCGAGGTCGGCGCGGCGGAGCCGACGATGCGGCTCTGCGAGCTGGCCCTGGAGGGCGGCGTCTTCGCCCAGGGCATCCGCCCGCCGACCGTCCCCGCCGGCTCCTCGCGCCTGCGGCTGACGGTGATGGCGACCCACGAGGCGGGCGAGCTGCGTGCCGCCGCCCGCACGATCGGCGCCGCCGCCCGCGAGCTCGGCCTGGTTCCCGTGGCCGCTTGAGCGGGGTCTTCGTCACCGGCACCGGCACCGGGGTCGGCAAGACCGTCGCCGCCGCGGTCGCCGCCCGCACCCTGGCCGCCGACGGCGGCACCGTGGCCGTCTTCAAGCCCTGCGTCACCGGCCTCGACGAGGGTGGCGAGGCCGACCACGAGCTGCTGCGACGGGCCGCCGGCTCCCGCCAGAGCGACGAGGAGATCGCCCCCTATCGCTACGGGCCGCCGGCCTCGCCGCACCTGGCCGCGGCGCTGGCCGGCGAGCGGATCGACCCCGCCCGGCTGCGCGAGGCGGCCCGGGCCGCGGAGGCGGGCGCCGAGCACGTCGTCTGCGAGGGCGTCGGCGGCCTCCTGGTGCCGCTGGCCGGCGACTACCTGGTCCGCGACCTCGCGGCCGAGCTCGGCCACCCCCTCCTCGTCGCCGCCTCCCCCACCCTCGGCACGATCAACCACACGCTGCTGACCCTGGAGGCGGCCCGCGCCGCCGGGCTCGAGGTCGCCGCCGTGGTCCTGACCCCGTGGCCGGATCGGCCGGGCGAGGTCGAGCGCTCCAACCGCGAGACGATCGCCGCCCTCGGCCGGGTCGAGGTCCTCGCCCTCCCCCGCGTCGATCTCGCCGACCCCGGCTCCTGGCCGCCGCTGGACTTCCCAGCCTGACGCTCGCGACCCTGCTGCTACTCGCTGACGATCACGTCGAGGTTGCCGGCGTTCAGCTCGACCTCGAAGCCGGCCCTGGCGACCAGCTCGGCCGCGCCCTCCGGATCCGCCGGCGGCTCACCGGCCAGCAGCAGCGCCCGGGCGACGTCACCGCGGACCGCCTTCGCCATGTGCGAGACGGTTTTGCGCTGACCGTCCTGCTCGCTGAACGCCCGCACGGCCAACAGGCTCGCCCGCTTCGGCTTCCAGGCCGCCGCGTAGGTGGCCGAGCGCATGTCGACGATCAGCTCGCCCGGCTCGTCGGGCAGCGTCGCGACCAGGGCCGGGCGCCAGAACGCCGCCGGCGGCCCAATTCGCGGCAGCCGGGCTTTGGCGGAGAAGCGGTAGTAGGGGATCCGGTCCGCCGGCCGCACCACGCCCCAGAGGGCGCTGGCGATCAGCACCCGCCGCCGCGCGGCGGCAGGCAGACCGGCGAGCCCGAGGCGATCGTAGAGGACACCGCTGTAGACCTCCGCCGCGGGCGCCGCCGGGGCGCCGCGGAGGGTGGCTCCGACCTCGACCTCTGCGGCTTGCCCGGCCGACACCCCGAGCTTGCGGGCGGCAGCTTTGCGGGGCGCCTTCGCCAGCCGCTCCAGAGCGTCGAGCAGCGCCTCGCGCTTCGCTCCCAGCTCGTCCGCGAAGGCGAGCGAGTCGAGGTCGAGGGGGGCGCCCTTCGCGGGCGCCGACTTGCCCTCGGAGGGCGGCAGCAGGATCAGCATCGGGCCGCCACCCTAAGGGCGGCGCGGCGGCCGGGGCGCTAGACCCGCTCGCCGGCGGCCGCCAGCTCGCGCTCCTCGGCGGCCAGCGCCGAGCCGCCGGGGTTGACCGCCGCCTCGGTCGCCTCGATCGAGACCTCCGGCCCGCGGCGCTTGCCGCGGATCGCGGTCGCGCCGACCACGGCGCCGGCCAGGGCGATCGCCGCCGAGACCGTCATCGCGTTGCCGAGGGCGTAGACGAAGGCCTCGTTGCCGGCACGCGCGACAGCCTCCGCCTGCGCCGCGCCGAGCCCGGGGACGTGGCTGACCGAGCCGCTGCCGAGCTGTTCGGAGATCGAGTCGCGCTGGGCCGCGGTGACGCCGCTGCCGCCCAGCAGCCCGTCCAGCCTGGAGCTGACCAGGCTCTGGAAGATCGCCCCGGTGACGGCGATGCCGAGGCTGCCGCCGACCATCCGGAACATCGAGAGGACGCCGGAGGCGATCCCCGCTTTCTGCACCGGCACCGCGTTCATCGCGGCGCTGGTCATCGGCGACATCGTCATCGCGATCCCGATGCCCAGCAGCATGAAGCCCGGCAGCAGGTCGAGGTAGGTGGAGTCGACGGCGATTCCGCTGAAGGTGAGCAGCGAGGCGGAGACGAGCACCAGACCGCCGGCGATCAGCCAGCGCGGGCCGAAGCGGTCGGCGAGCCGGCCGGCGACCGGCGCCACCCCGACGATCATCAGGGTCGAGGGCAGGAACCTGATCCCCGCCTCCAGCGGCGAGTAGCCGAGGATGTCCTGCATGTAGAGGGCGAGGAAGAAGAAGACGCCCATCATCGAGAAGGTGATGACCAGGGCGACGACGACGGCGCCGAGGAAGTTGCGGTCGGAGAGCAGGTCGAACTGCACCATCGGCGCCTTCACCCGTCCCTCGACCCAGACGAAGAGCGGCAGCGCGATCGCCGCCAGCCCGAACAGGCCGAGCACTTTTGGCGAGCCCCAGCCCCAGGCGTTGCCCTCGACCAGGGCGAGGACCAGCGCCGTCAGCCCGACGGTGAGGACGGCGACGCCCGGGTAGTCGACCTCGCGGCCGACCGAGGTGTCGCGGGACTCGCGCACCGCGAAGATCGTCGCCACCACGGCGAGCGCGGCGACCGGGATGTTGAGGTAGAAGATCGCCCGCCAGCTGACGTGCTCGGTGAGGAAGCCGCCGACCACCGGCCCGATCGCCAGCGCCAGCGCCGAGACGCCGGCCCAGGTGCCCATCGCCTTGCCGCGCTCCTGCGGCGGGAATGCGTCGGCGATGATCGAGAGCGTGCCCGGCATCATCAGCGCCGCGCCGGCGCCCTGGACCACCCGGCTGATCACCAGCGCGGTCGCGTCGGGGGCCAGCCCGGCGGTCGCCGAGGAGACGGCGAAGATGACGATCCCGGTGAGGAACATGCGGCGGCGGCCGAAGATGTCGCCGAGCCGGCCCCCGGTGACGAGCAGGACGGCGATCGAGAGCGTGTAGCCGTTGACGGTCCACTCGAGGCCGGAGATCGAGGCGTTCAGGTCCTGCTGGATCGACGGCAGGGCGACGTTGACGACGGTGTTGTCCAGCATCAGCATGAACAGCGCGAAGCACATCGCCCCGAGCGTCCACCACTTGCGGTTGTCGTCGGTGATCAGGTGGTTGTAGCGGGTCACGCGGGGTCACTTCCCTTCAGGAGGTCGAACGTCTGGGCGATGTCCTCCCGCTCCATCAGGGAGTCCACCGCGGCGTCGAGCTTGCGGCGCTGGGCGGCGCTGAGGGTCGCGGCGAAGGCTTCGATCCCGGTCTGGCGCACGGTCACCAGCGTCTCCACCAGGTCCTTGCCCTTGGCCGTGATCCCGACCCGCCGGGCGCGGCGGTCGTCGGGGTCCTCGATCCGCGTCGCCAGCCCCTTCTTGACGAGGCCGTCGACCGCCCGGCTCATCGAGGGCACGGAGACGCCGAAATGCTCGGCCAGGTCGCCGACCTGCCAGGCCTCGGCCTTGTCCCGGCCCAGGCCACCGAGCTCGAGCAGCGACTTGCACTGGGTCATCGAGAGGCCGGAGTCCTCGATCACCCGCAGCTGGTTGCCGCGGTCATAGAGGAAGACGTGGCGCAGCAGCGCGGTCATCCGGGCCGCGGTCGCGCGGGTCTCCGGCGTCGCTTCGGCGGCTGCCCTCTCGGCGATCTCTTTTACGTCGCTGGCTTGCATGTCAGTAATAGTTGCACATGCGCAACCATTACTGCAACGCAATATTTGCTCCTGTGACCTATGTCACGCAGCCGCGACCTCGGGCTCGCTGCGGTAGGGCCCAGGCTTGGGGCGCGCCTCTCCGCCCGGCAGGGCGAGCCTCAGAATCGTCCGCTGGACCATCCCCAGCTGCTGCGAGAAGGGACCGCTGTTGTAGGGGAGGCCGTAGCGCTCGCAGACGTCTTTGACCTGGGGCGCCAGCTCCGCGTAGCGGGTGCTCGGCAGGTCGGGGAAGAGGTGGTGCTCGACCTGGTAGCCGAGGTTGCCGCTGGCGACGTGGAACAGCGGGCTGCCCTCGATGTTGGCGGCGCCGAGCAGCTGCCGCACGTACCAGGCCCCCTGGCTCTCGTCCTCGACCTCCGCCTGGCTGAAGGTGTAGGTCTGGTCGGGGAAGTGGCCGCAGAAGATGATCGCGTAGGACCAGACGTTGCGGGCGGCGTTGGCGGTCGCGTTGGCCGCCGCGGTCTTGCGTGAGGCGCGGGCACCCTTGCCGAGCGCGCGCCGCAGGCTTCCCGCGAGCCCGCCGCTGCGCCGCCGCTGCACTCCCGCGTCGAGCGCCAGCTCGACCGCCGCCGTCGCCAGCCCGCTCAGCGCCGGCCAGGCGATGTAGTCCTTGACGATCTGGCTCTTCGCCTTCTCGCGGATCCCCTTCAGCTCGCGCTTGACCTGCCGCTTCGACTTCTCGCCCTTGCGGATCGCCTCGAAGTCGAGGTCGTGGACGGCCACCCCCCACTCGAAGAAGGCGGCGAGCAGGAGGTTGTAGAGCGGCTGGAAGAGGTAGACCGGGTGCCAGGGCTGCTGCGGGTCGATCCGCATGATCTCGTAGCCGAGGTCCTTGTCCTTGCCGCGGATGTTGGTGAAGGTGTGGTGGACGTAGTTGTGGGAGTGCTTCCAGGCCTCCGCGGTCGAGGCGGTGTCCCAGTCCCAGGTCGAGGAGTGGATGCGGGGGTCGTTCATCCAGTCCCACTGGCCGTGCAGGACGTTGTGCCCGATCTCCATGTTCTCGAGGATCTTCGCCGCCGAGAGCGCCGCCGTCCCGGCGGCGCGGGCCGGCAGGTTGTTGGAGGCGAGCAGCAGCACCCGCGCCAGGGTGCCGAGCCGGCGGTGCATCTCGATCATGCTCTCGATGTAACGACGGTCGCGCTCGCCGAGGTCGGCGCGGACCCGGTCGCGGATCGCGTCGAACTCGTGTCCCAGCGACTCGATCTGCTCGGGCGTGAGCCGGCTCAGGGGGCTGACGGCTGCCTCGGTGGTGGTTGCGCTCATCGGGTTCCTCTCGGTTGGCTCAAAGTGCGATCTCGATCGGCCCCTCGGGGGCATTGACGCAAGTGCGGATCATCTCTCCCTCGCTGCCGTGGACCTCCCCGGTCCGCAGGTCCCGCACCTTGCCGCCGCGCAGCTCGCCGACGCAGGTGTGGCAGATCCCCATCCGGCACCCGAAGGGCAGCACCGCCCCGGCCTCCTCGCCGGCGGCGAGGATCGGCGTGGCGCCATCGCAGGCGGCCGCGACCCCGCTCTTGGCGAAGCGAACCGCTCCGCCCTCGCCCTCGCCGGCGGCGCCGCCGATATGCGGCTGGAAGCGCTCCATGCTGAGCAGCGCTGGGTCGCCCTCGGCCAGCCAGTGCTCGGTCAGGTCGTCGAGCATCTCGCCGGGCCCGGAGGCGAAGGCGTGGCGCTGGCGCCAGTCGGGGCAGATCTCGTCGAGGTGGGTCGGGGCGAGGCGGCCGTGCTCGCCGGTGAGGCGCAGGCGCAGGTCGAAGCCCTCCTGCTCGGCCTCGATCCGCCGCAGTCGCTCGGCGAAGATCACGCCCTCGGCGGTTCGCGCGGAGTGGATGTGGACGACGTCGCCGGTGGCGCCGGTGGCGGCCAGGCTGTTGACCATGCTCATGATCGGGGTGATGCCGCTGCCGGCGCTGATGAAGAGCAGCTTCGTGGGCGCGGGATCGGGCAGAACGAAGGTCCCTTCGACACCGCCGAGGCGGACCAGGTCCCCCGGGCGCGCCTGGCGCACCAGGTAGGGGGAGACCTTGCCGGCCTCGACCAGCTTCGGGGTGATCGCAATGCAGCCGTCGGGCCGTCCCGGGTCCGAGGTCAGCGAGTACGCGCGCCAGTGGTGGACGCCGTCGACGACGACGCCGATCCGCAGGTACTGGCCGGGGCGGTGCCCCGCCCATTCGTAGCCGGGGCGGATCAGCACCGTCGCGGCCTCGGCGGTCTCGGGCTGGATCCGCTCGATCCGGCCGCGCAGTTCCCTGGTCGACCAGAGCGGGTTGATCAGTTCCAGGTAGTCGTCTGGAAGCAGCGGGCTGAACAGGGCCTGGACAGCGCGAAGAGCGCGCTTTCGCGTCTTCGAAACCTGGGGTATCGCGCCTCTCTCAGCCATCGATTTTCAGTATTACACGGATCGGTGTAATGGTTGTGGGAAGCTGATCACAGTTCTCTACCCGCTCCGCGCTCAGGCCAACTCGGGTTCCCACTAGGCTCGACGTGCGATGCCTGCCGACCCCGCGCGCCTCGACCAGGAGTTCCTCTGGCACCCCTTCACCCAGCAGCAGGGCTGGAGCGAGGAGGCGCCGCTGGTGATCGAGCGCGGCGAGGGCTCCTACGTGATCGACGTCGAGGGCCGCCGCTACATCGACGGCAATGCCTCGCTGTGGTGCAACGTCCACGGGCACCGGCACCCGGTGATCGACGCGGCGATCCGCGAGCAGATCGACCGCTTCTCCCACTCGACGATGCTCGGCCTCTCCCACCCCGGCGCCGCCGAGCTGGCCGCGCGCCTGGTCGCGATCGCGCCGCCCGGCCTCTCCCGCGTCTTCTACTCAGACTCCGGCTCGACCGCCGCCGAGGTCGCCCTGAAGATGGCCTTCCAGTACCAGCAGCAGCGCGGCGAGAGCGGCCGCCGCACCTTCGTCCGCCTGCGCGACGCCTACCACGGCGACACGATCGGCTCGGTCTCGGTCGGCGGCATCGACCTCTTCCACGCCACCTACCGGCCGCTGCTGTTCGAGACCCACGCAGCCGAGCCCGGCGACGCCGCCGATATGGAGCGGGTGCTGGCCGCTCACGCCGACGAGGTCGCGGCGGTGATCGTCGAGCCGCTGGTCCAGGGAGCGGCGGGGATGATCGTCCACCCGCCCGGCTACCTGCGGGCGGTGCGCGAGCTCTGCGACCGCCACGGGGTGCTGCTGATCGTCGACGAGGTGGCGACCGGGTTCGGCCGCACCGGGACGATGTTCGCCTGCGAGCAGGAGGACGTGGCGCCGGACCTGATGTGCCTGGCGAAGGGGATCACCGGCGGCTACCTGCCGCTGGCCGCGACCCTGACCACCGAGGCGGTCTACGAGGGCTTCCTCGGCGCCCCCGAGGAGCAGCGGACCTTCTTCCACGGCCACACCTACACCGGCAACGCGCTCGCCTGCGCGGCCGCCCTCGCCAACCTCGACGTCTTCGAGGAGGAGCGGACGATCGAGCGCCTGCAGCCGAAGCTGGCCCTGCTGGGCGAGCTGCTGGCCGGAATCGCCGCCCTGCCCGAGGTGAGCGAGGTGCGGGCCCGCGGCTTCATGGTCGGGATCGACCTCGGCGACCACGACGTCGCCCTGAAGATGGGCCACCGGGTCACCAACCAGGCCCGCGAGCGCGGCGCGATCATCCGCCCGCTCGGCAACACGGTGGTGATCGTCCCGCCGCTCTCGATCTCCGAGGACGAGCTGCGCACGCTGATGGCGATCTGCGCCGAGTCGATCCAAGCCGCCGTCGCCACCGCCCCCCAGCCCCCCGCACGCCATCCCGCGGTTCCTTAGTCGTCCTATAGACGACTAAGGAACCGCGGGATTGAACGGCACACCTCTGTGATGGATTGGAGGCGGCGCCGTAGTAGTGACGTGGAATCAGACGTAGTGACGTGAATCAGACTTTGGTCGCCACCGCCGGGGACGCGCCGCGCGAGGCCGACCCCGCGCCCGCCTCCAGGCCCTCAACTGACCCACCCCCAGGTGCGGCAGACCTTTGTCTCGGAAAGCGAAACAAAGGTCTGCCGCGCTCCGGCGGGCCGGCGATAGGGTGGCGCCATGCCCGACTACAAGCGCGGACCGGCCGAGCGGCCCAACGACGGAGAGCCCTCGACCCCGCGGCCCGCGGCCGGGATCGTGCTCTTACGGCGCGGCGGCAAGCACTCCGAACGGGCGCTCGAGGTGCTGATGCTGAAGCGCACCGAGGCGGCCAGCTTCATGCCCGGCGTCTGGGTCTTCCCCGGCGGCTCCGTCGACTCCGCCGACGGCGAGGGCGAGGCCGGGCACCGCGCCTGCGCGATGCGCGAGCTGGCCGAGGAGGCCGCGATCGAGCTGCCGGCCGGCGAGGAGCTGATGCTCTTCTCCCGCTGGGTGACCCCGGAGGTCGTCTCCACCCGCTTCGACGCCTGGTTCTTCCTCGCCCTCGCCCCCGCCCACACGCCGCCCAGGCCGGACGGGGTCGAGACCACCGAGGCGGCCTGGCGCCGACCCGCCGAGGCGCTGGAGGCCAACGCCGCCGGCGAGCTGCCGATGGCCTTCCCCACCCTGCACCAGCTGCGCTGGCTGCTGCCCTACCGGACCTCCGACGAGGCGCTCGCCGCCTTCCGCGGGCGCAAGGTCGACTCGGTGATGCCGAAGATCGTCGCGGACGCCGACGGCGGCGCCGGCTGGCGGCCGATCCTCCCTGGCGAACCCGGCTACGACGGCTGAGCGTCCGGGAAGGGCTCAAGCCCCGCGTGCCAGGGGCCGGGCGGGTAGGTGTGGATCCCGCTCTCGTCCATCTCCCCTTGCAGCCGCTTGAACAGCTGCCCGGCGTTCTTCAGTGCCGACTTCAGCTCCGCCTCGGTGCGCTCGCCCAGCCGCCAGAGGAACCAGAGCTGGCGGTCGTTGACGCCGAAGCTGATCTCGCCGGTCATCGTCGTCACCCAGCTGAGGAAGCCGGGGCTGAAGAGCTCGCGCAGGGAGACCGGGTCGTACTCCTTCGGGACGGTCGCCCAGAAGCGGCGGTTGAAGTCGATCGACTCGAACTCGACCTTGCGCGAGAAGCGCTGGGTCAGGTGCTCGTGCCCCTCCAGCGACTCGACGTTGAAGGCGGGGACGACCTGCGCCAGGTCGGGCATGTGCGCCTTGGCCAGCAGCGCGGTCGGCAGCACCGCCTTGTTGAAGAGGCTGCCGATCTCCTTTTCGTCGGCGTCGCAGCTGGCGCCCCAGAAGCCCTCGGCGAGCTGCCCGGTGAGCCGGTTGACGCCGCCGACGCAGAGGGCGACCGGCGCGTCTTTGGGATTGATCCCGCCGACCTGCTCGTAGGTGAGGCCGTTGCGCTCGCCGTGGCGGCTGACGATCTCGGCCCACTCCTGTGCCTCCTGCTTGGCGCCCATCCGGCGATCCTAGGCGTCCAGCCTCGTTGCGGCGCCGACCATCGGCGCTAGGATGGGCCGCAAGACCGCTCGAAAACAGGAGTCCGAATGCTCATCGCTCTCATCGTCGTCGTCGCGATCGTCCTCATCGCGGTTTTCTACTTCATCGCGAAGCGCAACTCGTTCATCGC
Source organism: uncultured Thermoleophilia bacterium (assembly GCA_963824245.1). GTDB lineage: Bacteria > Actinomycetota > Thermoleophilia > Solirubrobacterales > 70-9 > VAYN01. Next base: position 660,127 of record CAWGON010000001.1, read on the forward strand.
CTCGCGCAATCGGGTCGACGAGTCCTGGAGCGGGATCGACGTCCAGCTGAAACGGCGCCACGACCTCGTGCCGAACCTGGTCGAGACGGTCAAAGGCTACGCCGCGCACGAGAGCGAGGTCTTCGAGAAAACGAGCAAGGCACGGGCCGACGCGATGTCGGCCCAGAGCGTCGCCGACACCTCGAAAGCCGAGTCCCAGCTCAGCGGCGCCCTCGCCGATCTGCGCGCGGTGGCCGAGAACTATCCGACCCTGCGGGCGACCGAGAACTTCCAGCAGCTCAGCCGCAACCTCTCCGAGCTGGAGGACGAGATCCAGGCCTCACGGCGGATCTACAACTCCAACGTCCAGTCCTACAACACGGACATCCAGCAGTTCCCGGGCTCGATCGTCGCCAACGCCGGCGACTTCGAGGACCGCGAGTTCTTCGAGATCGAGGACGCCAGCGAGCGCGAGCCGGTCGCGGTCAGCTTCGACAAATAGCGTCTGCCTAGACTCTCCGTATGACCGAGACCAAAGAGGCGACGCTCTGGATCTGCGAGAGCTGCGGGTTCATCTACGACCCCGCGATCGGCGACCCGGACGGCGGCATCCCCCCGGGAACCGACTTCGAGGACATCCCCAAGGACTGGTTCTGCCCGGTCTGCGGCGCCCGCACCTCGGACTTCCGCCCGGTCGAGCCGGGCGAGGCCTGAGCGACCGCCGGAGCATCACCGGCTAGAGTCCTGGCTGATGAGCCAGTTTGACTATGACTGGATAGTCGTCGGCTCCGGCTTCGGGGGATCGGTGTCGGCGCTGCGCCTCGCCGAAAAGGGCTACGAGGTCGGCGTGCTGGAGTGCGGCAAGCGCTTCCAGGACAAGGACTTCCCGAAGTCGACCTGGGACCTGCGCCGCTACTTCTGGGCCCCGCGCCTGGGCCTGCGCGGGATCTTCCGCCTCACCCCCTTCAAGGACGTCTCCGTGGTCAGCGGCTGCGGCGTCGGCGGCGGCAGCCTCGGCTACGCCAACACGCTCTACGTGCCGCCCTCCCCCTTCTTCGAAGACCCGCAGTGGGGCGACATGGAGGACTGGGAGGAGACCCTGGCCCCGCACTACGCCGAGGCCCAGCGGATGCTCGGCGTCGTCGTCCACGACAACGACGACCCGGCCGACCAGCTGCTGCGCGAGTACGGCGAGCACCTCGGGGTCGGCGACACCTACCAGAAGACCCCCGTCGGGATCTACCTCGACAACCCCGGCAAGACCGTCCCCGACCCGTTCTTCGGCGGCGAGGGCCCCGACCGCACCGGCTGCATGCAGTGCGGTCGCTGCATGGTCGGGTGCCCGCACGGGGCCAAGAACACGCTGGTCAAGAACTACCTCTGGCTGGCCGAGAAGCGCGGGGTCGAGATCACCCCCGACCGCACGGTGACCGAGATCCGCCCGCTCGGCGCCGCCGACGGCAGCGACGGCTACGCGATCTCCAGCGAGCGCTCCGGGCTGCTGCGCGGCCGCGGCCGCCGCACGGTCACCGCCCGCGGCGTGATCGTCGCCGCCGGCCCACTGGGGACCAACAAGCTGCTCCAGCGCTGCCGCCTCGGCGGCGCCCTGCCGCGGATCTCCAACCGGCTCGGCGAGCTGGTCCGCACCAACAGCGAGTCGATCCTCGCCGTCACCGTCCCCGAGGACTACCCGGATGACCTGACCCGCCGGGTGGCGATCACCTCCAGCATCTACCCCGATCCCCACACCCACATCGAGACCGTCACCTACGGCAAGGACGGCAACTCGATGAACCTCCTCTACACCCTGCTGGTCGGCGACGGCAGCCGGGTGACCCGGCCGCTGAAGCTGCTGGCGCAGATCGTCCGCCACCCCGGCCGCTTCGCCAAGGTCCTCTTCCCGCGCAACTGGTCGAGCCGGACGATCATCGTCCTGGTCATGCAGACCCTCGACAACGCGATCGCCCTGCGCCCGAAGCTGACCCGCTCCGGCGACGTCCGGCTGCAGACCGAGCAGGACCCCGAGAAACCGAACCCGACCTTCATCCCGGTGGCCAACGACGCCGCCGAGTGGCTGGCCCGGCGGACCGGCGGGATCGCCCAGAGCGCCACCTCGGAGGCGCTGATGAACATCCCCACGACCGCCCACATCCTCGGCGGCGCCGTGATCGGCCACGGCCCCGAGGACGGCGTCGTCGACGCCGACCAGCGGGTCTTCGGCTACGAGAACCTGCTGGTCTGCGACGGGGCGGCGGTGCCGGCCAACGTCGGCGTCAACCCGAGCCTCACCATCACCGCGCTGGCCGAGCACGCGATGAGCGCGATCCCGGCCAAGGCCGAGGCCGGGCCGCGCCAGCCGGAACCGGCGCAGCCCTCCCCGATCAACTAGCTAAGCGGCGAAGCGCTCCGCGACGTAGTCCCAGTTGACGACGTTCCAGAAGGCGTCGAGGTATTCGGGACGCTTGTTCTGGTACTTCAGGTAGTAGGCGTGCTCCCAGACGTCGGCGCCCAGCAGCGGCGTCTGCCCGTCGGAGATCGGCGAGTCCTGGTTCGCGGTTTTGGTCACCGCGACGCTGCCGTCGGCGTTCTTGACCAGCCATGCCCAGCCGGAGCCGAACTGACCGATGCCGGCGTTTTTGAACTCCTCCTTGAAGGCGTCGAAGGAGCCGAAGGCGCTGGCGATCGCCTCGCCCAGCTCGCCACCGGGCTCGCCGCCGCCGTCGGGGCTCAGCATCTGCCAGAAGAGCGAGTGGTTGTAGTGGCCGCCGGCGTTGTTGCGGACCGGGCCCTGCTTGTCGGCGGGCAGGTCGCCGAGGCTCTTGAGCACGTCCTCGACGTCGCTGTCGGCCCACTGCGTGCCCTCGAGGGCGCCGTTGGCTTTGTCGACGTAGGCCTGGTGGTGCTTGTCGTGGTGGACGCGCATCGTCGCCTCGTCGATGTGGGGCTCGAGGGCGTCGTAGGCGTACGGAAGATCAGGTACTGAGAAAGCCATTCGAAAGGTCTCCTTGCTCGGATTGTTGCTCCCCTGGAGCCTACCCGGCCAGGCTCACCCACCAACGTCCTGCGGCTACCCCTGCCCGGCCCGCGGCACCGTGCTCGGGTCGCCCCCGGTCCATTCGTTGAAGCGATACCAGGACGGCTTCGCCTCGCGGTCGGCGGTCAGCAGCCCGGCCGAGCGGCAGAAGCTGCACCCGCCGCCTTCGTCGGTCCAGCTGAACCACCAGACGCCGCCGACCCGCCAGCGCTGGCGGTTGGCGGAGAGCATCGCGAAGGCCCGGGTCAACTGGTTGGCCTGGCCGTAGAGGCCCTGCTCCCAGCGGGTCGGGCCGGCGGCGGAGCCCCAGCCGAGCTCGGTCACGTAGATCGGCGTGGCGGCGTCGCCGTTGGCCCGCATCACCCGCCGCAGGCGGCGGATCTGCGTCGCCATCCCGCGCGCCTTGGCTACGTAGGGATGCAGGCCGACGCCGTCGAACCAGCGCTTGACGCCGCCGGCCCGGTAGAGGCGGGAGAGGAAATCGGCCGAGGCGACGTTAGGCGGCACCTGCAGCGGCTGCCCGAAGAAGCCGCCGACGATCACTTCGGCGGCGGGATCGGTGCGCTCGAGGACCCGCCCGGAGATCCTGATCAGCGTCGCGAACTTGGCCGGGTCGGGATCCTCGGCGAAGGTGACCAGGTTCTCCTCGTTCCAGATCTCCCAGCGCTCGATCGGCAGGTAGGGCAGCGCCGTGTGTTCCTCCCAGAACTCGCCTTCGCTGCCGTAGCGCTCGGCGGCGGCGCGCAGGAAGTCCGACCAGGCCCAGCGCTGGAAGGGCGTCTCGACCGGCATCTCGATCGGCTTGTCCGCCGCCCACTCGGGGCTGCCCCAGACGAAGGGCATGATCCGGATCCCCTCCTTGGCGGCGATCGCCACTTCGCGGTCGAAGCCCGACCAGTTGGGATCGGCGAGGTAGGGCGATTTGGCCTGCGCCCCGATCCAGTACAGCGGCAGCCTGACGCTGGTGATGCCCGCTTCCCGCATCAGCTCGAAGTCCGAGGCTTTGGCGGCGCTCTGCGGCGAGACCCCGATGAACCCACGCGGGATGTCGGCGCGCGCTCCCGCCACCGGCAGGGCCAGCGAGAGGAGGACGAGAAGTGGGGCGATCTTGCGGGCCATTGCCATTGCTGGAACCGTTCCGCCAGGCAAAGTAGCGGCCCGCGAAGAAGGCGGCGGCGCCTTTCTGCCCGGCTCTGGGATAATCGCCGCTCTCGGGGCGTGGCGCAGCCTGGTAGCGCGCACCGTTCGGGTCGGTGAGGTCCCCGGTTCAAATCCGGGCGCCCCGATGAGTCCATAAGTTCCGGCGTCCTCGCCGCGGCCCAAGGGGATTGCCAATGTGAAATCCTCGCCGGCAATGCTCAGGGATTCTCCAGGTGCCCCGACCGCGGTCGTCGAATTTCCCGAGGGAGACCCGGGCGGTCTCCAACAGCTCGCGGCGGAGCATCCTGCCGAGATCACGGTCATCAAGGCCAAGGGCTTCGGAGCTTTCGACTTCACGACTCAGGCCTTGGTGGTCCTGGTCCCCACCGTCGTCATCCAGATAGGGGGCATCGTGAAGGCCTACATCGAGTCTGGGCGACAGGTGCGAATCAAAGTCGACGGAGTTGAAGTCGATGCTCCGACCGCTGACAAGGCCATAGAGCTTCTGCAGCAGATCCGCGATGAACGTGGAAGCTCCGATAGACCCGACTGAGCTCGCGGCGGAGTACCTGCGGCAGTGCCGGATAGTCGATGACCCCGTGGCCCCGGCCTCCCCGCTTTCGAGAAACTACGAAGCGAGTTTCTCGGAGTGGGCCCGGGTGCTCGGGGTCGAGAAGGAAGACCCACGGCTCCTGGTGAGCTTCACCCCCGACGCGAGGGTCGAAACCCTCGAATTCGACGATCGACGTCAGGTCGTGGTTTACGACCAGTATCTGGGCCAGTCCTTCAACCGCCTCAATGACTTCGTCCTCAGGGGTTGGCCATCCTCATACGTGACGCGGTGGGGGTTGAAACACCTGGGCCATGCGTTGGCTGCCGCGGGGTCGCTGCAGGCGGCGGCGCTGGCGCTGGGCCTGGCGACGCTGTGGCATGTACCGGATGGGCCGGGTCGGCCATCACGGCAAGACCTGATCTCACGCGGGATCACCACCGCGGTGCAGGAGCAGTTCGTTCTCGCCCATGAGTGCGTTCATGTTTCCATGCGCCTGGATGCGGTTCGATCCGTCCGGGCCGAGCTCGATGACCTCGTCGATTCGGTCGTCGAGCTCTATGAAGGTACGTCAGCGCTGGTGGATCGGGAGGTCATCCGAGAGGAGGCGCTGGAAGACGAGCTTCGGGTTCTGAAAGCAAATCGCATCGATACCGAAGACGCCGATTTCGTCGAGCTCCTCCGCGGCCGCATGGATACGACCTCGTTCAAGCCATCTGAGGCGCTGGGCCGAAAAGAGCATCTGCGAGAGGAGCTGATTTGCGATCTCGTGGCTACTCAGCTGGTTGCTGAGAAGTTTGGGAGAGAGGGATTCCCGCTTCCGATCGTAATTTCCTCGATTCTCCTTGGCTTTCACAACCTGACGTCCCTCGAGGTGATTCGAGATCAGGCTCTGCGGCGCAAGAACGGGGTGTCCGAGCCCGATCTCGATGGAGTGATGCTCCGCAAAAGCTTCTGGCGCACCCTTGTGCCGCACCTCTTTTCAGAGGAGGGGTTGACCGACATGCTCACCGACGCGACCAATCTGCACGCCGAGCGGGCCGGAGATCAGATTCTCTACATCCTGCCCTTCGAGTTCGGCCGGGCCATGGATCGGATCGAGGGTTCGGATTTCGGTGGCGCGGAAGAAGCCGCTGTTCTTCACACGATCAGGGAACAGATGTCCGAAGGCAGGGAGAGCCTGGCTGGCCTTCCGCCCCCGTAGTCCGTCAAACGAAACGCGGAGCGCGCGGCGAGCGACCAACCAGGTTGGTCGAGCTGGGCTTCTTGTTTCCGCCGTGGGCGCCGAACTTCCTGTTGGCCCGCCTTACGCAGCGCGCGCGCTTTTTCCCGGGCTCGATCTTCCTGCACCCCTTCAGCGCCTTGGTCAGGTGCCGCTTTCTCGCTTTGGCTTCCGTTTCTTCCTGAAGCCTCTTCGCGGCGAGCGCTGCTGCTTCGTCCTCCAGCCGTTTCTTCGCGGCAGCCTCCTCGCGCTGCTTGGCTTCGATTTCCGCCACGTTGACGGCCTTGATTTCAAGCGGAACGCTCGGCTCGATCGTGAAGGTCAGCTCCACCCCGGTCGTGTCCGGTGGGTCGGTGCCCTTCTGGCCCATCGGAATCGCCTGGCGTTTTTCGCCGTTCGCGTTTTCGTATTCGCTGGGGAGCTGCGAGGCGCCCGAGCGGCGGAGGATCGCCGTGAAGGAGGGGGCGACTTTGTTGATCGGGTCCACGGGAGAGAGGAACGGGCCGCTTGCCTGGACCGATTCGCCCCCGCATTCGAAGGCCATGTAGACCCCTCCCTGCGGGTTGAGGAGCATGGCGACTTCGTGTTTCGCCTGGTCGACGTAGACGAGTTCGGCCTCGATCGCCCCGGTTTTGATTTCTTCGGGGTCCGCGCCGTCGGATTTGCATTCGTGACCGTCTTCGGGGCCGCCGGGGTCCTGGGCCTCGCAGCCCGTGAAGACGTAGTTCGAAAGGGTCGAGCGCGGCCCGGTGATCTCGCCTTCGCCTTCCGACCCGCTGCAATTCACGATCGGGTCGAAATCGGCCAGCCTGGCGGACACCTCGCCACCGTCGGCGGTGAAGGGAACCGGGAATGAGCCGCCGGACGGTGCGAATTCCAGCACCGGCGAGGCCGCGTTCGCAAAAGCCGGTGCGGCCACCAGAGCCAGGGCCGCGATCGACGCCACCGCGCCTACGTACCGCAGCCAACGCATCCGACATTGACACCACCCCATTGGGGTCAGAGTCGGATTCGCTATCCCTCTGGACATCTCTGCTCGCGAACCCCTGAGGCCGCCCGCCATCCGACTTTCCTTGCAATCCATCGGTGTCCTCTCCCGGTTTCCTCGACCCTGCGCCTCCAGGATAAGCCACTAGCGGTTAAGAATTGCGCAATCGCCGTGGACGGATCAAGCACGACCCACCGGAACGCAGCCGCGGTGGCGGCGGCGAAGGTGGCCGCGGTCCGCGACGATCCCGGGCGGCGCCTGGCGCTGGCCAGCGCGACCTACCGGGGGCCGACGGGCGAAGCGCCCCGCCACCTCCCCTTCCGCCGGGCGGCGATGTCCTTCATGGGCTGGGAGGCCCGGCGGGGCGTGCTCAACCCGCTCGACGCCGACCCGCCGGGCAGCAGGTGGTGGCGGGCGCTGAACGAGCGGCTGCTGCGGGACGGGTGCGAGGCGGTCGCCCGCGCCGGCGGGCACGGCGGGCCCCGGTCATCGCCGACGATCGGGCTCTGGGACGGCTTCGTCGAGCGGCCGACCGCGAGGACCTGGTACCGGGCCCACAACGCGAGCATCGTCGCCGCCTACCTCGACCACCGCGAGCTCGCCGAGGCGGAGAGCCGGACCGAGCGGTTCTTCCTCAACGTCGTCCTGCTCCGGGTGCTCTACGCGCACGCCCTCGTCGCGGCGCCGCGGCTGGCGCTCGGGCGCCTGGCCTTCGCCGGCCGGCCGCTCGGCGACCCGCGGCTCGGGATGGCCGGCGCCTTCCTTTCGCTGGGCCGGGTGCTGCCGGACCGCTATCCCGTCGACGACGACCTCGAGGTCTACCTGCGGGGCGAGAACGGCTTTGGGCGCCTGCTCGACTACGCGGTGATCCAGCCGCGCCTGCGCCCTCTCTACGACTGGTCGGCGCGCGAGCTCGGGCGCCCGGAGCTCTCCGGGCTCGTGGTCGGCGGCACGCCGGCCTACGCCTGGTCGCCCGCCGAGCGGCGGGAGTGGGAGCCGCCGCCGCTCGGGGCGACCGCGAGGGCGATGAGGATCGCGACCGCCCCGCGCCGATAGGGTCTTCGGCGATGGCAAGCGCAGGCGCCTTCGAGGCGCACGAGGCCGATCTGCACGGGCACCGGGCCGTCTACCGGGTCGCCGGCGAAGGCCCGACCGTGGTCCTGATCCACGGGATGATCAACTCCTCGCGCCACTGGGAGACGGTCGCCTCGAGGCTCGCCCGCAACTACCGGGTGATCGCCCCGGACCTGATCGGGCACGGCGACTCGGCGACCCCGCGCGGCGACTACTCGCTGGGAGCCCACGCGGCGATGATCCGCGACCTCCTGGCGACCCTGGGGGTCGACCGGGCGACGATCGTCGGCCACTCGCTCGGCGGCGGCGTCGCGATGCAGTTCTTCTACCAATTCCCCCAGCGCACCGAGCGCCTGGTGCTGGTCTCCAGCGGCGGCCTCGGCCAGGAGGTCAGCCCGCTGCTGCGGGGCGCCGCGCTGCCCGGCTCGGCCAGCCTGCTGAAGGCGGTCACCCAGCGCCAGGTGGTCGGCGGGATCGCCGCCGCCGGCGCCGGCCTGCGCGCCCGCGGCGCCAAGAGCGGCGTCTACCTGCAGGCGGTGGCACGGGCGCTCGGCCCGCTCGCCGACCCCGGCTCGCGGCAGGCCTTCCTGCAGACGCTGCGCGCGGTGATCGACATCCAGGGACAGAAAGTCAGCGCCCGCGACCGCCTCTACCTGCTCGGCAGCATGTCGACGCTGATCGTCTGGGGCGAGCGCGACCGCACGATCCCGATCAAGCACGGCGAAGAAGCCGAGCGCTCGATCCCCAACTGCCGCTTCGAGACTCTCCCCGGCGCCGCCCACTTCCCCAACCTCGAAGACCCCGAGGGCCTGGCGGACATCCTGGAGGACTTCCTGGCGAGCACCGAGCCGACCTACATCGACGACGACGAATGGGGCGCGGTGATCGGGCGCCGGGCCCGCAACCGCCTCCGGCGCGCCGCCTGAGCCCTATTCGACTTCGGCGATCGCCTTTTCGATTTCGCCGAGGCCGGCGCCGTCCTGGAGCGTGACCGTGCCGTTGGGGCCGCTGACGATGGCCGCCTGGCGGACGCGGATGCCGAGGTCGTGTCCGAGCTCCTCGTAGCCCTGCAGGCGTTGTGAGATCGCCCCGTCCGGGCCGCCTTTTTCTTCCAGCGCCTGCTCCCATTCGGGTGCGTTCAGCTCCTCCACCCCACCGGCCACCGAGTCGAGGAAGTCCTGGTCGACGCCGAAGCGCTCGGCTTCGTCCTGGTTGCGGAAGAAGAGGTAGGTGTAGTTCCAGCCATAGCCCTGTTCGGCCGCCGCCTCGGCGCCGTAGAAGCCGAGCTCCTGGACCTGTTCGCTGTTGGAGTAGTGGCGGTAGAGCAGCTGCACGTCGCCGGGCCGGGCGTAGTCTTCGGCCAGGGTCGGGATCGTGTCGAGGAAGTCGTCGCGGCAGTTGGAGCACTGCAGGTCGTTGAAGATCTGGATCGTCACCGGCGCGTTGGAGGAGCCGAGCCGGTCGCCTTCCTGGGGGACGCCGCCGAACAGCCGTTGGGCGTCGGAGATCCCTTCCAGGTGGACGACCTCCTCGCCCGGTTCCTGGGTGGCGATGTCGACGACCAGGTAGCCGAGGCCGAAGAGGAAGACCCCCAGCACCGCGATCACCCAGAGGCGACCGCGCCGCGGGATCGGCTTGACGGCGAGATCGGCGTCGGCTTCGGACATCGGGCTGCATTATCGCGAGCCGCGGGCCCGGGCATCCCGCAAGGTCCGCAAGAAGCGGTTGACAGGTCCGAGGGCAACGATAAATATGGGCTACCCACTTTCAACGATTCGGGAGGGTCTAGATGGCCAATCACCTGACGCCCAGCGAGCTCGCCGACCAGCTGCAGATGGACCAGCAGGAGGTGATCGGAAGATGCGTCGCGATGGGTGTCCCGATCTTCCACGGCCGCATCGACAGGACCCTCTTCGAAACCTCGTTGCGCAGCCTCGGGATGGCCAAGTTCCTCCAGCCCGACCCGCAGACGCGCCACTAACTAGACTCCCCGTCCGATGGACGGGAGGGGTACCAATTCCAAGACGCTTGCCGATCTGCTGCAGCGCTCCGCGGAGATCTACGGCGACCGTCCGGCTGTCCGCTACAAGGACGGCGAGCGGTGGCTGAGCCGTAGCTTCAGCGAGGTCCTGGAGATCGTCCGGCCGCTGGGACTGGGCCTGACCGCGCTCGGGATCGAGAAGGGCGACCGCGTCTCGATCCTCGGCAACACCCGCCCGGAGTGGACCTACTTCGACTTCGCGGCGCTCTCGATCGGCGCCACCGTGGTCCCGATCTACCAGACCAACTCGCCCGAGGAGTGCCGCTACGTCCTCGAGAACTCCGACGCCAAGGTGGTCGTCGTCGAGGACGCCGAACAGCTCGAAGAAGGTGCAGCAGGTGCGCTCGCACCTGCCCCAGCTCGAGCAGATCGTGCTGATGACCGGCAGCGACCCGGAGGCGCTCTCGATGGAGGACCTGGCCGCCAAGGGCGCCGGCGTCGACCCGACGGTCTGGGAGCAGCGCTACACCTCGGTCACCCCGCAGGACATCTCGACCTTCATCTACACCTCCGGCACCACCGGCCCGCCGAAGGGCTGCGTGATCAGCCACGGCAACTACCGGGCGATGCTCGACATGGTCGCCTCGACCAGCGTCATCGAGCCCGAAGACGTCAGCTACCTGTACCTGCCGCTGGCCCACTCCTTCGCCCTGCTGATCCAGCTCGGCAGCTTCGACCTCGGCTCGACGATCGCCTACTGGGAGCGCGACCCGCTGAAGATCCTGCCGAACCTGGCGGAGCTGAAGCCGACCTACTTCCCCTCGGTGCCGCGGATCTTCGAGAAGATCTACACCGCCGCGACCAGCGGCATGGAAAAAGCCGGCGGCCTCAAAAAAGCGATCTTCGACTGGTCGATCGACGTCGGCGCCAAGATGCGCGAGGTCGAGCGCTCCGGACGCCGGCCCGGCTTCCTGCTGCAGCGCAAATACAACTTCGCCGACAAGCAGGTGCTGTCGAAAATCCGCAACCTGTTCGGCGGCAACCTGCGCCTCGCGGTCTCCGGCGCGGCGCCGATCAACCCGGAGATCCTGCGCTTCTTCGACGCCGCCGGCGTGCTCGTGCTCGAGGGCTGGGGGATGACCGAGACCTCGACCGCGGCGACGATCTCCACCCCCGACGACTTCAAGGTCGGGACGATCGGCAAACCGTTCCCCGGCTGCGAGGTGAAGATCGCCGACGACGGCGAGATCCTCGTCAAGGGCCCCAACGTCTTCCAGGGATACCACAAGAACGACGCGGCGACCCGCGAGACGATCGTCGACGGCTGGCTGCACACCGGCGACCTCGGCGAGATCGACTCCGACGGCTTCATCAAGATCACCGGCCGCAAAAAGGACATCATCATCACCGCCGGGGGCAAGAACATCACCCCGGCCAACCTCGAGGCCGAAATCAAGCAGCACCCACTGGTCTCCCAGTGCGTCGTCGTCGGCGACCGCCGCCCCTACCTGGTGGCCCTGGTCACGCTCGACCCCGAAGAAGCCGTCGCCTACGCGAAGGAGCACGACCTCCCCGAGGACCCGGCCCAGCTCGCGAACAACCCCGACGTCAAGGCCTCGATCGACGCCCACGTCGAGAAGATCAACCAGAACTTCGCCCGCGTCGAGCAGGTCAAGAAGATCTCGATCCTCAGCCACGACCTCTCCCAGGAGAGCGGCGAGCTGACGCCGACCCTGAAGGTCAAGCGGGCGGTCGTCGCGCAGAAGCACGAGCAGGAGATCGAGCAGCTCTACGCCGCCTGAGAGGGCGTTCGAGCGGCAGGGGGTCGGTAGGCCCCCTTCACTCGCACATCGTTGCCGGAGAGCTTGAAGCTGCCGCCTTTTGGAGTCCTGCTCCTCTTGCGGAAAACGTTCAGGGGGCCTACCGACCCCCTGCCACGCGGTGTCCGGGCTCAGGTGGCGCAGGGCGGCGCGAAAGTAGCTCGGGTGGCTTGGGGTCCGAGCCGGAGAGTCTTACGGGGCTACGAGGCCTCGCCGGACTGGCGGAGGAGGACCGAGGTGGTCTGCTCGAGGACGCGGCGCCAGGCGGAGATCTGCTCGGGCTCGACCTCGGAGGCGCGCTCGACGACGCGGCGGACGCGGCTGCCGGAGATTTCGAGGCCGTGGCGGGAGGCGATCTCCTCGAAGCGCTCGTAGTCCTTGGCCAGCGTCGCGGTGACCGATTCGAAGCCGTGGCGGCCGATCTGCAGGCGGCGGCGGTAGTCCATGATCGGCGTCCCGAACATCAGCTCGTCGGTCGGCTCGGGCTCGACCAGGATGATGTCGACGCCGGGGTATTTCTCTTTCCAGGTGTCGACCGCCTGATGCAGCCGCTGCGTGGGCGATCAGGCGGAAGGTCTGGTTGGCGATCGCCGGCAGGCCCATGTCGGAGACGCGGCGGACGCGGTTGCCGAAGACGCTCGGGATCGTCTTCTCGAAGTCGTTGACGTAGGGCACCAGGGGGTTGATGACGACGATGAACTTGGCGCCCTTCTCGACCGCGATGTCGACGTTGGTGGTCGAGCGGATGCCGCCGTCGACCAGCTGGCGCCCCTTCAGGTCGACCGGCTTGTAGACGATCGGCAGCGCGGTCGAGCACTGCACCGCCTTCGAGATCGGCACGTCCTGCCAGCCGTCTTCGCCGAAGACGATCCGCTCGCACGTGTCGAGGTCGGTCGCGGTCAGGTAGAGCTCGCGGTCGAGCAGGCGGAAGTCGTTGACGCCGTCGCCGTCGGCCAGCACCTGGGCGACGTAGTCGGCGAGGCCGCCGCCGGAGTAGAGGCCGGTCGGCAGCGCCTCGGCGAGGCCGACGCCGATGTCGATCGCCGAGAGCTCGCCGATCCTGGTCAGCGCCCGGACCAGCTCCAGGGTCCGCAGCGGCAGCCCCAGGGCTTTCTGGGCGAAGCCGAGGTAGTTGGGCTTCAGCACCCGGTCGAGGTCGAGGTCTTCCAGGGTCGAGGGCTCGCGGGCGTTCAGCACCTGCATCATCTCGTCCGGCGTGATCCCGTTGGCGAGCATCGAGGCGACGAAGGAGCCGGCGCTGGTGCCGACGTAGACGTCGAAGTTGTTGACGGTGCTGTTGACGGCCAGCAGGTCGAGTGCCCGCAGGGCGCCGATCTCGTAGACGCCGCCGGTGAAGCCGCCGCCGCCGAGCACCAGCGCCGTCTTCGACGGCTTTTTACGGCGCGTCCGGCGGCGCGGTTTCGACTCGATATCGACAACTTTGCCCATGCCTACGCACGATTATCCCATCCTGGTCGGCCGACCAGTCCCCGCGTCCCGCTACCTTGACCGCCTCAGGTGTTGGAGCGAGCAATGAAACGGATCGTGATTCTGGCCGCCGCGACGTGCCTGAGCGGGCTCCTGCTCGCCTCCGGCGCCGTCGCCAGCCCCGCCTGCGACACGATGAAGAGCTGGCTGAAGGCCGGCGGGGGCGGGGCCAGCGGTCTGCTGGTCGTCGATGCCGAAAGCGGGCGCACGCCGTCTGCGCCAGCGGCGCCGAGCGGCCCCTCCCCCTCGCCTCGAACACGAAGCTGTTCACGACCGCGACCGCGCTCGACAAGCTCGGCCCCGAATACCGGATCCCGACCAAGGTCTTCCGGGACGGCCAGGTCGACTCCCGCGGCGTCCTCCACGGCAGCCTCTACCTGCAGGGCGGCGGCGACCCCGCTCTCGGCACCCCCGGCTTCTACGACGGCTACCTGGGCGGGCTCGGGACCAACCTCTTCGCGCTGGTCCCGCAGATCCGGCTCGCCGGGATCAAGTCGATCAGCGGCCGCCTCTACGCCGACGACTCCGTCTTCGACCGCCTGCGCGGGGTCGCCGATTCCGGCTACGCGACCAGCTCCTACATCGGCCCGCTCTCCGGCCTCGCCTTCAACTCCGGCTTCCGCGGCTCGACCAGCGCCAGCGGCTTCGCCTCCGATCCGGCGAAGCTGGCGGCGACGAAGCTGGTGCGCAGGCTGCGCGCCGCCGGCGTCACGATGCCGGCCAAGGTCGCGCTCGGGGTGACGCCGCCCGACGCCGACCGCGTCGCGGTGGTCGAATCGCCGCCGCTGAGCCGGATCATCGAGGCGACCGACGTCTACTCGATCAACTTCTTCGCCGAGATGCTGATCAAGCTGCTCGGCGCGAAGCTCGGCACGGGCGGGACGACCGCCGCCGGCGCCGCCGTGGTCGAGAGCTTCGCCGGCACGCTCGGCTCCCAGGTCAACGCCGTCGACGGCTCCGGCCTGACCCGCTCCAACCGCGCCTCCCCGCGCGAGGTGATCGACCTGCTGCTGGGGATGCGCGGGCAGGAGAGCGGCGAGGAGTTCATCCAGGACCTCGCCCTGACCGGCGCCGAGGGGACCGTCGCCGGCCGCATGCACGGCACCGCCGCCAACCGCCGCTGCCGGGTCAAGACCGGCACCCTGACCGGGGTCTCCAACCTCTCCGGCTACTGCTTCAACAGGAGCGGCAAGATCATGGCCTTCTCGATCCTGATGGGCAGCGTCGGCAACCTCGGCCTCGCCCACCTCGAGCAGGACCGGATCGCCGGCATGGTCGCCAGCTACTGAAGCTTTTGCCCCTCCTGAGGGGTGAAAACCTTCAACGGCGCGCCAGGAGGGCGAGCAGGCCGGGTTCGTCGAGCACCTCGGTGCCGTATTTCTCGGCCTTGGCGAGCTTCGAGCCGGGGCTCTCGCCGGCGACCACGTAGTCGGTTTTCTTCGAGACCGAGTTGGTCACCTTGCCGCCGGCGGCCTTGACCAGCGCCGCCGCCTCCTCGCGGGTCAGCTCCGGCAGGGTGCCGGTGAGGACGACGGTCTTGCCTTCCAGCGGCCCGCCGGTCGCCCGCCGTTCGGAGGGGTCGGCCTCCAGTCGCAGGCCCTTGCCCTCGAGCTTCTCGATCAGCTCCCAGGTCTGCGTCGTCGGCCAGCGACTCGGCGATCTGCTCGGCCATGATCGGCCCCACCCCCTCGACCTCTTCGATCTCGGTCGGATCCGCGCCTCGTGGAGATCCTCGATCGAGCCGAAATGGTCGGCCAGCGCCTCCGCGGTGACATAGCCGACCCCGGGCAGGCCGAGCGCGTAGAGGACCCGTTTGAAGGGACGCCGGCGGGAAGCGTCGATCGCCGCGACCAGGCTCGCCGCCGACGTCTCTCTGAAGCTCGTCTTCCCGACCTTGGTTCCGATCAGACGCATCCGCGGTCCAGGTCGTAGATGTCGGCCGACGTCCGCGATCACTCCCTGGGCCAGCATGTTCAGCGCCTGCTTTTCGCCGAGCCCTTCGATGTCCATCGCCCCCTTGCTGACGAAGTGCTTGACGTGCTGGGAAGCCTGCCCGGGGCAGCCGGCCCGGTTCGGGCAGATCGTGAAGACCGAGCCCTCGGGCTTGACCGTCGCGGTCCCGCACTTCGGGCATTCCTTCGGCGGCTGCGGTTTGCGGGCGCTCCTGTTCTTGCGCGGCAGTTTCGGCGAGACGACCTGCGGGATCACGTCGCCGGCCCGCATCACCACCACCTCGTCGCCGTTGCGGACGTCCTTGCGTTCGAGGTCCTCCTCGTTGTGCAGGGTCGCGGTGGTCACGGTGACGCCGCCGACGTGGACCGGCTCCAGCATCGCGAAGGGGACCAGGTGGCCGGTGCGGCCGACGTTCCAGACGACCTTCGTCATCGTCGTCGTCGCGGTGGTCGGCGGAAACTTCCAGGCGATCGCCCAGCGCGGCTCGCGCCCGACCACCCCGAGCTCGCGCCAGAGCGCCCGCTCGTCGACCTTGACGACGACGCCGTCGATCTCGTAGTCGAGCTGCTCGCGCCGCTCCTCCCACCAGTGACAGCGCTTGACGACGCCCTCGACTCCGGCGTGGTGGTCGGTGTCGGGGTTGACCTTGAAGCCGCGCTCGTCGAGCCACTCGACCTCGTCCATGTGGGTCGCCAGGTCGAGGCCGCGGACGGCGCCGATCCCGTAGATCCAGGTCGAGAGCGGCCGTTCGGCGGCCAGCGAGGGGTCGAGCTGGCGAATCGAGCCGGCGGCCGAGTTGCGCGGGTTGGCGAAGGTCGGTTCCTCGTTTTCGGCGCGGCGCTCGTTCAGCGCTTTGAAGGCGGCGATCGGCAGGTAGGCCTCGCCGCGGACTTCGATCAGCTCCGGCGCGCCGGCGATCCGCAGCGGCACCGAGCCGATCGTGCGCAGGTTCTGGGTCACGTCCTCGCCGATCCGGCCGTCGCCGCGGGTGGCGCCGCGGACCAGCACGCCGTCCTCGTAGGTGAGGGTGATCGCGAGGCCGTCGATCTTCGGCTCGGTCGTGTAGCTGAACTGGGAGGCGGTGATGTCGAGCCGCTTCAGGTAGTTGGCGAGCCGGTTCTCCCAGCCCCGCAGCTCCTCCTCGTTGCGGGCGTTGCCGAGCGAGAGCATCGCCTCGTGGTGCGCGACCTGTTCGAAGCGCTCCAGCGGCGGCGCCCCGACCCGCTGGGTCGGCGAGTCGGGCGTCCGCAGCCGCGGGTGCTCGGCCTCGATCTCCCGCAGCTCGTCGAGCAGGCGTCGTAGACGTCGTCGCCGACCTCGGGTTCGTCGAGCACGTAGTAGAGGCGGTTGTGGCGGTCGAGCTCCGCCCGCAGCTCCGCCGCCCGCTGCTCCGCCGAGCCGCTCACGCCGTGGTTGCGCTCGCCGCCAGCATCTCCTCGAAGCCCCAGCCGCGCAGGCGCTCGAGGCCGCCGTGGTCGGTGAGGTCGAAGTGGATCGGGGTGACCGCGATGCTGCCCTGCGCGACGGCGTGCAAATCGGTTCCCTCGATCTCCTCGTGGCCGGGCTGCCAGCCGTAGATCTCGTAGTGGCGGCGCCCGTCGTCGGACTCTTTCAGCAGCTTCAGCTCGTCGTTGTAGATCCGTTTGCCGAGCTTCGTCACCTCGACCCCCGCGGGCTCGCCGGCGGGGACGTTGACGTTGATCAGCGTCGCTTCCGGCATCGTCTCGCTGCGCAGGCGGCCGACCAGCTCGGGCGGCGAAGGCGGCGGCGATGTGCGAAGTCGAAGCGGCCGCTGAGGTAGCCCATGCCGCCGCCCGAGGACTGCTGGGAGAAGGCGACGGCGGGGATCCCGAGGATGATCCCCTCCAGCGCCGCGGCGACGGTCCCCGAGTAGGTGATGTCGTCGCCGAGGTTGGCGCCGTGGTTGATCCCGGAGACGATCAGGTCGGGGCGGCCGCCGATCAGCCCGAGCTCGGCGAAGCGGACGCAGTCGACCGGGGTGCCGTCGGTCGCGTAGCCCTTGTCGCCGTCCCCGAACTCGACCTCGTCGACGGCCAGCGGCGAGCGGGTGGTGATGCTGCGGGCGGTGGCGCTGCGGTTGGAGTCGGCGCGATCACGTCGATCGTCACGCCGTCGAGCTCGCGCAGGGCGCGGCGCAGCGCCTGCAGCCCCGGCGCCGCGATCCCGTCGTCGTTGGTGAGGAGGATCGCGCACCGTCCCGATTCTAGGTGTCCGAGATACTTCCGCCCGGTGCCGACCGTCCGGCTTGACATCGAGTACGACGGCTCCGGCTTCCGGGGCTGGGCGAGGCAGCCCGGTCTGCGCACCGTGCAGGGGGAGCTGGAGACCGCGCTGGAGACGGTGCTGCGCGAGCCGGTCGCGCTGACCGTCGCGGGGCGGACCGACACCGGCGTCCACGCCCTGCGGCCAGGTGGCCAGCTTCGACGACCGTCGCCGAGCCGCCCGGCGACCTGGCGCCGCAGCCTCAACGGGGTCGGACCCGGCCGACCTCGGGGTGACCGCCGCGCGAGGTCGTCGCCGACGGCTTCGACGCCCGCCGCGACGCCCGCTCGCGCAGCTATCGCTACCGCCTCCTGACCCGCCCGGCGCCGAGCCCGTTCGAGCAGGGCCGGGCCCTCTGGTGGCCGCACCGGGTCGACCGCGAGGCGCTGGAAGCCTGCGCCGCTGCGCTGCCCGGCAACCACGACTTCACCGCCTTCACGCCGACCCAGACCGACCACGTCCGCTTCGACCGCGACGTCCTCGCCGCCGCCTGGGCGCAAAACGGCGACGTGCTCGAGCTTCGAGATCACCGCCGACGCCTTCATGCGCAACATGGTCCGCGCCCTCGTCGGGACGATGCTGGAGGTCGCCTCCAGCCGCCGCACGGTGGAGAGCTTCACCGCTCTCCTCCACGGCGCAGAACGCTCTGAGGCAGGAGAGACGGCACCACCCCACGGCCTCTACCTGGAATCGGTGGACTACTGACCAACCCGTGGTTCCTTTGTCCGCCTATGCACGACAAAGGAACCGCGCGATGAGGAGGCGGCTAGACCAGCTCGAGGTAGACCATCTCGGTGGAGTCGCTCCGCCGAGGGCCCAGCTTGACGATTCGGGTGTAGCCGCCGGGCCGCGTCGAGTACCGCGGCGCCACCTCGTCGAACAGCTTGTGGACGATGAACTTGTCGTTGTGCAGCGTCGCCAGCGCCTGGCGGCGGGCGTGGAGGTCGCCCCGTTTGGCGAGCGTGATCAGCTGCTCGACCTCGGGTTTGACCGCCTTCGCCTTCGCCTGGCTGGTTTCGATCCGCTCGTGCTCGATCAGCTGCTTGGAGAGGTTCGCCAGCAGCGACTCGCGGTGCGCCGAGGTACGGCTCAGCTTGTTGCGCTTCTTTTTGTGACGCACCGGACTATCTCCTCGCTCTGCTCGCGCCTAGTCCTGCTGGAGGTCGAGGCCGCGGGCGTGCAGGGTCTCGATCACTTCCTCGATCGACTTCTGACCGAAGTTGGGGATCGCGTTCAGTTCCGCGCGGGACTTGCGGACCAGGTCGCCGACCGTCTGCACGCCGGCGCGCTTGAGGCAGTTGTAGGAACGGACGCCGAGTTCGAGCTCCTCGATCAGGATCTCGTCGAGGCCGTTGTTGCTGGCGATCCCGTCGCCCCCGGCGGAGGAGAGGGTGTCGCTGAGCGGGGCCGGCATCGGTTCACGCGCGGTCAGTTCCTCGACCCGCTCGGCGTCGGTGAAGATCGCCAGGCTCTTGATCAGGATCTCGGAGGCCTCGCGCAGCGCCGCCGCGGGCTCGATCGAGCCATCGGTCTCGAGGTCGAGCTCGAGCTTGTCGAAGTCGGTGCGCTGACCGACGCGGGCAGCGGAGACCGCGTAGGAGGCCCGGCGGATCGGCGAGAAGATCGAGTCGATCGGGATCACGCCGATCGGCTGCTCGTCGGACTTGTTCTCTTCGGCCGGCGAGTAGCCGCGGCCGCGGCCGATCGTCAGGTAGACCTCGAGTTTCGTTTTCTTCTCGAGCGTCGCGATCGGCGCCTCGGGGTTGAGGATCTCGACGCCGGAGGGCAGGTCGATGTCCTTCGCCTTCACCTCACCGGGGCCGGTGGCGACCAGCGGTGCCTCGACCTCGTCGGCGTCGGTGTGCATGCGGACGACCAGGTCCTTGAGGTTGAGGATGATGTCGGTGACGTCCTCCTTGACGCCCGGCACGGTCGAGAACTCGTGCGCGACGCCCTCGATGCGGACGCTGGTGATCGCGGCCCCGCCCAGAGAGGAGAGCAGGACGCGGCGAAGGCTGTTGCCGAAGGTGTAGCCGAAGCCCTTGTCGAGCGGCTCGATGGTGAAAGTGCCGCGACGGTCGTCGACTTTCTCGGAGATGATGCGGGGGACCTGGAAATCAGTGGTCATGAGTTCCTTGCGTATGCGTGTTCAGAAATATCTGGGTACCGGTTACTTGGAGTACAGCTCGACGATCAGCTGCTCCTGAACCGGGGCCGAGATCTCGGAGCGCTCGGGGTAGCGCAGGACCTTGGCGGTAAGGGCGTCGTGGTCGGCCTGCAACCAGGCCGGGACCGTGGAGACGAGTTCGGTGGCGCGCTGGATCGTGTCCGTGGCCGATGAGCCCGACTTGATCGAGATGATGTCCTCGGGACGCACCTGGTAGGACGGGATGTCGACCCGGCGGCCGTTGATCATCCAGTGGCCGTGGCTGATCAGCTGCCGGGCCTGACGCCGCGAGGCGGCGAAGCCGAGCCGCACGAGCACGTTGTCGAAGCGCGACTCCAGCAGCCGCAGCAGGTTCTCACCGGTGACGCCGTCCTGGCGCGAAGCCTTGTCGTAGTAGGCGCGGAACTGTTTCTCCAGCACCTGGTAGTAGCGGCGGGTCTTCTGCTTCTCGCGCAGCTGCACCCGGTACTCGGACTGGCGCATGCGGCCGCGGCCGTGATCGCCGGGCGGATAGGAGCGGCGCTCGACGCCGCACTTGTCGGTGAAGCAGCGCTCACCCTTGAGGAAGAGCTTCTGGCCCTCGCGCCGGCACTGCTTGCACTGCGGGGAGGTGTCGCGAGCCATCTAGACGCGCCTCCGCTTCTTCGGCCGGCAGCCATTGTGGGCCTGCGGGGAAACGTCCTTGACCGTGGTCACGTCGAGCCCGGCGGCCTGCAGCGAGCGGATCGCCGTCTCGCGGCCCGAGCCGGCGCCCTTGGCGTAGACCTCGACCCGCTCCAGCCCGTGTTCCATGCCCTTCTTGGCGGCCGCGTCGGCGGTCACCTGGGCGGCGAACGGGGTCGACTTGCGGGAGCCTTTGAACCCGGCCGAGCCGGCCGACTCCCAGGCGATCACGTTGCCGTCGGTGTCGGTCAGGGTGACGATCGTGTTGTTGAAGGAAGTCTTGATGTGCGCCTGGCCGTAGGTCACGTTCTTTTTGACGCGGCGGCGGGCACGGCCCTTCGAGGGTTTTTTCTCAGCCATATCTCTCCACCTAAACCTTGCGCTTGCCGGCGATGCTCAAGCGGCGCGGGCCCTTGCGGCCACGGGCGTTGGTCTTCGTGCGCTGACCGCGGACCGGCAGGCCGCGGCGGTGACGCAGGCCGCGGTAGGAGCCGATCTCCATCAGGCGTTTTACGTTCTGCGAGCGCTCGCGGCGCAGGTCGCCCTCGACTTCGTGGTTCTCGACCGCCTCGCGAAGTTTGATGACCTCTTCCTCGGTCAGGTCCTTGGCCTGCGTGCCGGGATCGATCTTCGTCTCGGCGAGGATCTGTTTGGCCGTCGAGTGACCGATCCCGAAGATGTAGGTGAGCCCAACTTCGATCCGTTTATTGACCGGGATGTTGACGCCGGCGATACGTGCCATGCCCTAACCCTGCCTCTGCTTGTGGCGTGGGTTCTGGCAAATGACCAGGACCGCCCCATTGCGGCGGATGATCTTGCACTTCTCGCACATCGGCTTTACGGAAGCTCGAACCTTCATTGCTCCGGTCTCGTATCGAATACAGGATTCCCGCTCGCCCCATGAGTCGGACGGCAGGCACAGACGGCCCACTGGGCCGACGGAGAAAGATAGCAGGGGATGCCCGCCAGGCGTCGCGCAGCTGGCTAGATGATTGATTCCACGGCGAGGTGTGACTGGGGGCGCGCCCGGCCGAGCGGATCAAGGACGCAGGGCGCCGCCTTTGCCGGTCGGCAAAGGCAAGTCCGGGGACGCCGAGCCGCGAAGTGTGCCGGGTGCGTCATCCAGGTGGGCCTGGTCGTGGAATCGATCATCTAGCCCTCGACGAGGGCGATGAGGAAGCCGTCGTAGCCCTTGGAGCCGACGGTCTGGATCGTCGTCGCGGCGACGCGGGGCTCGTCGGCGAGAGCCTCGTGCAGCTGGCGTTGGGCCTTGGTCGCGGGGTCGGGATCGTCGGCGTCGGCGAGGCTGCCGTCGCGGACGACGTTGTCGGCGACGATCAGGCTGCCGGGGCGGGTGTGGTCGAGGGCCCAGGCGAAGTAGTTGGGGGTGTTGACCTTGTCGGCGTCGATGAAGACGAGGTCGAACGGGCCCGCTCCCTCCTCCGCGAGGACCGGCAGGGCCTCCAGGGCCGGGCCGACGCGGATCTCGACCCTCTCGGCGAGGCCGGCACGCTCGATGCTGGCGCGGGCGACCGCGGCGAACTCGGGTTTGGCCTCGAGGGTGATCAGCCTGCCGCCGGGCGGCAGCGCCCGGGCCAGCAGGATCGAGCTGTAGCCGCCGAGGGTGCCGAACTCGAGGATCGTGGCGGCGCCCTGCAGCCGGGCCAGCAGCTGCAGCAGCCTGCCCTGCGGCGGCGAGACCTGGATCGCCGGCAGGCCGGCCGCCACTGCCGCCTCGACGGCGGCGCTCAGCGCCTCGTCGTCGGCGGCGACGGTCTCGCCGATGAAGCGGTCGACTGCCTCGAAGGTCCGCGAATCCATCAGTCCTGATCTTGACGGAAGCGCCGCAACCGCAACGAGTTGGCGACCACGGAGACGCTGGAGAGCGCCATCGCGGCGCCGGCGATCACCGGGTTGAGCAGGCCCGCCGCCGCCAGCGGCAGCGCCGCGACGTTGTAGCCGAAGGCCCAGGCGAGGTTCTGCTCGATCGTCCGCAGGGTCGCCCGCGAGAGCCGGATCGCCGCCGCGGCCCCGCGCAGGTCGCCGGAGACGAGGGTCAGGTCGGAGGCCTCGATCGCGACGTCGCTGCCGGTGCCGATCGCCAGGCCGAGGTCGGCCAGGGCCAGGGAGGGCGCGTCGTTGACGCCGTCGCCGACCATCGCCACCACATGCCCTTCGTCCTGGAGGCGGCGGATCACGTCCGCCTTCTCGGCCGGCAGGACTTCGGCGACGACGTCCTCGATCCCGACCTCGGCGGCGACCGCGCGGGCGGTCGCCTCGTTGTCGCCGGTCAACAGCAGCGGCCGGATCCCGAGCTCGCGAAGGGAGGCCACGGCCGCGGCCGAGGTCGGCTTGACCGTGTCGGCGACGGCCAGCAGCGCCCGCACCGCCCCGTCCCAGGCGACGAGGACGGCGGTCGCGCCGCGCGACTCGGCCTCGGCCCGCGCGGCGGACAGCTCAGCGGGGACCTCGAGGCCCCACTCGGCCATCAACGAGGCGCGCCCGACCTGGGCTCCGTGCCCGTCGACCACACCCTCGACGCCGAGCCCCTCGCGGTTGGCGAAGTCCTCGACGGGCGGGAGCTCGATCCCCTCCGCCCGCGCCGCGGCGGCCACCGCCCGGCCGACCGGGTGCTCGGAGGCATCCTCGAGCGCCCCGGCGATCCGCAGCACCTCCCGCCTCGCCTCCACATCCCCCAGGGTGCGGCAGACCTTTGGTTCGGTATGCGGAACAAAGGTCTGCCGCACCCTGGCGCGCGGAATCGCCACCTCGGTCAGCGCCATCGTGCCGCTGGTCACGGTGCCGGTCTTGTCGAGGACGACGGTGTCGACCCGCCGCGTCGACTCCAGCACCTCGGGGCCTTTGATCAGCAAGCCGAGCTGGGCGCCGCGCCCGGTCCCGACCAGGAGCGCGGTCGGCGTCGCCAGCCCGAGCGCGCAGGGGCAGGCGATGATCAGCACCGCGACCGCCGCGGTGAAGGCGAAGGAGGCGCTCTCCCCCGCCCCGAGCCAGAAGCCGAGCGTCGCCACCGAGAGCCCGATCACGACGGGGACGAAGATCCCGGAGATGCGGTCGGCCAGCCGCTGCACCGGCGCCTTGCCGCTCTGGGCCTCGCTGACCAGGCGGGCGATCTGGGCCAGGGCGGTGTCGGAGCCGACCCGGGCCGCGCGGACGACCAGGCGGCCGCCGGCGTTGACGGTGGCGCCCGCGACCTCGTCCCCCGGCCCCTTCTCGACCGGGACCGACTCGCCGGTCAGCAGCGACTGGTCGATCGCCGAGCGCCCCTCCTCGACGACCCCGTCGGTCGCCACCTTCTCCCCCGGGCGGACGACGAAGCGGTCGCCGACCGCCAGCCCCTCGACCGCGATCCGGCGCTCGCGCCCGTCGTCGTCGAGCACCGAGACCTGCTTGGCGCCGAGCTCGAGCAGCGCCCGCAGGGCGGCGCCGGCGCGGCGCTTGGCCCGGGCCTCGAAGTAGCGGCCGGCGAGGATGAAGGTGGTGACGACCGCCGCGGTCTCGAGGTAGATCTCGTCGCCCCCACCGCCGCGATCGGGCAGCAGCTGGAAGGACATCGTCATCCCGGTCATGCCGGCGTCGCCGAGGAACAGCGCGTAGAGCGACCAGAGCCAGGCGGCGAGGACGCCGAGCGAGACCAGGGTGTCCATCGTCGCGGCGCCGTGGCGCAGGTTGAGCCAGGCGGCGCGGTGAAACGGCCAGCCGCCCCAGAGCACGACCGGGGTCGCCAGCTGCAGGGCCAGCCACTGCCAGTTGTCGAACTGCAGGGCCGGGATCATCGAGAGCAGCAGGACCGGCAGGCTGAGGGCGGCGCTGATCAGCAGGCGCCGGCGCAGGAGCGCCGCTTCGTCCTCGTCCTCGGGCCGCTCGGGCTCGCCGGCGCCGGCCCCGGGCACGGGCAGGCTGGCCTCGTAGCCGGCCGCGGCGATCGCGTCGACCAGCGCCGCCGGCTCGACCCGGGCGGGATCGAACTCGACCGTCGCCAGCTCGGTCGCGTAGTTGACGCTGGCGCTGACCCCGTCGAGCTCGTTCAGCCCGCGCTCGACCCGGTTCGCGCAGGAGGCGCAGGTCATGCCTGCGACCGCCAGCTCCACCCGCTCGCCGTGCCTCTCGAGGACCGCCATCTCAGTACACCCCTTCCATCGTTGGATCTACGCTACCATATACCCGTGGGGGGTATTGGATAGATCGCCCACTCCCCCACCGCCTGATCGAGACCGAGGAGAGCCGATGCCGAACAGCGAGAAGACCGAGCCGTCCCCGACCCGCGGCTACACCGCCTCGAAGGAGCAGCTGCTGAAACGGCTGCGCCGGATCGAGGGCCAGGTGCGCGGGGTCGAGGGAATGATCGAGGACGACCGCTACTGCATCGACGTGCTGACCCAGATCTCCGCCGTCCAGGCCGCCCTCGACAAGGTCGCCCTGGGCCTGGTCGACGAGCACGCGCGCCACTGCGTGATGGGCGCCGAGGGCCAGCTGCGAGCCGAGCGCACCGAGGAGCTGATGGGCGCCGTCGGCCGGCTGATGCGACGGGGCTGACGATGCTCAACCGGCTCTCCCTCACCGCCACCCTGCACTGCCTCACCGGCTGCGCGATCGGCGAGGTTCTGGGAATGGTCCTCGCCACCTGGTGGGGCTGGCACGACGTCGCGCAGATCGCCCTCGCCGTCTTCCTCGCCTTCTGCTTCGGCTACGCGCTGACGATGCTGCCGCTGCTGCGCACCGGCCTCTCGCCGGGCGAGGCGGCGCCGCTGGCGCTCGCCTCCGACACCGCCTCGATCGCGACGATGGAGGTCGTCGACAACCTCTTCGTCGTCCTCGTCCCCGGCGCGATGGCCGCCGGCCTCGGCGATGGACTGTTCTGGTGGAGCCTCGCGGTCGGGCTGCTGATCGCCGGCGCGGTCGCCTGGCCGCTGAACGGCTGGCTGATCGCCCGCGGTAAGGGCCACGCCGTGGTCCACGCACACCACACGTCCGACTGAGGGGCCCGGGCGCGGCGGGCCACTGCGCGCGCCCGGGCCTCGCTCAGCGCCCCAGCCGTTGGGTAAGCGTCACGACCTGCTGGAAGGTGGGCCGGTTCTGGAACGGGAAGGGGCCGAGTTCGATCCCGCCCGTCACCTGCGGCCGGTTCTGGTCGAAGCAGGCGGGCTGCGGGTCGGCCGCGCACTTGCCGTCGCCGCCGCCGTACAGCTCCGCCGCCGTCACCTTCAGCGCTTCCTTCAAGGTCCGCTGCAGCAGCGCCCGGCACTTCTGCTTCGAGCCGCCGCCGCAGTACTTGCGGCTGAACGGCGCCTGCGGGCGCGGGCCGAAGACCGCGCGCAGGTCCTTGGAGACGTAGCCCCACCAGCCGTCGTAGAAGGCCGGCGCGTCGGGTGAGCCGCCGACCGCGTCGCCGATCTGCAGCATCCCCTCGAGCCGTTCGAACGCCTTCGCGCCGAGCGCCGGCTTGAACTCGGCTTCGACCAGCTTCGGCCACCAGGCGTCCATCAGCTGGATCGCCGGGGTTTCCTCGTCGATCCCGTCGCGGTCGAGGTCGCGACGGTGGGCGCCGGCCTTGTTCCACGCGCGCAGCGTCGCCAGGGCGCTCTTCAGCTGCCCCGAGCCCGGCTTTCCGACCCCCTTCAGGATCGTCGGCAGCAGCCGGTAGCCGCGCAGGTCCTGGGTCGCCGCTTCGTCCATCGCCGAGACCAGCTGGGAGATCGTCATCTTGCCCTTGCCCCTGGTCTTCTGCTTGACCCTGTCGGCGATCATCTGCTGGCGCTGCAGCGGCCCGTAGCCGTAGTTGTCGTCGGCCGCCGCCCATTCGGGCGCCTGCTTGTTGTTCCAGGAGACCAGGTAGTCGGGGTCGACCTGCTGCGGGTGCTTGGCGAACGGCAGGAACTCCGCGGTCTGGGTCGAGGGCTTGAAGCCCTTCCAGTCGTACTGGCCGGTCCCCAGCACCGGGAAGTCGGGCGAGGTGCCGCGGGCCCGCTGCGGGTAGGCCCCGGAGAGCGCGTAGGCGATGTGTTCGGAGTCGACGTAGGACCAGTTGAAGGTGAAGTTGATGTTGGCGACGGCCTTTTTGAAGCCGGCGACGCCGGTCACCAGGCCCGGTTCGTTCAGCTGCCCGAACCCGACCACCGAGTCGGCCTCGTGGAAGTAGGTGCTGCGCTGTTTCGCGTAGGCGACCTTCTTGCCGCCGACCTTGCCGCGGGCGAAGACGATCCCATGCACGGTCCGGTAGGCGATCAGGGTCTGCGAGCCGGCGGCGGTCGAGTCGATCGCGTTCGGCGCCCAGCTCTCGGTCTTTTCGAGCTTTTCCATCGCCAGGCACTTGCCGCGGTAGAGGTAGTGGAACTTGTCCTTGCAGAGCACCTCGGCGAAGGTGTCGACGTTGTCGGAGCCGGCGCTGGTCGCGCTCCAGGCATAGTCGCGGCCGTGGCCGAGCTGGACGTAGAGGTTGACGCCCGCGAAGGAGGCGCCGCGGGCGTCGATGCCGGGCCCGTGCAGGTCCTCCTCCATCAGGATCTGCGGCACGAAGTAGCCGACCTGCGGCCCCATCACCGCGATCGGGTGGCCCGTGGCGGAGTGCTTGGCGGAGACCAGCTCCCAGTTGGAGGCGTGGCCGGCGCTCGCGATCGCCTGGGCCAGACGGGCGCCGACGCTTTCGCCCCCGCCGGTGGCCGACGAGGCGGTCGCCGTCGGGGTCGCCCGGACCGAGTTCTTGTCCGGCAGCGCCAGGCCTTTCTTGGCGAAGGCGCTGCGGGTCTCGTAGGGGAACGGCTTGGAGATCGTCGTCGGCGCTTCCGGGTCGTTCTTGGAGCGGAAACCGAGCCAGGCCCTGCGACCCGCCTTCTTCCCCATCCTTTCGACGAACGCCTGCATGGTCAGCGCCGAGCTCAGCTCGTTGCCGCCGCCACGGCCGAAGATGCCGCCGACCAGCGAGGCGATCGCGACCACGTCGGTGACTTTCCACGGTTCCATCGGCTTTTTCAGCAGCGTGTACTCGCCCGGCGCCAGGGCCGGGTCGAGGGTGGCGGCGGCGATGTAGGCGTTGATCCCTTCGACGTAGCTCTGCACGTCGGTTGCCGCCTGCTGGCCGGCGGCACCGTAGAGCTCCGGCATCTGCGCGACCTGCTTTTCGAGGTCGGCTTCGGTGTAAGGCGCGAAGCTCCACTGACCGGCGTCGGCTTCGGCGTTGGAGCCGCCGAGGAAGGAGGCCAGTTCGGCACGGCCGGTGTGGCGGAGGACGTCCATCAGGAAGAGGCGGTCGGCGGCGCCCGCGTAGCCGGCGCCGAACATCGTGTCGGCACGGGTGTCGCCGTAGATGTGCGGGACGCCGTAGGCGGAGTCCCGCTGGATCGTCACCCCGGGGCGCGGTTCGACCGTCGATTCGACCTGGCCCGGGGGGACGCCGAAGGTCGCGTCCTTGAAGTAGCTGGGAACCTGTTCGTCGGTCAGCGTCGGGCTCGCGTAGACGAGGTTTTCGTAGAGCGCCTGCTGGTCGGTGAAATGCGGCGGCGTCGGGTGGGTCGGTCCTTTGGAGGCGAGGATCTCCAGCAGCGTGCCGAGCCCGTTCTCACCTGGGGGGAGGACGTTGCGGAAGCCACCCGCGTCGTTGGTCCCGTACGGGGACGGGATCGCCGCGCCGGCGGCGGGCGCGAAGACGGCGATCGCGAGGATCAGGGGCAGCGCAATGCGGCACACTCGACTCTTCAAAACCTCTCCTATTCCCTCAGCGGCGCCCCCACCGCTTGCGAAAGACACTAGCCGATCGGGGGCGGCTGCTTCGGGTGGGGCTTGCGTGAGGGGTTGGAGTGCCCTCTCCCTGAGGCCGTCGCGCAGCTGGGCGACCTGCCCGGGCTCGATTGTTGTCCCCTGAGCCTCAGGGAGAGGGCACTCCAACCCCTCCAACGGAAGCTCCGCCGAAGGTCCGCTTAGCTGAACAGCCCAAGGGTTCGGGCGGAGCTGAGAAACCTTGAGTCTGCTCTCACCCGCGTATAGCGCGGGCTAGGGCGTACTCACGGAGACCTTGGGACCTAAGCGATCGAACCCCGGGCCAGCTCCCCGAACCCTGGGGCTTTTCTAGCTATCCCAGAGGAGAGCCCGGAGTGGCGAGGGTGGGTGGGGTGTCCTCCGTACGAGCGGCGTTAGAAATCTGCCCCTAGAGCCAGCTCGGACGGGTGCGTTGTCCGGGGCGGATTTCTCAGCGAAGGTAGGAGGACACCCCACCCACCCTTCCGGCCCGAGTCAGACGAGGGGGCGCAAACCCCCAACCCGCGACTACTCGTGCCAGGGGGTGAGGATGCGGGGGCCGTCGGGGGTGACGGCGACGGTGAACTCGAAGTGGGCGGCGAGCGAGTCGTCCTCGGAGTAGACCGACCAGCCGTCGTCGCCCATCCGCACCAGCGGGCCGCGGGCGTTGACCATCGGCTCGATCGCGAGCACCATCCCCTCCTCCAGCTCCGGCCCTTTGCCGGGCTCGCCGAAGTTCGGCACCTGCGGCTCCTCGTGCATCTCGCGGCCAACCCCGTGGCCGACCAGAGTGCGGATGATCGAGAGGCCCTCGGCCTCGACCGAGCGCTGGATCGCGGCGGAGACGTCGCCGAGGTGGTTGCCGATCTGCATCTGGGCGACGCCGGCGAAGAGCGAGGCCTTGGTGACGTCGAGCAGCTGGCGGGCGCCGCGGTCGATCGGCCCGATCGGGATCGTCATCGCCGCGTCGGAGACCCAGCCGTCCTTGATCACGCCGATGTCGATCGAGAGGATGTCGCCGCGCTGGAGCTCGTAGGGGCCCGGGATCCCGTGCACGACCATCGAGTTGGGCGAGGCGCAGATCGAGCCGGGGAAGCCGCGGTACCCCTTGAAGGCCGGGATCGCGTCCTGGGAGCGGATGAACTTCTCGGCCGCCTCGTCGAGCTCCTCGGTCGTCACCCCGGCCCGCGCTTTCGCGGTCACCATCTTCAGGCAGCGGACGAGGATGTCCCCGGATGCCGCCATCAGGTCGATCTGCTCGGGCGTCTTACGGATGATCATCCGGTACAAAGCTAGACGGCCTCGTCCTGCTCGAGCCGCATCGTCGCCAGGGTGCGGCGGATCTCCTCCGCCACCTCGTTCGGGTCCTGCTGGCCGTCGAGCCGGCGCAGGACGCTGCGCTGGTCGTAGTAACCGACCAGCGGCTCGGTCTTCTCGTGGTAGGTCTGCAGCCGCTTGCGGATCACGTCGGGCTTGTCGTCGTCGCGGGTGATCAGCGGGCTGCCGTCGATGTCGCAGACCCCCTCCCGCTTGGGCGGGTTGAACTCGACGTGGAAGACGTGGCCGTTCTCCTCGCAGGTGCGGCGACCGCCGAGCCGGCGCACTACCTCGTCGTCGGAGACGTCGATCAGCAGCACCGCGGTGACCCCACGGTCGAGCTCGCCGAGCTTGGCGTCGAGCGCCTCGGCCTGGGGCGTGGTGCGCGGGAAGCCGTCGAGCAGGAAGCCGTCGCGGGCCGCGGCCGAGTCGAGCGCCTCGGCGATCACGCCGACGATCACCTCGTCGGGGACGAGGTCGCCGCGGTCCATGTACTCCTTGGCGGTGCGACCGAGCTCGGTCTCGTCGCGGACGGCGGCGCGGAGGATGTCTCCGGTCGCGTAGTAGGGAAGGCGCAGGTCTTCCTGCAGGCGCTCGCCCTGGGTGCCCTTTCCGGAACCGGGGGGCCCCAGGAGGACGAGATTCAGCTCAGGCATTCGGGGAGCCTAGTTGAAGCCGGGGCGGGCCGGCGGGCTATTTGAGGAAGCCCTCGTAGTTCCGCATCATCAGCTGCGCCTCCAGCTGCTTGACCGTGTCCAGCGCGACGCCGATCACGATCAGGATGGAGGTGCCGCCGAAGTAGAAGTTGGCCGAGGTCTGGCTGATCAGGATCGTCGGCAGGGCCGCCACCGCGCCCAGGTAGAGGGCGCCGGGGAAGGTCAGGCGCGAGAGGATCCGGTCCAGGTACTCGGCGGTCGGCCGCCCCGGGCGCACGCCGGGGATGAAGCCGCCGTATTTCTTCAGGTTGTCCGCCTGATCGACCGGGTTGAAGGTGACCGCGGTATAGAAATAGGTGAAGACGATGATGAAGAAGACCTCGCCGACCACGTAGGCCCAGCCGTTGGGTTCGAAGAAGGCGGCGAAGTCGAGCGCGGCCGGGGTGTTCAGCAGCTGGCCGATGGTCGGCGGGAAGGCCATGATCGAGGCCGCGAAGATGACCGGGATGACGCCGGCCATGTTGACCCGCAGCGGCAGGTAGGTCGAGCCGCCCGAGGTCATTTTGCGGCCGACGACGCGTTTCGCGTACTGGACCGGGATCCGGCGCTGGCCCTCCTGGACGAAGACGATCGCGACGATCACCGCCAGGGCGATGAACGGCATCATCACGATGAAGACCTGGTCGGGGCTGTTCCACCACTTGCTCAGCCCGCTGGGCAGCGAGGAGACGATCGAGGCGAAGATCATCAGCGAGATCCCGTTGCCGATCCCGCGCTGGGTGATCAGCTCGCCCATCCACATCAGCAGGGTGCAGCCGGCGGTCAGGGCGATCACGATCAGGAAGACCTTCGGGAAGGTGAGCGTGCCGACGACGCTGGTCCCCGCTTCGTTGCCGAAGGAGCGGAAGAGGAAGACGTAGCCCACCGACTGCACGAAAGCGAGGCCGACGGTCAGGTAGCGCGTGTACTGGGTGATCTTCTGCTGCCCGACCTCCCCCTCTTTCTGCAAGCGCTCCAGCGAGGGCACGACCACGGTCAGCAGCTGCAGGATGATCGAGGCCGTGATGTAGGGCATGATCCCCAGCGCGAACAGCGAGAGGCGCGAGAGCGAGCCGCCGGAGAAGGTGTTGAGGAAGCTGAGGATCCCGGAGCCGCTGAAGTTGTCCTCGATTTCCTTGACGGCCGCGACGTCGACTCCCGGAGCCGGGATGTAGGCGCCAAGTCGGTACAGCGCCAGGATCGCCGCGGTGAACGCAAGCTTCTTGCGAATGTCCGCAACGCTGAACGCGTTGAGAATAGTTCTGAGCATTACGGCTCCAGAGTGTGACAGGAACCGCCGGCCGCCTCGATCTTCTCTTTGGCGGCGGCACTGAAGGCGTGCGCGTGGACGTCCAGTTTCTTCGCGATCTCGCCGCGGGCGAGGATCTTCACCGGATCCGAGCGCTTGGCCAGGCCCTTCTCCTTGAGCGCCGCCGGAGTGACTTCGGCGCCGGCCTCGAAACGCTCCTCGAGATCGGAGAGGTTGACGGGCTGCGTCTTGGTGCGGAAGTTCTCGAAGGGCATCGACTTCTTCATGTGCGGGCCGCGGAGCTTTCGCATCCGCATGTGGATCGGGTTCTGCCCGCCCTCGTAGCCGGCCTTCTGCTTGGCACCGGCGCGCGAGCCGGCGCCCTTGTGGCCACGACCGGAGGTCTTGCCGAGACCGCTGCCCTCGCCGCGGCCGAGCCGCTTGCGCGGACGGCGCGAGCCGGGCTTCGGCTTCAGGTTGTGGAGACCGATCTCCTCCGAACGCGGCGTCTCGGCCATCAGGAGACCTCCACCAGGTGCGAGACGACCTTCAGCTGGCCCTGCAGCTGCGGCGTGTCCTTGCGCTCGACCGCTTTGCCGATCCGGCCGAGGCCGAGCGCCTTCAAAGTTGCTTTCTGCTTCGGGTCGGTCCCGTTGGCGGACCTCACCTGGGCGATCTTCAGGGCGCTCACGACTGCGCCTCCTCGACCGGGGCGTCCTCGACCGGGGCCTCCTCGGCGGGGGCGTCCTCGGCGGGGGCGTCGGGCACCGGGGTCTCGGCGCTCGGCGCCTGCTCGACGACCTCCTCGTCGCTCGCGGCGGGAGACTCGACGGCGGGGGCCTCGGCCTCCGGCGCGCTCGCCTCGGCGGGACTCGCCTCGAGATGCTCGCCGTTGGCGGTCGGAGTTCCGATGTCGAGCCCGAGCACCTGGCTGACGGTCAGCCCGCGCAGCTCGGCGACCTCCTCCGGCCGGCGCAGACGGACCAGGCCGTCCATCGTCGCCTTCACGAGGTTGATCGGGTTCTGGGTGCCGATGCTCTTGGTGAGGACGTCGCGGACGCCACCGAGCTCGAGCACGGCGCGGACGCCACCGCCGGCGATCACGCCGGTACCGGGGCTGGCAGGGCGCAGGACGACGTGCCCGGCGCCGAAGCGGCCGATGATCCGGTGGGTGATCGTCTGCCCGTATTTGGGCACGCGGATCATGTTCTTGCGGGCGTCCTCGACGCCCTTCTGGATCGCCAGCGGGACCTCGCGGGCCTTGCCGTAACCGATCCCGACGACACCCTCTTCGTCGCCGACGGCGACCAGGGCGGTGAAGGAGAAGCGGCGACCGCCCTTGACGACCTTGGCGACGCGGTTGATCTCGATCACGCGCTCCTGCAGGTCGAGCCCACGGGGGCTGACGGTCTCGATGTTCTTGGTGTCCATTCCCTTCATAGCAGCGGCCAACCGTAGCGAAACGGTCTAGAAGGCCAGTCCCCCCTCGCGCGCACCTTCGGCCAGCGCCTTGACGCGGCCGTGGTACTGGTAGCCACCGCGGTCGAAGACGCAGGTTTCGATGCCGGCGGCCTTGCCGCGCTCGGCCAGCAGTTCGCCGGCCTTCTTGGCCTGCTCGGAAGCGGTGAGTTTGCGAAGGTCGGGCTCGATCCAGTTGACGGCGGCCAGGGTGTGGCCCTTGGTGTCGTCGATGAGCTGCGCGAAGACGCCGCGGTTGGAGCGGTAGACGGAGAGGCGCGGGCGCGCGGCGGTGCCGCTGATCCGGGCGCGAACCCGGCGGCGGCGGCGCAGGCGACCCTGGCGCTTGGTGATGACGGTCATGCGCGCTTGCCCACCTTGCGCAGGACCTGCTCGCCCTTGTAGCGGATGCCCTTGCCCTTGTAGGGCTCCGGCGGGCGGCGCTTGCGGATGTCGGCGGCGACCTGTCCGACCAGCTGCTTGTCGATGCCGCGGACGATCACCTCGGTCGGCTGCGGGACCTCGAACTCGATCCCCTCGGGAGCGTCGATCGAGACCGGGTGCGAGTAGCCGAGCGCCAGCTCCAGGTTCTTGCCTTTGAGGGCGGCGCGGTAACCGACGCCCTGGATCTCCAGGCGCTTCTCGAAGCCGTCGGTGACGCCCTCGACCATGTTCGCGATCAGGCTGCGGGTGAGGCCGTGCAGGGCACGGTGCTCGCCGCGGTCGGTCGGCCGGGCGACGGTGACGACGCCCTCGGCCTGCTCGACCGCCATGTCCTGCGAGTAGAACTGGTTGAGCTCCCCCTTCGGGCCCTTGACGGCGATCGTCCCAGGGGCGATCTCGACCGTGACGGCCTCGGGAACGGGGACGGGTTTTCTTCCGATTCGGCTCATTGACTCACCAGACGTACGCAACGACCTCGCCGCCGACGCCCTTGGCGCGGGCTTCGTGGCCGGTCATCACACCGCGAGAGGTGCTGACGATTGCAGTTCCGGTGCCGCCGAAGACGCGCGGCACGTGTTTGTGGTCGACGTAGCGACGGCGACCGGGCCGGGAGACCCTTTCGATCCCGATGATCACGGGGTTGCGGTCCTCGGTGTACTTGAGGCGCACGCTGATCGCCTCGCCGACCTTGGCGGGCTTCTTGTGGAAGTCGGTGATGTAGCCCTGCTCCTTGAGGATCCGCGAGACCTCCATCTTCAGGCCGGAGGCGGGGATGTCCACCTCGTCATGGCCGGCGCGGATGGCGTTGCGGATGCGGGTCAGGTAATCGGCGATCGGATCGGTGTGCATGGTCCTACCAGCTCGACTTGGTCATTCCGGGGATGTACCCCTCGTGGGCGGCCTCGCGCAGACAGATCCGGCAGAGGCCGAACTTGCGGTAGTAGGCGCGCGGGCGACCGCAGCGCCGGCAGCGGTTGTAGCTGCGCGATTTGTACTTTGCTTTGCGGCCCTGGCGGACCTTCTGGGAAGTCTTAGCCATCTGAATTCTCCTCGGTCCCGCTCTCGGCGGCCTCGTCGTCTCCACCCTCGCCGGCCTCGCCACTCTCGTCCTCGTCCGTCTCCGGCTTGGCGTAGGCCTCGGGGTTCTCCTCTTTCAACTGCTCCAGCGCCTCCTGCTCGACCTCGGCCTTGAGCCGGGCCTCCTCCTTGCGCTGTTCCTCCTCTTCCTCGGCTTTGCGCGCTTCGCGCTCCTCCTGCCCCGGGCGCCCCTCCTGTGAGAAGGGCATGCCGAGCGCAAGCAGCAGCTCGAACGCCTCGAGGTCGGTCTTCGCCGAGGTCGTGATCGTGATGTCGAGGCCGCGGACGACATCGATCGAGTCGTAGTCGATTTCGGGGAAGATCAGCTGCTCCTTGACGCCCATCGAGTAGTTGCCGCGGCCGTCGAAGGAGCGCGGGTTGAGGCCCCGGAAGTCGCGGATACGCGGCACCGCGATCGAGGTCAACCGGTCGAGGAACTCCCACATCCGCGCCCGGCGCAGGGTGACGGAGACGCCGACGGGCATTCCCTCGCGCAGCTTGAACGAAGCGACCGACTTGCGGGCGCGGCGCACGTTCGGGTGCTGGCCGGCGATCGCCGCCAGCTGATTCTGCGCGGCTTCGAAGGATTTCTTGTCCTGTTTCTCGGTCCCCAGCCCCATGTTGAGGGTGACCTTGATCAGGTGCGGCGCGTCCATCGGCGTCGAGTAGCCGAATTTCTTCGTCAGCTCGGGCAGGATCTCCTGCGCGTATTTGTCGCGCAGGCGCGGCGGCGGAGCCGCCTGCTGGGTCGATGCCACGGTTGCCTCCATCAGTCGATCGCCGCCCCGGTGCGCTTCGCGTAGCGGACGCGCTTGCCGCCGTCGTCGACGCGCACGCCGATCCGCGTCGGTTTGTTGTCTTTGGGGTCGAGCAGCATCACATTGGAGACGTCGATCGGCCCCTCCTTCTCGACGATCCCGCCGGCCTGGGCTTTGGTCATGTCGCCGGTCGAGCGGGGGCGTTCGTGGCGCTTGATGAGGTTCAGGCCCTCGACGTAGACGCGCCGCTTCTTCGGGTCGGTGCGCACCACGCGCCCGGCCTTCCCGGCGTCCTTGCCGGCGGTGATGATCACCTGGTCGTCGGTCTTGACCCGCATCGACTTCATCAGAGGACCTCGGGCGCCAGCGAGATGATTTTCATGAAGTTGCGATCGCGGAGTTCGCGCGCGACGGGGCCGAAGATGCGGGTCCCGCGGGGGTTGTTGTTCGCCGGATCGATCAGCACGGCGGCGTTCTCGTCGAAGGCGATGTAGGTGCCGTCGGGGCGGCTCAGCGGCTTGCGCGTGCGCACCACCACCGCCTGCACGACCTCGCCCTTGCGGACGCCGCCCTGCGGGCTGGCCGATTTCACGGTCGCGGTGATCACGTCGCCGACGCTGGCATAGCGCCGGTGCGAGCCGCCTTTGACGCGGATGCAGAGGATTTCGCGGGCGCCGGAGTTGTCGGCGACCTTGAGCCTGGACTCTTGCTGGATCACTTTGCCTTCTCCAGGATGCCGACCAGGCGCCAGCGCTTGGTCTTCGACAGCGGGCGCGTCTCGACGATCTGGACGACGTCGCCCTCGCCGGCCTCGTTGCGCTCGTCGTGCGCGTGCAGCGTGCGCGAGCGGCGGACGATCTTCTCGTAAGTCGGGTGACGGCGGGCGATGTCGATGCGGACGGTGATCGACTTGTCGCCTTTGTTGGAGACGACGATGCCCTGGCGGACCTTGGACGCGTTGGCGTCGTGCTCGGCCGGCGGGGTGCCGGTGCCCGAGGCGGACTTGCCCTGTTTGGTCGCAGCGCGTTCCTTGCGACGTTCGGTTGCCTTCTTGGCGCGCACGGCGGTGCGCTTGGCCGCGCGCTCGTCGGTGCTCAGCGCCGGGCCGGCCTGATGCGGGCGGCGCGAGCGCTGCAGGCGGCGGCGCTGCTTCCAGGGAAGGTCGTCCTCGGGGTTGGGCTCGGCAGGCTCCTCCGCGGGGGCCGGAGCCTCCGCGGCGGCGGGGGCCTCCTCGACCTCGGCCGCGGGTGCCTCGGGAGCCTCCTCGGCGGGGGTCTCCTCCACCGGGGTCTCCTCGGCGGCAGGGGTCTCCTCGGCCGGGGTCTCCTCGGCCTGGGGCTCGTCGGGCTCGGTGCTCTCGTTTTTCGTCTCGTCACTCATGATTTCCGCGTCTCTCTCTCAACGTCTATGCCTCGGGCATTCGCCACGGTCAGCAGCCGGGCGATGTCGCGCCTGGCGGCGCTGAGGCGGGAGGAGTTCTCCAGCTCGCCGGTGGCGTGACGGAAGCGGAGGTTGAAGGCCTCCTGCTTGGCGTCGACCAGCTTCGCCACCAGCTCGTCGTCTTTCAGGTTATGCACCTCGGCAGCTTTCATCAGTCTTCGACACCCTCGCGCTTGACGAATTTCGTCTTCACCGGGAGCTT
This sequence comes from uncultured Thermoleophilia bacterium, assembly GCA_963824245.1. Taxonomy (GTDB): domain Bacteria; phylum Actinomycetota; class Thermoleophilia; order Solirubrobacterales; family 70-9; genus VAYN01. Next base: position 696,858 of record CAWGON010000001.1, read on the forward strand.
GTGACCGGCCAGGCGCAGCGCTTCGCGGGCCAGCTCCTCGGGCACGCCGGCGAGCTCGAACATCACCTTGCCGGGCTTGACCACGGCGACCCAGCCCTCCGGGTTGCCCTTGCCGGAGCCCATCCGGGTCTCGGCCGGCTTCTTCGTGTAGGGCTTGTCGGGGAAGATGTTGATCCAGACCTTGCCGCCACGTTTGATCTTGCGGGTCATCGCGACACGGGCGGCCTCGATCTGGCGGTTGGTGATCCAGCCGCGCTCGACGGCCTTGAGGCCGTACTCGCCGAAGGCGACGGTGCTGCCGCCCTTGGTGTAGCCGCGCATCCGGCCGCGGAACTGTTTGCGGTGCTTGACCCGTTTCGGCATCAGCATCAGCGACCACCTCCACGGTTGCCGCCGCCGCGCCCGCCACGGTCGCCGCCGGGCCCACGCCCGCCGCCACCGGGGCCACGTCCGCCGCCGCCGCCGCGACCACCGCGATCGCCACCGGGGCCACGCCCACCGCGATCGCGACCGCCGCGGTCCCGCTGGGGGCTCGGCGGCTCGCTGTCGGTGGAGGCGAGATCGGAGCGGAAGCCCTCGGGCATGACCTCGCCCTTGTTGATCCAGCATTTGACGCCGATCCGGCCGGTCGTCGTGCGGGCCTCGAAGAATCCGTAGTCGATGTCGGCGCGCAGCGTGTGCAGCGGCACGCGACCGTCGGAGTAGCTTTCGGTCCGAGCCATCTCGGCACCGCCGAGGCGGCCGGAGACCTGGACCTTGACCCCCTTGGCGCCGGAGCGCATCGCCGAGGTCAGGGCGCGTTTCATCGCCCGCCGGAAGGCGACCCGGTTCTGCAGCTGCTCGGCGATCGACTGGGCGACCAGCTTGGCGTCGAGCTCGGGGCGCTTGACCTCGCGGATGTTCACTTTCACCGGGCTGCCGGTCAGCTTGTGCAGCTCTTTGCGCAGGGCGTCGACTTCGCTGCCCGACTTGCCGATCACGATGCCCGGGCGGGCCGTGTGGATGTCGACGGCGACCTCGCCGCGGCGCTCGATCGTGATGTTCGAGAGGCCCGCGTGCGAAAGCTTTTTGACGATGTGGTCCCGGATCTGCAGGTCTTCCTGGAGCACGTCGGCGAAGTTCTTCTCCTCGTACCAGGTCGACTTCCAGTCGTGGATGTAGCCGACGCGGAAACCCTCGGGGTGGATCTTCTGTCCCATGTGCCTAGTCCTCCACCGGGGTTAGTGCCACGGCGATGTGGCTGGTTCGCTTGTGGATCGGGGTCGCCCGTCCCTGGGCCCGGGGTCGGAAGCGCTTCAGGGTCGGGCCCTCGTCGACGGTGATCGAGGAGACACGCATCTCATCCCCGATCAGGTCGTGGTTGTTCTCCGCGTTGGCGGCGGCGGAATCGATCAGCTTCTGGATGTCCTGGGCGGCGCTGCGGGGCGAGAACTGCAGCAGCGCCCGCGCCTTCTCGATGTGCAGGCCGCGGACCTGATCGGCGATCAGGCGCGCCTTGCGCGGGGCGATCCGCACGTAGCGGGCGCTGGCGCGGACGACCGGCGGCGTGGCCGGAGCCTTCGGCGCGGTTTTTTTGGCCGGCGCTTTCTTGCCTTTGGCGTCTTTGGCGTCGGCTTTTTTCGAAGTCTCTTTTTTCGCGGCGGCTTTTTTCGGCGCTTTTTTGGCGGCCTCTTTTTTCGCCGCGGGTTTTTTGGCGGCGGCTTTTTTCGCAGCCGCTTTTTTCGCCGGTTTGCCCTCGGCTTTCGCGGCCGCTTTTTTGGCCGGCGCTTTTTTCGCCTCTTTTTTGTCTTTTTTCTCGTCGGCCATCGTTAGTCGCCCTTGCCGGTGCCGGAGTGGGAGCGGAAGGTGCGGGTGGGGGCGAACTCGCCGAGCTTGTGCCCGACCATCGACTCCGAGATGAAGACTGGAACGTGTTTCTTGCCGTCGTGGACGGCGATCGTGTGCCCGACCATCTCCGGGAAGATCGTCGAGGTCCGCGACCAGGTTTTGACCATCTGTTTTTTGCCGGCCTCGTTCATCGAGGTGATGCGCCCCATCAGGCGCTCCTGGACCCACGGGCCCTTTTTGGTTGAACGACCCATCAGCGGCCACCCTTCTTCTTGCCGCGACGGCGGCCACGGACGATGTAGCGGTCGGACTGCTTGCCCTTCTTGCGGGTCCGGTAACCGAGCGTGGGCTTGCCCCACGGGGTGACCGGGTGCCCGCCGGGCGTGTGGTGGGCCTCGCCGCCGCCGTGCGGATGGTCGACGGGGTTCATCGCGACGCCGCGACTCTGCGGGCGCTTGCCCTTGTGGCGGCTGCGACCCGCCTTGCCGACCTTGAGGTTCTGGTGCTCGGCATTGGAAAGGGTGCCGATCGAGGCGCGGCACTCGGCGCGGACCAGCCGCATCTCCGAGGACGGCAACCGCAGGGTCACCATCTCGCCCTCCTTCGCGACCAGCTGGATCGCGGTGCCGGCGGCGCGGCCGAGCTTGCCGCCCTGGCCGGGGATCAGCTCGACGTTATGGACGATGGTGCCGGTCGGCATCTGCCCCAGCGCCATCGCGTGGCCGGGTTTGATGTCGGCCTCGGGACCCGAGTTCACGCTGTCGCCGACCGCCAGCGTCGAGGGCGCGAGGATGTAGTCCTTGGCGCCGTCGGCGTAGTGCAGAAGGGCGATGTAGCAGCTGCGGTTGGGGTCGTACTCGATCGTCGCGACCTTCGCGGGCACGCCGTCCTTGAGTCGCTTGAAGTCGATCTTCCGGTAGCGCCGCTTGGCACCGCCGCCGCGGTGGCGGGAGGTGACGCGCCCGTTGACGTTGCGGCCGCCTGACTTTTTCAGGCCCTCGGTCAGCTTCTTTTCCGGCTCGGTCGCGGTCAGCTGCTCGCGCAGCGGGTAGGTCGCGAAGCGGCGGCCGGGGCTGGTGGGTTTGGTTTTGCGGTTCGGCATCTTCAGTCTCCTAGGCGGTTTGTCCGCCCTCGAACAGCTCGATCCGCTCGCCGGGGGCGAGCTGGACGATCGCCTTCTTCCAGGCGCGGGTGCGGCCCTTGGTGAGGCCACGGCGCTT